>JANQQF010000026.1 GCA_028285035.1 Phycisphaerae bacterium
AGATTGGAGTCACGTCGTGGCCTTGCTCAACACATCATTCGCGCCCACGTTGTTCTGATACGCGAAGCGTTGTCAGAACAACAATTATTGGTTTGCACAAAGCAACATAAAACTCATATTTCGTGATTATCTTGCACTGTGCATAATAAACCATATTTGAAGGAGTATCTTATTATTTTACCCCCTCTGCCCCAATTCCTCAAAAAGAAAAATCGTCGTGACCGCTAAGACGACGATTTTTTATCAAGCTGAGTAATGTAGAAAAATGTGTATCAAACAAAGGCTCCAATTCCAGTTAACGCTCGTCCGGCGATCAGCATGTTGATCTCGCTGGTACCTTCATAGGTATGTACCGCCTCGACATCGGTCAATAAACGAGCAATATGATTTTCGATTAACACCCCGTTGCCGCCCAGCACCTCACGGGCTAGGGCGGCAACTTGGCGGGCTTTCTTGGCGTTGTTGTATTTTGCCAGCGAGATCATCCCCTCGGTTGCTTCCTGTCTATCCATCAATTGAGCCAACTGATAACCCAGCAGACGCATCTGAACCACCTCGGCGGCCATGTCAACCAGTTTTTGTTGTACCAACTGAAAGCCAGCAATCGGGCGTCCGAACTGCTCTCGTTCTTGGGCATACTTTAGCGCTAACTCCAAACAACCTGCGGCCAGACCAATAGCTTCCCACACCACGGCAAAGCGGGTGTAGCGTAGCACCTTGGCTGTATCATGAAAGGAGTTGCACTGCGCCAGCCGATTATCGAGTGGGACGTGCACGTTCTCCAGCTTGATTTCGCCATTGAGCACAGCCCGCTTTGTGATTTTGCCCTCCATTTTGGTCAACGTCACCCCCGGCAGCATTTGGGGATCCTCCAGAATGTAACCACCAAATTTACCCGTTTCATCTCTGGCCCAGATGATGATGATGTCAGCGATGGTGGCGTTGCCGATCCAGCGTTTACTGCCGTTGAGGACAAAATAGTCCCGTTCGCGACGAGCCGTTGTTTGCACCTTAACCGCGTCGGAACCGCGTTCGGGTTCGGTGAGGCCGAATGCCCCGATCTTCTCCAGGCGAGCCATCTCCGGTAGCCAGCGGGCTTGCTGCTCCGCCGAACCAAGTAGCCCAATTGACCCCATGGCCAACCCGGAGTGAACGCCGTAGAACGTGCCAATCGAGCCATCCCCTCGGGCCAATTCAGCCCGCACCAAGCCCATCTCCAGCGCCTTTAGCCCAGCACAGCCATAATCAGTCAGCATCCCGCCGATGATTGGCAATTCTTTTAAGCCCAGGGCAATCTCGCGTGGGAACTCGGCCCGCTCCCAGTAGGAGTTGATGTTGGGCCAAACCACCTCATCCACGTAGCGGCGTACTTGATCACGCAAAGCTCGCTGCTTATCGTTAAGTAATTCGTCAAAGTGGTAAAAATCAAAAACTGGCGTGGTCATTGGTCACTCTCTTGGTTTGATATTTTAGCCTCACTATCGCATACTTTTAAGGAAATGTCGATTGTCAAGGTAACCTAACAAGATTTCTTTATCGTTCTACTCGGCCAGCTGTGCAATGACAGACTTCGTCTCCAGGAAATGGTCAAGCTGCTCCTTCCCCATATCCTTGCCAATCCCCGAGAGCTTGTAGCCCCCGAACGGCATGCTAACATCCAGATTATTGTGGTTATTTATAAAGATCGAACCAGCTTCCAGTTTGCGGACCACGCGAATGGCGCGCGAGAAATCTTGAGTAAACACTGAACCTGCCAGCCCATAGATACTGTCATTGGCCAGACGCACGGCCTCCTCCTCGGTGTCAAACGGGATGACGACCAGAACGGGACCAAAGATCTCCTCCTGTACGATACGCATACTGTTGTTGCAGTCTGTGAACAGGGTGGGCTGGATATAATAACCCGGTCGGTCCACAGCGCCCCCGCCATACGCCAACGTCGCCCCCTCCTCTTTGCCAAGCTGGATATAGTTCATCACCGAGTCGAACTGAGCTTGGGAGATCTGAGGGCCTTGGGTTGTCTCAGGGGCCAACGGGTCGCCGATCACGACCGCTTTGAGCGAAGCGACCAGTACGGCCACTGTGTCGTCATAGATAGCCCGGTGCACGTACAAGCGCGTTCCCGCCGAGCACACCTGACCGGCATTGAAGAACACCCCGGCGTGGGCACCGGCAACAATATCGTCGATGTTAGCGTCTTCGAAGGCCACCATGGGTGACTTCCCGCCGAGTTCTAAGGTCATATGCGTCATGTTCTCTACCGCAGCTTTACCCACGATGCGGCCCACTGGGGTTGAACCAGTGAAGGAGACCTTGTTGATGCCCGGATGACCCGCCAGATGATTACCGATGACCGATCCTTTCCCCGTCACAATGTTGATGACGCCGTCAGGCAGACCGGCTTCCTGCCACAGCTTCATGAGGTAGAGCATGCTCATGGGTGTAATTTCGGCAGGTTTTAGGACAACGGTGCACCCGACCGCCAGCGGTGCCGCGAGTTTCCACAGTGACATGAAGAACGGCCAGTTCCAGGGCACAATGGCACCGACCACGCCAACGGGTTCCTTGAGCGTGAAGGCTAGGGTATTCGGCGTGGATGCGTCGCGGGTGCTGCCCTCGACCTTGGTGGCCCAGCCCGCCATGTTACGCAAATGATTCACCGAGATGAGTATATCGATGTTCAAGGCACCCGTGATGGCCTTGCCCGCGTTGATGGCCTCAAGTTCGGCCAGTGTCTGCGCGTTTTCTTGCACCACGTCAGCCAGTTTCAACAGCAGCTTTTCCCGCTCGCCAGGCACCATATTAGCCCAGGGGCCGATTTCAAAAGCTGTCCGAGCGGCTTCAACCGCACGATCCAGGTCCTCCATGGTAGCCCGAGGCACGGTGATTAGTGGCGCCTGGTTAGAAGGATCCTCCACGGTGAACAAGGCACCGTCCGAGGCATCGACGAACGCGCCATTGATGAACATGGGCTGATGGCCCGCCGCGATAAAGTTGCGAGTCTCGTCAGTAGCCTTGTACTTGTCGAGCATCGCTTCAATCGTAGGATTCATGAAATTGCCTCCAATGTAGCATTGTTTTGGTACTGCTGGACAGCCCAGCCTAGGACCAAATGTCTGATCTAAGGCCGAGCTTTGTGCCATCGATGAAATACTAGCTCACATTATTCATCCAGCCGCCGTCAACCACCAACTCCTCGCCGGTGATGAAGCCAGCGCCACTGCTCAACAAAAACGCCGTCGCTTGCGCGATATCGTCGCCCGAGCCAAATCGTTTGAGAGGCACCCGACTCATAACATGGGAGGCGAAGCCTTCGAGTTGGGCCTCATCCATCCCGAGCTTGCCATAGAGTGGGGTCTGGATCGGGCCGGGAGCCACTGCGTTGACCCGGATCCCCTTTTCCGCCAACTCCACCGAGAGCGAACGAACGATGGAGCGGACAGCACCCTTAGTGCCGCCATAGGCGGCTGCGGTACCCATACCTATTTCGTGAACCATCGAGGTATTGAATAACAAAGATCCGCCTTCATTGAGTAGCGGCACCAACTTTTGGGCCAGGAAGTAGGGACCCTTAACGTTGATGTTGTACAAGGTATCGAACTGAGATTCGGTCCAGACCTCGAGCGGAGCGAACGGTGCGACTCCGGCATTGATGAACGCACCATCAATTTTTCCGTAGGTCGCCTTAAGGTAATCGGCCAGCGCCTCGATGGCTTTGAGGTCGCCAGCATCGGAGGCTAGGAATTCGACATTAGCCGGGGCTGCCTTCTTAGCCGCCTCCAGCCTCTCCGGTGACCGCCCGGTAGCGATCACCTTGGCGCCAGCCTCGGCTAAATGAGCCACTGTCGCCGCACCAATTCCAGTGGTACCGCCAGTGACGAGATAAACCTTGTTTTCATGTGTAGAACTCATTGTGTTCTCCTTTGATTAATAGCTTTATTAGTTATGGGTTTGTAAAAAATATCCGCGGGCTGCTCTCTAGACTTTGGCCCTTCCATTATTAAGCGGCATCTTCTTTAATTGCCGTATTCACGTTTGGGAGCCGGGTGCCGCTGTTCCGGCTGGTGACCAGTGCTATTTATTTTTCCACTCTAGATATAATTTCCCCCTTTTATAAGTTACTTTTAGAGTAACGATTTTGGGCAAAAAAAGAGCGTCGTGATAATTTTGATTTTCCTCTTGATGTCAGCGATCTTGGTTGAGTTGGCCTGAATTGTCGTGATACCATTGCTTCCCATTAGTGATTAGTGCTATTTATTTTTGCAATTTAGATATAATTTCCTCCTCTCATAAGTTACTTTTAGAGTAACGGTTTTAGACAAAAAAAGCACTAAATCTTCTTCATAACCTCTTCGAGAGATGTTTTCTCAAGCTGATCTCGCATCGCGTTTTCTGCACTGCTAAAGGCCCCTTCAAGGGCACCGCCAATGCCACGGCTTACCCGGCAGGTCTCATTTGGCTCTCGGTTCGATAACTTCAGCACTGGCTGTTGGACAACCGCATCAAAGATTTCGGCCAGATTTATCAAGTGCATAGGTTTAGCCAACCGTGCGCCTCCTTGAGGGCCAGGCTTGGTTTCTACGAGACCAGCGGTCGAGAGCTGTGACAGCACGCGGCGCACGAGTCCTGGATTGGTTTGAACGCTCTCCGCCATTGTCTCGGACGTCACCCACTGATTCTCATAGAAAGCCATAACAGCCAGCATGTGAGTGGCGGTGGCGTATGTTAGATCGTAGCCCATTCGTTACTCCAATTAGTTACTTGAATAATAACAGATTAAATTCAAATTGTCAAGGTATTTCTGAACTGAATTCTACAAAGCACTTAATGTATTTTATTTAGCCGTTGCCAATCAATTACGGTTTCATCGGCCCACAAATTGGCGAACGTACCGGTCATCACCGCAGCGGAAAACCAAGCCCAATTTTGCGCGTAGTAATTATCTGGCTGCTCCCAATAGATACCATTGTTGTCGTCTCGGAGGCGGTTGACCAGATGCTCATCGAAAATCTGTTGCGCTATCTCCGTATCACCACTGACGAGCAGGCTGGGTAGTAGCGTGCCGTAAGTTGAAACCGACTCATATGCAACAGCAGGGGACCCATTCAGATTGTAGACGGCAGCTAACTGTTGTTTGGCCATAAATTCATCGGACAAAAAGTGAAAATTTTGCAGAAAGTTGTGGGCCTGGACGTCCTGAAACCACAGCCAATCAATCGCAATGCGCCACGGCACCCGCATCGCGTCAAAGCCATATTGGGTGCTATCCGGGATTTCTTCAAACGGTTTCAAGGCCCCAGTCGTCACATCCAGCCGAACCCAGTTGGGCACCAAATTAGCCTGACCGCCCCAGCCGGGATCAGTTTGAATTTTGTCCAGAATCAGATAGGAGGAGTCGACCAGCTCAAGCCAGGTGCGGTCCGGGTCGGCCTGAGCAAAAATGCGATAGGCATAGGGGGCAAAGTATGAGGGGTTTATCACCATCGTGCCGTTTTGATATTGACTCTGTGCCCAATTCCCGGCTAACAGCACCCGCTGATTTTGCCACACCTCGGTTTTGTAGGCCCAAATATCCCGCAGGATAGGCCGAGCGGCATCAGCATAGACGGGTTCATTCCAGCGGCGGTCCGCAAACAGGAGGGCGAGGGCGATATCCTGATCAGCATCAGTGGCCCCGCTATCATCGAGCACGCCCCAGGAGCCGTCCTGGCGTTGGCCCCACAACCAGGCGAATAGGGCATCTTCGGGCCGCTGGAGATTATTTTGCGACCAACGCCAAACGGCATCGAAGGTCGCCCGATCATTCATGTACACCGCTCGAAGCAAGGCATATGATTGTCCCTCGGAGGTGGTGGCTCCGTTGCGGGCGGGATCAATGACCCGACCATCTTCAATAAAATGCTGCTTGTAGCTTTCCCAAGTTCTGGTAAGCAACGGATCGCTGGGGGTTTCAAATTGAACCGGTTTGCGGACGCGCCGCAACTGAATCTCAAAGTCATCGACAGCAAAGATTTTGACCAACTCCGAATTTTCAACAACCTTGGTCATTAAATCAAGGCCATCCATTTGCGGGCGGCCAAAAAACTCAGTGGCATTCACGGTGACATAATCCACATTTTGCCAGCTGTCATCCAGCACATCGAAGCGAATATTGGGATCGTTGTTAGCAAACGTGTAGACGTGGGCTTGGCTAAATACTTTACCACCAGTCAACGTTGGATTACGCAAATCAACCAAGGCGTGTGTGTCAACAATCAACCGACTGTCCGGCGGCAGGGTCTCACTGATCCAGGCTGTGACGGTTTGCTGTGCTCCTGTTCGGTTCAACAGAAAGTGGTCACGGTTACTTTGCGCCCCATAAGAAAGCAATATGGCGATCAGTAAGCCTATGACAGGTGTTGAGAATTTTTGACTGGCTGGCCAACCTTGTGCCACAACATCGAGTAGGCGGCCTGTAATCAAGCCTACACCCAACGCGAGTAGCGTTAACACGGGTAGCGCGTAATGCATGTAAACCGTATTCCCAATGCCCAAAAATAGGGTGTATAGCGCGAGCATGAGCAGAATGCTGCGCAATATTGGGTCGCGATGCCAAGCAATGCCCCCAGCAATGACAACAATTAGCCCACCGACCATTAATGTTGGATCAACTTCAATCCATTGTTGCCATCCCGCCAAAAAGCCGTTGGCTGAGGTTACGGCGCTGTGTGTTGAAGATGGGTAAAGAAATGTATTTAGCATACTGACATGGGGTTGGTCTGAACTCCAGAGTACGCCCGGCGGCAATAACTCATCTCTCAAAAGGGCCATTAGCGGAAAGAGTGAGGTCAAGGCCAGACTTATGGACAGCCACAGCGCCCCAGCAAAACGCCGCTGCTTGAGGTGAACCTGAGTCAGTGCCAAATAGATGAAGATGGGCCAAAAGAAGAGGACTAGGCTCATCTTGCTCCAAAACGCCAGCCCAAAGGCCACTGCGCTCCAAACCACATAGCTCAAACGGCCTCGGTTGATGATGAGCAAATAGACCGAGATGAGTAACCACAAAATTGCGACATTATCAGGCAATACTTGGCGGTGCAGTTGGACCCCCAACGGGAAGATGATAAAAATCAAACCGCCGATGAGGGCGGCTGAAATATGTTGGGTGATTTGGTGAACGGTCAAGAAAAGAAAGAGGGTGGAGATGAGATGTACAATGAGCATAAACATCCGGCCACTGTTTACCGCCGAACCAAATTGCTCAAATCCTCCGGTCAAAGCGGCCCACCCCCCTAGCAAAAGCCAGCTAAGGGGTGGGGTATTGTAGGTGTAAGTGTAAAACCCAAGACGGCCTTGGGTAACCATCGCCCAGGCCGAACTGACATAGAGTCCCTCATCAAATTCATAGTGAGGAAAATGAAACAGGTTGCGTCCGGTAAAAAACCACGCGATCAGCAGGATAAATAATAACCCCAAAAGAGATTGAATGGCTTCTTTTTTCAACGATAATCTCTGCTACCTAAGACTATGGTGCGCTAGATATGCTGGGGAGGTAGTACGTGTCTCCAGCGAATATCCAGATGTTGGGTGGTTCGTGATAGTTGCCCAAAAAGGATTGTGTGGTCGCAATGGTGGCATCACCAGTGGTTAGACTCCCAGCACTCCCATTGGTGGCTGCGTCTCCCACAATGAACGGTGTCGTCGTGAAGCCGCCATGCTTGATGGTAATCGCGCTGGTGTTTGCTGCTCCCTCCGTTGAAATGCTGTGTGCGGTACTGGGAACTTGTCCCGTTAGCCGGACAAACTGATCGGCTGTGACCTGAACCGTCCCGCCATTCCCGCCACCTGTCGCCCGCGTATCGATGCTGACGGCTGTCACGTTACCAGTAAGCGAGGTCAATTCGACATTGCCTGCATTACCGCTGCTGACCATCGTACTTATGTTACCCGCCGTAACATCTTGACTGGCGAGGAGAGATACCGACGCATTATCAGCCCCGGTCAGATCAAAGCCATTTGTGTCAATTGTGCCCGCTCCAGATGGCGAACGCAACAAAATCGAGTCGCTAAAGGTCAGGGTGTTGGCCAGCGTAATCGCCCCACTGCCATCATCTCGGCCAATAATGATTTGGCTAAAGCCGTTCGCTAACGTCGCCAGTTCTCGATCGCTGAGATAGTTGCTGTCGGCAACTTCATGAGTGGTACCGCCGCCCAACGTGAGATCCGTGCTGGGGGTTAAGGGGTGGATGATTAGGACGCCAGTGCCTACAAAGCTCGGTACATTTGTAACCGTGTCCGTCATCACGGGGTCACCGTGGATATTGAGACGATCCGCAGTCAGGATCATGTTGCCACTACCTGACTGAACCACAGAGTCTTGATCGACCACAATCCCTTGGGTGAAGCTAGACGTGCCAGTGATAAGCAACTGGCCCCCGCTGGAGTTGATCTGTACTCGCTCGCCTACAAACAAACCGTTGGAGTTGGTGCTGCTGCCATCGAGCTGAATATCGGTGCCTGTGGTCGTCAGGTGCGCACCATCATTGATAAAGACCCCGCGCGCTGAGGTGCCGCTACCGCCGGTCCCACTCAAAGACATCGTGCCTGTCATCAAAACGCTTTCAGCCACAAAAACACCATCATTGGCAAAGCCGCTGGCCCCGTTACTCAGGCCAGTGATGTCAATGGTTGTGCTACTACTATCAAGATCGGTTCTACTGTCAATAAAAACACCCCGACTGGCAGAGCCAGTACCACTGGTGCCATCAAGGGTTATACTGTTTGCGGCCAGTTTATTATCGGTGTTTATGAAAATACCATCACTATTGCCGTTGGTGCCGGTGGTCACGCCAGTCATATTGATGGTGCTGGTTCCGGCTTGAAGCTTGCCGTTGTAGCCTATAAAGATACCATCATCATCACGCCCTACACCACTCATATTGAGTGCATTATTACCGGTGTTGAAGTTGGCGTTGCTATTGATGAAGATACCATAGCTACTACCGTTACCAACACCGCCAGTACCATTCAGGGTCAGGGTGCCAGTCAGGCCCGCTGTGGACTCAATATGAATACCAGAATTGCTCCCATTACTGGTGCCGGTACTGTTGCTGAGGCCGGTCAACTGGATTGTATTACTCCCGGCGTTGAAGTTGGCGGTGTTATTGATGAATATGCCATAGTTACTACCGGTGCCGCCCGCGCCGCTGGTGCCATTCAGGGTCAAGGTGCCAATCATGTTAGCATTGGCTTCAATATGAATACCAGAATTATCACGTCCAGTACCGTTTCCTACTCCGGTTAGACTGATGGTGTTGCTGCTAGCATCAAGTGCGGCCCTGCTGCCTAAAAAGATGCCTCGGTTAGCATCAGTGCCAGAGCCGCTCGTGCCATTAAGGGTAATGGTTAATCCATTCAGCGTTGGGTCCGAGTTAAAATGGATACCAGCATTATCAGTCCCGGTGCCATTCCCTACGCCGGTTAAGCCGATGGCATTACTACCCGCATCAAGCGTGGCTGTACTGTTAAAAAAGATACCCCGGTTATAATCGGTGCCAGTCCCGCCGGTGCCGTTTAGGGTAATGGCCGATCCATCTAGGGTTGCATCATTGCTAAAATGAATGCCTTCACTATTATTGCCCGTGCCATTACTCAGGCCGGTGATATTAATTGTTGTGCCACTGCTGTTTAGACTGCCGTTGCTGTTGACAAAAACACCCCGATTGTCAGAACCGGTCCCACTAGTGCCATCAAGGGTGATGCTATTCGCGGCCAGGATGTTATCGCTGCTGATAAAAATACCATCGCTATTGGTGTTAGTGCCAGTGGTCACGCCAGTCATATTGATGGTGTTACTCCCGGCTTGTAGACTGCTGTTGCTACCGATAAAGATACCATCATCATCTCGCCCCACACCGCTGATATTGAGCGCGTTATTGCCAGCGTTGAGGTTGGCGTTGCTATTGATGAAAACGCCATAGTTGCTGCTGCTGTTACCGACACCCCCAGTACCATTCAGGGTCAGGGTGCCAGTCAAACCCACCGTCGACTCAATATGAATACCAGAATTGCTGCTACTCGTGGTGCCGTTGCTGAGACCAGTCATCTGGATCGTATTATTACCGGCGTTGAAGTTACCGTTGTTATTGATAAAAATACCGTAGTTGCCGAAGTTGCTGCCTGCCCCGCCGGTGCCGTTCAGAGTCAGCGTACCAATCATGTTAGCATTGGCTTCAAAATGAATACCAGAATTGTCTCCGTCAGTGCCGTTGCCTACGCCGGTTAGACTGATGGTGTTGCTGCCTGCATCAAACGCAGTTCCAGTGCCCAGGTAGATGCCCCGATTAGCCCCAATACCGGACCCGCCGGTGCCGTTTAGGGTAATGGCCGCACCATCGAGGGCGGAATTGGCTTCAAAATGGATGCCAGTATTATTATTCCCAGTACCGTTACCCACCCCGGTTAAATTGATGGCGTTGCTACCCGCATTAAGCGCGGCCCCACTGCTAAAAAAGATACCCCGGTTGGTATTGGTGCCAGACCCGCCAGTACCATTGAGGGTAATGGTTGCCCCACTGAGGGTGGCATCTTGATTGAAATAGATGCCAGTATTATCAAATCCGGTGCCATCGCTCTTGCCTACTCCAGTTAAATTGATGGCGTTGTTGCCCGCATCAAGTGTGGCTGAATTATTAAAAAAGATGCCCTCGTTAGAGGTATCGCCAGCACCACCCGTCCCGTTGAGGGTAATGGCCCCGCCACTAAGATTTGCATCATTATTAAACTGGATGCCAGAACTCGTACCATCAGTGCCATTACCAATGCCTGTTATATTGATGGTGTTGCCACTAGTACTGAGTAGGGAAGCGTTGTCATGGAAAAAGATGCCGTCTCCACCTGATGAAATACCAACAAGCGTTATCGCCCCTGTTAGGGCGGCGTTGTCTCTGAAGAAAACCCCACGTGCGCCAGAATCAGTTCCAGTGCTGGTGCCAGTTATGTATAACGTACCTGTCAATGCAACATTGTTGAGCCCAAAGACGCCATCTAAGCCACTGCTGGTTCCGGTCAGGCGGATGGTGCCGCTGTCAGCATCTAAGGTACTGTTATCCCACATAAAGATTCCCCGATGATCAGCTTGGCGATCACTGCTGGTGCCAGTATGGGTTCCAGCCAAACGAATTTCGCCCCCTTGGGAGCGAATCGTCGCACTGTTGGTAATTAAAATAGCTGAGGAGAGCACACTTCGCCCGGTCAAGTCAACATCCCCACCGCCGCTATTAATCGTTTGATTGACGACTACCCGACCTTGACCGCTATTGTCACTGTCGGCGTTGATAACCACATTTAGGCTGTCGTCACTACCGCTGCTATCAAGAATTTGTCCATCGACCACGATCATATCGTGGGCGTTGAGGGTTAGGGTTCGGCCTGAATTGCCAATGCCGTTGAAATCCAGCGTTGTGGTCAAGGTAATTACGCCGGATTGGCTGCCGCCCGCTCCGGTAGAAACAGAGACATCGCCACTGCCTAGGCCAGTCGTAATCAAATCTACGCCTAACTGAGCTGTCTCGCCAGTAGATAAAAATGGATTACTATTATTTATGTTTGTGTTGCCCCCACCCGGTACAAGTTCTGTATCGAAAGGATCAATCAGCCATTCACCGGCCAGCCCGTTAAGCGCAGCAGTATTAGGCGCGGTTGTAAGATCAAGTCCACCGTAGCTGCTGGTTTCAACAAAACCGCCATCTCCACCGTTTGGCCCGCCTAGGACGCTCAATTGGCCATAAACCCGACTGCTTTCCTCAGACCAGACAATAATTTCTCCGCCGCTGCCTTTGTCCAGGGCGTTGGCTATAATCTGTGTCTCTTCACCAATAAAAACGACTTGAGACTTGGCTTGAGTCAGGTTGATATCCTCAACAGGATATGTTGTTGACCAGTTTGCGATATCAAGCGGCAACCCCTTGTACGCGCCGCCCAGTAAAATTTGCCCACCACCGTTTGCACCAGATGCGTCCAGCGTCGCTCCAAGCAAATGGAGACGTTTACCCAACAAGGTGATTTGCCCTCCAGTCTCATCGGTTTGCAACGCCTGAAGTTGGCCTTGAATATTGAGCCAGCCATTATTGCTATTAATTAAGATAAATGGGCTGTTGATGCGGGCCTGACGCGTGAGTACAAACGAGGGGGGATCAAAATCAAGCTGGTTGGGGTTGACCGATGCGGGGACTTTGGCGGCTACTGTACTGATAAAGCCTTCTGGTGCCTGGATGACGCCGTTTAAGTTAACCAGGCCCTGCCCCAATAGGGTGATTGACTGGGCCTGCCACGTTTGACCGTTGAGAGAGCCATCAAGGTTGAGGGTCAATGGCCCAGACACGTCAATCGCGGGTAACTGAAGGCGGCCCTTGGCTTGCAGGGTTATTTCGCCCCGATCATACTGAATATTGAGGACCTGTAATTGATCCAGAGCGCTCAAGTGTAACTGATCGGCTCCAAACGTTAACCGCAAGTCACCATCTGGATCAGCCAAAGGCAATTCAAGATAATTATCTGGTGAAGAAATATGCAAAATTTGGTGTGTGGAATCTAACTCTACCGTGGCTTGGCGGGTTTGGATGACCAGATGCAACGTGCCATCGGCGTCAAGCTCGGTTTTGAAGGGGGAAGGCACAATAGCCTCAGCTTCATTGGGGGATGGCTCTTTAGCCAGAACCGGGCTTACCAAAAAAAGTATCGCTATTCCGAAAGCAGCCATTGATTGAATAAGTAGTTGGTGAAGTCGTCTCGATCGTTTCATAAGTCATTCCGGTGAAATGTAGCGTAATGTATTTTGATTTGTTTAATAGTATCACAGGTCCTGATAAAGATACAATCTTTGTTTTAAGGGGAAATTCGGTAGATAGATAAGTTTATTTGCAATGGACAATAATTAAGGCTATGCTGTTGGAAATGAAATGTAGTAGTCGAAATACAATAATCTATGAAATCATCATTACTTGATTTAAATCAAGACCAACTCAAGACTCTTATTACAAGTTGGGGTGAACCTAGCTATCGAGTAGGGCAAGTGGAGACGTGGCTGTATCAGCAATATGCCCTTGAGGCAGAAGCGATGACGAGCCTGCCTAAACGGTTACGCCAGCGACTGGCTGAGGACGTGCAGATCAACCCCCTGAGCCTAACCATCGAGATGGACTCAACGGATGGGCATACTCGCAAATCCCTATTTGCCCTGCCTGACGGTCGTCAGATTGAGGCCGTGTTGATGCGGTATGACAAGCGTCAAACGCTCTGTATCAGCACCCAGGCTGGTTGTGCAATGGAGTGCCCTTTCTGTGCCACAGGGCAAATGGGCTTTATGCGGAATCTGACATCGGGTGAGATTGTGGCTCAGGTGTTGTATTTTGCGCGAATGCTGGCGGCTGAGGAGAAACAGGTAACAAATATCGTGTTTATGGGTATGGGGGAGCCACTGGCCAATTATGGTGAGACTTGGAAGGCCATTCGCCGCTTGAATGATGCGTCGGGCTTCAATCTGGGGGCGCGTCGCATGACAGTCTCAACGGTAGGCTTGGTGCCAGCTATCCGTCGGATGAGCAAAGAGGCTGAACAGGTCAATTTGGCTGTATCCCTCCACGCGCCGACGGATGACCTGCGGGATACAATTGTGCCTGTCAATCGACGCTACCCGTTGAAAATGTTGATTGACAGTATTCGGGATTATATTGAAACGACAAATCGTCGGGTCACCTTTGAATATGCTTTGATGGATAATCTCAATGATAGCGACGCCCAGGCAGATCAATTTGCAGAGTTGATCGATGGCCTGTTGTGCCACATCAATCTTATCCCCCTCAATCCGACCCCGGACTCCCCTTGGAGCGGTTCCCCTGATGAGCGGGTCTATGCCTTCCGTGATCGTTTGCAGGCGGCTGGAATTGAGACGACTGTTCGTGTCCGTCGAGGTATTGATATTGCTGCTGGATGTGGTCAATTGCATAATGCTTACGCTAAGAAGTAACCTCCCCTAATTCCCTGCGCGACATAATGTAAATCGGAAGAATTTTTTGCATTTTTGATCTGAACGTTGTATCATACACGGATGGCTACTTAGGGTTATCTTCTGATGACAAGATACTACAAGTAGGTTGTTTCCGAGGTGACCCCCTACATATAGGGGGTGTCAATGCGGTGCGTTAACAAGCAGAAAAGTAACGGGGTGATGTGAGATCAATAAAAAAGGCCAGCACTAACGCTGGCCTTTGTAAGGTCGGGTAAAATTTGTTACGCAGATTTTACCGCTGTGCGCAAACAGCGCGAACACAATTTGACTTGGCGCGGATGCCCGTTTACATAAATTGTTGTCTTTTGAATATTGGGCTTCCACTGCCGTCGTGTCTTTTTCTGAGAGTGGCTGACATTGTTACCACTCAGCGGTTTTTTACCGCAGCTCTCACATTTAGCCATAATTCTACTTCCTTTTTGCAATTAATACGCTTGATAATTCCAGCAGAAGATGATAGCATACGGTCGGTGAATTGGCAAACATAACGTGCTAAATATAGGATGGATGAGAACTAATTTGTGATGACTTCATCAAGACCGATGATAATGTCAGGGTTTTCAGAACGGAATGGCCGTATTATCAGCGGTGATGGGGTTGGGTTAGCTCGACTACTTCAAGCTGGAGAAGCTTGGCTTGAGGCGCATCTTAAAATTGTCAATACATTAAATGTGTTTCCTGTTCCCGATGGCGATACGGGGACGAACATGGTATTAACCGTTCGGTCGGCGATGACCTACGTTGATGGGCTTGAAACGAAAACGGTCGAGACCGTTGCTTTGGCCGCAGCTCAAGGCGCGCTGATGGGGGCACGAGGCAACTCTGGGGTTATCCTTTCTCAGTTTTTTCGTGGCTTGGCGAATGAGTTGTCTAAGCACGAACAGTTTACCTCGGCTGAACTTATTGTGGCTTTTCAGGCAGGGACAGCTCAGGCCTATCAAGCCGTAGTGGAGCCAGTCGAAGGAACAATGCTGACAGTGATGCAGCATACATCTACAGCAGGTCAACAACTGGGGGGCTCGGTTTCGGATTTGCCAGGATTGTTTGCGGTCTTGGTCAAAGCAGCGCGTCAAGCTCAAGCCGAAACACCTAATTTATTAGCTGTTCTAATGGAAGCTGGGGTCACTGACTCAGGAGGCCAGGGCTTTGTTTATTTGCTAGAAGGTATGTCCCGCTTATTGAGTGGTCAGTCCTTGGAGCCAAAAGGTACCTCACCCGATTTGAATGGGGCTAAGTTCGAAAATTTTGGACACAGTGATTTAATCGATGCAAAGAGCTTGGGCGAAAAAAAGATGTTCGATGACAGTAAGTTAAGTGATAAGCGATCTAAGACGAATAGGACGAAATCGGGAATAGACTATGGGTATGATGTCCAATTTTTGATCCAAGGTGAAGGGCTTGACGTGAACGCCATCCGCTACTATATTGAACGTTTGGGCAACTCAGTCTTAGTCGTTGGGGATGAGCAGGTGATCAAGGTTCATTTGCATACGGATGACCCTGGCGCTGCGCTCACGTTTGGGGCAAAATTGGGGCGAATTGCCGATGTGGTTATTGAAGATATGCAGGCCCAAGCCATGGCTTTGCAACAAAAAGAAAAACAACCAGACGTTCAGCGTAGCCCACAGAGAGAAGTTCGAGCCAGAACCAAAACTGCAGTAACAAGTGAGCTTGATTTTCATCTAGACCAGGAACCGGCTGAATTGAAAGAAGGTGTAGGAATATTAGCCATTGTTTCTGGACTTGGTTTTGCTAACATATTTGAAAGCTTGGGAGTCAGTCGGGTACTGGTTGGGGATAAAAATTTTAATCCTGGGACAAGCGATTTACTGGCAGCCATGGATGAGATTGGGACGACCGAAATCATCTTGTTGCCCAACAATCGAAATGTCATTATGACGGCCCAGCAAGCCGTCGCTCTGTCCACCCAAATGATCAAGGTTATTCCAACCAAGACCTTGGTTCAAGGAGTGGCCGCGATGGTTAGCTTTAATACCCAAGCTGATTTCGACACGAATGTAGAACGAATGAGTAAAGCGGCTGAGAATGTATTGTCCATCGAATTAACTGAGGCAACCCACGATATTAATTTAGAGGGAATTGAGGTTCGTCGCGGTAATGTAATTGGGATGGTTGAGCAGAAGTTGTCCAGTACTGGTAAAAAATATGATACGGTTATTTTGGATATTCTGGCTCAACAAGATTTGATAGATAAAGAAATATTGACGTTATATTTTGGTCGGGATGTTATGGGAAATGAAGCCCAAGAAGTGGCTCAACAACTCAAACATCAATATCCTGACTTACAAATAGAAATTTTGAATGGGGGACAACCCCACTATCACTATATTATTTCAGTAGAGTAGAGGAATACCTTGCCTAAACAAGTTGCAATAGTTACCGATAGTACAGCCTATTTTGAGCCGGGCGTCGTGGAAAGCCTTGGCATTCATGTGGTACCGCTCCAAATTCAAATGGGTTCTGAGCGATTTTTAGATGGAATTGATCTTACCTCTGACGAACTTTTTCGTCGGTTGAGTTTAGGAGCACCCTTCCCAAAAAGCTTACCACCTGATCCCGCTGCCTTTGAAAAAACATATGCGAAAATTCACCCCGAAACTGACCAAATTCTTTCCATCCACATTTCCAGCCTCTTGAGCAAGACTCTGCAAACAGCCCGAATGGGGGCTGAGCCGTTAATGGGGCGATGTACCATTGAACTCGTCGACTCGATGACGACCTCAGTCGGTTTAGGGATTTTGGTCAAAGCAGCGGCTGAGGCAGCTCAACAGGGAGCTGATATGGAGGAGATTGTTCGCCTAGTACGAGGCATGATGCCCCATATCTACCTCGTATTTTATGTTGAGACGATGGATTATTTAGAACGTAGTGAGCGAATTGGTAAAGCACAAGCCATTTTGGGGACAATGCTCAACATCAAACCGATTCTATTTATGGAAGATGGTGATATCATTCCCTTGGAAAAAGTGAAAACCACTGAAAAGGCGTTAGAAAAGTTGTTTGAATTTGTTACCGAGTTCGACAACCTAGAAAAAACGGCTGTCATTCAGCGGAGTAAACAACCCAACAAAGAAGCCACGACTTTACAAGAACGCCTCTCGCAAAATTTCCCGGATCTGGACTTCCCAATTATTCAATATGGTCCTGATTTGGCGACACGGGTTGGTCCCGATGCGGTTGGGGTTGTGGTTTATGAGGGAATGAGCTTTTAAATTTTTAATTATAAATGACCAATTATCAATAGTGAATGAGTTTATAAACCTTGCTGGCTCTATAAACTCTACAAACTCTATTCAGGAACAATTTGAGTATTATGCTGCGAAGTTTTGATAAACTTAATCGAATGCTAACCCAAGAGAAACGTTTGGGGTATAAAAATAAAACAGTGATGGGCGGGTTTGAAAAATTTGCCCCAAACTGGAAAAGTGATGCCAAGCAAGAAACATCATCCGAGCCGTTGTTGGCGGTGATTGATGAAGTTGAGGCCGCCTTAGTCAAGTACCCCGAGGTGGCGGATGAAGAACGTCCCGGCTATGTCCATAAAATTTTAGTGAAACTTTATAAGGCTGAACAAACGGTGGCTGGCAAAGAACAGCCACAACGGCCTAAACAAGATCAGGCTAAGCCAGAAGCATCAGCCCCATCATCTCCCCCGCCACGAGAAAAGCCCAAACCGAAACTGGATAAACCAGAACGAAAACCGAACCCACCGCATGAAAAGCAACCAAAAAATTCTCAAGCAAACTCAGAGAAAGCAGCGGAACCAAAAGCAAGAGATAACCAATCTGCTGCACCTGCAAAATCGGATACCCCGCTCCCAAAACAGGACAAACGGTCACAAAAGTCAGCCAAGAGCAATTCTGGAACAGCAACAAAAACAAGATCGAGGTCTTCGGCCAAACCAATTACTAAACCTCGCCCACGTCCATCACAAGGTCGATCTTACGATCAAGACCCTAAGGTTGATTTTACAGATGCGGGTCTAAACTCACCCGTCACAAAGCTACCTGGTATCAAAGATGCGATGGCTGGCAAATTAGCCAAGCTTGGGGTTGAAACAGTTGGTGATTTTCTGTATTTGTACCCGCGTCGTTATGATGATTATCGCAACCTGAAGACAATCAATCGCCTTGAATTAGGTGATGAGGTGACGATTATTGCTCAGGTCTGGGAAACCCGAAAGCGCGAGACTCGAAATCGGCGAGTGATGGTGACCAGCACGCTCTCTGATGGGACTGCAACCATCGATGTCACTTGGTTTAATCAGCCTTGGCTGGTCGATAAACTCAAGCCAGGTACTCAGATCGTCTTGAGTGGCAAGGTCGATCAATATTTGGGACGACTGACCTTCCAATCGCCCGAGTGGGAAGAGGTTGATACAAATTTGTTGCATACGGGCCGAATGGTTCCGGTATACCCCTTAACGCAGGGGATTACGGCCAAATGGCTGCGTAAACATGTCAAATCTGCGGTTGATTACTGGAGTGACCGTGTTACAGATTATCTTCCTGTTGAGTCGCGAGAGCGATTAAAAATGCCTCCTTTAAGCCGGGCCATCAAACAAGTTCATTTCCCTGATGATTGGGAGCATTTAGAAGCAGCCCGACGGCGGCTGGCCTTTGATGAACTGCTGCTGATCCAATTGGGTGTCTTGCGTCAACGGCAAGCTTGGCAGGCACAGCCAGGGCAAGCAATTAATGTTGAGGTTGGTGTTACGGATCGTTTGCTAGGGGCCTTGCCTTTTGAATTAACCGGGGCTCAGCGTAAAGCCTTGGCACAAATTACAGGTGACTTACAAAAAGATGTGCCGATGAGCCGTCTCCTGCAAGGTGATGTAGGGTCTGGTAAAACGGTTGTGGCCCTGGCTGCCATGATTTTGGCTGTAATGGATGGTGGTCAAGCGGCAATGTTAGCCCCAACGGAGATTCTAGCCGAGCAACATTTTAAGGGGATGAGTAAGTTACTTGAACCGATTGGGCAAGCCTTGGGGCGCCCCATTTCAATTGCTTTACTCACTGGCAGCACCACCGCTTCAGATCGGCAAGAACTGCTCACCCAACTCGCCGCTGGTCAAATCGATTTGATTGTTGGAACGCACGCAATTATTCAAGGCGATGTGGAGATGGCCGATTTGCGTTTAGCGGTGATTGATGAACAACACCGCTTTGGCGTAGGGCAACGAGGTGATTTGCGAAGTAAGGGCTTTAACCCTCACATGCTGGTCATGACAGCGACGCCCATTCCCCGCACGTTGGCGTTGACCGTGTATGGTGATTTAGATTTATCGATTATCGATGAGCTACCCCCGGGTCGACAAATCATTCGAACCCGGTGGGTTACACCTCGTGAGCGAGAGCGGGCATACCAATTTATCAATGCCCAAATCGCCGCAGGCCGGCAAGCCTTTGTGGTCTGCCCCTTGGTTGAAGAATCAGAGAAGATGGAAGCGAAGTCGGCTATCGAAGAGCATAAGCGACTACAAACCGAGGTCTTTCCCCGTCTGAAGTTGGGGCTGTTGCACGGACGGATGAAGTCGGATGAAAAAGATAAGGTGATGACAGCCTTTCGTGATGGTGAGACCCAAATTTTGGTCTCGACCTCAGTAGTTGAAGTGGGGATTGATATTCCTAACGCCTCAGTTATTCTAATTGAGGGGGCTAATCGATTTGGTCTGGCTCAGTTGCATCAGTTTCGTGGGCGAGTTGGGCGTGGTGGTCATAAAAGCTATTGTCTGCTCCTGGCAGATAAGGTTTCGCAAGAGGTTGAGCAACGCCTGAAAGCGGTTGAAGAAACGAGTGATGGATTTAAGTTGGCAGAAAAGGATTTGGAGATACGTGGTCCTGGTGAATTTTTTGGAACACGACAGAGCGGGCTACCTGACCTAAAACTGGTCAAGATCACAGATACACGATTGCTTGCTTTGGCCCGAGAAGAGGCTGAAATTATCTTTAAGAATGATCCACATTTGGAAAAATCAGAACATCGTGGTTTGGTTCGTCAATTAGAACAATTCTGGCAATCAGGGAGCGATTTAAGTTAATGTCTAAAGCAATCTACCCAGCAACGTTTGATCCGATTACTAATGGTCACCTCGATATTGCGACTCGAGGCTCAAAAATTTTTCAAGAGTTGATTGTTGCCGTGTATGCGCGGCCAATGAAAAATCTATTGTTTTCGACAGAGGAACGTCTCGAATTAACTCGACAATCAGTGGCTCATCTCCCCAATGTTCGAGTCACAGCTTACGATGGGTTAACTACAAATTTTGCTCGGTCACAAGATGCAGGCTTTATCGTGCGTGGTCTACGAGCGTTGTCTGATTTTGAGTGGGAATTACAGCTATCTTTGGCCAATCATAGCTTGGATCCTGAGATTGAAACATTATGTTTGATGGCCAGTCAAGAGCATTTGTTCTTAAGCTCAAGCATCTTGAAAGAAATTGCTATTAATGGCGGTGATTTTTCCCATTTAGCTCCACCTCCTGTAGCTGTAGCATTGCGTGAGAAATATAAATAATTAGAGAATGTAGAACACAGTATGTAGATTTGACTGCTTTATGTTCTACGCTCTATGCACTACATTTATTAAAGAAGGTATATTATGGATATTTTGCATTTGATAGATCGACTGGAAACATTGGTGACAGAAGGGTTTCATTTACCTTTTACAGCAAATGTTATTGTCAATGAAGATGCTTTTCTTGATATTATCGATCAAATGCGTGTAACCATCCCGGAAGAAGTCAAGATGGCGCGGCGGACTGAGGCGGAGCGAGACCACTTGCTTGTACAGGCGCAAGAAGAGGCTGGGCGTGTTGTTGAAGCGGCCCGGGAAAAAGCGACCACTTTAACAGACGACCACGAACTCATTAATTTTGCCAAGGAACGAGCCATCGAAATTGAGACCGATGCTAAGCGGCATGCTGAAGAGATTATTGCTGATGCGGATGAGTATATTGTAGATCAGTTAAGCGCCTTAGAAGAGCAACTAATGAAGACCTTGACGACAGTACGAAATGGCTTACGTCACGTTCAGGAAACACAGGCATCCCGTGAGCCTCATGTCATTGAAGATGAACCTGCTGATGAAGTGTCGGAACCAGTGGATAAAGAAATCGAATCTTAGGCTGTTATCTATTTGACAATAAACCGACCTATTTTTATAATCTCCTGCCTATGTATGAAGAATGGGTACAGCCAGACCGGTTACAGTTACAATTTAATGTAGCTCAGTTGCTCCAGGAAACAACAGGGAGCACGCGTGAATATAAAATCGAAGCTCATCTACCAAGTAAGCTTGATGATGATGTTTCATTGGTTTCACCAGTTGTAGGAGATGTTGAGCTTATTCGGACTGGGCCAAATATTTTGCTTCGGGGGAAGTTGAAGGGAACATTAGAAAAGCAGTGTGGCCGATGTTTAACTCCCTTTAAAACTGATGTTGAAATTGAGATAGAAGAGGAATTTTTTCCCCTCGTTGATATTTTAACTGGACAACAACTTCCTGAGCCAGATGATGTTGATGAAGCAAATTTGATAGATGAAAATATTTTAGATACCTCGGATGTGGTACGCCAGGAGTTACTTTTGGCCAGTGATGGGGTTCTATATTGTAAAGATGATTGCAAGGGGTTGTGCCCATATTGTGGTAAGGATCGGGCGACAGAACCTTGTGATTGTGAGGAAAATCAAATTGATGCCCGCTGGGCAGGATTATTATCATTAGAAATCGATGATTAGGCGTTTTGAGAAATAAAAACGTCTAACCGAAATAGTGTAGGAAGGAAGTTATTATTATGGGTGCATTACCAAAACGAAAAATTTCACGAGTCCGACGGGACCGCCGCCGAGCGCATTATCTTCGCATGAAAACGCCGACAACTCAACCTTGTCCGCAGTGTGGTGTTTTACATGTGGCACATCAGGTCTGTCAGGCTTGCGGCTCATACAATGGTGTTCAAGTGATTGAGCAGGACGATACTGCGCCACCAACTGCAAGCTAACCTGTTCTTAATCAATAGTCAAAGTATTGTGTGGCCGTGCGCTAGTCAGAGGTACGGCCCTTATTGTGTTTTATGATGGTTGATTATGTAATGTAATTGATCGTTACTTAAATTTACATTATATCTGGAGGCTTATAGTCGATGACCGAAAAAATAGCCTTTGTATTTCCTGGTCAAGGATCACAAGAAGTGGGGATGGGTCAAGAGTTAGCCCAGACCTATACTTCTGCTTGTGAGATTTTTGAGCAGGCTGATGATATTCTCAAAATTAAATTGAGTACTCTCTGTTTTGAAGGGCCAGCAGATGATCTGAACGATACATTTAACACACAGGCCGCAATCTTTACAACGAGCATCGCTAGTCTGCATGCTTTGCGTGAAGCGGGATTTGAGGTGAGTCCCGACTTTGTCGCAGGGCATAGCCTAGGCGAGTACTCAGCTTATGTTGCAGCTGGGGTGGTTTCATTTGAAGAGGGCTTGAAATTAGTTCGAGAACGGGGCCGATTGATGAAACAGGTTGGTGAGCAAAGCCCTGGAGGAATGGCAGCAATTCTTAAGCTTGATGATGACACGGTGGCTCAAATTTGTGAGGATGTGACGGCAGCGGGCGTTGGTTCTGTACAGATTGCCAATTACAATTCACCCGGACAAGTGGTGATTTCGGGCCAAAATGAAGCTGTTGAGCGGGCGATGGAATTGGCGACGGAAGCTAAAGCACGCAAGGTGGTCAAACTACCGGTTAGTATCGCAGCTCACTCGGAACTTATGCGAACCATTGCGGGAACATTCCGTCAGGCTGTTGACGCAGTTAAGCTGGACTTGCCAGAAATGCCGATTGTAGCTAACATAACGGCTCAACCGCTTACTTCAATTAAAGCAATTCAGGCCGAGATGGAAGGTCAATTGACAGCATCAGTGCGTTGGACAGATACGGTGCGCTGGTTGCTTGAGCAAGAGGTTGGTCAATTTGTGGAGATTGGGCCAAAGGATGTTTTGACAGGCTTGATTCGGCGGGTGACGAAAGCCGTTAAGACACAACCGATTCGAACACCAGATGATATTAAAAAACTGGTTGTCAAAGAAGATTAAAAATTCTAAGGTGTGCTTTACACCTGCTTGATTTCACGATATACTATACATAATATTAGGTTGATAGCTTTATGTTTGACTTGTCAGGTAAAGTTGCTGTTATAACAGGGAGTTCCCGAGGTATTGGGGCGGGAATTGCTAAAACCCTTGCTGCTAATGGGGCTAAAGTGATTATCAATCATCGTAGTAGTCCAGAGGGTGCGGAAGAAGTCATCTCAGCGATTAAGGAAAGTGGTGGCGAAGCGACAGTTATCCAGGCTGACGTTGGCGATAGCGCCGAAGCCCAGCGATTGATTAAAGAAAGTATTGACACCTACGGTCAAATTGATATACTTGTGAATAATGCCGGAACAACTCGTGATACCTTGATCATGATGATGAAGGAGCAGGATTGGGATTTGGTTCTCCAAACAAACCTAAACAGCACCTTTTATTGTTCCAAGGCAGCAACGCGCCCAATGATGAAGAAAAAGCGTGGGCGAATTATTAACATTACATCAGTAGTTGGGTTGGCTGGTCAGGCTGGGCAGACCAATTATGCGGCTTCTAAGGCTGGAATTATTGGCTTTACCAAGTCGTTAGCAAAAGAACTCGGTGCTCGAAATATTACGGTCAATGCTGTGGCTCCTGGGTTTATTCCAACTGCTCTGACAGATGTGTTATCTGAGGATATGATGAATGATGTGGTGAAAAATACACCACTTGGTCGTTTGGGAACTGTGGACGACATCGCACACGCCGTCTTATATTTAGCCTCAGATGAGGCATCATTTATCACCGGTCAAGTTTTAAGTGTTGACGGTGGTTTGATTATGCAATAAACTGTCTATAATTAAGGCAAGATTTATATTTTTTTGTTACATACTTAATCAGGCTGTAATCAATTAGTTAGTCCAATTTGGACAGAACATTCACATCGCATATATATGCCCAGTGAGCGATACTAAGTTTTAGTATCACTTTCGTAAATGGGGGAGCAAGTCATGAAAGTCCGTCGACGTGCACGTGCAGCAGTCCTACAAGTCCTGTATGAAATGGATTTTACCGATCATACCGCGATACCTGCCTTGGAAGCCCGCTTAGAAGAGCGACCGTTGCCCGAAGCCGCTGAAACATTTGCCCGATCCTTAGCCTCAGGTGTGCAAACTTATTGTATCTACCTGGATAGTTTGGTTGAGAAGTTGGCCCCGGAATGGCCCATCGACCAAATTGCTGCCGTGGATCGAAATGTTTTGCGTGTTGCGGTCTATGAGTTGTTGTTTGAGCCAGATATTCCCCCCAAAGTCGCTATTAATGAAGCTGTTGAATTGGCCAAGATGTTTGGTAGTGAAAGCTCTCCTCGATTTGTGAATGGTGTTTTAGGGAGTTTGGTCGCCCGAGACCGAGCCAAACTCCGTCAAATGGTAAACGTCCCCGTTTGATTTATTTGTGAATACGGATACTATATCAGGGTACTGTAACTTGAATAATGGTTTGGTTGAATGGATTTATTAGGTGTAGGTGTTCCTGAGCTACTGTTTATTTTTATCATTGCCCTGATGGTCTTGGGACCCCGTCGATTACCTGAATATGCTGCCAAAGCAGGCAAAACCTTACGGGATTTACGAAATATGTCCCGTGGTTTTATTATCGAGTGGCAACGTGAACTAGCCGTCGCCTCTCGGCTAGATGAACTGCAAGAACTTCGGCATGAACTGCAAGAAACGCGCAAAATGCTGAGCGATACAAGCTCTGAATTGCAGGCCGATGCTTCCGCCGCTACGAAGGATGTGGCAAAAGCAGTTGATGATGCGTCTCAGGCTGCCGCAGAAACACCTACCATTGCCCCCCCGAGGGCATCTTCCGAGCCAAATGTAGAGCAGCAACCTGCCGCTGAGCCAGCTGTCGAAGCTACTGTCTCAGCCGATCCGGAAGAATCTACCCCAACTAAACAAACTCAATCTTCTTCTGATGAGGGACAACAACCTGTTGTAAATGGCACTGATGTTTCTGTATCTGAACCTGAGCCTGTGGCGATAAAATCCTCAATTCCTACTACAAACGGCCCTGCCCCAGAAAGAACACAAAAACTGGGGAGTCAGGATCTGAATAATGAGTAGTGCAACACCCTCGCTTCCCTCACCTTCTAACGATCCAGCCGATCAAATTGCCCTTGAAGAAGAACGTCTTTCTGGGCAAATGAGCCTGCTTGAACACCTTGATGAAATGCGTGATCGCATTGTCAAGTCGTTCATTGCAGTGGTTGTCGCAACATTTATCGTTGCTGCCATTACCCCTCAGATTTTAGCATTTTTAATTGAACCGTATGGCCAAAATTTGGTACTCCTTGGTCCTACTGAAGGGATTGCCGTCTACTTTCGCGTTGCCCTGACTGGCGGTCTTGTCTTGGCGATGCCCTATTTGATCTACCATTTTTTGATGTTTGTGGTGCCTGGTCTGACCTCGGATGAGATACGTTACATCAAGTATGGGGTGCCAGCCGCAACGGTCATGTTTTTGATTGGGATTGCGTTTGCTTGGTTCTTGCTCATTCCAGCTGCCATCGGCTTTTTGAGTAGCTGGCAGCAGGATGTTTTTGAGACACAATGGCAGTCCCGGACGTATATACCTTTTGTCACCTCACTTATCTTCTGGATTGGGGTCAGCTTTGAAACGCCGCTTGTTATTTTTATTTTGGCAAAAGTTGGCCTAGTTACACCTCAGTTTTTAATTAACAATTGGCGCTTTGCCCTGATTATTATTGCGATTGTCTCCGCGATGATCACCCCGACGGTCGATCCCTTTAATATGGCATTGGTGATGGCCCCCTTAGCTGTGCTCTATGGGTTGAGTATTTTGTTGGCTTATTTAGCCTAATTAGTTTGTAGAGTTCATAGTGTTCCTTGAGTTTTGTAGAATTAGTTAGGCTTCTTGAAGCATTATGAACGCCATAGACCCCACAAACTCCAAGATTTACCATCTCTCCCCCGCAAGCTATTTTCAACAGCAACCCAAAGATCAAGCCTACCTGCCCCCTACTTTTGAAGAGGAAGGCTTCATTCATTGTACTCAAGGTGTTACAATGTTGCTGGATGTGGCCAATCGGTATTTTGCCACTCTGGCAGAACCACTATTGGCTATAGAAGTCAACCCCGACAAATTAACAGCCCCGCTGAAGTTTGAGCCGCCCACCCGTCCACCCGATGCTCAACCAACCTCAGCCTCGCCTTCGGACACACTGTTTCCCCACATCTACGGCCCCCTCAACCGTGATGCTATTGTTGCCGTAATTGAACTAAAACGCGATAATGCGGAGCAGTGGATCTTTTAAGTGCACAGCCCCAATTTTGATTTTTGTATGATAGAAATAGCTCGTGATGCGCTAATCACTCTCCACTATTCATTTGTAAGGAGTTGTGTGATGAAAATTATTCAGGCAGAAATGAGGCACGTTGATGATGTGGCCAGATTATTTGATATGTATCGGCAGTTTTACAAACAACCGGCTGATGCCAAACTGACCCACGATTTTATTGCTGACCGAGTTGCCAACAAGGAGTCGATTATTTTTGTGGCATATGAGGGTGAAGAGGCGATGGGCTTTGTTCAACTCTATCCCTCATTTTGCTCGGTCGCTGCCACAAAAATTTTGATTTTGTATGATTTATATGTTGCTGAGGCCCATCGCCGGAAGGGGATTGGTGAGGTTTTGATGAACCGCGCCACCCAGTTGGCAAAAGAAACGGGGGCGACTCGTTTGGACTTGCTGACTGCTAAAGACAACATTCCTGGCCAAGCCTTGTACGAGAAATTGGGCTATGTCCGAGCGAATGGAGGATTTTATGCCTATTCGCTTGAGGTGACAGCATAGGTAATAACTATTTGTGGAGGAAGAAGAAGCAATTTGATCGAATTGCTTCTTCTAAAAATGCTGTTTATCCTAGCCCCGTCATCCCATTAAACTCCTCAATTAAACCGTCAATCTCATCAGCCAAGGCGGGGATGCCATTCCAGTAATTGTCGTCGTACCATTGCGCCTGGATTTCTTCGTAGGTTTTGCCCTGCTGTTCAACCCAGGTGTAATATTTTAGGTTGTGGACGCGTTTGCGGTCGTAGTAGCCCAACTCCTGCATATGATCGATGCCTAAATCCAAGGCCCAGCGATGATATGCTACCGCTGCGTCAACCTCGCTAAAGCCACCACGCTCTTCATTCAACTCAACCAAACGACTGCCGTACATTTCCATCGAGTCGGTGAGTACCGTCAGGACCACATCATTTTTGCCTAGCTCATAATATTTGGCGAACTTGATCGCCGCTACCAAGTTGCCCACACAGGAGATGCCCAGCCACGGTAATTGCTCGATGAGTTCCTCTGAAACGCCCTGCGCCGCCAGATAAGCTTGCCCCGCAGGTTCGTTAAACAGTCGAATTAAGCTGATCGTGGCCTCATCATCTACGCCGATAATCATATCGGTATTTTTGACGTTATGCACCCAGGGCACGTGTTTGTCGCCGATACCTTCGATGCGGTGTTCACCAAAGCCGTTGTAAAGCAGTGTTGGGCATTGGATGGCCTCCATTGCCGCAATCTTGCTGGTTGGGAATTGCTTTTTGAGGTAGTCACCTGAGGCAATCGTGCCCGCTGAACCCGTGGCCACGACAAGTCCACGATAACTATCATTTGCCCCCATGGCCTGCTCCAATACCTCGGCCATCGCCGGACCAGTTACCTCGTGGTGCCATAAGTAGTTGCCCAGCTCATCAAACTGGTTGAAAATCATCAGATCTTCGCCGGAATTACGTAACTCCCAACATTTGTCGAAAATCTCTTTAACGTTGCTCTCGCTCCCAGGGGTTTTGATGATTTCTCCCACGACGCCCTGCAACCATTCAAAACGTTCCTTACTCATCCCTTCTGGCAGAATCGCGATTGATTGACAGCCCAACAATGCTGAGTCGTAGGCCCCGCCTCGGCAATAGTTTCCGGTCGAGGGCCAAACAGCCTTCTGGGTGGTGGGATCAAATTGGCCGGTCACCAAGCGAGGGACCAAACAGCCAAAGGCTGCGCCTACTTTGTGTGCGCCTGTCGGGAACCATTTGCCCACAGGCGCTACGATGCGGGCTGGTACGCCTGTCAATTCCTGAGGGAATTCCAGGTAGGTGACTGGCCCATACCCGCCGCCCTTCACTTTCGGCTCATTGTGCCAGGTGATACGAAATAGGTTGAGTGGATTGATATCCCACAAACCTACATCGGCTAATTGCCCTTTGATCTCGTCAGAGATGAGGCTGGGGTTACGTTGTTGTTTCAGTGTCGGAATGAGAATATTTCGCTCTTTGGCCCGAGCCACAGCATTTTTTAATGTCGCTGAATTAGTTGTTAAATCAATCATTGAATATTTTCCTTCTAGCAATTAGAGTTATTTAGGGAAAGTGTGAAGAATTTCCCTATATGATCTATACCTTACCACAGCCGAAAATCTAAGCAACTGTATCAAGTTGTGTTTTCTTGATTAATTTTGATTTGCAGAATTAATAGCCCTCCTTTACAATTACTGGGTAAACTTTACTGTATTGGGCTATTATTTTACCCGATTACATCAAACGCCCATTCACTTCAACCCTCACCCCTAATACCAGGATATTTATAACCTATCAGGTGATTTTTTGACGACACATTATCTGCCGGCTGTCCCTAAAAACTTCATGACAGGCACGCATCGGATGCGTGATCCCGAAGAAACATTTCAGCGCATTTTGCCTTATTTTGTTCAAGCTGGAATCACCCGCATCGCCGATGTGACGGGCCTGGATATCATCGGTATTCCTGTATGTACCGCTATTCGACCCAATGCCAAATCACTGTCAGTTTCACAAGGGAAGGGAGTCAGGCTGATTTCGGCTAAAGTGTCTGCGGCGATGGAAGCGATTGAGTTGTACCACGCTGAAAATGTGACGCTGCCTCGCGTTACAGCCAGCTATCGAGATTTATGCAAACAAGCTTACACCTGCGACCCGAGCCGCCTCAATTTACACCCCCAAACTCGCTATCACGAAGAGTTACCGTTGGAATGGGTCAAAGGCTTCGATTTGATCCAGCAGCGAGACGTGTTTGTCCCCTATGATTTGGTGCACTGTTCCTTACTGGCAGAAGATACCCAAGCGGCCACATTTTTTGTTAGTTCGACGGGTTTGGCCTCTGGTAATCATTTTTTGGAAGCCACCAGCCACGCCTTATGTGAGGTGGTTGAACGAGACGCAACTTACTTGTGGCGGTTAAAGACCTCAACCCTCGGCCTCAAAACTCGCTGTGTTGATTTAAAGACAGTGCAAGACCCGATGGCTCAAATGTTATTTCAAAAATTAACCGAAGCTGGCTTATTAACTTTAGTGTGGGATATGACGCATGACGTGGGGATGCCCGTATTTGGCTGTGTAATTATGGAGTCGCAGGACTCAACGGCCCTTTTCTCTATAGGGGTTTATCATGGCTTTGGTTGTCATTTGAATAAGGAAGTGGCCTTGATGCGGGCGGTGACCGAGGCAGTGCAATCTCGGTTGACCTACATTTCCGGGGCCAGGGATGATGTGTATCGCGAGACTTATGAGATTGCCCAATCGACATTTCACCAAGATGTGTGGCAACGCCCGTTCTTGACCACTGGACCAGGGGTTGATTTTAGAGAGCTACCCTCGTTGGCCACAAATCGACTAGACCTCGATGTCGCTGTACAATTGGATCAACTCAAAAAAGCTGGTTTTTCACAGGCGGTAGTGGTCAATTTGAGCCGCCCGGAGTTTGATATAGCTGTCGTTCGGGTCATTATTCCGGGAATGGGACAATCAACCAAGGGGCCATCGGCCCAATTATCGGCCCGTGCAAAAAATCAATTGCTGCAAGAAATGATGGTTCATAAACTACTGCGGGGAGATTTTGCCTAATGACCTGTTATATTTTTTTAGGGCCAACCCTTCCCCAGGCTGAAGCCCAGCAATGGCTGGACGCGGTTTATCTGCCGCCGGTGTCGCAGGGAGATATTGTTAGCCTCTTGCGTCATCGGCCCACGATGATCGGCATTATTGATGGTTATTTTGAGCGTGTGCCCGCCGTGTGGCACAAAGAGATTTTGATGGCGATGAAGCAAGATATTCCTGTGTTCGGTGGGTCGAGTATGGGGGCCTTGCGAGCGGCAGAGCTACACGCGTTTGGGATGATTGGGGTAGGACAAGTCTTCGAGTGGTATCGTGATGGGGTTATTGAGGCTGATGATGAGGTGGCGATACGACATGCGCCGGCCGCTTATAACTATCGCCCCGTCAATGAGGCGTTGGTTAATATCCGCCGGACATTGCAGGAGGCGGTCAATCACAACATAATTTCGCCAGAGTTGCAAGAAACATTGATTAAACTGGCCCAACAGCTGCCTTATCGTAAGCGAACCTATCCCAATTTACTTAAAACAGGACAGATGGCTGGCGTTCCAGTCAGCAAAATTGAGGCGTTACGTGCCTTTTTTGCTAACCATGCTATTGATCAAAAACGGCTTGATGCCATTGCTCTCCTTAAGCAGATGGCTAACTTTACCCCTTCCTCAAAACCTGCCTTCCCCAATTATGATGTTTATCATACCTCAAAGTTGGCTGGCCTCTTTGACAGGGATATAAATTTGGGGGTGCTTGACGGAACCCGTCTTACAGCCGATATGATCCTCAACCATGCTCGGTTGGAGTTGACTGATTTCCTGGCAATACGCCAAAGAGCTGCAGAGAGCATCTACTGGCTTAATCAAGCTGCGAGACAAAAGATCCTGCCCACGATGGCCGAACTCCAGGCCAGAATCGAGGTCTTCCAGGCTGAACTTGGCCTAAAAAACAGCGCTGATTTACAAGCGTGGCAACAGCAGAATTACCTGACCACACTTGAATTTGAACAGCTAATGGTTGACTTGGCCCGTTTGGCAACGATAAAAGAGGCTACTTTGAAAGACCAGACTACTTCATCGATTAACCCTAACAACAGCGCCCTCCTTCGACAATTACGCTGGGAAAATCGATTGGGTCCGCTGGTGGAGGTAATTTTAGCGAAAGAAGAAATGATGGCCGAGATGCCTCCTGTTGAACCGACTGCTGTCAATCGAAATCTATTACCTACTTTCTACTTCCGGCATAAACAACAACCTGTACCCGAAAATTTACATCATTACATGACCGAGCTAGGATTTCACCATGAAGAAGCATTTATGTTAGCATTATTAAAATATTATCATTACCACGGGAGGCATCACAATGTATAATCCCTCATTACCCCCAGACGAGGCATCGGTTGATTTTTTACAAAAAGTGCATAGCCAGGATCCCGGTTCTTTTCCCAATATGACCACCTCTTTAGGTGTTTCGAGTTACCAATTATTGGCACAGGCCGTTGCCTCGGCTCAGGCTCAGACTGACCCTGTTACCATTTTAGATTTGGCTTGCGGAGATGGGGAATTATTGCCCGTCCTGCTGGCTGAATTTGGCGATCGCTGCCAGATTGTTGCGGCTGATATGAGTGAGCATCAACTGGAAGTGGCCAAAGCTCGATTTAGTCGGCCCAATATCACCTTCCAACGTGAGATGGCGCAGCAACTCTCTGTGCCCGATGCGTCGGTTGACGCGGTTTTATGTCATATGGGCTTGATGCTGATGCGTCCTGTTGAGCCTGTCTTAGCTGAGGTGGCCCGCGTCCTTAAACCGGGAGGTATCTTTTCCGCCATTGTCGCTCGCGCTGGACAACCTAAGGGGATTGATGAAGCTTACGTAAACATCGCCCAGCCTTTGATTGAGCAGGAGATGCCGGAGTTGTTGGAAAATGGATTGGGGGATAAGCGGGTACTTTCAGAGCGTGGCATTGTTGAATTGGTGACGTCGAATGGATCATTTCAGCTACCGCTGACCCTTGAGGATTTTTATGTAGAGATGATGGTCACCTGTGAGGAGTATCTTCACTTCATTAGCGAAAATTATTTTTGGTATATTCTCTCTGCCCCAGCCAGAGAACAGATAACTAGTCAGGTTAAAGCCCTGTTCCAGCCCTACGGAACGCAACGTACCAAGGTTTCAATGGCCTCCCGTCAAATCACAATGGCGCGACAGTAGGGATGATTTACGTGGATGTTATTTTCTCCCACTGAACCGTAACCCCCATTCGTTCACACACGCGTTTCATTTGTTGCAGTTCTCCCGCCATATTCTTTTTCTCTGCGCGTTCTTTTGCTTCCTGTAATACTTTCAAGCCGGCTTCTTCTTCATTTTTCACGGTAATGAGATAGCACCCATAATAATATAACGCGGGAATTAGCGTGTAGAGCCGATTGGCCTCAGTCGCGACTTTTATGGCGTAATCAAAATAAGGTTGTGGGTTGGCAGAAAAACGCGTTTTCTCAGTGATTTTACGGGTGATATAATCGGCTGCCATTTGATTTGAGTAGGTGTCCGTTTGCGTCTGCAGCCGCATCAAGGTTAGGCCGATGACCAAATGAGTCAGACCAGTCTCCACGTCCTTTTTCGCCGTTTTGATGTGCCCTAAATGATCCAGAGCCATCTCCAAGGCTTCGGCGTAGCGACCTAAATTACTATAGCTGAAGGCTAGATATGGCGGGGTTTGGTAGGGGACCCCACTTCCCCCAATTTCAGCCCGTTTACGAATGGCTTCCTGAAAATAAGCAACGGCTTGTTCGTCCCGATTATCTGAGTGATGAATGTAGCCGATAAAATGCAGACACACCCAAACAATTTCCCGAATGCCAACTTCGACACATAACGAAATGGCCCCTTGTAGATAATCCAAGCCGGGTTGATAATCACCCACAGCGTGGTGAGCCAAGCCAATGTTGGTCATCGAATAAGCCAACCACTTTTTATCACCCAACTCTTCCAGCATGGGTAGCGCACGCCGACCATAAATTAAGGCTTGGGTGTAATCACCCAACAAGTCATAGCTTGAGCCAATACCCATGACTGAAATAGCCTCACCCAATTTGTCATGACTGGCCTCGCACATGGCTAAAGCCTCTTGGTACAGATCAACAGCTTTTTGGGCCTGCCCTTTGTAAAGGCGGCTACCGGCCATAATATACAAGGCTTGCCCCAACATTTGTTTATCATCAATCGTCTTAGCAATTGTTCTAGCCTTATCAAGCTCGATCAGTGCTTGATCGTGATCCCCTTTTTTGCGTAATACGTCCCCTAAGGTGATGAGGAGATGCGCTTGTTGTACTGAGTCGCCAATTGCCTGAGCGCCATTCAGCCCGTCTTGCAAAACGGCAATCGCCTGATCCCACTCTGTCGTCAAATTAAAGATTTCCCCTTTTTTGAGATAAATCTCAACCTGAGTTTGTTCATCCAAGGGATAATCCAATAAGCGGTCATAGAAAGATAGGGCACTCTTGTTTTGATAGTTGGCTTTGGCCTCTTCTCCGGCTTTCTGCAAATATATACGTGCTTTTTCGCTGATTTCTGCCTGGGCGTAATGGTGAGCCAAATCGGCATAGTAGCCTGATAAATCGTTTGCAAATAGCTCCTCGATAGCCTCAGCCGCTAACTGGTGCAATTTACGTAATCGTGATCGTAATTGCATACCATAGGCCGAATCCCGGAGCAGGGCGTGCTTGAAGAGGTAGTGCATCTCGCTCATCGCCGACCAAATATGTTCGTCCTCAGCCTCCTGAACGTGGTTGTTGAGCTGATTTTCTTTTTGGAGCATATGCGACAGAATGCGCACCTCGAATTCGCGGCCAAGAACAGAGGCTGTTTGGACGACTCGTTTCACGTGAACAGACAAACGGTCCAACCGAGAAATCAACACCGCATTGATTGTCGTCGGAACATCTTCGGAGTCCATCGACGTGAGTTGGTAATAGGGAGGTGTTCCCTCGGCGATCAATAAACCACGTTCTTGCAAATATAAGCTTAGCTGTTCGATAAAGAATGGATTGCCACTGGTTTTTTCCATTAGAAATTCAATTAGATTGTTACTGACCTCACCCTCTAAAACTTGCTCGGCAAAGGCTTGGGCGCCAGTGGTGGATAGATAGGCTAAATCCATGTCATGCTGCGGAGCCGTGTCTGGCACGGGCAAAGTAAACTTGCTGCCGTCATCACCATGGCGGGCGTTACAGATAATCACCAGAGGATAAGTTTCAATATTGCGCGTTAACATCTCAATAAACTGGATCGATTCTTGGTCTAGCCAGTGACCATCCTCTAGCTCAATGACAACAGGCTGACGTAAACACTCGGCTTTGATGAGATTTTTTAGGGCGGTCAAACTATTTTCAAAACGCAATCGGGGATCAAGTTGTTCGTATAGTGAGTCTTCCCAATGTAAATTGACAAGCGCCCCTAGCACCGAACGGGTACGTTTTAACTCATGTTGAATGACCTTGCTTTCTACCTTGTGGTCGGGCAAATCATGAATGAGCCGATCCATGATCTCATCAAATCGTGCTTTGTTAGCAGCCTCTGTGGCCTCAGAGTGCTGGTCAAGATATTCTTTGAGAAAATGCTTAAAGGGATTGAGCGGTTGTTGGAGAATCTCTTCTGTGGGGCAATACATCCAGGTGACATTTCGCTCTTGGGTTAATTTTTGTTGAAATTCATAAATCAAGCGACTCTTGCCAATGCCCGCTTCGCCATAAACATAGATGACACCGCAGAATTTACCTGAAAAAATCGATCTCGTGTACTTATATAAATCAACTAATTCTTCTTCACGTCCGACCAACTCACCTGTGTAAAAGGCTGTATCAAGAGTCTCGCGCTTCTTTAATAAATGATAAGCGAGTAAGGGTTGATCGATGCCTTTGAAATGATAAGACCCTAGCGCTTCTAATTCAAAGCTATATTTGAGATGTTCATAGACGATCGCGTTGGTCCAAATTTCCTGCCAATCTGCTTTCATCATCAATCGGGCTGATAAATTGACTGCCTTGCCAATGGCGGTGTACTCACAGCGATTGACACCGCCGACTAAGCCAGCATACACCTGCCCAAAGGTCAGACCAGCCCGCCAAATTGTACTAACCCTGGTCTCTTGTAACGCCAGCAAAAAGTTGGCTGCTCGTTCCAGCGTGTTTTCGTATGAAATTGGGGCACCAAACAGAACGAGGATGACGCCCGCTTTATCCCCAAAGCGAATACCATTAAAATAGCCACCATAATTTGCTGCTAAAGCAATGATAGTTGAGGTTAAATTATTGAGACCTTCATCACTATCAGGATTTTGGAATGAAATAAAGATTGAGCAAACATCACGAAATTCAGCCGTTTCAGTGAGTTGAGCAATTTTGTCCAAAGCGAAAGGTTTTAAGTCAGCGAGGGAGGGAGGGTAATAGGATATGGATTTTGCGGGCAGTGTGTCACTTTTATCAGCAGTTAGCTTGATAAAAGTGGTTTCGGGAATGGAGAGGCTTTCAATCTGCGCTGATAAATAGGGTGTCAATGCCTGTGTGGCAATGATGTCGTTAGGACTAGCCTGCTGTTCGGCTTGGGCACAGCCATCGATGGCTACTCCCCGGAAATAATAGGTTAGTTGCTGTTCAGTGCCTAACAGACCCCAATCTACGGTACCGATCGATAAACCGATTTTTACGCTCAGCTCAAAATCACCATAACTGGTTTGAATTGAGCCTTCACGCCCCACAAATTGATTGATAAAAAAGGCAGTCTGAGTCGCATATAACGGCGTGAGTTGATCCTCTTCTTTGAATGGGAATAAGGCCATAAAGGCATCTCCCTCGAATGTCGCAACAAACCCACCCTGTGCGTAAATTTTGGAGATGATTGGCTCAAAAATTTGATTTAATATTTCGGTCACCAACTCTGCGCCAGTCTTGCTCTGTTGCATCAGAGTTTCGGTCAATTTGGTGAAGCCTGAAATATCAGTAAAGAGAGATATCGCCTGATAGGTACCCTGTTGATGACCGTTTTTTTGCTGTTCCTGAATAAATTGAGGGATAAGTGCCCGCATTATTCTGTTCCCCTGGCTGGTCTGCCTTCAGTTTATACCACCCAGTTTGTTTGTCAACACAACCTAGTGTTCTATTAAAGAAGCATTCAGACATTTGAATATTTTAGAGCAGAACACTCAAGCATTGTACTAGGTCTTAATTTATTACTAATTGTAAGATTTGTGAATTTGGTCTAATTGGTGTATCCCGAAAAACCTGCATGCTGAATGACTTAAAAAAGCACGAAGCCACTGTTTCGTGCTTTTTTATCAGTTGCTTTGTCAGTCAAATTCTATATTGCCTACGCTATTCGTCCTTGGGTGGGTCGTCAGACACGACGCCACCTTCAGAGACAACGCCGCCTTCGGAGACCACCCCACCTTCAGAGACAACACCGCCCTCAGATGTTACACCTCTCTGGGCGACAACGCCACCCTCAGAGACCACCCCACCTTCGGATACGACGCCACCCTGGGAGACAACACCGCCTTGGGAGACAACGCCGCCCTGAGAGACAACCCCACCCTGAGAAACCACACCGCCCTGGGAAACCACGCCACCTTGAGAAACGACGCCGCCGAAGGAGACAACCCCGCCCTCGGAAACGACACCCCCCTGAGAAACGACGCCGCCTTGGGAGACTACTCCGCCTTCAGAAACTACGCCACCAGCCGACACGACGCCACCTTGAGAAACGACACCACCTAATGACACAACGCCACCATCAGAAACGACACCACCTTCAGAGACAACGCCGCCAAAGGAGACAACGCCGCCCTCAGATAGATAAGGGGGATGTCCAACAAACCCTTCAGACCAGGCTTTGAGGAGATCATCGCCATCTGGTTTAGGAGGGAGTGGAATTTCGTAGGTGTCAGTTCGTAAAACACCCGCACCACTCATCGACCACGTGGTACTGCCTTCATTGACCTTGACTTCTGTTCCGTCAGGTACAAGCAAACCATTCTCTCGTAGTACCTGTTTGGGATCTTCAACAAAACGTTTCTTGAATGCTTCATCGGTCCACGCCTTAGCGATAATTTGTGAAAGCTTGATGGACCAGACCTGCCACGCCGGACTGACGGTGGGCAACACTACATAATTTCTGTTTTGAGTCGGTGGCACAGTTACACTCCTTTGCATAATACATCAGCCTGACAAACGTGAGGAGTTGCTCTCCTTCAATTGACGTCTTGTCAGACCATTAGACTTTTTATGAATTTTTAGGGGGAAATGTAAGATTTGTTCCTTCGGTAAAAACAATTATATCGTTTTTTCCAAAGATACACAATAGTAGTGGGCGGAATACGAAGTAATATGCTTTGAGAGGATGTATTGTAAACGTGTTGCGCAATAAGGTTTAGAGATCAGATGTTCCGGTTTTACAGCGAATTTGAGGATTTACCAAAGATTTTCATTCGTTTAATCCCTCAATTTGCTGTTAAATCAGGGTAGTCTGATATGATTACTTATTCAGGAACAACTCTTGTAATTCAGACAGACAACAACGGCTGTTTTTAGCGA
>JANQQF010000146.1 GCA_028285035.1 Phycisphaerae bacterium
TCTTTGAATTTGTTTACAATGTTCGCGCTCGTGGCAAGGCTTTGCTTCCTGCTCTTCTCCACTTGCTTCTTTCACCTCCTTGCTTTCCGTATTGAGCCTATGTTTTTAGTTGAAGTGTGCTTTGTTGTAACCCAAGCAGAAGCACAATAGCGCCTCGTAAAATTACCCCATCCAATATCATTAAAAGACTGATGATGATTAGCAAAATTATGAGTTCCAGCCGTTTTTCCTCAAATGGCAGCACTATAATGCCAATCAGGGCGAGTAGAGCCGTCATACTGGGGATACGGTCCTGCCAAAAACCGAGTAGACCAATCAAGATAAACAGCCAAGGAAATAGATAATCATCTGCAGACCACCAAACCCCTAAAATGAAGCCCACTAAGGGGATGGTGATGGGCCACAATGCTGGTATCTTGATGATGATTGGGGCAATCAATATAGCGAAGGATCCTGTGAAGATACCTTTGAGCAAGTGCTCCCCAGTTGACGCATATTGTGATGGTAATTGGGATAGGGTGATGACGGTTACGCCAAGTAGGGTAGCGAATATAAAAACGAGTGCCCAACTTGGGAGGCGTACAAATGCTGTAATGTCCTCAAGGGACTCAAGAACCGAAAACCCTACTGAGGCAATCAGAGCAGCAACGGTTCCGGCGAGAAGACGTTCAGGAAGATGGTGGTTTCTAGATTGAAATGATGTCATTGAAAAATGTATTTTGAATTTGTAATCGACGTTGTGAGATAAATAGATATTGACAATGCTCAGAGTAAGGGAGAAATAGGGCAAAGTCAACGGGTAATGTTATGCGGAGGTTGTCCAAAGTTGTCCAAAGTTGTCCAAAGACTGAGAAGTTTAAAGAAATAGGAACAATTTCTCTTGACAACTTATCTAAATTCAGACTACACTTTTAATCATTAAAGTAGACCAAAGACCTTTAATCTCAATACATCAATCAGTAGAATAAGAGAACATGCCCCACCAAACACCCTTCCAATTCTATATTGAAATCTTGATAGGCGGTTATTATCTATGGCTTGGGGCTTATATTTTCTCTCGGTCATTAATTAATCGGGGAATACTACCTTGGTGGGTCAAATCTGATTTATCTGCTGGCCTCTTTTTTATATTTTGCAGCCTGTTTATCACCAGCACCGCCACCCGTTGGGTCGTCGCAACCATTGAACAGTATGTCTTTTTTGTCCAACTCGTTTGGCCAATTGTCCCCTTAGGTATTTTCTTATGGTTCAACCTCTACTTGTCAATCTTGTTTGGTCCAAAGGATAAAGCTACGCCAGTGCCCACTTGGCGAAAAGCCGTTATGATTGGAGTAGCGATTTACATGGTCTTTTTAATTTGGGCGGGTTTAGCGACAAATCTTATCTTTGATTACGAACTTGTATTGAGTGGTTCGTGGGATTTGAGTTTTCGCTTACCGCCCAGCCTGCCAACCTTTCATCTTTACACCACCTACATTGTTACCTTAACCTATCTCCCTTCCGTTATGCTCTGGCGATATTGGCGACAAGCCACGCTGACGGCTGCCGAAAAACAGGAATTACGGCTGCTGACCCTGTGTAGCGTGGTGTTGGTCCTAGGCGGGACGATGAGTGTTATGATTAAACTCTTTCCAGGGATCCAATATCATGGGGTGTGGATTACCGAAGCAGCGGCAGGGGTAGGTTTTTGGCTGATGGGGCGTAGCATTGCGAACTACAATGCGTTTTTAGAAAACCGGGTGATCAAAAGTGATTTTCAACAAGCCGCTTTAAGCGCCGTCATTGCCATTATTCCAATGGTGGCAATTGCCTATCTCGTTCAATGGGTTACGGGTGAAAAGCTTGGCGAAATTTCATTTATTGCTCTAGTTTATGGCCCTATTCTGTTAGTGATTTTTTTCCCATTCCTCCAACAGGCGGTCAATCGTTTAATCCTACCTGATTGGGAGGTAGACTTTTCCCAGCAGATCAACCAAATTCAATATCAAGTGCTGACTGCCCCTAATCAACAAATGGCTCTAAAACAGGCCCAAGATGATTTGAATGTGGCAACTCAAAATGCCTCCTTGAGCCAAACGTATGAGGTTATTGAGAAGGAAATCGGTCAACTGTTGAAACATCGTACCTTGGATAAGGATGATATTGTTGGCCACAGCGCTCTCCTGGAATTGGACTGTGTGCAAGCCTTTATCCAGAACAAAATTAATGGGACATTGGATCATTTCACAACTGCCAAACAGGCCGAGTTTCTGCAACAATTTCTAAAATATTCTATCTGTCAAACCTTCCAGATCACCGATTATCAGACCAGTACCCCACAAGTCGATGACTCTGAACGTCAACTGGGAGGATACATTCTGCTGTTAGCGTATTTCGAGAATCTGACTCGGCAAGAGATCGCTATTTTTGTGAAGAAACGATTTCAGATCCAGCTCGTTACCAGTGGGCGGTCCTATGCCCAGCATCTGACCAATGCAAAACATCAACTCGTAGAGCATATTTGGTATCTTGAGCAGAAGGCCGTACAGGGGCTTTCTTTAGATATTTCTGCGCAACCCTATGGAATGAAGCTGAACCCAGGGATTAAACTTGATGTTTCCTTATAAGATTGGAAAACAAAAAACGAGGCTGTAACGCCTCGTTTTTGTGTAAACCAAAAAATTAAATCTTATTCAGGAATATCAGGGGTTAACTCAGGGCCAGCATCATCCAAACCAGTGCTGGTCACCGTCATCAACACATTGACATCCATCTCCCCGGCACAAAGGATGTGGCAAGAGAGTCGGTATTCGCCTGTGTCTCCTTTTTCATCAAGCTTTGCCGCTTCGTTGGGGTGTACGTCGCTAGGTTCACCGGCGTTGAAGGTGACCTTGCAGGTGGTGCAACGCGCATAGCCACCACAGCGATGTAGAATATCAATCCCCTGTGCCTCAATTGCTGTGGTTAAACGTGTGCCATCTGCCACATCATAAGATTTACCATCAATAGTTAGTGTAGCCAAAATTTAATCTCCTTTGTAAGAATTATTTACCTTGGTTAAGTTTAAAGTTTAGTGCCCTTATAAAATCACAAGATGGCTCTCTTGGCAAACTTATCCCTTTAAATTAAAAATAAAGGCTCAATATGGGTTTCAAGGAGGTGAGTTGAAAAAGGAGGAAAAAAGGATAAGCTGAACAAAAAAACAAAGAAAGTAAAGAGATGCTAAATATCCA
>JANQQF010000151.1 GCA_028285035.1 Phycisphaerae bacterium
TGCAAACGGGTGCGCAACGATCTCATCAAGAGAGAACTCGAGGTGGCATTGCGTTACCCGACTTATCGGGAGGGGCTGGCTGCGATCGCGGCGGGGTCGCATTGAACGATGTGGCGGTGCTCATTCACTGCTTCTTCCAAGTAGGATGATCTGAAAGCGGAGTCTAAGCCCTTGCCGTCACAACTTCGCGCCCCTCAACGTCGCATGGACTTGTGAGGTCCAGAGGTCGGCGCTTTCGATGGCCCAACAAATCAGCAATCGCTTTGCACACATAATGTGCAACCTGTACATACAACAGCGCTTGTTGCAAGCTGGGTTGGCGGAACGTGTCTGCATCTTGAGATTCGAATACCAAGCAGTACCTTCGGGCCCCGAAGACCGGGTCTACCGGTACTTGGCAGGTGTAGATAGAAGCTTTTTGAGAGGCTTCTTAGGCTAAACGGGGAAATAGCTGTGAAAGGAAAATATGAAAAAGATGGAATAGCGGACTTTTTTTCAAACGACAAATTGCGGTTAGTTGTTCGTCACGTAAAATTCGGACTTGTTACGTTGCTTATTGGTCTGTTTTTGTTGCTAGCTCTAATATGGGCGCACGAGTCTAACTTGCCTAACATTCCTGAGTACGGATGGAGCGCGCTACTATCGATGCCAATTACTGTAATTTGCATGGGCGTTTTTTCCGTTTTTTACGAATACTATATTCGCTCAACTTTCAGCAAATCAATGCGCTCAATGTATTGGGCTTGGGGGACCGGTGTCACCGTTTTGCCATCTCACAGCGATGCTCCCGATCGAAAAGATGTCCTCGCTCTGGCTGAGAACAACGTTGCAATAATGTCGACAACTTTTAGTCAATATTTCAATGATGTGCGAGATGGCGTGGACAGAAAAGTAGAGTCAGGAGTAAGGTTCAAATTTATAGTGTATGATCCTGAATCTATAGCTATTGAGGAAAAAGCAAAAGAGGAAAATTGTCCTTCCCAAGATTTCAAAGATGAAATAACATCTACATGTCGACGTTATCTTGGTCCCCTCGTAAAGAAGTATCCCGAAAAAGTAGAAGTACGTTTTTGCAACTTTAATACACCCTTCGGGATTACAATCATAGATAACATACAAATGGTGCTGTCTTTAAATATTTACGGGCTAGCTCGTTCGAAAAACGAGACTCCATGTTTGATCATTGAGAATACGCCAGACCCAGATAGTGTGTTTAGTTTGTATAAACAATCATTTGATGCGGTGTGGACGAAATTAAATGAAGAAGTACCAGAAACCCTTAAAAACTACTTCTAGTTCGTAAGGATAGTGTCAATGTTCTTGCGCACTTTTGATTTGGCATTGCGCACGCGGCAGATAGCTCCAGTGTCTGTTTGAACAAAGGCTTCATGCTCAAATTGCGCCACGTTCCGTATTTCGTGCTCCCGATGTGACTGAGTCGGACTGCGCATAGGTAAGCGCCAGAGAATCGACCTTATAGCGGCTGGGCCAAGCGTGACAAAGCCCCATGCACATCCTTGTGCATGGGGCTTTTCGGAAATTCGCACC
>JANQQF010000152.1 GCA_028285035.1 Phycisphaerae bacterium
ATTTGAATATTCAACATTTGACAGATTTCGTAGCCCTACGGGTTATGTAATGCGTAAGCGCCAGGTCATTTCGAACCCGTCAGGGTGAGAAATCTTCTAGGTCGGTCACATTAAAAGTCCCACTTGGAAGATTTCTCTTTCCGTTTCACTTCATTCGAAATGACATGTTCGGAGGTAGGAGTGAGTCGGGCTTGGAGAGTAACGAGCCAATCTTACACCTCATTAAACCAATCCTCACTTAAATCTTGCCAGGTAGGTATTGGTGGATTTAATCAAATCTATCTTCTTCTAACGCCACCAGGCCTTAAGTTCTTATTCACGGGCGATCGCGCTCTGCACGGCTTCGGTCTGTTCCAAGTAAACTAACCGTGTGATGTTGTATTTCTTGGTAAAGCCAACAACCTGTTTATGCTTATGTTCATCGATACGACGTTGGAGATTTTTGGTGAGGCCGATGTAGAGGGTGCCTGTGGGATTGGTCAGAATGTCAATGTAGTATTGTTTCACATTACTGTCATTTCGAGAAAATAAGAAGACCTGTCCGCGAACGGAGACAGGTCCAGTTTGGCGAGCAACACGCCCCAATCCAATCCGCTCAGTTCTGCCGATCCGCGTTCTCCCCTACCAACTTCCCAGGCTGCCGATACGAGGCCAACCGCTCCATCAGCTTGGCTCGATGTGTACCCTGAGAGTGCTTATCAATCATTGCCTCAGCTTGGGACATATAGAATAATACCATCTCATCATCTTCAATATCAATAGCATAGTCAAGAAAATCAAATAAACACTCAAGTTGCCCTTCCCAATTATTGAGGGATTTGTAACCTTCAGACGCAGCTTGCATATATTCTAGAGCCTGTTCCCATCTTTGCTGTTGACGATATAGTATGCCTAAATTGCCAAAAACTCTTGTCAAGTTCAGTATATCTGCATTTTGCCGCAACAAATTCTCCGCTTCTTTATAAAATTCTATAGCTTCATCAAAATCTTCTTTTTCTTGATAAGCAACAGCGAGATTCATTGTTACAACTGCCTGATGAGTATTATCTCCATTCTGAGCCACCTGTTCAAGAGCCTTTTGGTGCCATTCTATAGCAGTATTAGGTTCTGACTTTTTAATGAATAAAACGCCTAAATTCATATATCCAAATAATAGGTTGCCCCTATGATCTTCCATGTTTTCCCAAATATTGCAGGCTTGTGTGTAGTGTTGTTCAGCTATTAACCACTGATTTTTACGTTGATAAAGAATGCCAAAATGATTCTCTGTCACGGCCCGGAGATAGTCCCCATCCTCGCCTTCAATCTGATCAATCACCTCCATCGCAGCACAGCACAACACCTCTGATCGCCACCAATAGCCGGCATCGATGTAAAAATAGCCTAAATTGGTGAGGCCACGCGCTTCTTCGTAATGATTACCCGCTTGGCGAGCGAGGGCGATAACTTGGCGGTGGTGGAAGATGGTTTTTTCGGGCGGGCCTTGGCGGAGGTAGAGGCGGGCCAGCAGAGCTGAGATGGTAACGGCACCGTCGGTGTCACCGACGTGGTTGGCGACGGCGATGGCGCGGTGGAGGAGGTCGTTCCAGATTTGCCAGTGGCCGCGCCGCTCCATGAAGCGGGTGAAGGCCAGCATCAGGTCGCGGACGAGGGGCCAGGCGTCCTGTAGTTCGAGGCCAAAGGAGATGACATTGAGCACACTCTCGCGGCGGCGGTCGAGGGTCTGGATGTCGATGGTTTTGACGGCCTCGTGGTTCCCCCAATAGGCTAATCGCTTGCGGATTTGGGCTTCAAAGTAGGATGAGGCCTGCTGGGTTGTGGTGGGGGAGTTTGCGGTCATGGCAACGACTCCTTATTAATTGTGAATGGTGAATGGCGAATTATGAATGGTGAATTTTTTGTTGTTTATAAAGCCCTTCCCTTTTGGGACAGGCCGTTAAGGTCTAAGTAAGAGATCGGATTATACTGGAGCGTCGGAACGAGGCCAATTGTTTAGTGATCGTAGATTAGCCCCCTAGCCCCCCAAAGGGGGGAACCCGAAGCTTTCTGTGAAAGCCATTTTCTTCCGAGGGGCCATTTCGGACAGCTCATTTTACGCTACGTTTGATTGCAATCAAATATTCGTATGACTTTGTCACGGTAGATTCCCGCCAAATGCTTGCGGGAATGACATGTTTGCAACTCTCTTATTTAGCTCAACGACTGTCTGAGAACCCGGCCCCCTAATTCTTCTGTTGCCAATTCAAAACCTCTGTTAAAAGGAAGGTTTCGGTTAATCGGTGTAAGCGATAACTCGGTTCTTCGACATCCCCGCCGATTTCGACAAGGGACAGGGTGCTCAGTTCAGTGAGGGCTTGTTGCAGTTCCGGTTCGGATAAAGGGCTTTCGTCCAGCAGGTCGAGGTAGGTGCTGTTTGGGCTAAGAGGTAGGTTCAGCAAGAGTTCCTGGCTAGCATTGGACATCACCTGCCAGGCTTGCCAGTAGATGTAGTTGTACAGGGCGGTGACGGATTGGCCTCGGGCTTCGATCAGGCTGTCCAATACCCGCCCAAGTGGGAGAAAGTTGATTTGCCCCACGACCAACTTCAAGGCCAATGGGTTCCCTCCCACCACCTCGTAAATGCGGTCGAATTGGTCAGCCGAGGCGTTCATCAGGGAGGTGATGCCTTGTACCTCCCCTTGATGACGGAGTAAGGCCAGCGCATCTGGTTTGCTGAGTTCGCTCAGGCTGAGGCAATGAACATTAGGTTGCATCTTGAGGCTGTGGCGGCTGGTGATGAGCACCTTACTGGGGTTGGCCAGTTGATGCAAAAAGGGCAGCAAGGCTTGATAATCAACCACACTTTCTAAATTATCCACCACCATTAAATAGGACTCACTTTTTAGTCGTTTAAACAAGGCGGATCGTTTCTCTTGATGGGAGGCGGTCAGATAGAGCTTGGTATCCAGCTGGTCGAGCAGCAGATCCGTCAGGCTCTCTTCGGTCAAGGCGGGATTGTCCACAGCCTTTAGGCCCATCCCAGGCAAGAGTTCTTTTTGCTTAGCACTGACCCAACCCACATCATAGAATCGTTCGGCCTCAACCAAACTCTGGACCAAGGCTTGGGCCAGGCTGGTCTTGCCAATCCCACCGATGCCATCAATGGCAATCAGCCACGGTGCGGTCTGCTGGATGATCACGCCCTGCAATTTAGCCTGGGCACGCTCAATGCCAAAGAGGCGCTGGGTAGTCAGCGGGTGGAGGCGGCTGAGGATGGTGTGGGGGTCAGGTCTGGCGGGATCAGGTGCGGGGTGCGCGCTGGGCGAGGTGACCACGATGGGCCGACTGGGCGGAGGCCCTGGCCGACTCAACTCCCCATCACGCACCTGTTCATATATCGCCATAATTTCTTCCCCTGGCTCAACGACCATCTCCTCGGCCAAGGCTTGTACATAGTTGGTATAGTGAGCCAAAGCTGCGCTACGTTGGCCATTCAAGCTGAGAAGTTGTAACATCTGACAATTCGCATCTTCATCAAATTCATCGATGGCCAGAAGGCGCTGCGTCCATTGAATGCCGTCACTATAATTCCCTACGGCTAAATCGTGAGCAATCATCTGTTGCATCCCCTCGATCATCAGATGATGTAGCCGCTCCTGCTCCAGAGTTACCCAGACTTCAAAGTCGGGGCAATCACCAAGATGGAACCCTGCTAAAAAATCGCCTTGATATGAGTGTAAGGCCTGAGCCAAGGCAACTGCCTCTTGAGGGGTCAATTCGGGATTTTCCCGAACCGCATTCACCTGTCGTTCAAAGTCGAGCATATCTAGTCGATAGAGCTGAGTTTGGTCAAAAGACACAGTATGACGGGTACTGATAACATAGGCATTGAGGGCCTGTCGAAGCCTATAGAGTGTATTACGAAAATAACGACGGGCTTGAGTTTGAGGATGCTCCGGCCAAAACATCGCCGTAAGTACATCCCGTGATTGGGCTTGTCCCGTACAGGCCAAATAAATCAACAAGGCCTCAACCCGACGCGTACCTAACGTTTTTAGACGTCGGTCTGCCTGTTTAAATTCCACTCGACCCAGCAAAAAAATTTCTAGTACAGTCTCCACAATCTAGTTCCTACGTTGGATTCTAGTCAGCACGAACGAAAAAGTAGCTGGTAATACATTATACCAAATTAGTTAATAAGTAGCATTTTATTGAAATATTTATATTGAAAATGAATTGGCTTGGTCAGATCATGATACAGGAAACACAAGAATTATTGATGAAACCGATAACGAAGTATGTAATTTGTATCACGAATTAGTTAGCAACGGCACATAAATACGCCAAAATCACGGATTCTACCAAATAAATTTCAAAAAAACTAAAAATGTGACGTTTTTGTGACGTTTTTTAAACGTAAATGTGACGGAGGTGTGTTATATTAAGGTCAGATCCAATCAGCTGAGGCAAGATCTAACTAAAATTTCTATTATTATAAATTAGGAGAATATCTATGTCAACTGATCATACAACTTACCAAGCTTATTTAATTCGCTTTACCCGTTCAAATAACACTGTACCGTGGCGAATTACTATTCAAGATACGGAACAGCAACAAAAAAATCACTTTGGCTCTATGGAGGATGCCGTCAAGTTTTTGGAAGCACGATTGGAAGAGGGAAGCTACTAAAGTTTTGTCTTGGACCTCCAGCCAATCGGTCTGGCAGGGGCATACCCATAAGTCATAGCCGTGACCCAATGGGTGCCCCACCCCATACCAACCCTATTCAGGAGAAAGGGTTAGCAACAATAGGTGTCATCGCCTTGCTCTGACCATCAAGGTGATGACACCCAAACACCGACAATAACACCAACCATCGTCACACCCCGACTAGAGGGCGTGAGCTTGTCTGGGATAACGGTCCAGCTTTAGGAATGCCTACATCTTCTCTAATTTTAAACTGTGACGCCTTAATTTTCATTATATCGCTAGACCCGACCATTTCTAGGAGAATTAAAATGTAGGCTGGGTTGAATGGCGAAAAATGAGAGCCTATAGTCTAATGTGTTGGGTTTCACCGTCTATGCCTCATTCACTCGTACAGAATGAACCCCAACCTCTGGTATCTCTTGCCTGCTTCTCCTGACTCTACCCAACCTAATACCACGCACTGAGGTTAGATTACATTCCCAGAGTTTAACGAGAAGCCTAGAACAATTTTCAATGGGTAAGAACAAGGATTGTTCCCACCTACAAAGTTCTTACCTACAAAGATGAATAAAATAGTAGCTACCCGACACAAAAAAAGATGATAATCACCCTGTTTCTGTACTGGTGTAGTCTACCTAATCAAATTTATTCCAAAGGAGTACATGGCCCTCATGTATCGACAACTTATTTTTTCCTCAATTTTAGCAATAGCTCTATTCGCAGTTGCTCTAAACATCCTACCTGTTCAAGCTCAAGGTGGGCAGACCTATATCGTCGAGCCAGGGGATACCCTCAGTCAACTGGCTGAAGAATTCTATGGCGATCCATTCGCTTGGAATGTGATTGTTGATGCCACGAATAATATGGCCGAGGACGATTCGAGCTTCACAATGATAGCGGATGTGAACCTAATTGAGGTGGGTCAGAAATTGCAAATCCCCGCCCCCTTTGTTCCAGGCGAGGTTGCCGCTGAACCAGGTGATAATATTCCGCCTGAATTTCTGGCCGCCCTGCAAGATGCAGCCACAGCCGAGCCAGATGAAATTTCACAAGACCTTATCGCGATTACTCAGGCAAATGAGGAGTTGATGTGGCAAGATGGAAAAGTTCGCGTTTCAACCTGGGCGCATAACCATAAAACTTATGCCACCCGAACCCAGCTAGCAGAGACCGAACAGGTCTGGGTGACTGCCGTGCCAGAGTTACAAGCATTCTGCACCAACTTATGAGGGAGAAGACCTCGATTTACGGCTAGCTCAGCGGCTTGGTCTCCATCCAAGCGATGTTGCGCCTGATAATGATTATCGGAAAACCCAATTTTTCGAATTCTGGGTATCCCCTGAGGATCTTTTCCGCCCCAGCCCCGATTCTGAAATTACCGATACTCAGGCCGAACTTACCTTTCCAGAGGGAACCGACCCTTACTACAAAGCCTGGTTTGTTGGTAATCATTATGGCAGCTTCAACAAACCCGATTCAAATCACTACCCTTGGACCGGACTAGGCTACACCTATGACTGGGGCGACTCTAATGAGGTTGGGTTTAGTGAGTTCATCATCCGACCAGGCGCGACTTATTCAATGGCCCAGGTTGTGCCGACAGATACCTATTGCGGCCGATAAAGTAGGAGCATCCCTTGTGGGTGTCCAACTTCGGGCGTCCCTTGTGGACGCCCCTACACCTACCCTGTTATTTAGGCGAGACGCTTGATTACACTCCCTCCCATCTAAACAAATATCACTTTTATCTATACATATATATACTAGCAATCTCGATTTGCCCATTTTCTTAACAGTGTTATATACTACTATACATCACCAATTTAAATGTAAATATGTCCACGCGGCGTCAGATAAATTTTGCAAAGTTGCCTATTATCCTAAGGCATGCCGAAGAACCTCCACTAAATACCCATTTACCAAATATTGACCATCGGAGAACAATTCTTCATTCCACTTTGCTCCGTCAACCTGACTCAGCAAGACGTGTTTGACGATTAATCCAATTTTGTTTTCATTAAATTGAGATGCGGGTCACCCCATCATCTCTATTATTATATAATCTAGGAGAAAATTTTATGTCAACTGATCACACAACTTACCAAGCTTATTTAATCCGCTTTACCCGGCCCAATAACGATTCACCGTGGCGCGTGACCCTTCAAGATACGGAACAACAGCAGAAGCATCATTTTGCTTCCTTGCAGGAAGCCGTCCAATATTTGGAGGCACAATTGGCAGAGGCAGACAACTAAGTCTTTACCTCAGGCGATTTAGAATGTTTTCTAAATCGCAACGGATGCCCTCACCTTGCTTTGCCCCATAAGGTGAGGGCATTTTCGTTTTTTACGGATACCCAATCCTAAAAGCCTCCCATTCTCACCTCACATTAAACAAGCCTTCGTAAGATGAAACCATCTCTATCTGTCAGTAGACTAACATAGATTATGGTTCATATCATTTGTTGTTGGCCACAAGCTATTCCGTATTCGTAGGACGTAGAACGTGGGACGTAAAAATGATTTGCCCCACGTTCTACGTCCTACGGCAGCGTGTGACCAGGATAAAACTTTAAAGCCGAACGATCACACGATTTAGTCACAAACACACAAGAAGGTTACTCATCATGCGAAAATCTCTCAAAATTGGTATTATCTCCCTCGTTATTTTTGTCTGGACCAGTGGGGTCTTTGTGGGGGGAGCAATGGTTGGTAGTCAATTTGCCCCCTTTGGACCTGACATCGTGCAGGCAGCGGGCGAGGATCAGCCGGAGGAGTTTGCCACATTCTGGCAGGTCTGGAATCTGGCCCAACGCTTCTTCATCGACCGTGAGGCCCTCGACAACACCCAGCTCACCTACGGGGCCATTAATGGTCTCATTCAAGCCCTCGGCGATGAAGGACACACCCGTTTCCTCACTCCCGAAGAAGTGACTCGGCAGCGCACCGATATTTCTGGTAAGTTCTTTGGCATCGGCGCCCAAGTTGGTGTTGAGGATGGCCTTCCCGTAATTGTCACCCCGCTCGATGGCTCACCGGCTGAAGCAGCAGGTATTCAGGCTGGGGATATTATCATCGAAGTTGACGGTGAAGATGTGACGACCTTTGGTTTGAATGAGGTGGTTGAACTCATCCGAGGTGAGGAAGGGGTTGAGGTCGTGCTGACCATCTTCCGGCCAGATATCAGTGAGAGTTTGGAAATCTCGATCATTCGTGGCGAGATTCGGATTGATGCCGCCACTTGGACAATGATCCCTGGCACCGACGTGGCCCTGATTCGAATGAGCCAATTTAGTGCAAACTTGAAGGACGATGTGGTTGTAGCCGTTGAAGAGGCTGAAGCCGAAGGGGCGACCCGACTGATTGTTGATGTGCGCAATAACCCTGGTGGCTTGCTTGATCAAGCCATCAATGTGACTAGCCAGTTCCTCACTGACGGCAATGTGTTGCTGCAAGAGGACGCCGAAGGTAATCGTGAAGCCTTTGAAGTGCGTGAGGGTGGCGTGGCTACCGAAATTCCGTTGGTCGTTCTGGCCAATCGTGGCTCGGCCAGCTCCGCCGAAATCTTCGCTGGGGCCATTCAGGATCACGAACGCGGGATCGTCATCGGCGAAACTACCTTCGGGACCGGCACAGTGCTCACCCCGTATCAACTGGATGATGGCTCAGCCATTCTCCTCGGCACCAGCCAATGGCTCACCGCTGAAGGCCGGCTCATTCGCAAGCAGGGGATCGCGCCCGACATCGAGGTGACTGTACCCGCTGGCTCAAATCTTCTCTCACCATTTGAAGTCCGTGAACTGACAGTCTCTGAATTGTTGGAGAGTGAAGACGCCCAATTGCTCAGAGCGATTGAAGAGTTGGACGCCTTGCCTGAGGCAAATATCGGCGTGAATACCCCAATTTGGGAGTCGTTGGATTTGATTAAGTAGGGATTGCTTGGAAATAAATACAAAAAGACCACCATTCGCAAAGTTGAATGGTGGTCTTTTTGTATTTGAGGGGATGGCCCTCACCCCCTCTCCCAAATTGGGAGAGGGGGGTCACGTCTAGCTAAATGACAAATCAGGAAATTATGAACAAAGTAAGACCCTAACGTTTTCACTTGTGTGATTTCGTTGAAATAGCTAGTTTTCTAAACCTGATCTCCATACTATACACTACGAACTACGCAATACAAATGCCCTCTAGCCCCAAACTGACCTCCTAAAGAAAGCTCTCAGCCCTCATCAGCCCTCATCAGTCCACCTCCGACCTACGCATACGCCTCAATCGGCACACACGCACAAACCAGATTACGGTCGCCGTAGACGTTGTCGATGCGAGCGACGAAGGGCCAGAATTTGGCCTCACGGGTCCAGGCGGTGGGATAGGCGGCTTGGTCACGGCTGTAGGGGCGATTCCAGGTGTCGCTGGCGATCATCGCGGCCGTGTGTGGGGCCCCTTTGAGAACGTTGTTCTCTGAATCTACTTTATCATCTTCGATGGCTCGAATTTCATCCCGAATGGAAATCATTGCCTCGCAGAAACGATCCAACTCGGCCAGCGACTCACTCTCCGTTGGCTCGATCATCAAGGTGCCGGGAACGGGGAAAGACATCGTTGGGGCGTGGAAGCCATAGTCAATGAGACGCTTGGCGATGTCATCAACCTCAATGTTCAGCAGTTTCAAGGGGCGAACATCCACGATGCATTCGTGAGCGATACGGCCATTGGTCCCTTTGTACAGTACAGGATAATGTGGCTCCAATCGTTTGGCGACGTAGTTGGCGTTAAGAATAGCAATCTTCGTTGCCTCGGTTAGCCCTTCACCCCCCATCATTGCAATGTAGACATAGGAAATCGGCAGGATACTAGCACTGCCCCAAGGCGCGGCGGACACAGCGCCAATCGGCTCAGAACCACCGGCTTGCGTAACGACTGAGTGTCCAGGCAAGAAAGGCGCGAGGTGGGCAGCTACCCCAATCGGCCCCATTCCAGGACCACCACCGCCGTGCGGAATACAGAAGGTTTTGTGTAAGTTAAGGTGACAGACATCCGCCCCAAAATCACCAGGGCGACAGAGGCCGACCTGAGCGTTCATATTGGCCCCATCCATATAGACCTGCCCGCCGTGGGTATGAATGATATCGCAAATCTCGACGATCGCTTCTTCAAATACGCCGTGGGTGGAGGGATAGGTGACCATCAGCGCCGCAAGGTTATCGCTATGGGCTTCTGCTTTCGCTCGCAAATCCGCCACATCGATGTTGCCTTGCTCATCACACTCAACCACAATCACTTGCATCCCCGCCATCACCGCGCTGGCTGGATTGGTGCCGTGGGCCGAGCTGGGAATGAGACAGACATCTCGATGAGTATCGCCACGTGATTGATGATAGGCTCGAATGGTCAGCAATCCGGCATATTCTCCTTGCGAACCCGCATTCGGCTGAAGAGACACGGCAGCAAAGCCTGTCACCTCAACCAACGCCGCCTCTAATTTTTCGAAGAGTTCCTGATATCCTGCCGCTTGATCAAGCGGTGCAAAGGGATGCACCTGACCAAACTCAGGCCAGGTAACCGGGATCATCTCAGTGGTAGCATTGAGCTTCATCGTGCAGGAGCCAAGTGGGATCATCGAGAAGGCCAAGGATAAATCTCGGCCTTGCAGTCGATGAATGTAACGCAGCATTTCGGTTTCAGAGTGGTAGCTATTAAACACCGGATGGGTAAGGTATTCACTGGTACGTTGATAGGGGGCCGCATAAGCCAAATCAATGCTATCGGCCAAGGCCACGGTATCAATTTGGCTCGCCTGATCACCGCCGAAGACAGCAAACAGATCATTCAAATCAGCCACAGTCACCGTCTCATCAAGAGCCACCCCAACCGCGCCATCATCGTAAATGCGCAGATTGATCTCGCGAGCCAAAGCCGCCGCCACTAAGTCGTCCTGTGATTGTGAACCACCCGTAATCTTGATGGTATCAAAAATCGGAGCGTCATTGACCGTATAGCCCAATTGCTTTAAACCTTCGGCCAAGACGCGGGTGAAGAGATGAACCCGCTGGGCAATCTGACGCAAGCCATCAGGGCCGTGATAGACGGCATACATCGAGGCCATAATGGCCAAGAGGACCTGCGCCGTACAAATATTGCTGGTTGCTTTATCCCGCCGAATATGCTGCTCACGGGTTTGCAGGGCTAATCGCAAGGCAGATGCACCTGTAGTATCTTTGGAAACGCCGACCAAGCGACCGGGCATCAAGCGCTTATGTTTTTCCAATGTCGCCATATACGCGGCGTGAGGGCCACCGTAGCCCATAGGCACACCAAAGCGCTGGCTATTGCCCACAACAACATCCGCCCCAAACTCACCGGGGGGGCGCAGCAGGGTCAGGGCCAGTAAGTCAGCTGCAACCACGACCAAGGCTCCCACGGCGTGGGCTTGGTCACAAAATTCATCATAGGTTAGGATATCACCATCGGTGGTGGGATATTGAAGCAACGCACCGAAGGTGTTTGAGTTCAATTCATAAGTGTTATGATCACCGATGACAACATCAATGCCAAGGGGAATGGCCCGCGCTTGTACCACCTCGATGGTTTGGGGATGACAGCGCTCAGAGATAAAGAAGATGTTGGCTTTGGATGATCGCTTTTGCGCCCGCTTACAGAGGGTCATCGCCTCTGCTGCGGCTGTGCCCTCATCCAACATCGACGCATTGGCAATCTCGGTTCCGGTCAATTCACTGACCATCGTCTGGAAATTGAGCAAGGCTTCTAGACGCCCCTGAGCAATCTCGGCCTGATAGGGGGTGTACTGGGTGTACCAGCCAGGATTTTCGAGGATGTTTCGTAGGATAACCGAGGGAGTTAGACAATTGTGATACCCCATCCCGATGTAAGACCGATAAATTTTGTTCTTGTTGCCCATAACCCGTAACTCGGCCAAAACCTCTGACTCGGACCGGGGGGTTGGCAACTGCAGAGGCTGTTTAATTCGAATGGCACTAGGCACGGTTTCATCAACCAAGGCGTCCAAGGAGTCAACGCCAAGGGTTTCCAGCATTTTGGCGACATCAGCATCGCCAGGGCCAAGATGACGCGAGACAAATTGATCTGTTGGCCCTAAAAGATCACTATTTTTTATTGTGGTTGACTGTTCTACCATCAAACTCATAAGTCGCTCCTAATTTTCAATCGCGCCCGATTCGACTCCCGATTTGTAATCATCCGCAGTCAAGAGGCTGTCTAACTCAGACGGATCAGACGGTGAAATTTTAATCATCCAGCCTTCACCAAACGCATCATCATTCACCAATTCAGGTGAATCTTCTAAGGCATCATTGACCGCTGAAATGGTTCCTCCAACGGGCATATAGAGGTCGCTGGCCGATTTTACCGACTCAACCACCCCAAAGGTCTCACCTTTGGGCATCTCAGTCCCAACCTCTGGTAGTTCGACATAAACCACATCATTCAATTGATCCTGTGCGTGGTCTGAAATCCCAACGGTGACAACGTCACCATCCAAGCGGGCCCACTCGTGTGATTCCTGATATTTAGCCTTAGTATCTAACTTCATTTGTCAATCTCCTTTGTGATTTTAGTTTGGGCAGACTTACCCATTTTTTATTTGCGATACGACGGTCTATACAACGGTCGCCTCACCACAACAGCCGCTTTGGGCTTATTGCGGATCATTACATTAAATTTTGTTCCCACTTCGGCATAATCCGGCTGAACAAATGCATTGCCACAGTATTTATCGACGGTCGGGGCATACAAGCCGGTGGCAACAGTGCCGATATTGTCTCCGGTCTCAGCCTGAATCTCATAGCCTTCGCGGGGCACACCCTTATCAACGAGTTCAAATGTAACCAACTTTTTGGATACCCCACCCGCCTTCTGGGCTAACAAGGCTGCCTTCCCAATAAAATCGGTATCAAAGCTGCAGGCCCAACTTAAGCGGGCCTCAATGGGGGTAATATCTGCGGTAATCTCGTGGCCGTACAAGGCAAATCCCGGCTCAAATCGCAGACTATCTCGGGCCGCCAAGCCAATGGGGTTGACCTCAATGCCCACAGAGGATCCGGTATCTAAAATTTTCTGCCAAACGTCTACAGCCTTTTCAGCGGGAAAGAAAAGCTCAACACCATCCTCGCCCGTGTAGCCAGTGCGCCCAATTAAGGTTGGGGTATCAGCCACGGTTGTTTGGACAGAAGTGAAGCGTGATACGTTATTGAGGTTAGTTTCGGTTAAATGTTGGAGTACGTCCAAGGCTTTTGGGCCTTGTAAGGCAATCATATAGGTTTCGGGGGAAACATCAGTGAGGGTGACATCAAAGGAGGCTGCTTGTTGCTGCATCCAGTCAAAATCTTTAGCAAGATTATCGGCATTAACGACAACATACCAATACTCAGGCAGCTTGTAGATGAAAACATCATCGACAATGCCGCCAGTCTCATAACACATCAAGGCGTAATGCGCCTCGTTGGTGTCCATCAAGCTCACATCCCAGGTCACGAGATAGTTGAGATAAGCTTCGGCATCGGGACCAGATACCGTAATTTGGCCCATGTGGTCAATGTCAAACAGGCCCGCCGATTCACGAGTCAGCCGATGTTCGGCAATGGCTCCCGTTGGATAAAAAACAGGCATCTCCCAGCCCGCAAAGGGCACCATTCGCGCCCCCTGGTCAACATGCCAAGCATACAGTTGTGTGCGTTGTAAGTTATCGCCCATTGAAAAGTCTCCTATCAGTCAGGGTATCTTTTTGAAATCCATACTTGTGAAGTGGATTACAAAAGGAAAATAAAAATGGGCACTTTAGTAGTGTGCCCATTGGTCCCTGTCCAAAACCTGAGAGATTGACTTTCAAAAGTTTGCCCCGTCGGTGCGGCTTAATGTACTTGCCGGCTCTCCAGAGATGCCGTCTGAATAACGATCCATTTGCCTGAGAGTTTTGATGGTTAGACAGGCGTTCTAACCATGTTGCACCTTCGGCGGCCCAAAAGAGGCTCTCTCTCGTTATTCGTCACCCGGCTAAATATTCGAATAATTAATAGTGCAGGGAGTTTAACATGGGGGGTATAATTTGTCAATCAGCTAAAGAAGGGGAGGGGTTGACGGCCTGCCGGACAATCGTTTCGATGTCAGACGGTAAAAATGGCTTGGATAACCAAGGCAACCCAGATTTTTCTAAAAATAGCCGAGTATCACGGTCTACGACGTTGCCGGTGATAAAAACAAAGCGCTCTGCCATCGTAGGGTACTCCTGGGACACCCGCTCATAAAGCTCTGTCCCCAAAATATCTGGCATAATCATATCACAAATCACTAAGTCGTAGGTTCCCTCTTTTAGACGACGTAAAGCACTGTTCCCATCAGGGGCCGTATCAACATTATGACCTTGCTGGGTTAGCACGCGATGGAGCAGTTTTAGCAGTGGGATTTCATCATCAACCGCCAAAATTTTTAGCCCCGTCAGCGGCGCAGGCTGGGGAACAGTAATAGGTAATGGGTTAGCGTTGACAGGCACCGGGGCGTTAATCGGCAAATTAATGACAAAGGTTGCCCCACCATCGGGATTATTTTCGGCGTGAATCTGCCCTTTGTGCTCCAAAATAATGCCAAAACAAATCGACAGGCCTAAGCCTGTTCCTTCGCCCACATCTTTTGTACTAAAAAACGGGTCAAAGATTCGATTAATGATTTTTTGAGGAATACCAGGACCATTATCAGAGAAACGTAATTGAATCGCTCGATCTAAGTGCTGTGTTTCAATAATGATGCGACGAGCCGTAGTGACTTGAGCCAATGCCTGAATCGCATTTGTGATCAGATTGACAAACACTTGCTCTAATTGACGAGGATCTGCCATTGTTTTAGGCAAGCCAAAGTCGAGCGTAGTCAGAACTTGGACTGATTTCGCCTGTAGCTCATGTTTAACGGCCGTTAGGCTACGATGAACAATGTCATTAAGATCAACTGGCTCGGTTTCTAGCTCAAAGCGACGGGCAAAGGTTAGCAAATCACGGACAATCAGACGGGCCCGCTCGGCCTGCCGGAAAATTACATCCAGATCCTCACGATAAGCGGCTGGCAAATCGTCTTGTTGCAGCATCGTCGAAAAGCCAATAATTGATGTCAACGGGTTGTTCAATTCGTGGGCTACCCCAGCCACCAGTTTCCCAATCGCTGACAATTTTTCCGTTTGTTGTAGCTCCTGCTCCAACTCGCGTCGATGGGTAATATCCCGACCGATACAGTGAACAGTCGCGGCTTGATGCTCCTCGGGGCGCACCCGGAAGGTGATATCGAGTAATATTTCCTCACCGTCTTTACTCAAAATAGGCAATTCAAAGGTTGTTCTGGCTTCAGGTGAGATTAAATGCTCCTTCAATAAATAAAAAAGGATATTGTGATATTGAAAGGCGATAAACCGAGTGACGTGTGCCCCTACGATTTCCTTGAGCTGATACCCTGTGGATTTGAGGGCCATTTTATTGGCACTCCTGACCCGAAAATCGCTATCTAACGTGAGGATAAAGTCATTGGCATTATCAAACAGATCACGATACCCCGCTTCCGCCTTGCGAATTTCTTCAAACAAATCTGCATTCTTCAAGGCTACTCCCAACTCAGCCGCAATAGCCATAAAAAATTGGGAGTCATGGGGATCAAAGGCATTGAGGCGTGGGCTTTCTGCATTAAGCACAGCCGCCACCTTGTCGTTAACCATCACTGGGACACACAGCTCAGAGGCGGTATCTGGGGCAATTTGGTAGTAATGCTCAGCCTCATCGACATTGACAATCAAACAAGGCTTTCGATTACGAAAGACCCAACCGGCCGCGCTGCCATCGATGGGGATGGTCATATTTTCAGACAGTTGGAACCCGACCGTGGCAGGATGGGGGAAAATAGAGGTATCATCTTCGGCAGGGAGAAAGAAGCCTAGCCGTTCAACCCCCAATGTCCGATGAAGAGCATCAATGGTACCGCTCAGTACCTGATCAAAATCAAGACTAGATGCTGCCGCAACCATCACCTCTTGAAGGACTTTGGCTTCGGCCAGCCGATGCATCGCTTCATCATACAAACGGGCGTGCTCAATTACCACGGCCGCCTGCGCAGTCATCATTTCGGCCAAACGTAACTCATTCGCGGTTAATGGCGCCGTTGTACGAACCCGTCCAATCTCAACCAAGCCGATTGTTCGCCGACGATACATCAGGGGGATAACCAACAACACCTCAACATTGAGCGCCTGTAACCAAGCAATTCCTGCGGGAGAAATATTTTCAGCATCAACTTCAAGCAGGGTTGGTGTTTGCGAAATAAGAATTGAGTGAAATAAGGTAAACTCTGCAAGCGAACGCCGTTTTACTTGGGGGTACATTGTTGCACCTGGCCCCGTATAACACTGGGTGGTTTGCAGAACATTCTCGGTCTGGTTCCAGTCGGAAATCATACACAGGTCGGCTTGAAGCACCTCCGCGACTTGACGACTAACGGCATCAAGAACCGTTTCCAGCTCCAAATCCGAGGTGACCATCGTCATTGCCTCAAACAGCATCGCCTGCTCTTCCGAGCGACGTTGTGTTGCGGCTAAAAGCTGAGCGTTTTCAATAGCCAAGGCTGCGTGATCAGCGATAACTCGCAAAATCTTAAGCCCGTTCTCACTTAAGTAGTCTGGACTCATATTCATCAGCTCAATCACGCCAATGGTATGTTCGCCCACTTTAAGCGGAACACATAAGATTGAGCGAGTGTGGAAACCGCTCTCCTTGTCAACCTCTTGGTTGAAACGATTATCGGTGCGTACATCAGAAATTAAAGCAGGCTCTTTATGACTGACCACCCAGCCGATGACCCCTTTGGTGACAGGCAATGTTAAGCCACGGACAGCCTCGGCCCCTGCGCCAACCGCTGCCTGAATAGTGATGAAGTCGCCATTCGGCTCAAGCAAAGCCACAGATCCGGCTTCAGCCTCAAATATTTCATTAGTGCTAGTGATAACTTGACTAAGAACTGCCTGCAAATCCATAATTAAAGCTTTTCCAAAAATAAAAAGAAGGCAACGATAGACATAATAGATTAATCATTGCTTTATGACTATTAGAAAAGTTTAAGGAATTTTGGAATTCTAGATTGCTGTAACGTTGAAGAAAAATATGTGGAGTTGATGGTGAACTGAATTTGGAATTCCCTAAGCCCGAGGAAATTGTAACAAACCATTAAGCATAATGCAATATGCCTTTATTCCCCTTTTCTTTATAAGATTGTGCCAGCGTGGTATAATTCTGCCTCTCAATTACTTTTCGCGAATCAATCTATCTTGGGTAAATCTTTGAAAATTCATTGGACAACTATATCACTGTTATCTATCATCAGTATTACTATTTTTGTGCGGTGCAATTCTAATCCCCCCCCTGTATCACCCACAGACACTGCGTTACCCCCGCTAACTTCAGATGACGTCGTAGAGAACAATAAGGGTTCCCAAAATTTTTCCAGTAACAGCAATTCAGTTGATCAACCACAAGGCGTTGATGTCATTGTCTTCGACATTACGGGAGGACCAGTTGACTTTTGTGATCGCTTAACCTTGAGTTTGACGGAGGCACAGGCAACATATGTGTTAGAATCATGCAAAAATGACAGTATAACGGGCAACTTAAGGAATGCTGACATTGGTACGATCGAAGCCTGGTACAAAAATCTAGCAGGATTTTCCTTATCGCAAGAACGAAATCTTGATAGCGACGATTATTTGGTATCAAATATCACGTTTTCAGGGGCAGGTTCACTCACACCCAATGAAACTCAGCAGCAAGTTATCATTGATTGGCTCAATGGTTTGTTTATTCGACTACGTCCACAGCAAGTTTCAGCCTCCGATACGGTATCGGGAGCAGCGTCAGCAGACATCGGGCTTTGTCCAGAGATTACGCGCCCAGCCCCTATCGTTGCTAATTTTGGTGATCCCACCCTAATTACCCTGATCACCCCTGATACTCAATCCCGCTGTGATGTGGCCCTAGAAACACCACCGTTTGGTCGGTTCGTTGCCAGAAATGGCTATCTATTTTATCCAACATTCAACGCCGAAGTACAGACGATTCAGGTGGTTCGAATTGGGATTGATGGAATACAACAGGAACTTGAATTTACAACGATTCCAATCAATGACACCAGCCGCTTCAGCTTCACTGTTTCCAATGATGGCAATAAAATTGCTTGGGGGCACACCAATATCAATGCAGACTCAACACCGCATAATTCCATTCATGACGCTTGGCTCGCCAACATTGATGGCAGTGAACAACAGCGTCTACTCAACTCAGTTGAGTCACCCGGCACCAGCTTTTTAGAGTTTATTCGCTTTTCGCTCGATCAGAATACGCTATATTTTGCCTTGCAGCCAGAAGGGCTACGTGGCTCCATCTTCGATTTTAGCGGTCGATACAACAGCTTATATCGCGTGACTCGTAATGACCAGCTTGTACAATTGATTTACAACTGCCCATTTCCTGAAAATGCATTTTGTATTGGCGATGTTTCTCACGATGCAAGTACATTTGTCTATGTGGATAAAGTGAGTCAAATGATCAATATCGTTGGGACAGAGGGGAACCCCTTGGCACGGGTAGAGCCGCCTGCCAATAATTTTATTGGGCAAGCCGTTTTCAGCCCACAGGGAACCATAGCCTTTATTTCGGCAGATTTGACCGAGGCGAATGAAGATACTCCGGCTCGTCCAAATCCTGGATACATCACCCTCATCGCCCCACCTTACACAACGGCAGCTAATCCAATTCTGATTGACAACAGCGTGGCTACGTTATGGGAATGGCTGGATGACAATAATCTACTTTACGGTGCAATGGATGAGTTTGGCAACATCGGGACCAATTTGGTAACACGACAAGGGCAGGTTGTCCCCTTATCCCCAAATTTCGCCCTTGCGATTTTACAGTAGTCCGATGAAGCAAGCGGTCATATTTGGGGCAGGCAATATTGGGCGGGGCTTTATCGGCCAGTTATTTAGTGAGTCTGGCTATTTTGTGACCTTTGTTGATGTCAATCAACCCTTGATTGATGCGATAAATCAAGCAGGGTCATATCCTATTCATCTCGTTGACAATACAACTACCGAGACCGTTGTAATCGACTCGGTTCGTGCTATCTCAGCCAGCGGCTCTCAAGCCGTGGCTGATGCCATTGCCACAGCGGAAATTGGAGCTACGGCAGTGGGGGTGAATGTGCTGCCCCATATCGCTCCGGCAATTGCGCAAGGCATTATTGAAAGAGAAACTCGGCTAAACCAATCTCCGCTTAACCTCATCGTATGTGAAAACCTAAAAGGGGCAGCAAATCATCTACGAAGCCTCGTTTTGGCAGAGCTACCTAACCAACACCACCAATTTCTCACAGAGAATATCGGCTTTGTTGATACAGTCATCGCTCGCATGGTTCCCTCTATTCCACCCCATTTACAGGCTAAAGATTCCAGCCTAATCATTGTTGAACCATACAAAGACCTTCCAGTGGACGCCGATGGTTTTATAAACAATCCTCCCAAAATCACACATATGCTTCCCCATACGCCCTTTGAGTTTTATACAGATCGCAAACTGTATATTCATAACGCTGGACACGCTGTTTTAGGGTATTTGGGATATCTAAGTGGGTACAAATATGGCTATGACGCGTTACGTACGAGAGAAATTTTTGAGGTTGTTCAGGGGGCAATGCGTGAATCCCAGCAGGCTATTGAAAAGAAGTATGATCAACCAGAGGGCAGCCTTGATGACTTTGTTTCCGATTTATTGCGCCGTTTTAAGAACAGCGCCTTAGGGGATACCAACTTTAGGTTAGGACGTGACCCCATCCGGAAACTTGGTCGGCAGGATCGCTTGATCGGGGGGGCGCGGAATGCAATTGAACAAGATATTGTGCCAAAAAATTTGGTCAAAGGCATTGTGGCGGGGCTAAGATTTGATCCGACGGATGATCCAATTGCAAGGCAACTACAACAGACCTTACAACAGAATGGCATTGAGGTTGTGTTAGATACTATCTGCGGGTTATCTAAGCCATCGCGTCTACGAGACCTTATCTTGCAGGCTCACGCTTCAACAAACGATCTGTAGTTTGCAAAGCGACGATTGACTCTGCTCCAATGGCAAACATAGCCACTTGAAGTTCAGTTTTAGCAATTTCGATTTCCTGTAACACAGCTTCAGTTGATTTCACCGCCGCCTTTAAGAACGGCCCAGCCATCCCCCCCAAATGGGCACCCAAGGCAATACATTTTGCGATATCTAGCCCATTTCGTAGGCCGCCACTGGCAATAATCTTGGTGGCTGGATGCCCATCTTTAACCGCCACAATACTTTCTGCTGTCGGAATACCCCAGTCAACAAAAGTCGCGGCCACTCGACGATGAATCTCGCTGGGTGCACGATACATTTCGACCTGGCTCCAACTTGTCCCCCCTGCGCCAGCCACGTCAATCACAGCCACGCCTGCATCACCAAGCCGACGGGCTGTATCGGCTGAGAATCCCCAGCCGACTTCTTTGGCGATAACAGGTACAGGTAATGTATTGCAAACGGCTTCGATTTTATGCAGTAATTGACTAAAATCGCCATCACCTTCAGGTTGCACGGCCTCTTGCAAGGCATTCAGATGCAAAATCAACGCATCCGCTCCAACCATATCGACAGCCCGCTGACAGTGTTCAACTGTGTAGCCATAGTTCAGTTGGACCGCTCCCAAATTAGCAAACAACAAAATTGAGGGGGCAATTGGCCGAACCCGAAAGCTCTCTGCCAAGGCTTTATCTTCAAGGGCAGCACGTTGCGAGCCAAGCCCCATCGCAATCCCGGTTATTTCTGCTGCTTCCGCTAAATGTCGATTAATTACTTGGGCTTGTTCAGTGCCACCGGTCATTGAAGAAATGAGAAGAGGGGCTTGTAATGTTTTACCCAAAAACTCAAGTGAGATATCTACGCAGTCTAAATTAATTTCAGGCAGGGCCTGATGCAAAAAATGATACTTTTCTAAACCTGTGGTTAGTTGTCGAAAGTTAACATCTTCTTCCAAATTGATCCGAATATGATCCGCTTTTCTTTGCTCGTGCATTTTTTCACCTATCCAAATTGAAACGACAGGAGTGTACCAGTCTCAGATAAGGGAGTCAAACGATCAATGAAACTGGATTTGGAGACAAATTTAGGCTAGGCGTAACTAATCCGGACCTTGGGGGTTTATCAGTGAGGATGTTCAACAAAACGCGAGTCCTTTTCCTTTATATAGGTTCACGGTTGACACTTTATAAAGGCATTGGTACAATGCGCCTTATTTTTGCAAATCGTGTAGAAAATAACAAACTTAATATAAAATTGTAAGGAGATGCATTAGCATGGCAGATGAATTCTTTGACAAAGTAAAGGCAACCATTATGGAACAGTTGGGTGCTGATGAAGGCGATATCAAAATGGACGCCAATTTCCGTGATCATTTAGAGGCAGACTCACTTGACCTAGTTGAGTTGATTATGGCCTTTGAAGAGGAATTTGACGTTGAAATTTCTGATGAAGAAGCCCAAAAAATCGCAACAGTGGGTGATGCAGTTAACTACTTGAAAGAACATAGTAGCTAATTTACCTTCACCTTTTGTGCGTTTCATAAAGCCCGTATCGTTTGATGCGGGCTTTTAATTTTAGGAGGATTAACATTGGTCAGCATCGCCATATTAGCGGGTGGACAAAGTAAACGGATGGGGCAAGATAAGGCGTTCCTAGATGTCGGTGGGGAAACGGTCATTGAACGGGTGATCAGAACTGTACAGCCGTTTACTGATGATCTGTTTATTGGCACCAATAGCCCCGAAAAGTATCAACCGTTTGGCCTTCGTATGGTTCCCGATATCTACCCTGACAAAGCAGCCCTAGGGGGGATTTATACCGCAATTTCAGCAGCACACCATCCTCATGTCCTGATCTTAGCTTGTGATATGCCTTTACTGAATGGGGCATTGTTGCAACACCTGATGAGTTTAGCGCCAACCAGTGACATCATCGCGCCGTTAATTGATCCCCCTCAGCCTGAAACCATGCATGCGGTATACAGCAAACGTTGTTTACCGGCCATCAAAGAACGACTTGAGGCAAATAGACTGCGGATTATTGGCTTTTTTGAGGATGTTAGAGTGCATTATCTTTTACGGGACGAGGTCGCTCAATTGGATCCAAATTTCTATTCCTTCATTAATATGAATACGCCGGCAGATTTAGAGCAAGTTCGTCAACTTGTTGATGAATTGCCATAGTTTGAGTAACGATTATCTAGGAAATTTATAATTCTATAAATTGATTGTATTTCTTAGCAATGTTATGTTATAATTCCGATAGGCTTGAATTAGGAGGAGAGTCCCAATGCTAGTGGAGCCAATCATGCAACAAGGTACAAACGAGAGCTTAGATTTACTTAACCGGATTAGTGACGAACTCAACAAGGACTTAGACCCTGACAAGATGCTACGGCGTGTATTGGATTTAACGGTCTCTCACCTAAATGCCAGTACGGGCAGTGTGATGCTGTTTGACAAACAAAATCGGGTCTCCGCTTTTATCCTACAACAAGAAGATCTCAGTCAAGATCGGGCCAATCGAATTGTGGGCACGGTGTTAGATGAAGGGTTTGCGGGGTGGGTCCTCAAAAATGGTGAAGGCGGCATCATCGATGACACTCGGCACGATAGTCGCTGGGTGGTGTATGACAATCAGCCCTATGATGTCCGCTCAGTCATTGGAACGCCGCTTCGTCGTCGACAGCGCGTCATTGGTGTCCTCACCTTGGTCCACGATGAACCGCATCAATTTAAGCAAGATAACTTGCCGCTTCTCAATGCAATCGCCGGGCAGGCGGCAATTGCCCTTGAAAACGCCAGTCTCTTCAAAGAAACCGAACAAGAACGTAAAAAACTGTCAGCCATCATAAACAGCACTCAAGATGCAGTGATTGTGACCGATGAGCACAATAATGTTCTGCTTATTAACCCCGCTGCCCAAGAAATGATGGGATTGGGTGGGCATTTATGGGATGGACATGCGCTATCTCAACTGACCAGCAACGAAGATCTCTTGCAAGTCGTTTCTCCAGATTCCCCATCGGTTCGTGAAGTCCCTCTGCCAGATGGGCGCACAATGTGGGCGAGTATCACCGATATTCCAGGTATCGGTCGGGTTACGGTTCTCCGCGATATCACCGCCTTCAAGGCTTTAGATAAGATGAAGCGCGATTTTGTCGCAGCCTTCACTCACGACTTACGAACACCACTCGCTACGGTCAAAGGTTATGTTGAATTGGTACGGATGGATGGGCCGCTGACGGAGCATCAAAAAGAAGATTTGGATGGTGTGACTCGAGCCGCTAATCTTATGAAGGCCCTCATCGAAGATTTATTACAGCTCAGCAAACTTGAGCGTCTCGAGCAACTGTCGCTTGAAGAAATTGATTTGGTTGAAGCTGTCTCGGAAAGTCTTAATACGATGAAACCATTGGCAAAGTCGAAGAAAATTGAGATGGTGATGGAAACGGATACCAATCAATTAGTCATTGAAGGAAATCCAGTCCTACTTTCTCGGGCGGTTGGGAACTTAATCGACAACGCCATAAAATATACCCCCATCGGCGGTCAGGTTGCTATTGAGTTGAATTACAAAGATGATCAAGCGTTAGTCTCAGTGATTGATAATGGTCCAGGTATTCGGGCCAAAGATTTGCCCCGAGTTTTCGAAAAGTTTTATCGGGCGCGTGCTGAGGTGGATGATGATGTCCCTGGAACAGGGCTTGGTTTGGCCATTGTAAAATCAATTACCGAGCACCATCAAGGCAAAGTTTGGGTTGAAAGTGAATTTGAGCAGGGAAGCTCTTTTACCATAGCCTTACCCTTACTCAAAAATGGTAATGATTAAAGTTCATTGAATTAAATTCAAAAAGGCATCGCTCAATAAAAACGATGCCTTTTTTATTTCATCAAATAGATTTACTCAAACTTCTTGTTTTAACGGTTTTTGGTTCGTGGCAGAGTTCCCAATCGATGGGGTATCTAATCCTGTCCGAAATTTGTATGAGGGCTTAAATTCTAAGCGCCACAAGAGATAAATTGCTAATCCAGCCAGCGTCGCAGCAATTGCATACGCATCAAGCAATGAGGCCTGCGTGACAAAAATCGCGACCAAACCCAAAGCACCGTTGATTAAACTAACAATCAGGGCAACGGCTAAACCGCCATAACCCAAACGACTGAGCCGATGTGTGCTGTGGTCAACCCCCCCTCTAAAAAAGGAAACACCGCGCCGCATCCGCGAGATAAAAACGAGCGTTGTATCAAAAATAGGTAACCCCAGAACAATAATTGGGACCATCCACGTAATGAGAACCTCATTATCAGGAATGCGGATTTTGATCCCCAAAATTGCAATCAAAAAGCCCAAGAAAAGTGAACCCGAGTCTCCCATAAAAATCGTACTTTTGGGTAAGGGTAAATTGTATCGCGCAAACCCTAAGCTGGCGGCTGAAACAGCCGCAGCTAAAACTGAGACCAAGTATTGACCATTTAAGACCGCAATCAGCATAAAAATTGCGCTGGTCACGGCACTTGTCATTACGGCGACCCCATCCGCATTGTCCAGATAATTGATAGCGTTGGTGATAAACAATATCCAACATATGGTAATAACAAAATTAACAACCACCTCAGGTATAGGTAGGTTGATAAAGGTCAAATCAACACCAACGCCGGCAAAAAAGACCAAAATCGCTGGGATAAATTGCAATGCCAATTTTAGCCAAGCGGGCATTGCTTTACGGTCATCCCATAATCCAACGATCGCCATCAAAGACGCCCCCAGAACGATCAACAAAAACTCGGGGATCCTAAACGGGTCTCCAAAAACCGCCGTCACCAACAAAATTACGGTCAATAAAGCCACGACAGCAGCCACATAAATGGCTAAGCCGCCCATCAGAGCTGTTGGTTCTGTATGGGCTCGGTCCGCTTTAGGCACTGCAATAAAGCCAGATTTTATGGCTAATTTCCGAACAACGGGTGTACTGACAAAACTAAAAAATAAGGCTGAGGCAAAAATGATAATGATTGTGGTCATGGTTAAATTCCTTTTGGGAATTGAGACACATAAAAATGGTATTCAAAACTGTTTTTTAGACAAGTCAAGCATTACAATCGAATTACATAGGCTATTTAAAAATATCTTAAAATAAAAATACCCTAGATTTTGTTAAAAATCCAGGGTACTATAGGCATTATTTAGTTATTCGGGCAAAGAATATTTTTACAATGTGGGGCTAGACAATTTATCCAGTTTGTCAGATGTTTCACGCCAGGTAATTTTGGATAGCCCTAACTTCTTTCGCAACTGCTCATGATCCATCTCATCCCGATAATCACGTACAGCTGAGGTCCAGCGTAACATTTCAAAAGATACTTGTTCGGGCAGCCCAGCATGTTCAGAGACATCTGCTAAAACATATTCTAAATTTCGCGGGGTACACTCAAATAAATTTTCTGATGGTTGGTACTTCTCCAAGTATTGATCCAATACAGGTAACAACTCTTTTGAGAAAGGTAATTTACGTTCCTTATGTTGCATTCGTGGGTTACTATATCGAATTAGAACCGTGGGTTCATTTCCCATACGATTAATATCTCGCAAAGCAATACCCACACACTCTGATTTCTTGATGCCCGTTTGCAATACCAAATGGATCAAAAAATAGGGGCGGGGATCGGGCTTATCGCCATTCATCTTATCCTCGGCAGCATCAATCAATTTCTCGACTTGGTCATCTTTTAAGAATTGAGGCAGGGGTGGCTTGACTTTTGTATGAATAATAGCTGCCGCTGGATCATGTGGAATGACCTGGGCACTGGCGAGCCAATTGAAAAAGCTCTTCAAAGTCGTAATGCGTCGCGCATAGGATTTAGGGCTGCAGGGCACACCACGGTAATGAAGCAGCCAAGTTAAGAAATCGTTTAAATCTTTGGTTCCCATTTTGCTAATCGCGATATCAGGACCAAAATACTTCTGTAACAATCGTAAATCTCCCGCGAAGGCCTTAATGGTATGTTCCGAAAAGCCTTGCCGTAGCATATAATCATTGTAGGCTATTGACGCGGTAATCAATGTTGAATTTGAATCTAATGATTTTTCTTCGATAAGTTGAGCTTCTGCCATAATAGTACCTTTCTTTAATTAATACTTTCCATAGATATATGTTATAGAGTATTTACTCTGATATATATGTCATTTGCTTTGACATAAGCGATTATAGTCGACTTTATCAAAGATGTCAAGGCTATACGAAAGTTGTTTCATAGTCTATCACAGTCAAGTATAGATGAGCAACTCATTAGGTAAATTTCATTTTAGCTATGCGAAACATCAAGTCATATACCATAGGATTTCTTATACTTGTCGGAATTAGCTTTGGACAGTACCACTTATCAACCAGCCGCTTATTAGGTGTTAAGCAATGTGCACCCGATTGTAGCTATGCCAACTTAACAGGCCATCATTTTCAGCAAAATGAACTCCTGGGGACAAATCTTCGTATGACAAATTTGTCTGAGGCCAAATTTACAAGTTTAGATTTATCAGACGTTGATTTATGGGGAGCGACCCTAACCCAGGCAGATTTACAAAATACAACTCTAACAAATGTCGATCTAAGAAGTGCAAATTTACTTGGAGCCAATCTAAGCAATGCAAATCTGCTCAGCTCAAAAATTGATGAACATACCGAAATTGAGCCAAAATGGCGTTTGATCTGGGAATTGGTCAATCAAAACAGCCCATCCCTCTCCCTGGTGGGGAAAGATCTGAGTCAGGCCAATTTAAGCGGGATTAATTTTGAAAATCGGGATTTACGAAATACCAACCTAAACGAAGCCAGCCTATCTCAAGGCAATTTTTCTTTGGCGGACCTGCGAGGGGCGAATTTATCTAAGGCAAATCTAGCAGGGGCCAATCTAACCGGAGCAATTATCGATGAAACAACAACGTTGGATGATAAATGGTATTTGGTCTGGCAGCTTAGTAACAATCAATTTATGACTATCGATTTGAGCGGCATTGACCTCAGCCATGTAAATTTAAGTCATGTTGACTTGAGCCATCTCAATTTATCAGGGGCAGACTTACAGTATAGTAATTTGGAATGGGTAGATTTAACCAACACAAGCCTCAGAGCAACGCAATTGCAAGGGGCAAATCTCAATGGCGCCAAGTTATCAGGTGCTGATTTAAGAGGGATGGTTATTGATGAGACAACAATCATCAATACAAAAGGATACTTAATCTGGCGTATTGTCAATGACAGTGTGGTTGGTGAGAATTTACGCTGGCAGAATTTGAGTGAGGCTGATTTGAATGGGGCTGATCTACGGCGAGTCAATCTGCGCAATGCCAATCTCGGCCACACCCAACTTCGCCAAGCTGATCTACGAGGCGCTAATCTCTACGCCTCAAATCTAAAGTTTGCTGATTTATCTGGCGCCGATTTGAGCAGGGCCGATCTACGGCGCGCTATCCTCATCGGTGCCAACTGGCGCGACGTCACCCTCAACATCCGTACTAACCTCGATCCCAAATGGCACCTCGTCTGGGAGTTAGTCAATCTCCCCGCCCAAGGCCGTGATTTACAACAAGCCGACCTCATCGGAGCCAATTTAAGCGGCACCGACTTACAAGGCGTCAGCCTTCGTGAGGCCAACCTCCTCCGCGCCAATCTCTCCCACGCCAACCTCCAACACGCCGACCTCTCCGACGCCAACCTGTGGGGGGCCAACCTCATCGGCACCGACCTCCGTCACGCCAATTTGCAGGGCGCAAGGCTGGATCAGGCGATTTTTGATGAGACGACGCGGTGGCCGATGGGGTTTGAGTGAGACATACCTACAAAATACTAGAAACAACTCTCGTCAAATAACTCAATTGAGGTGATGCAATATTTGACGATGCTATTACTTCTATTAACAAAACGAAGATAATAGCGCGTATCTGATCGCAACGAGCCACCACGCCAAAGCAGCTCACCCGTCCCCCCATTTCCATCTCGATCCCACCCCGAAGGTCCTCCAGAGCCAATATTGGCAATTACATCAGAATTTTCTGGAGGCCATTCAGGTATTTGCTTCTGGTCAAATAAGAAAAATTGTACACGATCGGGGTGGTCCAAATTTACATTTGGATCAAACATAAAAAATATAATTGTATCACCACTGCGATCGATGAAAGTGTACCATTTGTCTTGATCTGGTGAGAGTTGTCCAAAAACTGTTTGATCAAAGGAAAAAGTCTCCACACCATTGGAGTGTACAGGGGTTAAGTTATTTGAAGGTAGGGGCGTGGAAGTTGCCAAACGTTTCTCATTTTTAAGTTCATGCACAACTAAATTGTCAAATGAAATCTTTGCTCTGCCTTTATTGTAAATAGCCCCAAATAAAGCAATATCTCCGCTTTGAAACGAGTCATCTTCAAGCGTTATAAGCAATCTGTCATTTACATAAAATTGCAATTGCTTATCTAATGTTACAATCTTCAATCTGTTGGTTTCACCGATTGGTTTGATAAAAGTATTAAATGTATTACCTCGTAATTTAACCCAACCGTCATTTTCATATTTCCAGGCATTAAATGTTTCATTAGCTAAGGCAAATTGATAAAAATTCTCATCATTTTCCTTACGAATTAATACCCCATACTCATGATTGCTAACGCCCTCTTCATATATTGCATCAACTTCTAATACGAAATCCTCAAAAGTTTCATCAACAGTAGTCCAGGTAACAGCTTCATCACTTAGATTGTTCAGTATTAAGGAAAGTTTGCCATTTCTGATTGACTGATCAGCATTTTCATTTGAATTAAGCTTCCACCCCTGATTCTGGTTAAAATCATCCCTCAATAAGATAACTGAAGTTGGAATTGGGGTAAGGGGAGTAACGGGTATCAAAGTTAGGGTAGCTGTTGGGATAGACTCGGAGAGATTAGCTTTTATCTTCTCCCGCAAAGGCGTTGGAGTTACCGTTTTGGTTGGAGTAGGTGTCTCAGTTGGAGTGAATGTATGGGTTGGTGTAATTTGGGTAACTAAATTTATCTCTTGAGTCGGTGTTAAGTCAGGAGGAGTTACATCCCTAAAATCGGCAATCATCCACCAAGCAAGTAAAAGTAAAGTTATTCCCCCAAGAGAAACATATAATGGTGATACCCCTTTTTTATTCTCTAGATAAATAACCCTTGAGGGCTTAATAGGTACAGAGGCTGTTTTCATAACTACCTTTAAAGGGTTAGGAGGCGGAACTTCAATTGTTTTAGGTACATTTTCACCACATTTAACACATTTTTCAGATTGAAGCCAACAGGCTGTATGGTAGACAGCATGACAGTTACTGCAGGTAGAGAAAGATTGAAATTTAATACTTTCATCAAAGGGATCTAATGTTTTGAAACAAAAGTAACAACCTTGACGTGCCTTTAACATAGATACATCCTTACAACAAATTTGCTATATTTAATAAAAATATATTGACTTTACAACGTAATTATTTCTTAGCTTATGGAATACGACTTTGTAGTTCAAGTGCCCAAAAGTATGGATCCAAAACTCGACGAGGTGCCAAATTTTGAAGCATCCCGCTATTTCCACTAACATCTGCACCTGTAGAGGAAATCAACGAATAACGTGTTTCAATATTTCTATTTTTTGCCAGCTGGATAAAATTCGCCCCCGAAGCATCTTCACTTACCCAATCACAGATGGCATTACTAACTCGTTCCATTTCCTCCATGTACGCCTGCATTCTATAAGCATCCAACTGTTCAACGTGACCACGCCTACTAATGGCAGTCCAAATTGGATCTTGTCTAAGATAGTTTCGTAAATTGAGAGGTAGGTTGGGGATAAGGTCAGCCTTAGTAAAAACCACAACTAATTTACGACGATCTTTGTTAAAATCAACTCCACTTTTCATAAGAGTTTCGATATAAGAATTTAGAAGCATTGTCATATTGCGTCCATCAGAATCTTGCAAATCGGGTAGGCTAATTAACATAAAGGTTGTAGGCGCATTAAGCAAATACGGTACTTGTTCAACTGGAATCTGCATACTATCAAAAAGCTCACCTGCACAATCCCGAGTAACTAAAGCTCTACTTCCCCACCGTTCCATATTGTGTAAAAGCATAATATATACATCTTGCGGTCCCAAATCCGTAGCTGGTGGCATATACCCCTTAGCTATATAATTACTTATCTCTTTAACTTTTTGCTGTGACAATTCATTTGCGGCTGTAAAGGCATATTGGGGCCATATTTTGCTCATATTGATGAGCGTTAGGGTCAAGGCAGACAAAAAGACAGTCTTACCTGCTTGAGACCAGCCAAATACTTGTGCAAAGAAGGGAGGAATATCTTCATAACCATGGACATATTGTATTGGTAAATCTGATTCACAGTAAGGACAATTTTCTATTTTTTTCCCACCCCGTACTTCTGTTAAGCAATATGGACACAAAATTCTCCGTTTCTTAAACCAAGCCATAATGTTTGCTCCTTTGGATGGTTGATTAGCACTTACGAGAGTTTGAGTATTAGATTGAGATAATTTTTCCCATCGATTATAGATAGTTTCTTTAAAGGAATCTGGTACATCAGTTCGCTTGCGAATTATTTTGACTAATTGTCCTAAAGATTCTCTTGTTAGAAAGGTTGTGTTGTGAGGAATCGCATCTAATTGATTTACTGCATTAACCCTAATTATTGCCTTCACCAATTCTAAGTACTGCTCATCAGTCATATTGGTTAATCTTTCACTGGAGAGTAGATATCGTAAGTGCTTAGAAGACACATAATCTGCCGGATCTATTGGTGACATAAGTTGAGCCAAGGATTCTTTGAAGGTTTGTACATCCATACTTTGTAAAGCTTCATCACGTGCTTTGGTATCAGATTTTTTACTCAGTGTGGCACACAAATGTAACAAACGCATATTTTGATTCTTTAGAGCAAAGTTCCTAAGCTGTTTCCATTCAGGTTCCTTTATCCTATCATATGTTTCTAAAACCCAATCAAGAGTCCATTGACTTAGATGACGAAAATTAAGATTTTGAGATGCGACCATATTGAGAAGAACAGGTACGTCAATTCTACTCTGCAAATATCTAATCAAATGAGATAGACTCAAATCAAAGAACTCTGAAAAAGTATTAGTGAACCCTTGCCTGATGTTGTCTTGGTATAAATTCATAAATTCCTGGCAAACCTCTTCTTGAGCAAGAAGCTCAGGCTGAATTGGTTGTTGCTCTTGAAAAGCTCTAGCTATCCCCTGTATTATCGGAACACGTCTCATAAATTCAGAGATGTTTTCTCGCGCACTAACATCTCTAAGCCAATTAACATACAAATCTCTAATTTCAGATTGATCTTCGATTTGATCAACAATACGCCTTTCGGCTGTATCAACCACAATATACGATTGTTCCTTTTGTTTCTGCGCAATACTAACTGCCCAATATAATCCTGGTTGGATTGAGCAGTTGTCAATATGGGTATCAAATGTACATTCCAATCTTTGGAGACTTGGCGTGAAAAAAAATGCTGTTTCTAATGCTTCATATATATCTTTATCTTTACCTAAAAATAATAAAGAGCGTCTTTTATCTTTTAGAGAGGCTCTTTGTCCAGCTAATTCTACTAACTTTTGTACTTCACGTCCGGACCAATCAGATAATGGCAAGTAATTCAAGGGTGATGTTACCTTAATTTCCTCTATTGGGGCTACACCCGTAGCTTTTCCAAAAGTAGCAATCATGCTTTCTACATCACCCAAAAATTTGTAATCTTTAAGAATAATAAACGGGTTATAACTGATGAGGTCAAAGTCTGGTTGTTTAATAATGAGACAGTGCGTCAAGAAAGCACCACTTCTTGCTGTTTTATCAACAATTTCAGGATGAGGTTCAATTGACCTAGTATGTGTTAACACTACTGATCCGTCATCTAAACGAAAGAATTGAAGTCGAACTCCACTAGACTGATTAGGTCTAAAGCATTGTATTGATTTTTCAATCAGGTCAACATCTGTAGGAGATAGAGTCTCTGTCTTATATACCGTTTGAAAACCAGTTTTTTTGTTGGGGGAGTAGGCTGGTTCTACCCGGGTATAAATCAATTGAGCTGCGTGAATAGTGTTCATTCGTCCCTCCAAATTAAACGAAACCCATAATAATACATTCGATTTACCTCAGGGTCAGTCGGAATGCTTGGGTGACCTGAGTCTGGGGTAAAAAGGTTACCATAAAAATTAGGGGAGGTTTCTCCCATCCCACCCCATTGAAAGTTATTATTTGGACAGTGCACCCATTCCATAACTCCCATTCGCATCAACATTTGATCAGCCAAAGTCCGATCATACCCGACTTCCTTTAAGGATCGTCGTAGAGCTAAGTCCATACGAGTTAATAAAGTTTTAGTACGAGAAGATATATTTGTTAATTCATTCAAAATATCATCTGCTTCCAAAGGAGATATTGCCATTAAAGCTTGATAAGTTGCAAACCAATCTTCAAGGTTTATTACACTGTAATTTTCACCACACCAATGTGCAAAACGTTCTATTTCATCTGGAGTAACACCAGTCAAAAAAGTTTTCCAATAGTTGTTTGCCCTAATTTCTTTAGGTGTAATTCTTGAATTAAGCGCGAGTACCTCATCATACCATCGTGCATCAAAGTGACTATCAGATGAATCACACAAGAAATATTCAAACTGGATTTTTGTAATTGGTAACCAATGCATAAAAGCTTCAATTTCTTCTATCCATATCATAGGGAAACCTGTACGATCAACTTTCAATTTTAGTTCAGCCATTTTATGAATTACTCCTTTCTGACATCTGTAATGTTGCATTAACTAATACCATTGGGTCATCACCTTCACGAAAAACAATTTTATTTGACCAGTTTGGTTGATGATCTTCACCGACATTAATCAGCAAGAGCCGGTCTCGCCAAGAAGATTTACTGAAATCCAATAAATCCAAAATAGGTCCAGTTGCGATAATAACAAATTGACTCTGAGATGATGCTTTTTCGAGGAGTGGCCCTATTAATCGCTGTCGAAAAGTATTAGGGGGCAACTTAGGTGGTTGCTGACCAGGTTGGCTAGCCGGAGTGTTTTGTCCCAAGAAGTAGGTTGTCAAGTCACCATAGTCTGAAAGCTGTTCCCATATATTATCTAGTAAATCATTTTCATAAATAGGTTGGCTATCTTGCGAAGCATCTGCAATTAAATTCAGCGATCGGGTTCCTCCTGAGCCATCTAAAGTAATTGCCCAAAGAAATGGGTCCAATACTCGATAACGACGGGCATTTACACTTAAAGTGTTCCCATCATCTGGACTTTGTCCCAAAGCTGATGTAGCACAAAAGACTAAATTCATTCCATTTGCCTCTACCATGTTGATGAATGCTGGTCCCCCAGGAACGCGTCTGGTAGTATAATCTCGAAGTTCATTCGAAATATTTTGCATACCGTCAACATATTCATAAAAAGAAAACATCTCTAGAGCTGGATTTTCAGCTTCTGGTAGAGTCACAGCCTGAAATGGGTCTGTTCGTATATAGGCCTTTACATCTGGTGTAAAGGCTACTTCATCAGCCTTAGTGTAGATGACAATCAAGTTTCGACCACTAAGATTAACCCGAAGCTTTTCTAGTCCAGAAAGATATACAGTGAATAAATCTGTAATCATTCTTCCGTCTTTATTTTCCTGTAAATCCTTCAAACTTACTAAAAACCAAATGGTACTCACTTGTTTAATAGATGGAACATAATTCTGAACTTCATTAAGCGAGTCAAAGACTTCGCCAGCGACATCATACATTACAAGACACCGAGATCCGCTCTCAGGCATGTTGTAAACACTAAACAACATTGGGCGAGATACTTTCTGAGATGCATTGTCAGGGTGCGGGGTACTTTTGGGAATTATCCCATCAATCGCCTCACGGCGCATTTTCTGTATCTCATCTTGTGTATATTGATCTAAATATCGATAAAAGATACCTTGCCAATTGATTTTCTCAATCATCAAGGTCAACGCTGTTAAATATGTTGTTTTGCCGTGCTTAGGAAAACCGACCGTAGCTAACCACAAAGGCGGAACTTTGTTATACTCTCGAATGTACACATTTGGAACTGTTTGATTTGACTCAGGACACTGCTCTGACCGAGTAAAGTCATGCGGTTTCAAACAAAACGGACAAATTACACGAGCCATTTGCCTAACCTCCTATTCTTTCTTGTAAATAATTAGTTATTTTTTGAGTAATAATCGTAGTATTCTCTGTATATTTAGGAATCTGCGAAATTAATTGAGTTTCTAAAGTACGGTTTGTATGGCTATACAAATAAATTTTGTCTCTCCAAAGAGACTCATTCCAATCGCTTTCATCGATAGGTAAATTCTGTGCTAGCAACAAAACAAAGCCTATTTGCTCTGGAGTATGCATCTCTAATAATGATCCTAGTAGCTTTGGGCGTCGATAAGCTCCAGACGGAATGAGATCCCCTGGTTCTGGTTTCTCAACAGGAGTACTAACCGGATAATGATGCCCCAAATGATAAATAAGTAAATGGGTAGTCTCTTCATTATCTCCATATAATTTCTTGCTAATTTCACAAGCAATGTTAATAAATGTATTAAACAGTTTTTTATTACTATTTGTATCAATAATAACTAGGGCGTACCTATGCCCATCTTCAAGCTGAGGCAAGGGCTGACGAGCACCAATTGCTATATGCAGATAAAGGTGGTCAAGAACCTTTTCAATTGACTTAGAAATCTCCTCATCCTCATCTTCATCCAATTTCCATTCTATTGTTAGGTGACGAGTGAGATTGTCATAATATTCAGATGCAATTGCCTCAATAAATTTCAGGAACTCGCTAGGTTTTCTATCAGCTTTTGCGGTTAGCCTTTCGGCCCATTCAGGTTGAACAACCCATTTTCGAGCTGCTTGTAATACGGAATAGATAGCATGCCAGCCAATATCTGCTAAAGGTAAAGCTAGTTCGAGTAAAATCGCATGAGTTTGTATCGTAGGGGTAGGGTCGGCATAGGCATAGATTCTAAAAAGAGCCATACCACACGCTCCTCCTATTAATTTCTTGTTTTCATCTTTATCAGTTAGCCAGATTTTGATTTGCTGAATACAAGCAGAAAGATCTAATGAAGCCAGCCACAAAATTGTACAAATTATTTTTCGAACAACATCATCTGGATGTTTTGAGTAGGTTATGTTATCTAATTTTGCTATCCACAATTCATGTTTGTTGACGATGGAGGTAATATCGTCTGGAGATAAATCTGGATAGTATGGATACAAGCCTGACCACCAAGTTTCTACGTCCAAGGTTGCCAAGGATTGTGCTAGCTGCGCTCGTACAAAATGTTCTATTATTGCTAAATTTGTATCTCTTATATTGAAGGGTGCAGTCTTTATATTATCCAACCACTCTATTTGACTATTTGCTGAAGCAATGATTAGACGATCTAACCAAGGGCTTTCAGAAAGGTCATCTAAGTCTATGAAACCTGTTCGAGTGATAACTAAAACAAAATGAATTTCCTGAGGGTCTAGATTTTCCAAGGTAGGTGTTAAAATACGAGGGAAGGCGTATTCTGGTATAAAATCCTGAACCGAAACAGATGCCCCAGGTACAGCTAATTCTTTATTATCACCTAAACGGGTAACAATAGTATCAACCTGAGTATCTAATCGTTCGTAAAGTTGATGACCTATGAATGCCATGATTTGGCCCCAACTGCCTCGATGCGAGGCATCTAGCACAATGAGTCCTCGACGTTTGCCGGGAACATCCATGGGAATGCCGTGAATAGCGTAGGCTCGTGTGATTAATGCACGCCCAATTTTCTGAGCCGTTTCTAGATCGCTATCCAGCCAATGGCGCGATAAACTACTACACAGAATACTAGATTGTTCAAGAGTGGCTCGATTAACAGCATAAAGCAACTTAGTATGAATAAGATCAGGCCAATTCTGGTACTTTAGCCAAGTAAATAATGTCTCAATAAACGTATCTATTGTTTTTTCTTTTTCCTCAGATACCTCATCAAAAGACAGTAAGGGGACAATAAGCTCTAAAAGAGGAAAGTGCAGGTCATCTAAAGGTGGCCTATCAAATAGTTTATTTCTTTCAAATAGTTCCCGACCAGCTAGTAGCCCTATTTTGCGTTGATTACTATTTTCTTTACGTAATAACTCCTTAATAAAGGTGACCATATCTTCTGAATGATCAATTGTAATTTGCCGAATAGCATGTAAAATTGACCCCATAGTGTTGCTTGCCCAACTTAAATACTGAATTGAGAGAAGATGCTCAATGTCAGAGGGAGTCAATTCAGTTACCTGTTTGATTTTATCAATAATTATTTGATGAGCCTTGTCAAGAGCCTTATCATTAAACCTATCAAATTTTTTTATAAGCCCAGATAAAATGAACTTCACTTCTATGAGCATTTCACTGGCTTGTTGAGCTTCTAAGCTTTTACCACTATCAATTTTCGATATTTTGGCCAAGCCCCCATATATTCGCCAGATTGAAGCCCCAACAGCCCACATCAAATCTGGATCACCTGAATTAGTCCAACGATTAAGCAAACTAGCAACAAAAGGATAGTATTCGGGACCGGTTGCGCATATTTCATCCAAACTATATCCCACAACAGCAACGACCCCCCCGTATGGGTGTTCTGCCAATTGATGAAGTAAAGTTTCGAGATTATGCATTTCATAGATACCAATACGCCCAATCGCGATTCCTAGAGTTCTTCGAAATCTCCAATGTTCAACAGACCTAGAAGCTTCAATATATCTCACTAAGACTTCTTTCAGAGACCAGAGTAAATGATGATGATTACGGATTTGTTGGCGAACCTCCCGTTCAAATGCCGGAATCTTTAACCGAACTGATCCGTCAGCAGTTATTGAAGCTTTGATAACTCTTAAAATATCCTCAAGGCCATGTTCGCGTGAATCATCCAATTTATTAATACCGCTCTGCCGTAGTTCCTTAACCGACTCAATGTAAATTTCATTCAACAAAGCAAAAGGTATATCTTCAATAAGAACGACTAACAGCGCATAAAATTGGGCATTGTTTGGTAATTGCTCAAACCATAGACGGCTATACGTTTGACGGGGCTGTCCAACTTGTGCAGCGAGTTCTAAAATTTCATTTCGAGCTGTGGATGTGGGTAAATCCATAGCCGCTTCATAGAATGCCTCTATCAGGTAGGGCCATTGTAAATGTTCTTGTACAATACTTTGTTTATCTGTGTCTGTTAATCCTTTAAACTCAGTAGGAATTGATACTTGATATTCCTTCAGGTATCGAGTAAAAATTTTCTCTATAAATGTGATCTGTTTATTTCTTTCTTCGTTATAAATAGATATAGCCTGTACTTCTTGGGGAAAGTGTGAGATATCTATATTCTGAGATACGGTCGTAAGAATAAAATAAATATTCCTCTCAAGAAGTTTTGATATGAATGATGTAGTGAGTTCATCAAGAACAAACCCTTTTTGCTGGAAGTTCTCAATGATATAGATGGAATGATCTTGGATAGCTGATTGTTTAATGAAAATAGGAATTAATTGATGTTCTGGCTCTGCTGGATCATAAATCTTTAATCGAAGTGCTGACTTTGCATCCAATGTAGCTGTACTAATACTGGTTGTAAACTCTGGCTGATACAATTTATCAAATGGGATATCCAAAATAGATAAAGAAATTTCATTCAAGCGACTGATAATATGGGCTCGGTACACCTTTGAATCTCTTGTATCAAGATACTGTCGAGTTTCTCTGATATTTTCATTTAGTAAGTGTACTTGAGAAAAGACTTGGCCATAACGAGGGTGCTGAGGTGTAATTTTATTTATTAGGGCATTAGCTCTCATTTCGTAGATACTGTAAGCGTCAGTTAACGTATCATTTTCTGTTAGTGGAGGAATTTTTCCTTGTAATGACAATCCCAGATGAATTGCACAGGTTAATTTTCCCGCATACTTTGGCCCTTGCACAATAAATATCCGAGCATCATTAAAACCCTGAAGATGCATTGTTTTATAGTCTTTTGGTGGTACAAATAAAGACATGACCCGTTCTTGTCTTTTGTAATCAATCTCAAATAGTGAAGTTTTTAATCTTTCCCCTTTTTCACCTTCTTGCTTAATGATCTCTTGCTTATCTTCTGTTTCTTTTTCTAGCTCCCTCTCTATATTATCTAAGGTATCGGGTTCAGCCATCATATCCAATGTTGCATCTGGTGGAGGTGGGTCGACTATAATTGCCTTATCTGCCTCATCTACAGTCACATCTTCCTCTACATCTTCTATCTCCAGAGCAATATAATCTGAATCCTCGATTGCTGTTTCTTCGACTAATGTGTCCAATATTGATTCTGATAAAACTGGGTCTGACAGATTTTCTCCCTCCGACGTGTCTATTGTTGCCATCTTCTCTACTACTAATGTTTCACCTGATGTAGCCACAAGCTCTTGAAATTCTTGATCAAGAATATTTTGATTTATATCAATGTCCTCAACTTTATCCTCTATTTTCTGATCAAACGGTTCATCACTTGAAGAGGGTGGTTGTTCTTCTACTTGATCTTCACTACCAGTTGTCTTTTCCCCATCATTCAAATAGTCTGTTTGAGTAGACTTCTCACCTGTATCCATTGGGGCAGCTTCATTTTCAATCGACTCTTCTGCATCAATTAATGTACCTTTAACTTCAGACTCGGTTGTCGCAATATTTGATGCCTGTGGTATAGCGTTGTCCCTTTGTGATGTCTCGGTAGGTTTTGCATCTGACATATTGTTCTCCAGCAAATTGCTGTTATAGCTGATTAGCCTTACTTATATAATTCATCAAAGGAGATACCCAGAGTTGATAATGAAATCACATTTAGCCTAGCTATTATCTTGGCTCGTTCAATCTTCAATTCTCTAGTATCAAGATATTGCCGTGCGTCGGCAATATTTATATTTAATAGTTGATATTGGTCATAGACTTTATGATAATCAGAATTTTGTGGCCCTATTCGCTTGAGTAATTCGGTTACTCTAAGTTCGTAAATTGTAAAGCTATCGTGAATTTGGATAGGAATAGGATAGGTTTCTTGGTCAGGTTTAGCTTCCCAGCTAGCATTTTCATCAGGTCTAGCTACTGTTGCTTGCTGATCCTTGGTTAATTGCTCTCTTTTATTCATTTCAATTTGTGAAATACTCCCCCCAACCACCCCCATCATCCCAACCAACAACCGCATCCCCTGCACCTCATGCGGCGCGAAATATTTCAACATCGCCAAGCCGTAGAGAAACAAGGCCGGAAAATATTCTTTGTGAAAATCTGGGGAGTGGCCCATATAACGTTTAGCAATGTCGCGAAGGGCGAGAATGACCTCATAAGCTTTTTGCAATTGTGGGTCATCGGGAGGGGGAGCAGAGCTACCTAAAGAGGTCACCGCCAACGCCTCCTCAAATTCCAAATAATCCGCAAAGGAAATATTGAATTGGCTCAAGATCATCCGGCGCAGGTAGATTTCGAGCTTGATAAAGTCAAAGATGTTGTGGCGTTCGGTCACTTTAGCGAAGTCGATGAGCCAGCCTCGATCTTGCTCATCAACAAGGATATTACGAACGTGAAGGTCACCATGAACGGTGGATTTTCGACTGGTCAAAAGTTGATCGAGAATTTGCGGGTAGCGTTTGAGCGGGTTGGGGTATGGCTGGCCAGCCAAAGTAATCTGTTCGTGCTGTATGTCCACCTCGGCCTCAGAGGAGTGAGCGAGTAGCGCCTGCATCACCTCGGTCAACCGTCCGTGTCGATTGTAAACGACCTCACCCCGTACACTAATTTCATCTCCAACGGCCCACGTGTCTGGGTATGGCCCTTCCGCCTTGACCACCACGCCCGAGTCGTCACTATATTGCAGCTTAAGTTCCTCGTGCTTGCACTTGACGATCTTGAGCCTTTCGATTTGGATTAGATCACCCGACTGAAAATTATGGTGTTCGGCCACAATCGCTTGGGCGGGAAGCAGCGTGTAAGCTGAACTGACGATGGGTGTTTCATCAGCCAGCCACATCCCATCCGTTGAGGCTCGACGAATTTTCAAACGCAAATGAGCGGCAATATGCCGGCCATACTCATTCGCAAAAGAGGTGGTGTAAGACGCGTGCTGGCTGTACCAAATATTAAGCGTCCCGCCGAGCAACATTTTTGCCATTTTGATAATCTGATCAGCCGAGGCTGTCTCGTAATATGCCTCAAACGTTTGAGTTTTCCCCAAACTCCCCCCGCTCATAAAACTATAGTTCAAACCAGCCCACTGTTCCCATTCGACATAATGCTCTAACCTAGGCACCTCGTGGGGTAAATCTTGTTCAATATATGCTTTGGTATTGTCATACTCTGCTCGCAATTCTCGCTTGTAGCCAATTTTGATAATCTGGCGAGCGGTACGATTGCCTTGCTTGTTAATCGGCTGAACCAAAAATAATCTTGCCCCACCTAAGCCGCCCCCAATTTCCTCCTCAACCCAAACTTCCTTTTTGCCAACAAAGAGTTGTGGAACAATCATCTCACGCTGGATATCTAAAGGCTGAAGAGATTTTGGCCAATGAATAGGTACAGTCTTCTGGGCTATCGTCGGTTGAGCAGTTTGTGAAGAGGTAGATTTGTTCATCTCCTCATTAGCTGACAATGCTGTACGTCGTAATTCCTCTAAAATAGTCTCAATATCTTCAATCTCAATCAAATCAGCGGGGTCTGTGCTGCGACCTTCGATCGCTCGTCGTTCTTTTAGCTTTTGTAACCGACGCTCATGATTGATAATTTCTTGGGTGACATCATTATGGCGAGTCATACCATTCCCCTTATTTGAGTTTCTATTACTAATAAACTTCCTCTAACAATTGCTCGACACGTTGCGCAAAATCAACAGCAGATGTGTTTTCATCAAGGGTAATCATCATTGGCTGGGCTGTATTTGCTTGCAAGATATTCACCAATAAATCTTCGGCGGCGCTTCCCAAACTGATAAATAGAGAGACTTCACTTAAAAGTTCAGCTAGAATTTTTACACGGGGATCGCGCTGGAGGCGGGCGAGATGGCCATCTCCGCCAGGGAGAATAACGGCTGATATTGCCCCAACACCTTCCAACAAACGATCTAGACTAAGATCAGGTACAATTGTTAAACCGTGCATCCCACTCACCTGTTTGGCTCGTAAGCCAACGAGATTGACCTTTAGACCGGCTTCACGTAAACGGGTAAATATGATGCTAATTGGCTCCTCTTCAAATCCATCGGCAACCAGAACAATCGTTTGCGTATAATTTGGTTTTGACATTATGATTCCTGGTATCTAATTTCATCCCTCGCCCGATAGCACAACTTTAACACAAATAGCGCTAGTCGATCTGCCGTACAACTTCGAATTACTTCGCTACACTGTCAATCTTTGTCAAAACCTATCTTAGCCTAAGTTTTGAGGTGTTGGACTGTCATTCTGAACGAAGTGAAGAATCTCCACCGAGTGCTCGAAAATGAACTGCGTTAGGAGATTTTTCGCTCCTATCGTCGCTCAAAATGACATGACGCCCATAAAGACAAAACTTGAGCCTCTTTCCATTTATGTTATAATCAGCCCACCTCACCTTTCACCAAAAATAATGCAGACCACCCAAGTGCCTGATTAATTAGCAATAGAACCTCTGCTTCAAGTGACAGAATTACTAATCAGAACAAAAACAATATAAATCCAAGTTCAGTTTTACAATGCCGTTTTAACAAAGTTAACACAGGTTGATCAAATCAACTCAGTGATTATTTAGAGATTTATCAAAGATTGTTTTACTGACCCAGACGTGAAAAAGTAAACAAGATTCTTGGTTCCATGGACCATCTTGAAAAGTTTAGGATGTTATGTCTGGGTCAGTAGTTCTCTTAGGGTCAGAACAATGTCAACCAAAGAAATGTCAGATGCTTTAGAGGCGGCTCTCAAAGCGTGGCACCAGCCAACAGATGAGGTGGTACTCCTTAAACTCGTACCTTACCTCGCACACCAGATAAAAACAGATTGGGCAGAGGTGCGTCCCCCATCACCACAACAATTGACCAATCAACTGTTGCTAGATTTTTTAGAGATACTATCAACTCGAGACAACGATGCAGCGAAGTTACTGCGTGGTCGATACATCGATGATAAAACGGGCTTTGCGGTTGCTAACTCGCTGGGCATTTCCGAAAGCGCTTTCTATCGGCGGCGACGCAACGCATTGACCGCACTCAGTGAGGTCGCAGTTAGTCAAGAAGCGAGAGCAAAACAAAAACAAATCAGTCGCTTAGAAGGTCGCCTAGAGTTGCCAACATATCAAAATCTATTTGGGTTAGACAGTCTCCGTACCCGACTCACTAATCTCCTCTGCTCACAAACAGACGTGCGCTTATTCTGCCTCTCGGGGATCGGTGGCATCGGCAAAACGGCTCTGGCAGATGCGCTCGCTAGGGATATCATTGCTGAGGGTTGTTTCAGTGATCTCGCCTGGATTAGTGCCCGGCAGCAACAATTTGCACCGTGGGGTGAAATTCAAGAGACAGGACAACCTGTTCTAACCTCCGCTGAATTAATTACTGCCCTCAATGAGCAACTCAGCGATAATCTTGCACCCCCCCGATCACCTGGAGAAAGTCTACAAGCCCTAAAAACACGCCTCAAGACTCACCCTCACCTAATCATCCTGGATAATTTAGAAACTGTTGCTGATTATCAAGAGCTCCTGCCATTGCTACGCGAATTAAGCCAATGGGCCTGGATTTTGCTTACCAGCCGGGTCAGTATTCACGCCCAACCAGATGTCCATCTTGTTACTCTGACCGAGTTATTGCTAGATGATGCGACAGAGTTGATCCGAGATGAAGCCCAACGTCGAGGCATCATTGATTTGACCCGGGCCTCAGGAGAGACAATTAATCAAATTTATAAAGTTGCTGGGGGAAGCCCGCTTGCCCTAAAACTCATCATTGGACAGGTCCAGATCCGCTCACTACCAGTTGTCCTCACTGATTTGATCGAAGCTCAAGGTCGTCAAGCCGAGGCGTTGTATACCTACATCTATCGTCAGGCTTGGGGTTTACTAGATGATGTCGCCCGACGGGTATTACTAACGATGCCTTTGGTGGCCGCACCAGGGACAACGTTAGAGCATTTGGCTGGAACGACTGGATTAGAGCGTGATCAACTATATGATGCTTTGGAACAACTTATTACATTGTCCCTGGTTAATGTTGGTGGTTCCTTAACGGAACGCCGCTATCAAATTCATCGTTTGACTGAAACATTTTTGCACACTCAAGTTACACAATGGATGACATGACCGCTTCTAACCAAACCTGGGATGATTATTTTCACCAAATGATCATCTCTAATTGCCACTATTGGCTCAACCAAGCCAAGACTGATGTCAAGCTCATTATTCCAGAAATTCCGCAAGTTCTCCGGGCCTTAACCTACGGCTTGAGATTACCAGCCGCTTGGTCAACCGCCAGAGATTTAGTACGTATCATTAGCCCTACTTTACTTCGGCAAGGTCAAGGTGTCGCCTGGGAAAGCTATCTTATTAAAAGTATTGAGCGCAGCCAGCAAGAGAACGACCCAATCGAGATCGATTTTCGCCTTGAACTTGGCAATCTTTATCGGTTGCAAGGGCGCTTAATCGAGGCCCAGACTTACCTTCAAGTTGCTTTGGGTCTATGCGAGCAATACAATTCGCTCCATCAGTATTGGGCCATAATCAATATGTTAGCCTTGGTTGCGCGAATATCAGGTCAGTACGACGAAGCTGAAACCTATTGTCAACAAGTTTTAGATGCAGATCAGGTATCAATCAAGGATCGGGCAGAGGCCTTCAATGTGATGGGCTTAGTTGCTTACGAACATTTACAAAAGACAGATGCGTTAAAGAACTTTGATGAAGCACTTATTTTGTATCATTCTTTAAATGACCCTTATCAAATTGCTAGAATGCTTACAAATAAAGGTATGGTATTACAAAGTGATAAGCGTTTAATAGAAGCTGAACAAAGTTATCGTGATGCCATTAAACAGTTTCAAATTTCAAACGATACAGCTGAGATATTTAAACCCATAACAAACTTAGGAAATGTGTTTCTACTAAAGGAAGAGTATCAAATCGCTTGTCAGTATTATTTAGAGGCCTTACCCACATTTCGTGAATGTAATTATTTGGTTGAATTAGCACACGTTTATAATAATTTAGGATTAGCTTACACAGGGTTAAGGAACTGGAAAGAAGCCGAAGATTACTTTTCAGCATCCATCGATCTCTGGGAAACACTCAAAGACTACTACAATCTTGCTAATGTTTTAGATAATTTGGGAACAATGTTCAAAAAAGCACAACAATTTGAGCAAGCCTATAAAGTATGGGGGCAGGCTTTAAGAACTTTAAACAATTTAACTGATAATCCAGCAAAAACTCGATTACAACAAGTCATAAAAAACCAATTAGAAGCTCATCAAAAATATGTATCGACTTAGGCTAAACAGTAGATAAAATAGCATTCTACCGTTTAGCCTTATTATTAGCAGCTAGTGGTTCCGCAATGATCAGCGTAAGCAGCCCCGCTGAAGCCAGCGATCTCAGTAATTACTGGCGTAGCGGCGAGGGCAGTCAACATTAGAGCGACAAATAGAGCGGTAACCAGACGATTGCGTGTAGCTTGGATCATGACAAAGTCTCCTTTCGATAAAACTAGGCGACTTGAGTCGATGGGGCCCCAGAGTTGGGTCAAACAAGCTTGCTTTATTCAAACTTGCCAACTCTCGTATACGATCCAGCTCAGCCTTCTATTTGGTTGTATCAATCAACCGGTTTGATCTAATCTTCGATGGGGATTTACATCACCTATCAATCCCACCTCGATGATGACCATAGTTTATCTGATGATGTACCATTTATCTTGCCATCACCCTTTTAAGTTTCTGATATTTAGAAGTAAAGTCTGATATTTTCCGGGGTTCTATGTACGAACATTTGAGAGAAGCCTCATTCCCCGATAGCTATGCTCGTCGGGAAATCGATTGTATTACCATCGCATTGGCAATGCGTCGCAGTGTGCGAGTGGTTGGCTTGAGTGGAATGGGGAAATCTAACCTGTTGCGCTTTTTAATCTCACATCCTCAACTCATCACAGATCATCCTGATATTGAAGCCGAGACTGTCCATTTTCTTTATCTGGATTGCAACAAAATTAACCCAATCAATCCCCTGGCCTTTTTTCGAGAGTGCCATTTTTTACTACAGCCAGAGGCCATCCCCGCCCAAGCTGATGAGCAATTATTGCTCAAGCAACTTGAACTTTCGCTACGGCAGATAGGGCCAGAGACGCTGGTGATTATGGTCTTAGATCGAACAGAGGGACTATATGAGGCAGTTGGATCGGCCTTTTTTGCCCAGTTACGAAATTTACGTGATGAGGCAAGAGCGGGTCGGATGGCGTTTATTTTTGGCAGCGCCAGACCGCTGGGAAATTTGCAGGAGTTGGAGAAGCTGTTTAGCGATACCTGCTGGGTGAGATCGTTGGCTGAGGCAGATCAAGCTTACTTCTTTGAGCATCATCAAACCCGCCTGAACTTTCGGCTTGAGATAACAATGCAAGATCGATTATGGCAACTAACGGGGGGGCATCCGGGTCTACTCAAAAACGCTATTGAATGGGTAAAACGTCAAGCGGGGCAGCCTGAGCAGGATTTACAACAGGGCTTACTCCAGTACACACCTATTCAAAATTATTGTGACCGACTGTGGACCGGCTTAACGGAGACAGAGCAACATTTCCTGCTCAATATTTCTCATCATCCGCAATCTGATCCAGTCGGCGAACAATTAAAGCAATATGGTTTGTTGGTCGAGAAAGCCAGCCGGTTAGAACTATTTAGCCCCTTGTGGCAGGTCTATCTCCAACAAACAATCTGGTCTCAGCAGCCTGTTGGACCAATGGAGGTGAGGTTGGAACCAACGACCCGACACGCAATCCTGCACTGGCGGGGGCAAACCGAGCGAGTGGAAATTAGTCGCAAGCTCGTCTTTGACTTGTTACAGGCTTTAGCCGCCACACCTAGAGAAGTGTGTAGCAAAGATGATTTAATCAAACGTTTGTATGGGGAAGAGAATAGCTACGAAATGTTCGAGGACCCTCTCTTTCAATTAGTCACAGCCCTTCGTCGTATGCTTGATCCAGCTGTACGACGATTGTGTCCTAATTTAAAGGGGAGTTGCGTGCAAAATGTGCGAGGGGTGGGTTATCTGTTACAGACAGATTTGCCGGTGTAGGGCGATAAAAAAATGTAGGTATCCAGATCAGCTAAGCCCATCCAAGTACCTACATTTTACAAAAATACAAATTGTGGAAATCTATTTCACCTAAAGAACAAATACCCCGTACAGTAAGATAAGTGCCCCAAAATAAAGAACAGGAAAGGTCCAACGGCAGACTTGATCGATACGCGTGGCCGTTGCTTCTCTTTCCTGTAAGTAAAGCACATTGACTAATACGTTTTCGACAATCGTCAAAGCCATCATCACAAATGATAATGTCAAAACCGTATCCATAAAAGTAAAGTAGGAGACGCGAGGTAGATCTTCGGCGATGATAAATTGATAAGCCACAATGGTCAGCATCCCTGTCAATGAGACACTCATTCGGTCCGCCAAACCATCACCAATCATCCAAAAGACTGACCAAGAAATCGCCACCAAAATAACTAAAGGAAACATCACTTTCCAGATATAAAAACCAAATTGACGGCTAACCGCAATCTCCATCAAAAATTCAGAGAAGAGCCACTGTGACCGGATTTCTTGACGCGACTCAATTCTAGTCTCTACACCATCAGTATGCCATTCCGGAATTTCAAACTCAGAGCCAAAGCCAATTTTATCTTCTTCTTCGTGGAAAATCAGAAATCGATCATCCCAGGCGTGTGACTCAATCTCAACAAACAACGTTTGCTTGTCAAACGGGAATTTTCGTAAATCATAACGAGCACTCATTGAAGCGTGAAATCGTTCCTCATATTCAACCGTACCATCTTCACGAATAATCAACTCTTGATTTTCGATGAGACGCGGGGCTGACTCATTGACAAATGTTAAATCGGGCCACCAAATGCGACTTAATTCTAAGCGGGCATCTTCCTCCAAGAATATCTTTTCCACAACCCCAACTTCTTCAGGATCAAACGCCACGCGTGGATCACACCAAATTAAATCCAAAAAACCTTCAATCTGAAAGGTATTGCCAACCGCATCAACCTCAGTCACTTCAATAATGAACAGCCCCAAATCAGTCAAGGTTGGACCATCAGGGTTGGGAGGCGTTACAAAAACAGCCTCTTCCAAGTCAAACTGGTCTTCAGTAGGGGCACCGCCTTCAGCTATTGCATAATCAACATGGGCACAATCAGCCACTGAGTCGATTGCCAAAAACTCGCGGGTATCAACCCCTTCAATTATCTCAGGTTTGTCCTCGGTATCAGACTTATTTTCCTGAGCAAAGATACCTCGATTGGGCATCGAAAGAGTAAAGAGGCCTAGGACTCCAAGTATCATCAACGCTAAAATTATTGGACGGTTTGTTATTTTACGCTTTATCTGAGTATCAATCGAAGATGAGCGATTGAACGATTTTGGCATCGTTATTCTCTCCTAAAAATAGCTTACATCTGTAGAAACAAATACCCACATTTCCTGATGTATCACAAAAAACTTATTTTGATTTGTAAGGCTATATAAGCCCCATTGGAAGATCAATTGATTGAGGTGAACCTACCTTTAAAGTTTATCAAACTCTATTAAAAATGGAAAACTTTTAGTGCCTCCATCAGAAAGATACACTGTATCAATTAGGCTTGCCATCCTGTTCCAATTGCATTATTATCACTCAACCCTTAGTTTAAGGAGTAAAATAATGATTATATATCCTGATGATCGAGTGCTCATTGCCGTAATGAACAATCTAGAAGATTGGCGGCGGGTACAAACGGAACAATGGTATCGCATCCCTGTTAAAAATGCCCCTCAGCCCATCCCTCACGTTGACTGGCTAGCCTTCTTTTTCACAAAAACATTTGGCCCAGATAAATGGGCAATTCATTACTATGCTAAGGTAGAAGGACACGAATTGGTCCGGCGACGGGATTTACTTAAGGACACCTCAAACTCTAAAAAAGCGGATGCTTGGTATTACAAGCTAGATTTGGGACCACTTTTACACAAGATACCACCGATTATTGCTGATAAATGGCGTCGGGTTAGTTTCATCTTCACAACAGGCGATCGATTTGAGGCAGCAGGGGAGATCAAAGATTTATTGGCCGATTATTCTCCGACCGGGCACCCGTTTGTGGTGTTGAAGGAGTTGCCGGAGGTGTTTGAGGGGGAAGAGAAGCTGTAGCTTTACATCACTAGCATCTCTGATTTGAAATCCAAGCAATGTGTAGAGAAAAAAACGGGATGCCCATTCGGACACCCCGTCTTTCACTAAATCTATTGACCGTTACTGCTTCGCGACAATCGGGAGGAAGAGTGTTGTCGTCCCCGCTTCAATCCCCAAGCTGGTGTCATCCAAGGCGTGGATCTCATCGGTGTCATTCTCATTGTCCTCATCGTCCTCAGCCCGATCCTCTTCTTCCGGCGAGTCTGCTTCCTCAATGTCAGCCAAAGCAATCGTGGTGGCCGTCACCTCAACCGCAACCTCACCACCAATGGCAAAGGCATCGATGTCTCGGTCAAAGCCGTACTCCTCGCCCGCCCAGTACAGGCTGAACTCACATTCGGTGTTCACACCCAGTGAGGTTGGGGTACAGATGAAGATATCAGTCCCTTCGCCTTCCAGACCAGGTACATCGAAGCGTCGATCGGTGGTCAGGTAGATGTCACCGGTCGCCTCATCAATCTGTCCCCCTCGCACATCTTCTCGCCAGCTT
>JANQQF010000154.1 GCA_028285035.1 Phycisphaerae bacterium
ATCTGTGACCTCCTCCCCCACTGTTGTTACGCCGGCGAACCCAGCGTAACAACTAATTGTTACATCGGCGGTGACCTTCCCCCCCACTGTTGTTACGCAACACAATCGGTGAGAGGATAGTACGTGTAACCATTCGGAAATTCGCTCGTTCAAAAGCACGAAAATTCGGAATATTCGAAATTCGAACTGTTCGAATACTCATTGGCTCAGTTCTGATTCATATAATATCGAATGCGAGTACTGCGACGTGCCCTAACAGCACTGCGCTCTTGCTTGTCTGTGCTCGATCACATCTGGTATCTCGCATGGTTAGCTTGGATTTGAGCTCAGACGTGCGACTTACTTGTCGATCACTGGAGCGTCTTCCAGGTGCTTTTCGGTAGAGGATCTGTGTTTTCTATTGGGATCGGCCGAACGGCGGTACTTCTACTGTTGAAATTTTCGGCTCAAATGAGTGTTTGACCACCAAAAACCCCTTGGCTTTGGGATTTTCAGTCTTTGACCCCGATCTCGGCCTAAGGAGACCTTTTTGGGCGTTTCTGGAGTGTTTGCGGGTGTTCACAAGCGCGAAAACCCTCTCGCGCGGTAGCGCGCGAGAAAAATTGGAGTTTTGTGCTCACAATCCGAGAAATGTCCCCAAAACCATTAAAAAAAAATAGGGAATGGCCCTTCCCACTGTATTTGCTCCGCCAAAAGTGAGACCCTTACCAGTTGTTGTTAGAAAGGGAGTGAGCAAAAAGAATCTTCTAACCCCACATTTTTTGGAGGTGCTAGGTGGGCAGAAAACACTAAGGATGATGACTTTGTGGAACTGAGCCGAGTCACATTGCTTAACCAAGCTCGTTGTTCTTGACCACGACCATAGCCTCGGCAACGTTGGTTGCTGGCCGCTCCTGATCCAAAAAACAAATAATTTCATCTGCGAGCGCCCGAAGGGCGCGAGCCGGAAAAAATTAGCGATTTCACAGTTGGACGTCATGCAAAATCGTTAAAATAAGGCTCCCAATGGGGTTTTCTAGGGCAAAATACACCCAATTGTTACGCAGGGCTTGACCTCCTCC
>JANQQF010000017.1 GCA_028285035.1 Phycisphaerae bacterium
CAGTTACTCCTTCTTTATCAATTTCACAATGGCTTGCCTCTCGGTAAGGGCATCAAAGCCCTTCTTCAAGCTACCTGATTATTTATGACCAGCTCTCAATTAGTTAAGCGAGTAAGATCTAATTTAATTCCGGCACACAAGAAAGGTTTCTCCGATGTAACTTCAGCAATGTCACTCTCGATTGGCATTGTTAAAAAGAGGGTTAAGATTTTTCCAGCACTATAATCATACAGGTGCCCATTCAAATAACAATGTTTTTGACCCTGCCCCGTGATGATGATGGCAGGTTCATAAACTGTTGGGGTTCTATGCTCTGCCTTGGAAGCCCGGTACAGTCCCAGATTTTCGATTCCTGTTAAATGAAGCCCATCAGTTGGGGCGTATCTACCCAACAGCGTGACAAATTCCTCAAATTTTTCTGCATTGTATTCCATAAGTAATCCCCTGATTACGACTTAATCCCCTGATTACGACTTAATCCCCTGATTACGACTTGATCCTCTGGTTATGACTTAATCTCCGATTACAGTTAAATTCTTTGTGTAATCAATTTAGCTCTACTATATCCAGTTTTGTTCGAAAACTCAAGAAAAAACTTTTTATTTAGAGGATTGTGCAAATGATCGATGGATTTGTGTATTTAAACTTCCAATGTTTAGAGGTAGAATAGGTACATAAGTTTAAGTGTGCAACAAAAAACTGTTTATATCTAAAACCAAAGGAAAGAAAAATGAAATCTATCGTCATTACAGGTTCAAGTTCAGGAATTGGGAAAGCAACAGCTAAATATTTTGCTGCGCAAGGTTGGAAAGTGGCCGCCACGATGCGTAAGCCGGAAAATGAAACAGAACTCAATCAAATTGAGAATGTTTCGCTCTATCAATTAGACGTTACGAGTGACGACTCAATTGCCCAAGCAACCGAGCAAATCATCAGTGATTTTGGCACCGTTGATGTGGTGCTGAACAATGCGGGCTACGGCTTGATTGGTCCCTTTGAAGCGGCCTCAATTGAAGCGATTAAGCGTCAGTTTGACACCAACGTTTTTGGTTTGATGGCCGTCACTCGGGCCTTCCTGCCCCATTTCCGAGAAAATAAAGCGGGAATGTTTCTTAATGTTTCATCCATTGGCGGCTTGATTACCTTCCCGCTCATCAGCCTCTACCACAGCACCAAGTGGGCGGTTGAGGGGTTCTCAGAATCACTCTCCTATGAATTGGGCCAATTGGGCATTCAGGTGAAACTTATCGAGCCGGGTGGGGTTGATACCGATTTTGGTGGTCGCTCAATGGACTTTGCGATGAAAGAGGACCTAACCGCTTACGACGAGATGGTTGCAACATTCCGTGAGAACATGACAAATTCTGGCCTTGAGCGAAGCACCGCCGAATTTTTGGCCGAGGAAATTTACAAGGCCACCACGGATGGGAAACAGCAACTACGTTATGTAATCGGACCCGATGCTGAGCAACTTTATGCGATGCGAAAAGAACACGGTGATGATGCGTTTATTGCCGGGATGTCGCAACGAATGTTTTCGTAAAGTAATTGTTGAGGTCATCCTTCAGCCGATGGTTGGAGGACGACCTGACAAGATGAATTTCTGCCGCTTAAAAACAGAAGGAGTACAAAAATGAGCAAAAAAACAGCCCTGATTACTGGGGCATCGAGTGGGATTGGGAAAGAATTGGCCCGCATTCACGCCGAACGTGGTGGCGATTTGGTGATTGTGGCCCGACGTGATGATAAGTTGCAAGCCCTTAAAATGGAGTTGGAAAGCAATCACGGCGTTAAGGTGATGGTGATCGCCAAAGATCTGGCTCTGCCCGAGGCCGCCACTGAAATTTACAATGAAGTCACACAGGCTGGAGTGGAGGTGAATTACCTCATCAACAACGCTGGATTTGGCGGGCATGGCAAGTTCCACGAGCGAGCTTGGGAACAAGATTTGGCAATGATCAACCTCAATATCGTGGCGTTGACCGCCCTCACCCGATTTTTCTTGCCCGATTTTGTCAAGCGTAATGAAGGTCGCATCCTCAATGTTTCGTCAACGGCGGCCCTTTTGCCCGGTCCGTTGCAAGCCGTTTACTACGCCAGCAAAGCCTACGTTACCTCCTTCAGTAATGCCATTGCCGAAGAGTTGCACGATACAAATATCACCGTGACCGCCCTGATGCCAGGTGCGACAGAAACTGAATTTGCCAGCACCTCTGGAATGGACAAAACGAGCTTGTTTGATAATTCATTCAGTGCAAGGTTTGTTGCTGAAGAGGGATATGAGGCAATGTTAGCCGGTCAGTTAGATATTATGTCGGGGCTTACCTTTGCTCAACGTATGATGATGACAGCACTACCTGTTACACCCAAGAAAATGTTATTAAAACAAGTTCGTCAGATGCAAGAGATACCAGCTTAGGTGTGTCATAGCTTAAAGTAACCGAGAAGAAACTGTGATACTTTGAGGTTTGCGGTTAATCTTTATAGAAATTTTGATGAAATAAACCGCCAAGCAATTAAATTCAATGAAATGAAATGTAATGCATATGATGAAAGAAAAATGGACGACAGATAATATACCTGATCTGACAGGGAAAATCGCAATCGTAACGGGGGCCAATAGTGGTATCGGGTATGAGACCGCTTTGGTCTTGGCTCAAAAAAGCGCAACCTTGGTGATGGCCTGCCGAAATTTAGACAAGGCCAATCAAGCCGCCGAGCAAATTCGAGCCACCAATCCAGCCGGAACCGTGGACACAATGCAACTAGACTTGGGCGATCTTGACTCAGTCAAAGCCTTCGCTTCGGCATTTCTTGAAACGTATGACCGGCTAGATTTACTCATCAACAATGCTGGAATTATGGTGCCCCCTTACGGGAAGACCGCCCAAGGCTTTGAAACACAGTTTGGGGTTAATCACCTCGGTCACTTCACGTTGACAGGCCTGCTACTTGAGCGTTTGCTGCAAACACCCCAAGCCCGGGTCATTACCGTGAGCAGCATTGCCCACCGTTTTGGTCAAATTGATTTTGATGATTTGAACTGGGAGAACGGCTATAAGCCTAACCCAGCGTATGGGCAGAGTAAACTGGCCAACTTGCTCTTTACGTATGAATTACAGCGCAAGTTGGCGGCTGCAGGCAAAGATACCATCTCTGTCGCCGCCCACCCTGGCTGGACAGAAACCAATTTGCAGCAGCACAGCGGGTTTGCTCGCTTCCTCAATCCTTTCTTTGCCCAGAATACGTCGATGGGAGCTTTGCCTACTTTAATGGCCGCGACGGACTCCTCTGTGAACGGGGGCGAATATTTTGGACCAAGTGGCTTTTTAGAGATGAACGGATATCCCAAAAAAGTGCCCTCAACTGATCGCTCACACGATCAGGCCGTGGCTGACAAACTTTGGCGCGTGTCGGAAGAATTAACCGGAATAAGCTACACCCTAGGATAATAGTTAGCGTGATGACAAACAGCTACGATCAGTACAACGACTTACACACTAGTGGCCCAATCATCGTTCAATCAGGGTATCAAGGCGCGACGGCGTATGTGATTGGTCATCAAGAGGCCAAGCAGATTCTGGGCGATCATAAACGGTTTGTGAAAGATGTTCAGAACACCCTGCCGCCATCCCAACGCTCGCCATCTGAGCCGGGGAATGATCTGTTTACGCTACTCTATCACAACATGCTCAGCACCGATGAGCCGGATCATACCCGATTACGCGCCCTGGTCAGCAAAGCCTTCACCCGTCGGCGCATTCAATCGATGGCCCCTCGTATTCAGGAAATCGCCGATCAGCTTATCGACGAATTTGAGACAAAAGGTGAGGTTGATCTGATTGAAGCCTACGCCTTTCCCTTGCCCATCATTGTCATTTGTGAGTTGCTGGGTATTCCGATTGAAGATCGGGATAAATTTCGAGCGTGGTCACACGCCTTTCTGGGCATCGCCTACGATGAGGCATCCTACTTCCAACTGCTCAACGACTTTGTCCAGTACATCGGGCAGGTGATTGCTGATCGCCGCGCCAACCCCGGCGATGATTTTGTTTCGGGCCTGGTTCACGCCGAAGAGGATGGTGAACGGCTCACTGAGCAGGAGCTTTATAGCATGATCGCGTTGTTGATCGTGGCTGGGCACGAAACAACGGTCAATCTGATTGGGAATGGGATGGCTGCTTTGTTGCAGCACCCTGACCAGATGGCCCTCTTGCGGCGGGACCCTAACTTGATTGAGGGGGCCATTGAGGAGTTTATGCGCTATGAGGGATCAGTTGAGATGGCGACCACACGCTACGCCGCTGAGGATGTTCAGGTTGGCGATACCCTAATTCGGCGGGGGACACCGGTTGTTGTTATTCTGGCTGCAACGAGTCGCGATCAGGCTGAATTTGAAAACCCTGCGGAATTAGATATCACCCGCCAAGCCAATAAACATTTGGGTTTTGGTTATGGTGTGCATTATTGTATTGGTGCCCCTTTAGCCCGCCTTGAGGCCAAAATTGCCTTCAATACGCTGCTCAAGCGATTACCCAACCTTCAATTGAGCGTGCCTGCTTCACAGCTTGAGTATAACGACAGCTCGATTGTGCACGGGGTGGCTCGGTTGCCAGTCCGATGGGATGCAACGGGAAAAGGTTAAATCTAATGTATTAACGTTACATGGGGTAGAAATCGACAGGATTGACAAGATTTACAGAATTAAAAATGTTATGTAATCTTGATAATCCTGTTAATCCTGTCCAAAATTCAGCGTTTATTTGGGTAATTCATCATGGGATTTCACCCCCCACTCAACACTGCCAGCAACGCCTCCGCCTCCTCAAACGCCACTTTGTAGTGATACGGTGGGCCATCGCAGTACGCTAAATCCTTGGCCCGCTGGGCAAACTCCAGCGCGGTTTCCCACTCCCCCGCCTTGTGAGCCTGTTCCGCAAAAAAAAGACACACGTCCGCCCCTTGTAACACATAACCGCACCGTTCCGTGATCACCAACGCCTCCGCCGCCAACCGTTGGGCCTCCTCCGCTGCCCCCTGCACCACCTGCAAGCGGGCCAGATTGAGCAAAATTTCAGCCTCAGTTTCAACCAAATCGATGCCTCGGCAGCGGGTCAGAGCCTCGATCAGGTGGGTTTCTGCCGTGGATAGAGCGCCCTCGACACGGAGGGCTGCTCCCAAGAGCCAGTAAGCGCGTATAAAGTCACTCGCATTGGGCCGACCAACTTTTTTGCGTTCCTTAGCTAGCTCCAAAGCGCGGCCGGCGGTCTCTGGGGACAGGATAAAGGGGGTAGAGTCTTCGTTTATCTTTGCTGGTTGATCGTCTATGCCTCCACTGGGCTGGAGCACTAGACCCCGTTGGTACAACAGTCCCGCCAAAGCGCGATAGGCCCATGTAAGGCCTTGCGATTGGACATGGTCTAACTTCTCACACAGAGTCAGAGCCGTGTCTAACGCCTCTACCGCCTCAGTCCACACCCCTCGATAGGCCAGCAGCCGTCCCAGCTCCATCTGGCCGTTAGCCTCCCAAAATTCATCCTCAATCTCTCGGGACAACGTAATCTGGCGGCGGAGGTTGGTCTCGGCGGCCTGTAATAACCCGATGGGGAGTTGCGCCATGTTGGCCAAGTTCCCCAGTCCAATAGCCAAAAATTCCTTATTAGCCATCTGATTTTCGTAAATGTCATTTGCTATCTCAAACAGCTGCATCGCCCGCCTCGGTTGGCCGTTGCAGCTATAGCTGTTGGCCAATTCGTTCATTGCGTGAGCCTGATCTGCTTCCTGTTCAAGTTTCGGTAGTTGATGCTCGCCATTGATGAATAGGCCACGCAAAAGCTCTATTTGAGTTTGATATGCCCCAAGTTGGTAGTAGAGTGTTCGCCAAATTCGGTCACGAAACAGTTCCCACGCCATATCATATTGACCAGCCCGTAAGGTGTGGTGGTAGTGTTCAATCAGTGGGATCAGGTCTTCCAGTTTCTCCACTTTTGCAGGTTCCTCAACGGCGGCAAAGTAATCCCGCAGACGGGTATGGGTGGTGGTGGGGTCAATTAGACGGTCATAGGCGTAACGGCGGACGATGGGATGGAGATCGAAGCGGCGGGTAGCTGGGTCGTGGTGGAGGAGGCCGCGGGTGAGGAGGAGGCTGAGGGTGGAATCGACGGGCGTTGGCCCCCCTAGCCCCCCAGAGCGGGCATCCACAGCCACCTGTCGCAGCACGACAACTTCCACTGGCCCACGAAAACAGGCAATCATCCCGAGTAGGGCGCGTTGGGGTAGGGTCAGGCGGTCGTAGCTCTGTTCCAGGACGTGGTGCTGACGTTGGACTAAGTCGCCGCTCAGATCGAGGTTCTGGGCCGCCGCAACATCACCAGGGTTATCAAAATCCGATAAGATCACCCCAGCCAACAGTTGTAGACTGAGGGGGTGGTAGCCGTAGGGTTTTCCGGCGGCTTCCAACTCGGCGCGACTGCCTTTGATGCCGTTTGCTTGGAAATAGGCAGCGGCATCGGCTGGGGTCAGGGCGGTCAGTTCTTCCTCACGACACCCTTGTAAGAGCAAGCCGTTTCGGGTTTCTACAGCCGTGGGGCGGAGGCGACTGGTCAACAAGACTCGTCCCGCCAAACGTGGGACAGCGGCTATCCCACGCAAAAATTCTACGGCCAGCGGTGAGACGCACTCTCGCCCAGAACCATAAGCGGCCACAACTTCTGGATTGTCGGCATCTCCTTGGTAGGCGGCCCCTAAACCGCTGTAGGCACGCAGAGCCCGCTCAAAGCCATCCAGCACGAGCAGTAGACCGGGCTGGTGTAAGGCTCGTAGCAGGATTTGCACTTGTTGGCGGGGATTGATGCGGATGGGATCGTGTCCTAGATAGGCCAGGGTCTCGGCCAGAAATTGTTCAAAGGTCGCGTTGGTTTCATACAGGCTCCACCATACCACACGAGGCCACTTGGTGGGGTCTACCTTGTTTTGTAGCCAGTGCCAGGTCAAGGCACTTTTACCAAAGCCGCCCAAAGCTCGCACCAAAAGGAGGGGGTGAGCTGGAGACTCGGCCAGCCAGTCGGTTAGCATCTGTTGCTCGGTCTGTCGTCCGGTAAAGTGTTCGGTGGCCCCCAAATAAGGATGGACTAGATGCCAGTTGGCTCGACCCAAGGCTGGGTCTGGGGCTGCGCCGGGGGCGAGGGTTTTGTATTTGGCCTGTAACTGGGCGAGTGCGCTTTTGTACTTGTTAATTTCGGTGGTGATGTGGGCAGGTACATGTAGGCCAAAGGTGGCGACCTGGGTTTCCAATGTCTCTAAATGGGTTTGCGTTGCCACAATCAAATTCTTGAGCTTTTCGATTTCATTCTTTTGTGTCATCAGTGGCCTCCGGGGGTGGGTAACCTTGACTCAAATGATACAAAATAGTGTGGGGGATGGCAAGTGAATGGTATTGAATAGTACTTTGACAGACTGACTTCATTGCACATTTACTTGATTTTGGTGCGATGGATTCCCGACAAAATCACTCGGGAATGACATTACTAAGAGATTTAGGTTTAGTTTGGGGCGCGTTTATTTTTATACCTCATATCGAAAACAATCTACGATGTGGTCGTTGACCATCCCTGTGGACTGGGGCACTCAAATTGTCATACGATTTTATATTTTTACTTGGTGAGTTTAGCCACGCGCAGTAACTCATATTCGAGGTTTAAATAATCGAACGATACTTTCGCCGTTTGATTTTCCAGATGGAGGTTCGATCAAAAGGAAATCTAACACTTTATCAGGTTTTTTATTTCAGCTTGACGAGGCACATCAAGATAATTCTTCTAGCAGTGCTTTGGCCTCTTTCAAATCGGCCGTATCAAAGCCCTCGCTGAACCAGTCATAAATGTCAGCTAACATCTGTCGGGCTTCCTCTTTCTTTCCCTGTGCCTGCCACAATCGACCCAGGCTCACCGTCGCTCGTAACTCGCATGACTTAGCACCTTGCTGGCGGGCAATGTCGATGGCCTCAAAAAATTGCTGTTCGACCCTGCCATCTTCAAGATCCTGCAAGAGCAGTAGCTCACCCTTAAGCCGGTACAATTCTGCCTCCCACCACTGCTCTCCAGTTTTTTCCTCCGTTGCCAAGGCCTCGGCCAGTACCGCCAGTCCTTCTTCAACTTGCCCCGCTTTCTTATACCCCTCAGCCATAATGGAAAACATATAAGCTCGAAGCGTTCTTACACCCAAATCTGCTAGGGCATTGAGGCCTTGACGGAGCTCGATAATTCCGTCATCTATCCACCCTTGCTCGACCAAAGCACATGCACGAAAGCAAATTCCAAACGCTAGCCTTTGACCAAAGTTCTGTTCTCTCGAAAGCGCGATCAACTCCTCTGCCCGTTCTTGGGCAGCTGAGGCCTCCCGGCGGAATAAATGAAGACAAGTAGTAAAGAGGAGGGGTTCGGCCAGATGGAAAGGGTGAGATAGATTTTGGGCCAATTTTAGCGCGTCGTGGATACTGGTCAGGGCTTGCTCTGGATAGCCAAGTTGCCACAAGACCATGGCTCGCCAAAGGCGACTCTGCAGCCCAGGGTCTTGTACATACCGGAAGGGATAACTGCGGTACGTCTCGAGGTCATAGAGGGCTATGGCTTGCTCCAGATGTACTCGAGCCGCAGCTAGCTTTCCTATAGTAATTGAAGTTTCGCCAAGCACCAAACGTGCTTCCATAAGCAAGTTCGGATCCTGTACCCGTTGGGCAAGATCGAGCATCTGCTCCCCTAACTCGTGTGCCCTCTGGCACTCCCCCCGAACCCCATAGATATCAGTCAGCCCATGTAACACCTGAAAATATTGCGGAGTTGCTCCCATCTCTTGGGTTGATCCAGTCCCCAAGCTAGTTGGGGGACCGGACAAGGCCCGCTGACACAGCTCCCAAGCCTGGAGATAGGTTTGTTCCACTTCAGAAGCCCCAAATCCTTTGGTCATCGTGAGGGGGGTACTCAGGTCAAGTAGCAAGGTTAGCGTCTGCTGGGTGTGCTCGTGCGTATCGGGAAACATTTCGAGCAACTCTAGCGCCCGATTAAAATGCCCGATCGACTCTTCATAGGCCGATAGACGTACCGTCCTTTCGCCCGCTTGCTGTAAATAGCCAATCGCCTTCTCTGGAATCCCCGCTGCTTGAAAGTGTCGGGCCAACTGGACGGCCACTTCATCGGTTTCACCTTCATACATCTGTTCCAAAGCAGTGCCCACCGCTTCATGCAAATAAACGCGCTCAACATCATCTAAGCTGTTGTATAAATATCGTTGAAATAGGATGTGTCTGAACCGATATTGGGACACCCGCTGGTTGCTCTTGCTCAAACGTTGGCTGCTCTGGCTGCGGACCAGGCGATGCTGCTTATCCAAAATGCCACTTAATTGCCGAATTAACTGAGGCTCGTCAATCTTCTGTATCCGAGCGATGACTTCGGCCGTAAAAAATTCACCTTCGATACTGGCTACCTTCAGCATCTCCTGCAATGATGGTGGTAGGCGGCCAATACGTTCGCCAATGGCACCCTCAACCCGGGCCGGGAGGGTCCGCCAATTCAGGGTTGGGCCGACAATCCACCGGTTCTGTTCATCCTGAACCAAATCACCTCGCTCTTGCATCCCCCGCAGCATCTCGACCGTGAACAGAGCGTGGCCCCGGGTCTGGTGGTACAAGGCCTCTCGAAATTTTGCATCTAACCGATTGGGTTCGCTGTCCAGGAGGGTCTCGACAAACTGTTGGCCTTCGGTTTGGCCCAAGTTGATATGAATATCGCCAAAGCTACGTTGGATCTCATTGACTACCGGCTCCAGCGGATGTCGTTCACCGTCTCGGCCTCTGGCTACATCTGCTGGTCGATAGGTTCCCAATACCAGGATACGACTACCTTCGAGTTGCCGACCTAGCTGAAACAACAGGTTGATTGAACCGACGTCCGCCCACTGCAGATCATCTAAGATTAACAATATGGGGCGCTGCTGAGCTAAAGCGTGTAGAACCTTGATGTATTGCTCAAAGAGGTCAACTTGCTGGCGGTTCGTTGGACCGTGATTGATTTCCTGACGAGCCACAACTTGCTTGAGCTGATCCAGCCAGTCACTTCCTGTAGGGGCAGCTGAAGTTGCTCGCTTTATCAGGGCCGGACTAGGAATAAAAATATCGAGCAGGTCCGGACCATGATCTATCAGGGCCTGAACCGTATAGGGCAGGCTAGCCCACAGGCGAAGGGCCTGTTCTTGACTTATGGCACCTGTCATCCACCTGGCTTCGACGTCGCCACTCAGCAAACCCAGAATTTCGCGGAAGGGCAGGTATGGATCGCCCACGCCGATAATGGCCTGACAATTTCCCCCAGCAACGATTAGGTTATCGTGGGTGGCTTGGGCGCGCTGGCTAAATTCCTGAACCAGGGTTGTTTTGCCTGTACCAGCTTCACCAATGGCGAAGGCAATGCGACCTTTTCTGGTCAGCGCATCCTCAAGAAAGCTATCCAGTTGGGTCAACTCAAGCTGACGGGCGACAAAGGGTGTGTCGTCACCTGTGGCAGGCTTTTTGTCAATCTGTAGAAAAGGAGGTGGGGGCAGATCTTCTACAGGCGAGGGGATTGAGGGTACGAGTTCACCCCGAGCCATACGGAGAAAGTGCTCACGTTCCTCAGTTGGAATGGCCAAGTGCTCTGCCAGCAGCTCGGCTATTTGGCGGGAGGGTCGTCGCTCATCGCGCTCGATCTTTCTGATGGTGAAGACAGAACAGCCGACCTGCTGGGCTAACACATCCTGCGTCAGGTCTATTGCTTTACGTCGCCTTCGGACCCAATAGCCAAATGAGGCAATGTTGTCCATCCCACCTTCCCTTCAACGTGTGTCACTTTTGGGTCACTTATTGTACCACAAAGTGACCCCAACCGGCATCGATTATCTACTTTAATATTCATATCAATTAAAACTCGAATATTGCAGTTCAAATAACCAATTAGAGGAGACGGCAATGTATAACACTCAAATGATTGAACGATTAGTAGCAGAGAGACAGTCAGAATTAGGGAAAGAGGTGCATCTGACTCGATTACCTAAAAAGGCTCAGAAAAGCGGCTCAGGGTTTGGGGCCTATCATCTTCGAAGGATTGGCAGGGTTCTAGGTTCTGTAGGCGTTACTATAAATAATGGAGATCACTCAAATTCGGCTGTGTCTTCCACCAGCCTGGATACCTAATATTTGTCAAGAACACCCGTCTAATCACAAGCCGCTCTGAGTACAATCAACTGATGGTCAAAGTCTTCAATGGCTCTGTCCTTCAGTTAATGAAACGCGACAGACTCTGACCGCCCAAAGTTCGTGGAACGTCTCGATGTGGATATATAAAATGGTGGATTTTGTTTACCAGGTGTCGTCCCGAGCATCAAAATACTACGGTTAATTCACGTATTAATGACCATACTGAAAACAGCCCACCACGTGGTCATTCACCATCCCCGTGGCTTGCATAAACGCATAGCAAATCGTCGGACCGACAAACTTAAAGCCTCGCTTCTTCAAATCTTTACTCATTTGTTCCGATTCTGGCGTTTGGGCGGGGATGTCGGCCAAGCTCTGCCAGTGATTTTGCTTGACCTGCCCCTCGACAAATTGCCAGATGTAGCGGTCAAATGAACCAAATTCGCTTTGCACCTGCAAAAAGGCTTTGGCATTAGTAACCGCGGCGTTGATTTTGAGTTTGTTACGAATGATGCCGGGGTTATTCAAAAGCTCGTTGACCTTTGCTTCATCATAACCCGCCACGGTCTCCACGTGGAATTGATCGAAGGCGAGGCGATAATTTTCACGCTTGCGTAGAATTGTGATCCAACTGAGACCCGCTTGGGCCCCTTCCAAAATTAGCATCTCAAACAACTGCTGATCATCGTGGGTAGGAATGCCCCACTCGTTGTCATGATAATCGATGTAAAGCGGGTCATCGCCGCACCAGCTGCAACGGATTGTCATTGTTATTTCTCCTTTTGAGAATAGGCTTTCAAATTTAGGATGGTTTGACTAAGGCCCCACCAACTGCCACTCACCTGCATTCCAGGTGACGGTATCGTAGATGTGGGGGGTGATGCCTTGCACGTCGATGCTGATAGCATAGAGGTCGGGGAAGGCGAGTAAAGGAATGTGGGGTAGGTCTTCGTATAGGGTTGTGGCAACTTCGCATAACAAGACACGTCGTCGATTTTCAGGTAAGGGGGTGTGGAGGGCATCAAAAATTTCGAGTAATTCGGGATTTCGATAACGACTGACATTGAGACCCGCCAAAGGATTATCACGAGAGGGGATTGACCGCGGATCAAAATAGTTAGTCAAATAGATGGTGGGATCAACCCCAAAGTAACCATCATCCCACAAGTTGAGATCAAAGTTACCCCGCAACTCAATGCCCTCTTCGGCCCACGTATTCCATAGCTCGCTGCCCTCAGCCACCTCCAATTGTAGATCAACGCCCACTTCGGCGAACATCCCCCGAATGAGACGATGTGCGAGGTTGAGTTCTGAACCGAACTCAATGTAAGTGTAGCTGGTTAGGCTCAAGGGGGTGCCCTCTTCCGCCGTGCCACAATTCTGGCAGGTGCGAACAGATTGCCCTTCAGTCAGTACCCAGCCTGCGTCATCTAACAAGGCCGCAGCTAAACCGGGATTGTATTCATATAGGGGAATATCACAGTCAAGCTCAAACAGTTCCGTATCCACAGGAATGGCTTGGTTGCCGAAGGCTTCGTCATTCAAGCGACCGACATCAATCGCATGACGTAAGGCTCGACGGATTTGGGGATTGGATAGGCTGGGGTGAGGGATCTCGGAGCCATCGGGTGCTTGATCGCTTAAATTGGCGACAAGTTTAAGGACAAAGCGAGGGGGATTGGTGCGAAAGACGGTTGCCGTGCCGCTACCATCAAGCCGAAACAAGGCCTCACCATCAGGCCAGATATCGAGATGGGCTGTCCCTCGGCCCAGACTACGCTGGCGGAAATCTGGGTCTGGCTCAATTTCAAAGATAAGCTGAGACGCAAACGGGCGATCTGGAATGTAGTAGTTTGGATTGGGGAGAAAGACAAGTCGCTCACCTTCAAGCCATTGTCCAAGCCTGAATGGTCCTAGGCTAACCGGCTCAAAGTTACAATCCCAAAATAACATCGCGTTTGTTGGTCCACAATGATGGGCCGGGAAAATGCCAATCCCCCTGCCGCCAAATTGCAAGAGATAATTGGGATAGAATTCGCGATATTGAATAACGACAGTCAATGGATCGGGGGTTTCAACGGTCTCAATGAGTTCTAACCCAGGGGTCCAAATTCCGCTGTCACGCAAAGCCTCCCACGTGTAAAGCACGTCTGCTGAGGTGAATGGTTCCCCGTCGCTCCATCGCAACCCTGACCTTAAACGCCACGTCACCGTTCGGCCATCTTCACTTAAATCACCATTTGACAACGTAGGGAGCGTCTCTGCTAACTCTGGATAATAGTTGCCATCAGGGCCAATTTCGGCTAAAGCCCCATAAACCAACTCCCCGATCAAGACCTCATAACCAGTGTTGTTGAGATAGGCATTGAAACTGGGGGGATCAATGGGGATGGGGATAACAATGGCTTGTTCATCAATATCCACCGACCGGGCCAAGGCGGGCAGGGTTGGTGTGGGTGTGGGTGGAAGCGGCTCTAACGGGGTATTTGCTAGGTCGCAGCCACCCAACACTAGACCAATTGTAAGTAATAAAATTAGATAAGCTGATTTTTTCTTGGGATTTTTCATAAATGGGGCAAAAAATGCCAGCCTCTAGTAGGCTAGAGACTGTATACTTTTATAATTTGACGTCATTTTAGTGCAGGGGCTATAGAGTGCAAATGTTGTCGCTACAGTGATACAGCAAATTGGTGAAATCAGATTGCCTGACTTATAATGGCGGTTATTATTAGCCCCACCCTTTACAATTTTATAGACAGCATCGTCACCAGATTTTTCTTCTCAATAACAACTTGTGAAACCTTAAAATTTTATCACCTGACAAATTTCTGAAAATCCATGTGACCTTTGTCCTAATCTGGTGTCTATTGATGTGGAAAATCATAAAAATTAAAAACTTTAAGGAGTTTGTGATTTATGGATGAGTTAGTAAAAATGGTAGCTGAAAAGACAGGTTTGTCAGAAGAAATGTCCAAGACTGCTGTTGAAATGGTTATTGAGTATGTAAAAGATAAGCTGCCTGAACCTATTGCTGGTCAATTGGATGGTTTGTTGGATGGCGAAGGTGGCGGTGGCTTAGGTGGAATGGTTGGCGGCCTGTTTGGTGGATAATCGCGCCTTTTCTATTTAATGTTTAATTTGTAACCAGTTTAGTATTTTAACAATCAGTGGCCAGAAGAATAGGGTTGATGGTTGTCAAAAATGTAGCTTTATTAAGCCACAAAAAATTTTATTACAGTATCACTAGAGGGAGGATACTAAAATGCAGGACATTCTTAATCAGTTGTACACATATGGTCTTCAATTGGGAATTGCCGCCTTGATTTTAGTGGGTGGTTGGATATTAGCATTGCTTATCTCTGGTATCGTTCGAGGGGCTTTGAACCGAACCTCATTCGATAATCAAATTGCCGAGCGCATGGGAATGGGTGAAAGCCTAAACCTTGAGACAATCATTAGCCGGATTGTCTTTTGGCTGGTGATGTTGTTTGTTGTTGTCACAATGTTCTCTTTCCTGAACTTGCCGGCCGTGACCCAGCCGCTCAATCGCTTATTGGGCGACATTTTGTCGTACGGTAGTGACTTGCTTGGCGGTGTTGTTCTCATTGCGATTGCTTGGATTTTGGCAACAGCATTGCGCTTCATCATCAATAAAGCACTTGGCGCAACATCATTGGATGATATGATGGCTAATCAGGCTGGTTTTTCACAAGATGGCCAGAAGCCAATGAGCGAAACCATCGCTGACATCGTCTACTGGGGTGTTTTCTTGTTCTTCCTGCCCGCGATCTTGGGTGCGTTGGGCTTGCAAGGTGTGCTTGGTCCAGTCCAAAATATGGTTGATGAGGTCTTGAGTGCGTTGCCCAACATTCTCAAAGCAGGCTTGATTTTCCTCATTGGTTGGTTTGTGGCTCGCCTCGTTCGCCAAATTGTTGGTAGCTTCTTGAACGCTGTTGGGGCTGACTCTGTGGGTGAGCGTGTTGGTTTGAGCAATGTTGTTGGTGAACAGTCTTTGTCAAGTGTTATCGGAACAATTGTTTACTCAATCATTTTGATCATTGTTACCATTTCTGCCTTAGACGCTTTACAAATCGAGGCGATTTCTGGTCCAGCTACAAATATGCTCAACACTTTGCTGGAAGCAATCCCCTCAATCTTCGGGGCAATGATTATCCTGACTCTGACCTTCTTTATCGCACGATTGGTTTCTAGCTTGGTTGTTAACTTATTAACGGCTATTGGCTTTAACAAAGTGCTTAGCTTGATTGGCATCGGTAGTGAGCCAGGTGAAGGGCAGCGCACTCCGGCTGAGGTCGTTGGTTACTTGGTAACTATTGGCCTGATGCTGTTTGCTACCATTGAAGCAGCAAATCTGTTAGGCTTCGGTATTTTGGCTGAGCTGGTTGGTGCCTTCTTGCTCTTTGCTTCAGATATTATCTTAGGGATTATCATCCTTGGTATTGGTCTCTACTTGGCGAATTTGGCCGCAGGTGTTGTCAAAAATATGGCAGGCCCACAATCTGCTTTGCTCTCTCAAGTTACTCGCATCGCTATCATCGTTTTGACCACTGCTATGGGCTTACGACAAATGGGTATCGCGGATGAGATCGTAACCACTGCCTTCACCTTGTTGATGGGTGCTATTGCTGTAGCTGTCGCGTTGGCCTTTGGTCTTGGTGCCCGTGAAGCGGCTGGTCGTGAAGTTGAAAGTGTCATTACTCGCCTGCGCTCTGAGGATCAGTAAGTGAGTAGCTGGCTAACAAAATTAATACCTGTTGAATAAATATCGAGAGCGTAGACGGTCAGATTTGCGTCTGCGCTCTCTCTAGTGTAAATATAAACCAACAGAATAGGAGGGGGAATCGATAGTGTTAAGTTCGTATTACACCATCTTATCATTAACCATGTATGCATTCAATTATCTTCCACAAAATCAAGATGATCGTGACCGAATCCCATTGTGGATTTGGTTAGCCGTTATTTTTCTAGTCATCGTGATTGGTGTGATTTGGACCTTACGTGAAGAAGCTGAAAAGGAAAAAGCCCAAAACCGACCTGATACCCTGCCCGAGCCAGTGGAGCCAGAAGTGGCTACCCGTGGGGTTTTGCCTGATGCTTCTGTCGAGGTGGACTCTGAGTTAAATGTTGAAACACCAGACCTGGATGTAGATGCCGATGTGCCAGATGTCGACGTTGATGCACCGAAACTAGATGTAGATATACCAGATGTAGATATCGATGCGCCGAAATTAGCGGTTGAAACACCAGACATTGATGTAGATGTTGTTGCACCGAAGTTGGCGGTTGAAGCCCCAGATGTAGATATCGATGTGCCCGACATTGAGGTGTCAATAGAAAAGGATGATTTAACCCTACTTGAAGGGGTTGAGCCACCTGTTGAAGAAATTTTCAACAACAACAATATCTATACGTATGAAAAGTTAGGGGCCACAGATCCTAATGACTTAAGTGCAATGTTGTCAGGCTCTGAGTGGGAGTCGGTTGACACGCGTAACTGGCGTGAGCAATCTCGGCTCTTTTCTTTAGGGTATGGTCTGGATGTCGCCAAAGGCGAAGTCAAGCCAGATGATTTGAAAAAGGTCAAAGGGATTGGCCCGAAAATCTCTGCGGAGCTGAATAAACGCGGGATCACGACCTTTGAGCAGTTGAGTAATATCGATGTGTCTTACTTGGAGGCCTTGATGGATGAGTTGGATTGGCACATCAACAATCCAGCCACATGGCCATCTCAGGCAACTGAATTGGCAGAAGCCAAACGAAACAAATAGGTTTTTAGTAATTAGTAAATGGTAAATTGTGATTTTCGCTTGATTGTGCAATTACAGTTTACCATTTACTATAATTTATCGCCCCACTAATCGAGGAAGCATTCTGATTTCCTCAATGCGAAGCATCAACCCTGCGAATACATACACCCCAACCCCAATCGCCCCGCCAGCGGCTGCGATAAAAATTGGCGAAAGGATTGGGGAGAAAGCGGTAAAGGCCAAAACAGCAGCCCCCATCGCTCCCGCTGCAAGCAACGTCCGAACTAAGGTGCTGGTTAAGGAGTTTGCTTCAACTCCACCCAATCGATAATGGGCAATCACAAGCATAATCAACACCTCAACTGTCACTGCCACGCCATTGGCTAAGGCTAATCCTCCAGCCAGGAGCCATTCATCCAAGCTGATCGCTAAAACAAAATTGATAGCCATACTCACTAGCGAGGTGACCAGTGGGGTAATCATATCCTTTTGGGCATAAAAGACGCGGTTGACAACCTCTAGCGCCGAGTGAGCGACCAAGGCCAAGGCCCAAAATTGAAGCGATTGATAAACCCGAGCCGTGGAGTCTGGACCAAACTCACCACGTTCAAACATCACTTGAATAATCGGCTGGCCTAAGACAATTAAGCCCACCATGGCTGGTATCGATAAGGCTAGAATAATTCGCAAGGTTTGAGCCATCGTTTGCCGCAGACCGACAAGGTCGCCTTGGGCGGCGAGTTGGGATAGCGTTGGAAAAAGGACGATACCGATAGCTGAACCGATGATGGTTTGCGGCATCTGCATCAAGTCCCAGCCATAATCGAGTGCAGAGACCGTGCCTGTGCCCAGATATGAGGCTAGGTTAAACATCACGATGAAGTTGAATTGGATGACCAGAATGTTGAGTACTCGTGGCAACATTAGACGGCCAATGTACCATAAATCGGGATCATTCCAGGCAAAGTGGGGATAGTAGCGAATGCCATAGCGGATCAGGCCAGGCACTTGAATGAGCAGATGTCCAATTGAGCCGATGATGGCCCCCCAAATCAAACCATAAACGCCATATTCGGGGGCAAGTAGAATGGCACCTGCCATAATACCCAAATTGTAAATCAAGGGCGAAATGGCCGGCAACAAAAAATGTTGCCGGGTATGCAGTACGGCTCCTAACAGACTGCTAATGCTGAAGATGACCGTAGAGATGAAGGTCAGCCGCATCAGGTTGGCGGTTAAAATTTGAATGTCAGCATTAAAACCTGGAGCGACAAACCACCGGACCAATGGCAGGGCAAAAATTGCGCCGATTAGGGATAGGACAATAGCAACCAATAATAAGCTATTGAGTACGCCGCTGGTCAGCTTCCACGCCTCAGGGTCGTCGTCTGGCCGACTCGTTAGGCGTTCCGTGACAATTGGGATAAAGGCGGTGCCTAAAGCCCCCCCGGAAATGAGCAAGAACAGAATATCTGGCAGGCGAAAGGCTGCGACAAAGGCGTCATACTCGCTGCCCGTGCCGAAGGCTTGGGCGATGACAATTTGTCGGCCAATGGCAAGGACTTTGTTGATCAGAAAGGCCAACATTAAGATGCCAGTGGAGCGGATGAGGTGATTAATTTTTATTTTTGTTTGCATAGTGAATGATACGCAGGTTCAATCATAAGCTTTATGGAGTTTAGGGGAATTGTATAGAAACCTGCTCACTTTGCGAAAATTAGGCGTCTGGTTCTGGCACAACCTTATCTTTGGGTTTGACGATTATAGCGTAAACAACAACGCCAATTAAACCGAGGAGGACAAAGAGAAGTTCTGCTACGGCAACAAAGGCCGTGATATCTGCAGAAATAACCCCTAATTCAGCCAAAATACCAGCCGTAAAGCCGACGACAATGGTGAGAATCAACGGGGCTATGAGGAATAAGCCCGCCACACGTGCCCGCCATCCTTCCAGAGTGATATTACGCGTTAGTTTTATTTTTCCGGCGATCATCGCATAAATCCCACCAAGCAGCATAATAATTTCTGCAATTAAAATACACATTAGTTCCTCCTGAAATAATGTTAGATTTTATGATAATGGTCGAGTAGCAGTAAGTTTGGGAAAGTGGGGCGAAACAATCTTGTAAAACACTGAATAATCTGAACGCTAAAACCCAACGGACTAAAAGCGGATATGAAAATGTAAGCTTTTGAAAAGAGTAAGGGGTATTCGACATTTTTTAGGCGCTTCTATAAAAAAGGTCTCTCAAAATTGTTTTATTCAAAATTGAGAGACTTTTTAAGCTAAACATATTTCCTGGTGTTTATACAATTACCCAGCAACGCCAACCAAAATATTGGCCAAGTTTTCGGGTTGTGAGAAAAAAGGTGAGTGGCTGGCTTCAAGGGTGTGAGCAGTGGTTGAATTTCCCATTTGTTCATCGACCAAGGCAATCATTTTGTCCTGACCCCCAATGGAAATCGCTTTGTCTTGTGTACAGCGAATATAGTGGCGGGAAACTGATCCAAAATTTTCGGCCGTAATCGGTGAGGGGACGGCTACCACTTGAGCAGGCTCATCGGGGTGGAGGTTATTTAAGGCGTGTTGGAAATCGTCGTCTGACACATCCCCATAGAAGGCTTCACGGGTTCTAGCAACATAGTCAGCATCCTCCGATTTGGTGTCCAAGCGCATCGCTCCGACTGCCTCAGGATCAGCCATAAACAATCCTGGCACCATCGCTTCTGCCATTGTTTCATCCATAATCATCTGCCCCGCAACCATTCCGTTGGGGAGCATAAAGGCGGTCAGATAAACGACAGCATGGAGTTGATCTGAAGCCATTTCTGCGACAGGGGACAGGGTCAATCCACCTAATGAGTGACCCACCAAAACAACCTTTCTATTTCCTTTGCCAGCCGCTTCTTTGATTGCGGCTAAAGTCGCTTCATTGCGCTCATCCTGAGTCGTACCTGCGTTGGGTGATGGCTCTGTGCCAAAGGCGGCTGGGTCCAAAGGACGTTGATTAAATGATGCTGGGATCTGGGCGTTTTGGCCCGCCCCTGGTAGATCGATGGCGACCGAGGCATACCCTTTTTCTTCCAATAGGGGAACGACTTTGCTCCAGGTGTTGGCATTGTGCCAAGCCCCGTGAATGAACACAAATGCTGCATTGTTTGAGGTATCCATAACTGCTTGCTCCTTTGCTAAACGGCGATTTATTTAGGACAAATTTATTCTACTTGAGGGGATGAATTAGAACAATCTAGGATTGTATCATTTGATAGGCAGGAAGGTAAAAGTGCGATTTTACTTTCCTGCCTAGAGTTGGTCATACAGTCTTTGATATCTTAAACAGCACCTTTGTAAATGATCTCAGGCGGTTGATGTACCGTGATCGGCGGGATCATTCCTGTATATTTTTCGACATCAACCAAGGTGCTGTTGGGCGAAGGCCCTTGTCCCAGCTTCGAAGTGCCGACGTCACGGGTGAGCACATTGGGATTGCCGTGAATTTCCAATCCATTGTTGATGTGAGGGTCGGCGGGGTTGTACCAAGCCCCTGTCGAAAGCTGAATGACATCCGGGTGTACCTGGTCAGAAAGAGAGACAACGGCGAGACAGGCCCCTCGATCATTAAATAGCCGAATAAAATCACCATCGCTAATGCCACGGGTAGCTGCAGCCTCAGGGTGCATCCGAGCCACTTCGCGTCCATTTTGCTTCCCACCTAAACTAACTCGAGCGTGGTCTAGCTGGCTGTGTAGCCGGGTTTTTGGCTGATTTGAGAGTAAGTGCAAGGGATATTTTTCAGCGATCTCAGCCCCAAGCCATTCACCCGGTGGTAGCCAAGCGGGGTGGCCGAGACAATTGTCATAGCCATAACCGTTCAGGGTCTCTGAGAAGATTTCGATTTTCCCTGTTGGGGTAGAAAGTGGGGCACCACTTGGGTCTTCGCGGAATCGCTCTACATTTGCCTTGCGACGAGTTTCCCCGCCAACTTGTAGCTGTTCGCCCAACCAAAATGTTTCGAAGTCGGGCAAGGTCACACCTTTATCAGCAGCTTGCTTGATGGCCTCTTCATAGAAATGACGCAGCCAGCCCATCTCATCGCGTCCCTCGCTGTACGCCTCAGCCACCCCCAGCCGCTCAGCGATGCCAAGAAAAATGTCATAATCGCTACGTGCTTGTTTGTATGAGGGCACGGCTTGACGCATCGGGGTGATGGTCGCATCGAGCAGGGTGAAGTTGATGTCATTTCGTTCTAGGGCTGTGTTTGCAGGGAGTACAATATCCGCGTAGCGGGCAGTTGCGGTCCAGAACGGCTCATTGATGATGATGGTCTCTGGCTTTTGCCACGCCTTGATGAGCCGATTGAGGTCTTGGTGATGATGAAACGGGTTGCCACCCACCCAATAAATCAGTTGGATATTGGGATAGGTTAGGTCCTCGCCATCAAACTGAAATGGCTGGCCTGGATTGAGGAGCATATCGGTGATCCGCGAGACCGGAATTTTTGAGTTGATCGGATTTTGTCCGGCAGGACGACTAGGCCAGCCTAGCAAGGGGCGCTTTGAGGAGCCAAGGGCGTGCATCGCATTTAGGCCAAACGTGACGCCTCGCCCCGGTAATCCAATCTGTCCCAACATACTGGCCAGAACAACGGCCATCCAATAGGGTTGCTCGCCATGTTCCGCCCGTTGTACCGCCCAACTGACGCTGATCAATGTTTTGCTAGCCGCCATTCGTCGCGCTAACGCCTTGATCGTTTCCGCTGGCAAGGCAGAGATTGCCTCAGCCCATTCTGCATCTTTCGGCTGTCCATCCGTTTTACCTAGCAGGTAGGGCCGGAAGCGATCAAAGCCTACTGTGTAGGTATCAACAAATGCTTGGTCAACCAAATTTTCGCTGACCAAGGTGTGAGCCATCGCCAGCATGATGGCTGTGTCAGTATTGGGCCGTGGCGCATACCATTCGGCCCCCAACTCAAGCGTAACATCATCGCGAATGGGGCCGATATTGATAAATTGCACGCCAGCCTCGCGGGCCTGCTTCATCCCGGCTTCAGGCGTGTGTGCCCCCAAGCCACCAAAACTTACTTGGGAATTATTAACTCGCGTTCCCCCAAAGAGTACAACCAACTCGGCATTCTCTGCAATATCTGACCAAGCCGGGGCATCAAAAACGAGACCGCCATTGTCGTCAAGAATATATTTGGTGATCGCCTCACTAGCGGCGGTTGAGTATGAGCCAACAGAGTCGGTGAAGCCACCATTCAGGTTGAGCAACTGATGCATATTCCAACGGGGAAAGTGAAGGGCCCCTGGACTGCCCCAGCCATAGGAGCCAGCGTAAATGGCTTCATTGCCGTGGGTCTCGGCCACGCGTTTAAGCTCACTGGCGACCAGATCAAAAGCCTGCTCCCAACTGATCGCTACAAACGGCTCGCGACCACGCAGCGTTCGGTTACTATTGACGCCTTTTTCCAGAAAGCTGGCCCGAACCATCGGCTGAGCCACCCGTGCGCCCTTGTCCGTAATATCGTGTAGCGATTGGGCAATTGGGGCGGGGGCCTGTTCCGTTTGATAGGCGTGAACCCCTTTGATTTCCTCTCCATCTACCTCAATTTGATAATGACCCCAATGGGTTGAGGTCGGTACAAGTTTTGTTGGCATCGTTTGACTCCTTTGCAAATAGTACCTAGTCAATGAGGGGCTATTGATTAGGTTGTTAGTGACAATTTTGTATGAGTGGGGCGAATCATACCTCAATTTTGATGAGGTGACGAATAAGGAGAGTTTATGAAACCCACACCTTTTTTTCGACTTCTAATCCTCCTGAGTCATTAACAATCATCCGATATCCACGCCCATACAAATTTCCCCATTGATATTCCAAATAAATCTTATCTTCCTCCACATATTCAGCAAATGCAGCTAAGGCAAGCTCGTGATATGCGCCCCAAATTGCTACTTTTGGTGGAATAGATTTAGTTGACCAAGGGCGATATCCGTTAGCTGTAATAAAGCGAGCATAAGTTGAAATATCTCATTCTTCTAAACCTGGTTCAGTTAAAAGCCAAACTTTAATTAGTTTGTGATCTTGATCATTCAAAGTGTTCCATCCTATTGGAATGGGATGGTAATGGCGAATCCAAACACCCCAAGGCGGCATAATTTGGGATTTATCAGGTTTCTGGAAAGGGCGCAGTTTTTGCCATTCACCCGTAATGTATTGAAGGCACAGAGTTTGCGTTTGTGGAGTCATTTTTAGACTTTAGCTCCAATCCTCGATCGCGTCTTCTAGCTGCTTTCTATGAAACTCATAATCTTTTGTTCTTCCTTGTACCCACCCAACCACTCGATCATATATTTGCATATCTGCTGTCACGGTTGTGATTTTTGATTCTAATGCCAGGTAGTTGCCCTTCAACGCACTAAGAACCTCATCCCAAGATTGATGATGTCTTTCTGAAACTGATTTAGCGTTGAATTTATCTATATCGTAGAGTGGATCTGGATTAAATCCTTCAGGATCGATAATAAATTGATACAAGGCTTGATCCCACCCAATGAGATGAGCGAGCACATCTTTGGGGGACCAGTCTCCGCTGACCCCAGATTGTAGCTGTTTACTGGGTTCAAGCTGTTCTACAACGCGACAAAATTTTGTGTATGCTATAGAAAGCTCTGTTTGTAATCGTTTTAGCTCAATATCCATAAATTGCTCACCTCGTACGAGACTGTATCGTATCGTGAATATAAAGTCAAACCACTTGTTTTGCCCTCGCTGTGTTAAAAATTTGCTCCAACCTTATCACAACCCTATTATTTCGCTATGTCCATAAAAATTGTCACCGATAGCACCTGTGATTTACCGCAAGACGTCATTACCGAGACCGATATTTCGGTTGTACCGCTGTATATCAACTTTGGTTATGATAGTTTTTTAGATGGGGTGACTTTGTCGTCTGACACGTTTTACGAGCGATTATCAACTGAAGCGGAACTGCCGACCACCGCAGCCCCCAGCCCTGCCGATTTTCAACAGGTCTACGAACGATTGGTGCAGGAGGGGGCCACCCATATTTTCTCCATCCACGTGGCTAGTTCACTCAGCGCCACCCTCAAACACGCTCAGGCGGCTGCACAAACGATTTCAACTGTTCCCATCACCGTGATTGATGGCGGTCAACTTAGCTTTGGGACGGGAATTTTAGTGCGAGCTGCGGCTCAGGCGGTGCGTGAGGGATGTGATGCGATGGCGATTATCACGCTGCTCAATGATTTGAAGCCCCGAACCCATGCCTTTACGGTGCTGGATGATCTTAGATTCTTAAGTCGCAGCGGTCGTGCTAGCCGGCTACAGGCTGAAATTGGGACGCTCTTGCAAATCAATCCTGTGTTAACGTTTCATCAAGGCGAAACGAGTATGGAGCGGATTCGGACTAAAAAACAGGCTCTAAAACAGCTCGTTGCAAAGGTCGAAGCCTTGACTCCGCTTTCTGACATTGCCATTCTTCACACCAATGTTCCCAGTCGTGCGGCTGATTTACATTATCAACTGCGCTCTGTTTTCCCCGCTAATGTTATGCCCCCAATCATCTCTATTTCCCCTATCCTAGCCACCCACCTTGGCCCTGGTGCAGTTGGTGTGGCTTGCTTAGTAACGTCTTAACGCAAATTTGTAAATCCTACAGCTTCAGCTACAACCTTTCGTAGTTCTACTACAAACTCTCGCCAGAAGAATTTTGTAGAATGTGGGTAAATGTAGTGAGTTTGGAAATGTACTAACCACTACCCACCAAACACTAGCGACTTTTTGGAGGTTAATCGTTATGGAAGGCTTCATCATTCTTTTCTTCGGAGTCATTGTTTTTCTCGGGGTGATGTATAGCAGATATATATCAGCTGAATATTCTAAAGAACGATGGCGCGAGTTTTCTAAAACGCATGGCCTCACGTTTGTATCCGGTGGGATTTTTGGGCCTGGTTCGTATGTCACAGGTAATTATCGCGGTCACAATGTGATGCTGGAAAGTTTCCAAACCGGGGGTGGAGAAAGGAGTAAGATTGGTACCAGAGTGCTGATGCAAATTGATCGAACTCATCAAAATGAGGCCAACGTACCCATTTTGGAGCAATATACACCTGAGACTTTACCACGAGATCAATCGGATATAGTCCAACACAAGATAAACCCTGGCCAAATGTTGGAACGTATAACGCAGACCGATCCCTTGCTCAATGCCACAGCAAATCTGGAAATTACGACTAAGGGATTTAGCCTTGAATATCGGCAAGATGACTTGTTAACTGGACCAGCTCGATTAACCCAACTCTTTAACTTTCTTAGTGACATCTTGACGAATTACCCATCTATCGTGGCCTTAGGGGGAGAAGCGGTCGACGCCTTACAAGTCATCGCTGTGAATCGATCCGAAATTTTGCGGCCTGTCGCACAACAACTACTGAATGATATCAGTTCCGATACAACTCGACGGATAAAAGGCAAGGAACATCAAACATACTGCCCCTCCTGTTGGGCAAGCTGTGAGGCACATACCGTGACCCTATCCTGGTACAATAAGTTGATCTATTACGGTTGCCGAAAGTGTGGTCAGAGCCGAACACTATTGTGCGGTCAAATAATTGCGGTCCTTGATGAGAATTTCTCAGAACGATATGTAGACAAAGACGGGATAATTATGGTAGATTGGCTCACTCATCGAAAAATGTTTGACTTTGATACCGTCTACATTGGCCAAACGACGGATGAACAAGTGGAAAGATTTGCGGTACAAGCTGGCAATGATACCGATGCAAAGCGTAAAGCACGCCACAGGTCGATAACCTGTTTAGTATCGCCTAACAGCAATGTTACTGAAAATAGTCTGCGAATTTTGCGACGTATGTTTGGAACGGTACAAGTGAGGAAACTGCCTACTGCCGAGGGGCATCAAGATAATAATACTGTCAAATCACAGAGAGAGCTTTATGATGTTAGTGTAGTAGATACTGACAAAATCGCTCTCGAAAACCAATCGTAAACCGTAAATCAAAAATCGTAAATCACCCTACCTAACCGCAAACTGTTGGACCCGCTCACCAACATCACGGAAGTTCGGGTTACCCGCATAAACCTTCTCAAACTCGACACTGGCTTGTTGATATTTGCCTTGCGCCTCATAGGATATGGCTCGCCAATAGCGCGCTTCGGAAAGCAAGAGCGGGTTACGATCTTTGGTGCGACGGATTGATTTGCCAAAGATGCTGACGGCGGCCTCGTGCAGATTTTTCTCTTGCAAGGCCCGACCATAAAAAATGGTGGTAGCGAGAGTGACATCATCCTCGGACTCGGTCTGTTGGGCACGCTCAATGATGTTGTCCCATAGATTACGGGTGGCGTACAATTCAACGAGGGAAAGGGTCAGGGCCGGATCATCGATCAACTCATCCAACTCCTCAAGCAATGAAATTGCCTCACGAATGCGGCGTTGTTTTTGATACAACTCCACCAACAACAGCGTCGCCGCCAAGCCATCAATCGGCACCACACCGACGGCTGTTGGCGTAATATCGATCTCGATTTCCAAATCGTACAGATATTTTCGCATCAATGGGGTAGGAAATCGTTTGTTTGATTGAACTACAGCTTCTAACAGTCCCACCCCTTCAAATTCTCGGCCAATGTGATGGGTTAAGATAGCGGCGGCCAAGATACCTGCCCCCGGCTCTTTCGGGGCGGCATTTAGAAAATGGTCCAAGGCCGTCTCTGTATCCTCCGCCTCATATGCCTGGAGACCACGATATAACTCTTTCTCGTGGCGAGGCGCAAAAAAGCCAGGTTTTGGTCCAACAGGCTCTTGGGATACTGCCTTGGTTGCTACGCCTGACTGAGCAGCGACGTCGTTCTGTTTGCGGGCCTTTTTCTTTTTAGTCCCGCCCCCGATTTTCTTGCGGTAGCTGAGCCCTGTGCCTGGTAGCCCCGCCGTAAAGTGTGTCCCACTTGGTCCGTGGCTCACCCGCAGGCCTCGCACCCCGGCGCTGAAGCCCACCCCGCTTTTACTAATATTTAGCCGGACAAATTTGCCCAGTCGAATGCTACGTTGTAAGCGAAATCCCATTGTCAACCTCTTTAATATAGTGATGAGTGGTTGGTGGATGGTGGTTAGTGAAATGTTTTTGAAATCCAAATTGATTTCGCAATAATTTTACCTCAATCCTAACATTACGTCAACCAGATAGAACAGATTTTCGGTAGCAAAGCGAGGAGTTTTGCGAACGGTTTTGTGTTCATCTTAGAACGGAGTAGAATGCTCAAATTCTTTTGAATTAAAACCTAAACGTAGCGTCGTCAAAGATGTCCCAATAATTATCAATCCCATACGACGCAATAGGCACTACACACAACGAAAGGCCATTTTATGTCACTCTTTCGTAACAAAATCTATCTCTCCATCATTCTTGGCCATTTTACCATCGATGTTTTTAATAATTCTGGCCCGATTTTGGTGACATTTCTCAGCACCACGATCTTGGATATCACCACTGCCCAAATCGGGCTGGCCATTGGGTTGTACAACTTTGTCGGCTCAATTTTGCAGCCAGCAACAGGCTGGATGGTGGATCGATTGGGGAGTCGATGGCTGGGGGCTGGGAGTGTGGCGTGGACGATTGTGTTTTTGTTGGGGGCGTTGGTTGTGGCTGAAATCACCCAAAGCTTCATCCTCTTTCTAATCCCCTTTACTTTGGCTAGTATTGGGTCTGGGACATTTCATCCCTTGGGGACCAAACATGCGACGGAGGTGACTGTTAGCCAAGCGACAACTAGTACCGCTATCTTTTTTGCCTTTGGGCAATCAGGGCTGGCCTTTGGCCCCATTTTAGCTGGGATTATTTTGAGTAACATTGGCCTGACCGGCATTTATATCTTAGGCTTGTTCGCCGTTCCTATAATCATTTTTATGGCTGTAGCCTTGTGGTCGGCAGAGGATGGGGCAGCAATTGAGCAGCCCTTAATTCAATCACCTCAATCCCACTATCGACAACTGCAATGGGGCATTATATTTGTCTTGGCTTTGGTGATTGGGATGCGTTCGTGGGCATTCTTGGGCACGGTCGTCTTTTTGCCCAAAATATTTCAGGAACAGAACTGGAGCGCGACTCAGTATGGCTTAATTACTGGAGTGTTTTGGTTTTCTTCAGCCATCACTGGAGCCTTTGCAGGCGGCTTGGCGGACCGTTGGGGGCGACGACGCACACTCTTTTTCACCCTCATCATTGGGGCAATCCCCCTCTACTTCCTGCCCTTGAATGATGGTTGGCAAGCTTTTCCTCTCGCGATGATTGCGGGCGGCTTACTGGGTGCACCCCACAGTATTCTCGTCGTCATTGCCCAAGACCTGCTGCCCGGTGAAGGGGGGCTGACCTCTGGGATCACCTTGGGCTACCTTTTTGGCGTCGGGGCTGTTGCCGCTTGGGGTGTCGGCTATTTTGGCAATTTGTGGGGTCTAACCACAGTCATTCAAGCTGGGGCCGGAATCGCCGTAGGTGCCGCCCTATTGGCCCTACTCCTCCCCCAAACCCGCCTCGTTCCCCAACTTCAACCCGAAGCCACGTTCTAATGGTGAAGTTTTCATTCACAATTCACAATTGGCTATTCACCATTTACAATTATTTACCCCTGGCTATCCCCCAAAATTCCTCTTTTGCTCCCTCCTGTTCCATGCTAAAATTTTAACATTCAGATAAGGAAACGGGTGTAAGAGATAAACGTGTCATCTCTTCAAAAATAAAAGTACTCAATATAGGATAAATAATGATTGACCCACAATCAATTGAGGCGGCGATTGAGGCCTTAGAGCGTTCAGATGCAACTAACTTATCAGAAAGTGTCCTGCAAACCATTTTTTTGGCTTTGCGCCATCAACAACAACTAGCCGAGCAGGCTGAGATTGGGATGGCCGATATGCGTGGTGAGCGCAAGCAAGTCACCGTGATGTTTGCCGACATCTCCGGCTTTACCGCAATGAGTGAGAAACTCGACCCTGAGGAAGTTCGGACAATGATCAACCTAGTTTTTGATCGGCTCGGGGATGTCGTAGAAAAATATGAAGGGCACATTGATAAATTCATTGGCGATGAAATTATGGCCCTGTTTGGGGCACCTATTGCGCATGAAAATGATCCCGAACGTGCGGTTCGGGCTGCCCTTGAGATGATGCAAGCCCTCAAACTATTTAACGCTGAATTTGGCGATCGTATTCCCAAACCGCTTTCTCTTCATTTTGGGATCAATACAGGCTTGGTGATTGCTGGCGGGATTGGTACCAGTAAACGGCAAGATTACAGCGTGATGGGTGATACAGTTAATTTAGCCGCACGTCTGGAAGATTTGAGCGAAAGTGGCGAGATCTTAGTCGGTGAGACCACCTATCGTTTGACTGCGCCGCTTTTTGAATTTGAGGCGCTGGAGCCAGTTAAACTGAAAGGGAAAGCAAAACCAGTTCAGGTGTATCGGGTGTTACGGGCCAAAACCATCCGTGGTGGTCAAATTCGCGGTATCGAAGGAATCTTCTCGCCGATGGTAGGACGCGAGCCAGCCTTTGATCAGTTGAAAACGGTGTATCAAAATTTGAGCCAAGGTCAAGGTGGAGCAGTCTCAATCGTGGCTGAGGCTGGACTTGGTAAGTCTCGGTTGGTGGTCGAGCTTCGCAAACTCAGTGAGATAGATGATATTCAGGTGCAATGGGCCTCAGGCCGAGCCTTGTCCCACGCCCAAAATGCAAGTTATCTGATTGTTAAACAGGTGATTAACAGCCTGTTGGGTATCGAGGATGAAGCCCCAATCGCTGAAATTGGTCATGCACTCAAAACGGAAACGAACCTACTTTTCCCTGATCATCCTGATGAAATTTACCCTTATTTGGCTCGTTTGCTTGACGTTCCCCTTGATGAGCAAGCAGCACAACGAATTAAATATCTTGATGGTGAACTGCTTCGCCAACGCATTTGGCAGGCGAGCACGAGTTATATCGCTGTCAAGTCGGATCAAACCCCGCTTATCCTGGTCTGGGACGATCTCCATTGGGCCGACCCTTCGAGTTTGGCGGTGCTGGAGACCCTCCTTCCCCTGACAAAAGCGTGTCGTATTTTGAATATTCTGATGTATCGTCCCCGCCAGGAAAGTCTGGTCTGGGAATTTTGCCAGAGTATTGAGAGCTTAATGGGCGATCATCATATTCGGTTGGAGTTATCGGCCCTACCCCGGCAAGATAGCGACCTTCTCTTGAAAAATCTGCTAGGCGCTTGTACGATCCCCTCTCAAATTCATCAGCGTATTCTGGAAAAATCAGAGGGAAATCCTTTTTATGTGGAGGAAGTGATTCGCTCACTGCTCAATAGCGGGGCCTTGATTTTGGGTAAGACGGCTGAGGATTGCGTTGTCACGGCTGAGCCGGATGCGATTGCTATTCCTGATACGTTACAGGGTGTTATCATGTCCCGAATTGATCAACTCGCTAGCGATGTCAAGCGTACATTACAAGTAGCGGCAGTGATGGGGCGTACGTTCTCGGCTGATATTCTGGGTGAGGTGTTTGATGAAAGCGAGTCACTCACCAGTCATCTGCTTTATTTAGAGCAACAAGATGTCATCAAACGGCGGGCTGAAGGAACCGAATTGCTCTATGCGTTCAATCACGTTTTCACCCAAGAATCGGTCTATCAGAGCTTACTCCGTAGCGATCGCACCCGTCTGCACCAGGAGGTGGGTGAAGCCATTGAGGTTGTGCGTCAGGGCCATTTATCAGACCAAGCTTCACTGCTGGCCTATCATTTTGAGCAAAGTCCGCAGCGTGAAAAAGCGGTCGAGTATTTGACGATGGCGGCTGAAAACGCCGTGCAAGCCTACGCTAATCAGGAGGCGAAAATCTTCTTTACCCGTGCTGTTGCCCTGGTTGATCGTAGTAAATATGCCCAACGTTGGGATCTTTTGATGCAGCGAGAGCAAGTGGTCGATCGGCTAGGTGATCGAGACCAGCAGGCCACTGATTTAACCGTTATGCAAACGCTGGCTGAATTGATGGAAGATGAGCGGCGGCTGGCCCAAACCCACAATCGTCGGGCTGCCTATTTCGACAAGATTAGTGAATACCAAGCGGCTGATGAGGCAGCAGGGGCTGGTCTACGGGTGGCTCAACGTATCTCTGATGCTCGCCTGGAGGCGCAAAGTCTGAATGCGTTAGCTTTAGCGGCTTGGCGTCGTTTTGATTATCGCAAGGTCCAAAAATGGGCGAGTCAAGCCTTGGATGCTTTGAAAATTATCGGTGATCCGGCAACTCGAATTGCGGCTCTGTTGCATCTCGGCAAGGCCAGTTATCGTCTGGGGCAATATGACACGGCGTTAAAGTACATCATGGCGGCTCAAGATGTAGCCAATGAAACGGACAATCGCGATAGCGATGCCCTCGCCGATCTGATTTTAGGCTGGATTTACCAGCGCTTGGGTGTTTTTGAGCAATCAGAAGTTCATTATCGTTTGATGTTGACCAAGCGTGGTGAAATTGGTGATCGTTACGGTGAGGCTACTGCCGTCAGCCACTTGGGCTGGCTTGCGGCTGACCAGCAGCAGTATGAGCAGGGCCTTGAGCTGTGTCAGCAAGCGATTGAGATGTCCCAAGCGATTGCTGATCGTGAGAATGAGTCTTATGCTTTAAGCGGTTTAGCCCTTAACTACGAACTGCTCGGCAATCTAGATGAAGCCATTCCGTTATATGACACCGCCCTCGAAATACATCAACAAATCGGGGCAACTACTCTCGCTATCTTTGACCAAGCCGGTTTGGCCCGAATTGCCTTGGCCCAAAAAGATTTTGACAAGGCCCGCGAACATGCTACCAGTATTTCTGACTGGATATTGGCTGGGAAAGCCCAGCAGTTCTGGGATCCCTGGATTATTTATCGCTCGGCTTGTGACGTCTTAAGCGCTCTAGGGGAAATGGAAACTGCCCATACAATCGTCACCGAAGCCTACACTATTCTACAAGAGCGGGCCAAGGAAATTAGTGACGAAACGCTGCGTAATCATTTCCTCAACGTAGAAACGAATCAAGCCATTTCAGCAGCGTGGCGTAGAACAACTGCGGCTGATGTTGTATAATTTTTCGTAACTAGCCCGTCCATTATTGTTAGCTGGTGTGATGCTCTGCGTCACACCAATTGTATCTCCTGGAATTGCTGATATGAATGTAAATGCTTCTTGCATAAAGAGTTTAGAAGCATTTACATTACCTCTGAATGATTCGCGCCCCTCTAACATTTGACAATATTCGCACTTTACACTATTATCGTAAAAACATACCCACGAGTAGGTTTACTGAGTTACCCTGATTAAGAAAAAATTTAACCTTAGTCAACTACCCCTCACATTAAATTCACGAAGGAGTGTTTTATCATTATGGAAACAAAAAAGTTTTTTTCCTTTAATCGAAGTGCAATCTCTGTACAAAACGAGACCGACACCCCTATCATATCAGCTCCGACTTCTGAACCCACTGGTCAAATTGAACACCCCGAAGACGCCCCACTGATTTTGGATGAAATCGTCATCGAAGAAATCAGCATTGATGGTATGTGTGGCGTCTATTAGACCGTGATTGATTTAGAAAAACATTATACGATTTCTAACCAAGCGGCGATCCGGCCTGAACGATTTGGGGGCTTGGTTTATCGCTATGATAACCGCCGCCTATATTTTTTGTATTCACCCGAGTTGGTTGACTTTGTCAGCAACTTGGATGGTAGTCAGCCCTTAGGGGTGACCATAGACTCCTATCTGGCAGAGCGTCAATTGCCCGATAAAACTCGCCCTGTTTTTGTTAATGCCCTAAGTCAACTACAAAAGATGGAGGTTCTGAGTGAGCTATGAGATTTTTCGGCAGGGGCTTGATGCGCCTATCTGCCTAACCTGGGAGATCACCTATGGGTGTAACCTTCGTTGTAAACATTGTCTCTCCTCATCCGGCCTGAGTCGGGCCGAGGAATTAACTACTGCTGAAGCCAAGCGATTGATCGATACTTGGGCCGAGATGAAGGTTTTTTACATCAATGTTGGTGGTGGTGAGCCGATGAGCCGCCCTGATTTCTTCGAGTTGATGGATTACAGTATTGAGCGCGGCATCGGCGTCAAGTTCAGTACCAACGGCACCCTTATTGACGAGGCTGCGGCCGATTGGATCGCCTCCAGCGATTATCTTGATGTACAAATCAGTATCGATGGGGCGACTGCCGAAACTAGTGACCCTGTCCGAGGCACAGGCTCTTATGATCGTGCTCGCAAGGCAATGGACCTCCTCGCCGAACGTGGCTTTGATTTCAAGATAAACACCGTTCTCACCAACAAAAACTATCACGAGCTGGACGCCCTCTATGACCTCACCCAAAATTATGGCGCACACTTACGGCTGACCCGCCTCCGACCCTCTGGGCGTGGGGTCGATGTCTGGGACCAACTCCGGCCGACACAGGCCCAAAATGAAGGGCTTTACCATTGGCTAATGGCTCACCCCGATGTCCTCACCGGCGACTCCTTCTTCCACCTCTCTGCGCACGGTCAACCGTTAGATGGTTTGAATATGTGTGGGGCAGGCCGAATCGTTTGTTGTGTTGACCCGGTGGGTGAAGTGTACGCGTGTCCCTTTGTTCTGGCCCCCGAATTTTCGGGCGGTAATGTCCGTCAACCCGGCGGCTTTGCCGACATTTGGCGCAACTCCGAGTTGTTTGCCTATCTGCGTGAATGGCAAGTTGGCGGCAACTGCCAAACCTGCAACGCCTATGAATTGTGCCACGGCGGCTGTATGGCCGTGAAGCATTTCACCGGGCGTTCTATTGATGATCCTGATCCTGACTGCGTTTTTGGTAATGGCGATAATGAGTCAGTCGGCTACCACGGTGACTTTATTCCCCTCAAAGCGTTGATGGGCGAAGAAAGTTATGTGTAAACTATAGATATTTTTTTACTTAGTAATCATCTACTGATGATAAAGGACAAATAATCAACAAGAAACTTACAGAATAAGGAGGGAGATCACCTGGGAACAAAATAACAAGGTAGGCTATCAACCTGCCTTCACACATTTATTTGTCATACACTTAGGCGATAACATCGTCAAGTTGTAAACCATTTTTATTAAATTATTAATTCGGCTCAATGCAGAGCCTAACTATCACATAGGAGCGATAATTATGAAATCACGTGCAGCGTTGCTTTATGGTCCTGGTCAAGACTTTGTTATTGATGAAGTTGAAGTTGGTGATCCTAAATACGGGGAAATTACGGTTAAATTAGCCGCCAGTGGTTTGTGCCACTCGGACTATCACATGGTCACTGGCGAATTTGGCGATTTACACTTCCCGATGTGTGGTGGACACGAAGGGGCTGGTACCGTTGTTAAAGTTGGTGAAGGCGTTACAAATTTCAAAGAAGGGGACACCGTTCTCCTGACATTTATCCCCGCGTGTGGTCAATGTAAATGGTGTTCACAAGGGTTGAGTATGCTGTGTGACAATGGGGCCAACATTTTGGCTGGCCCACAGTTAGATGGTACCTTCCGAATGCACTCCAGCAAAGGCGAAGACGTTGGCCAATTTTGTATGATTTCAACCTTTAGTGAGTACACCACGTGCCCCGCGATTTCTGCGGTTAAAGTTGAGCCAGATCTTGATTTAACAAAACTTTGTATCGTTGGTTGTTGTGTACCCACTGGCTTCGGTTCAGCCGTGAATACAGCTGATGTTCAACCTGGTGAGTCAGTGATTGTCTTTGGAATTGGTGGGGTTGGTATCAACTCCATTCAAGGGGCGGCTATCAAAGGGGCGGCTCAAGTCATCGCCGTTGACCCTGTTGACTTCAAGTTGGAAGTAGCTGAACAAATGGGTGCGACCCATACGATCAATCCCAACAAAGAAGATGTGATGGAACGCGTCATGGAATTGACGAATGGCATCGGTGCCCGCAAAGCAATTATCACCATTGACTGCCCCACACCTGATGACATTGGCTTAGCCTTCAACACTACTAGCAAGGCTGGCCGAACCGTCTTGACCAGTGTTTCAAACGTTAAACATCAACACGTTAGCATCTCCCCATTCATGTTGACCCTCTTCAAGAAAGAACTGGTCGGTAGCCTCTACGGCGACTCTACTATTCAATCTGACTTGCCACGTTACATCGATCTCTATCGTGCTGGTAAGCTGAAAGTTGATGAACTTGTCACCAACACCTACACCCTCGATCAAATCAACGAAGGCTATAAAGATATGATTGATGGTAAAAACATCCGTGGCGTTATGATTTACGACTGATAAAATTGAGGAGTTTGTGCGACAGGGGGTGTCTAAGGCATCCCCTGTTGTTTTAGCATATGGACATTAAAGCGATTTATGACATTGTACAGGACCGGGTGGTAGGCCGGGATGATGAGGTCAGACTCATCCTCGCGGCGTTGGGTGCGAATCGAGACTTATTGTTGGAAGGGCCGCCTGGCACAAGTAAATCAACCATTTTACGGACAATAACCGATGTAGAGCATCGGTCATTTTATTTGGTCGAAGGCAATGCCGATTTGACCCCCGCCAAGATTATTGGGCACCACAGCCCGTCAAGGGTACTGAAAGAGGACTACTCGGCTGACAACTTTATGCAAGGGCCGCTGCCTCGGGCCATGGAAGAGGGCGGTTTCTTGTATGTGGAAGAGTTCAATCGGGTGCCCGAAGATACCCTCAACACCTTGATTACCGCAATGGCGGAACGTGAATTGTCAATTCCCCGGGTCGGCATCATTAAAGCTGATCCCGGTTTCCGGGTCATCGCGGCGATGAACCCGTTTGATAATATCGGCACGGGGCGACTCAGTGGCGCCTTGATGGATCGATTGTGCCGGGTGCGGATGACGTACCAAACCGAGGCTGAAGAGATTGCCATTGTCAAGCGCCGCACTGGCAGTGATGACGATTGGCTCGTGCGATTTGCAGTACGGGTGATCCAAAATACGCGTCACCATCCCGATTTACGGATGGGAGCCTCTGTGCGAGCCGCTATTGATTATGTTTTGGTTACTGAGCAGATGGCAACCTTGACGGGCACGCTTCCCGCTCGGGCGATGGGGAATACCCACGCCTTGCAAATGCTGATCGACTCGGCCCGCACCGCTGTTGCTATCAAAGTGGCCGTACGAGAGTCGGCCCGTCGCTCAGATGAAGAAATTATTGACGAAATTGTGATGGGCGCTTTATCCGATTTTTCTAAAGAAGGAGAAACCGGTAGCCCCGATGGTAGCTCACCCCCCGAAGGCTCAACCCCGCAAGATGGCCCGACCCAACAAGGTAACCCCAAATCAGGTAAACCAAACATTGGTCCGCCCAGTGCGGATGCTAGAGGGACGCCGAATGAAGGGGCCATCACCGCTGGCGGAGAGCTGTTTTTTGGTGAAGAAGCCCAAAAAAGTGCAGCGGGTCGGCCTCGTGGTGACCGCAGTTCCAAAAAATTTGCGAGCGATTACCCCGAGTTGGCGGATCAGATTTTTAACAAACGGGATGTCAATCCTGCCGATCTGGAAAATGCTTTAAATGAAGGTGAGGAAGATCCCCTGGACCTGCTTGGCCAGATGACCAGCTTTTTTGATCGGATGGATCTGCGTGAGTTGGCCCGCAAATTAGCGATTGAGCTGATTGTGCGTGATGCCCGCCGCAATGTCAGTTATCGCAGTGGTCGGGGTAAGCTAACTAGCGTGCCCTACAATGGCGATGCCTGTGAATTGGATATGGAGCGCACCGTCGAGAATTTGATCGGCAACCCACGCCCCGCTGATAATGATATTTTTACATGGGAGCGTCGTCAACGGCAACGGTCTTATGCGTTGATGCTCGATATTTCTGGCTCGATGAAGGGTAAGAAAATTTTTTATGCAGCCTTGGCCCTTGCTGCGGTCGCGGTACGAGTGCAACGAGAGCCGTTTTCCGTGGTCGCCTTTTGGCGGGATGCAGCCATGCTCAAACAAATTCACGAACCCGCTGAACTCGAAACATTGCTCGATAAACTGCTCTCGCTCTCAGGCCGAGGATTAACAAATTTAGAGTTGGCCTTACAGGCAGGTCTCGATCAATTGGACAGTGCCACCACCCAAGAAAAAATTGGTATTCTGTTTAGTGATGGTTTACAAACCGCAGGTAAACCTGCTGGCCCGTTGGCCGCTGCCTTCCCCACGTTGCACGTTGTGGGCACGGGGGAAAGTGAAGAGTCAATTGCCAATTGCCATCATCTCGCCGATCTCGGCCACGGCCGTTGTGCTATTGTGGCCCATTCTGGCGGGGTATCTCAGGCGGTGAATGCCTGTTTAGCAAACTAGAGTTTGTAGATTTAGAGTGTTTATAGAGTGTATGGCGTTCATTGAATCGATGTAATTTTTAACGCTATAAACCCCACGAACTCTTAAACTCTATCAACCCAATGAAGGAGATGGAACTATGACAAAACATACGATAAGTTACACATCAGGCACAAGTGATAAACCGTTACTGGGCTTGACGATTGGGGATATGTTTGACCAAACGGTGGAGATGTATCCTGACAATACGGCCTTGATTGTTCGACATCAGAATGTGCGATGGAACTACCAAAAACTTCAAGAGCAGGTGGATCAGTGTGCTCGTGGCTTGATGGCAATTGGCCTAAAAAAGGGTGATCGGATTGGGATGTGGTCGCCTAATAACTCTGAGTGGGTGGTTATTCAATTTGCCACCAGTAAAATGGGCGCAATTTTAGTTAATCTCAACCCCGCTTATCGGGTCCACGAGTTGGACTATGCCCTCAACCAGTCGGGCTGTAGCGCTATTGTCATTGCCCCTGAATTCAAAACCTCAAATTATACTCAAATGTTGTATGACTTAGCCCCCGAATTGAATGACTGTGAGCCTGGACAGTTAGAGGCAGAGAAATTGCCGCACTTAAAATCCGTCATTCGCATAGGAGAAGAAAGCAAACCTGGGATGTGGAATTGGGGCGATTTGATGGAGATGGGGCAGCGGGTTACCCCGGCTGAGCTAGCCGAGCGGCAAGGTCAGCTTGAATTTGATGATGCCATTAACATCCAATACACGAGTGGCACAACGGGCTATCCCAAAGGAGCCACCCTCAGCCACCATAACATTCTCAACAACGGCTATCTTGTCGGCGAGATTATGAAGTTCACGGACAAAGATAAACTGATCATTCCAGTGCCCATGTATCACTGTTTTGGCATGGTGCTCGGCACCTTGGCTTGTGTCACCCACGGTTCAGCGATGCTTTACGCCAGCGAGGGTTTTGAGCCAGAGACTGTGTTGCAAATGGTTGAGGAAGAAAAAGCCACGGCCTTACACGGTGTCCCAACGATGTTTATTGCCGAGCTGGAGCATCCCAACTTTGACAGATACGACCTGACCAGCCTCCGCACTGGCTTGATGGCCGGGTCGCCCTGCCCGATTGAGGTGATGAAGCAAGTCAACACCAAAATGCACATGAACGAAGTGGAAATCGCTTACGGGATGACCGAAACCAGCCCAGTCAGCTTCCAAACGCGGGCCGATGCCCCCCTCGAAAAGCGGGTCAGCACTGTCGGCCAGATTTTGCCCCATACTGAGGTTAAGATTGTCAATCCCGAAACGGGCCAGATTGTTCCTGTCGGCGAGATGGGCGAGCTGTACACCCGTGGTTATTGTGTGATGTTGGGCTACTGGAATGATGAGGAGAAAACCCGGCAAGCCATCGACCCCGCTCGCTGGATGCACACCGGCGATTTGGCGGTGATGGATGATGAAGGTTATGTGAACATTGTAGGTCGCAGCAAAGATATGCTTATTCGTGGTGGGGAAAATGTCTATCCTCGTGAGATCGAAGAATTCCTCTACACCCATCCCAAAATTAGCGATGTGCAGGTTATTGGCGTGCCGGATAAGAAGTATGGCGAGGAGATTATGGCTTGGGTCAAGCTCAAAGAGGGCGAGGAGGCCACATCTGAGGAGCTACGCGCCTTCTGTAAAGACAAAATCGCTCACTTCAAGGTGCCCCGCTACTTTAAATTTGTCGATAGCTTCCCAATGACCGTGACCGGGAAAATCCAAAAATTCAAAATGCGCGAAACGAGCGTTGAGGAGCTTGGGCTGCAAGATGCGGCAGCGGTGGCAACAGCCTGATAATTCTACTAGTGCAAAACGATAGAGGTTCACTACGATGAATGGTGTGCACGATATGGGGGGGATGCACGGCTTTGGTCCGATTGAGTATGAGGAAAATGAGCCTGTGTTTCACGAGGCCTGGGAAGGCCGTGTTTATGCGATGAGAACCCAAACACGGATTTCAATACCTGGTGGGTTTCGCTTTGCTGTGGAGCGGATGGGACAGTCTCTCTATTTGGCCTCAAATTATTATGAACGTTGGCTTCATTCGGGAGTCCAGGGTTTCATTGAAGCGGGTGCTTTTTCGCAAGAGGAATTTGATGAGCGACTTTCATATTTTCGTGAGAATCCCGAGGCAATCCCGAAAAAAAGTGAAGACTCAGAAGCGGTAGAACGGGCCATCAAAAGTCTTTGGTCCTCGCGATCCCATCGCAGGGAGATAGATGTGAAGCCCTCTTTTGCCATCGGAGATACGGTCAGGGCGAAGAATATTCATCCAGCGGGCCATACCCGTTTGCCTCAATATGCTCGCGGTAAATCTGCCGTCATTGTCAATTATTATGGGGTTCAAGATTTTGATGATGCGATGTCGGCTGGACGTGGCCCAGATCCGCAACCATTGTACAACGTTCGTTTTGAAGGCCAAGAGCTTTGGGGTGAGTCAGCCGAGCCAAATAGTGCCGTTTATTTGGATATGTGGGAAAGTTATCTTGAGGCGGCATAATCCACTTAGCTTGATCATAAATCATAAATCCAAAGTCGTAAATTGATGAAGATGATGAGGAGAACCTAATTATGACCCAACCCCACATCAGTAACCATATTGATGTTGAAATGAACGCAGCCCTCCGTACCAAAGCTCTGGAGGCCCTGCTGGTTGAAAAGGGACTGATTTCAACCGATGTTATCGATGAAGTGGTCCGTCAATATGAACAAGACATTGGCCCGCTTAATGGAGCTAAAGTTGTGGCCCGTGCCTGGAAAGACCCAGAGTACAAAGCCCGCTTACTATCAGATGGCACTGGGGCTATTGCTGAGCTGGGATTTCTGGGCCGACAGGGAGCGGATATGGTCGTTTTAGAAAATACTCCAACCATTCATAATGTGGTGGTTTGCACCTTATGTTCCTGCTATCCCTGGCCCGTTCTGGGCTTGCCGCCCAATTGGTATAAATCATTTGCCTATCGCTCGCGGGTGGTGCGGGAGCCAAGGGCCGTCCTCAAAGAGTTTGGGCTTGATTTGCCCGACTCAGTGGAGGTCCGGGTGTGGGATAGCAATTCAGAAGTGCGTTATATGGTCCTACCAGAGCAACCTGCTGAATTAGAGCAACTCAGTGAGGCAGAATTGATCCCCTTGATTACGCGTGATGCCATGATTGGAGTGGCGAAAATAGAAGCCTCACAAGAGCAAGCGGGAGGTATATCGTGAGCGAACCCATTGATCAACGGATTTCGAATATGGATGAGGAGATTGCCTTGCCTCGAAAAAATGGCGAATTGATTTTTGAGGCTCCCTGGGAAGCCCGAGCGTTTGGTTTGGCTGTTGCTCTCAACGAGCAGGGGATGTATCCGTGGCGTGATTTTAGCCAGGAACTAGCCAAAGAAATTGCGACAGCAGAGTCGGCCAATGAGGCCTCAACCTACTATGAGCGGTGGCTAGCCACGCTCGAAAGCCTTGTTTTCAGCTCAGGCTTAGTCACTAAAGCAGAGCTTGAGGCAATGGTCCTTGAGCAGGCTCGCCACGATGCTCATGAACATGATCACGATCATGACGGGCACCATCATCACCATCATCATCGCGATATGTGTTGATTGAGAAAGTAAAATAACTAGAGTAAGAATTGATGGATGAATTTACGATACCGCAGACAAAGGTTGAAGTAGATACTTGGCTAAAGAGTGAGTGGCCAGAATGGGTTGATTATGAAGGGCTCGTATATCCAATATCTGGGTTCCCACCATCATGTCCTTGGCAGTTTGATGCAAACCTAACAATTGATCAAATTATTTCAGAACAATTTCGACCTTTAGAAGCAGTTCTACCTAAAACTATCCAAACCCTAAAGACACGGTGCCAAAGCATTTTTGCATTGCAACATCAAAATAGGTGGTATCTCCTGTACATTTTGAAAATAGTTTTAAAGAATGATAATTTGAGCTTAAAGAGATTTGGTGGTGGTGAGCCAACAAGAACACCTCAAATGCGAACGGAAGTTAGTCAATTGGGATGGACTGTTCCAAATGAACTGAAACTACTCTACCAAGTACATAATGGGTTTGGCACATTTGATTTACCAGAATTTATTTGGGATGTTGTATTACCAGATCGGCAATTGAATGTTTTAAGTGAGCGCTTTGATGAACCCGATTTAGTTGAGTATATCCCAGAAGATTTACTAGAATTTTTTCCAGATGGTGCTGGTAACGGCCAATATTTCTATCGAAAAGAAGGTGACATTTTGTATACTGTGGATTGGGATCACGAAACCGATGAAATCAGTAAACCTGAACCGTTTTGGGAGTTTGTTAATAGAAAACTTAGCAAAGTTGATGAAACAAAATATTGATCCTAAACCCTGACAACCTTGATACCGTGACAAATAAACTGCTTTCACCCCTAAAACTCAATAACCACACCCTCTCCAATCGCATCGTTTTTGCGGCCCATCAAACCAACTACGGCATCCACAATCACTTTGAGGCCCGACACGCGGCCTACTACGCAACACGGGCAGCAGGTGGGGTGGGGCTGATTGTGCTAGAGGGAAGTGTGGTCCATCCTTCGGATTGGCCGTATGAATATACCCTGTTTGGCTATGAGCCGGATATTATCGAAGGCTATCGATTGGTTGCGGAGGCGGTGCAGGCGCATGGGACGGTGGCCTTGGCCCAGCTGACCCATTCTGGTGGGCAGGGCAGCAGTCACTACTCGCAACGGCCGCTATGGGCACCCTCGCCCGTGCCAGAGGTGAACAGCCGCGAGGTGCCGCAGGAGATGGAGGTTGAGGAGATTGCCGAGGTGGTGACGGCCTTTGCTCAGGCAGCAGAGTATGCAATGGCTGGTGGTTTGAATGGTGTTGAGATTAACGTCGGGCAAAATAGCCTGCTTCGCCAATTTATGTCCCCGCTGACCAATATGCGGCAGGATGAGTATGGGGGAGAGCTGGACAATCGGCTACGATTTACCCGTGAGGTCATTGAGGCGGTGCGACAGCGCATCGGAAGTGAAGCCATCGTTGGGCTGCGGCTGTCGGGTGATGAGTATGCGCCGTGGGCGGGACTGAAGCCCGAAGATATGGTGCAGATTGCTCGAATATTGACTGAGGGTGAGCAAATCGACTTCATTAGCGTTACCAGTGGCAGTATTTACAGTCAACACTTAACTCGCGCTGGATTATACATGCCGCAGGGATATGCCGCTCATCTGGCGGGTAATATCAAACAGCAGGTTTCGATCCCCGTTTTTGCCCAGGGCAGCATCGTTGAGCCTGAAATGGCCGAGCAGTTGCTCCAAGATGGTCAGGCCGATGCGATTGAAATGACTCGTGCTTTAATTGCTGACCCAGATTTGCCTCGCAAGTTAGCCGAGGGACGACGTCAGGACATTCGCCCTTGTATTTTGTGCAACCAAGATTGTGTGGTCACGACCGTGCAAAACCCCCGCCTAAGCTGTGTCCACAATCCAGCGGCGGGCTACGAAACCGAGGCCGAATTTGGGCCGTTGCCATCAGCCACACCACCCCGCAAGGTGATGGTGGTAGGTGGTGGCCCAGCAGGACTGGAAGCAGCACGGGTAGCGGCTTTGCGGGGGCATCGTGTGACCTTATATGAGCAGTCGGCTGAGTTAGGCGGTGCACTCAATCTGGCCGCAGCAGCACCAGGTCGGGCCGGCTTGGGACAAGCCATCGACTGGCTGAAAGACCAAATTGGTGTTTTGCCCATAGATATCAAAACGGGTGTAATGGTGACACCAGAGATAATTGACGTCGAAGCCCCAGAGGCTGTCATTGTGGCAGTTGGTGGGGTGGCGGGGCAATATCCAGTGGTCTGTTTTGAGGATGAGACCGTGGTTGTTAATCCCCGACAGGTTTTGGCTGGCGAGGTCCCTGATAGGTCGGGAGAGCCAGAGAGTCCTGGTAAAGCTATTGTGCTCGATGAGGCTGGCGATCATCCAGGAATGGCCGTAGCCGAGTGGTTGGCAGACCACGGCTGGCAGGTGGAGGTCGTGTCAGCGGATATGTTCGTTGGTCAGCGGTTGACGGCGACGATGGAGATTACGCCGTGGAACCAAAGAGCGCCCACTAAAAATATCGTCTTTCGGCCCCAAACTGTGGTCGAGAAGGTGGCTGGTTCGACGGTGTTTGCCAAAGATAAATTTAGTGACACTAAAATTACAATTGAAGACGTTGATTTGGTCGTTACTGCGACCTATGATTTGCCAAATGAAGATTTATACTTTGCTTTGAAGGAACAGGGGTTATCTGTCTATCGAGCGGGCGATTGTGTCGCCCCCCGTCGATTAGGACAGGCTATATTGGAAGGTTATCGTGTAGGAAGGACAGTCTAGGTTTAGATGCGAACACAACAAAAGTTACTATTTACGCCGATCAAAATCGGGTCGATGACACTCCGCAATCGGATCGTTTTTTCGGCCCATTTAACCAATTATGCCGAGGACTTCCATCCCTCAGAGCGCCACGCCTATTACTATCGAGAACGGGCACGCGGTGGGGCAGGTTTGATTATTACCGAGGAGCACTCAGTCCATCCGACAGACCATCCCTATGAAAAGCTGATTCACGCTTTTAACCCCGATGTCATTCCTGGTTATCGTCGTATCACTGAAATGGTCCACGCGGAAGGGGCGAAAATTCTAGCCCAAATCAATCATAATGGTGGTCAGGCCAGTGGAATGTTCACTCGTCAGCCCGCGTGGGCACCCTCGGCGGTGGCTGATCCTTTGTTTCGCGAAGTTCCCAAAGCGGTTGAAATTGAGGATATTCAAGAAGTCATTCAAGGTTATGCAACAGTGGCGGGGTATACCCAACAGGGTGGCTTTGATGGCGTGGAACTGCAATGTTCACACTCTTCACTAGTTCGCCAATTTTTGTCACGGCATAATAATCGCCGGACCGATGCCTATGGTGGTGGGCTGGAGAATCGCATTCGGTTGTTGCGGGAGATCGTGGATGCAATTCGCGCCAATGTCGGACGTGAGTATGTGATTGGCATTCGGCTGTGTGGTGATGAATTGATCCGTGATGGAATCGTGCTCGATGAGGCGGTGGAGGCAGCCAAAATTCTGGAGGCCGATGGGCAAATTGATTACATCAACACCAGCATCGGCACGGCGACACATACGCTTTACATGATTGAGGCCTCGATGCATATTCCGCCGGGGTATGCCTTGTATATTCCCTCGGCCATCCGTAAGGCGGTCAATTTGCCGGTCGTCGGCGTTGGGCGTATCAAAGATCCGGTGCAGGCGGAACGCGTATTGACAGAAGGCCACGCCGATTTGGTGGGCATCGTCCGCGCTCAAATTGCTGATCCTGAATTTGCTAAGAAGTCTCGTGAAAATCGAGTAGAAGATATTCGGCTTTGTCTCTCTTGTAACCAGGAGTGTGTCGGGCGAATGGGCCTTAATCGCTGGATGGGTTGTATTGAAACGCCAGGGACAGGGCAGGAGAAAACGCTTGGGGTGGGTACCCTCCAGATGCCCGACCATCTGAAACGGGTGACTGTGATTGGGGGTGGTCCGGCGGGGATGAAAGCGGCGGTGGTTGCCGCTCGGCGTGGTCATCGAGTCACGTTGCTGGAAAAGGACACTCAATTGGGCGGGCAGGTGAAAACAGCCGTTCGCGTGACCAATCGAGCCGAGTATGGCGATATCGTTCGCAACCTGATGCACGAGCTGTCTCAGGTTGATGTTGAAGTTGGAACTGGGGTGACTGCGACTCCTGAGATGGTTTTGGCTGATAAACCTGATGCGGTGATTCTGGCGACGGGGTCTAATCCCAACCGCTACGCCTTGCCGGGGGCAGATGGACCGAATGTGGCCGATGTCAGTGAAATTTTAGATGGGACAGCCGAGCCGGGCCAGCGTGTCCTGATTATTGACCAACTTGGCTTCCACGAGGCGACCAGTACTGCCGAATTTTTAGCCGAGAAGGGCTGTGAGGTCGAGATCATCACCCAGACGCTCTACGTGGGGCAGGATTTGGGCGTGTCCCTTGATTTGGAAACGTGGTATCGACGGGCACGTAAGCTCGGCATCAAATGCACGCCGAATGTCTCAGCGTTGAGCATCAATGGTGGGGTGCAGGCTATTCATAACTATACCGGACAAATGTTGAGTTTTGACAATGTGGATACGGTTGTGCTGGCCGTGCCGCGTGTGGTAAATCGCGATTTATATTTAGCCTTGAAGGGACAGGTATCGGAGTTATATCGGATTGGTGATTGTGTTGCCCCGCGTCGTGCTCATGCGGCGATTATTGAAGGTGAAAAGGCGGGGCGGGCGGTTTAAATTTTGGAGAGACATTTATAACGAATGACCATCGTCGTTATTGCTGAAATTGAAAATGATGAATTGACGCTAGCATCACTTGAATGTGTTGAAGAGGCACGAGGGGTGGCTGATGTTTTAGAGCGAACCGTTGCCACTGTTTTGCTTGGCGAAAACGTGGCTCATCTCGCTGATGATTTAATAAGCCACGACACAGACTCTGTATTGGCTGTTGAGCAGACATTGCTGGGCAATTTTAGTAGCGATGGTTGGCTGCAAGCCCTCGAAGCAACCTTGACCTCAGCTAACTTCTCGTTGTTACTTACCCCAAATAGTGCTCATAGTCGAGCGTGGCTGCCCCGATTTGCTCTACGCCAGCAAATTCCATTGGTGACAGGGTGTACGCAGGTGCGAGTGATGCCTGATGGACAGCTTGAATTGACCCGACCTGTGTATGGAGGACTGCAGCGTGAGATGCTTCACTGGGATGCAGCCAGTCCCTTGTTGGTCACCTTTGTTGCTGGGATGCGTGGGCTTGAGGCAAATATCGCCTCAGGGGAAAATCAGGCTGTCGTCCAAAAAGAAACATCTGTATTGGATGAAACCCAGCTTCGTGATCAGACTGTGGCCCAACATCCTCCTGACACGAAAATTGTTGATGTGAGTGAGGCCGAACGAATTGTGGCTGGCGGGTTGGGAATAGGTACAGCTGAGGCCGTTAATGTATTGTGGCAATTGGCGGAGCCATTGGGGGCGACCGTGGCGGGCACACGGGTGATCTCGGATCGGCATTGGATTCCCCACGAGCGATATATCGGCTCGACAGGCAAGACCGTTGCCCCTAAGTTGTACATTGCCCTCGGCATTTCAGGAGCCAGCCAGCACACGGTTGGAATGTCCGACAGCGACACGATTATCGCCATCAACATTGATCGAACGGCTCCAATTTTTGGGTTAGCTGATTTAGGAATTGTCGGGGATTTACACGAGATTGTACCGAAGTTGATTGAGAGGCTGAATGGAAACATTTGATGCGATTGTGGTTGGAGCGGGACCGGCAGGGAGTGGTGCGGCGTTGGTGATGGCACGGGCGGGAATGAAGGTGTTGTTGCTTGAGCGTGGTGAGTATCCGGGGGCAAAAAATGTTTCTGGTGCGGCCTTTTATGGTAGCCCCATCTTAGACGAGGTGATCCCGAACTGGTGGGAAGATGCGCCCGTGGAGCGACATATCACTCGTCGGATGCTCTCCTTTGTTTCCCCCGAAACCTCAGTTTCTCTGGATTTTCGCACAACTAAATATGGCGAACCACCCTACAATGGCTTTACAATTTTGCGTCCCAAATTTGATCGCTGGTTTGCAGAACAGGCTGAAAAAGCCGGGGCGTTTCTGCTAAATGAAACCGTCGTTGATGATGTGATTTGGGAGAATGATCAGGTTGTTGGCGTACGGGTGCGACGAGATGAGGGTGAAATTCGAGCCAAGGTCGTGGTTGCCTGTGATGGAGTCAACTCCTTTTTAGCCAAAAAGGCTGGACTACAACGCGAATTCAAGTCTGAAGAGATTTCACTAGGTGTGAAAGAGGTCCTCGGCTTTGATGAGCAAACGATCAAAGAGCGGTTCCAACTGACAGGTGATGAGGGAATGGTCGTCGAGTACATCGGTGACGTCACCGACCAAGTGCATGGTGGGGGGTTTCTCTACACCAATCGTGACTCCATCTCGATTGGCATTATCGCCCAAATCTCGTCGCTCGCTGAGCAAAAACAACGCCCTGATGAACTATTGGAGCGATTCAAAGCCCATCCATCTGTTGCTCCGCTTGTGCGGGATGGCACATTACGCGAATACTCAGCCCATTTGGTGCCAGAGGCGGGCTGGGAAATGATGCCAAAGCTTTACACTGGCGGAATGATGGTGGCGGGTGATGCGGCGGCGTTTTGTTTTGCCACAGGGCTTTATCTCGAAGGTATCAATTATGCCCTGCAATCGGGTTTAGCCGCTGGTGAAGCCGCGATTTTGGCACATGGAGATAATGACTATTCAGCCAAAAGTCTGGCCCGTTATAAAGATTGTCTTGAAGCCCGTCACGTCACCACGGATTTTAAGAAATTCAAACACGCGCCCGAATTTGTAAATGATGAAGAATTACAAAATATCTACCCTGCTATGATTGCCCACGGCGCAGAGCAGTTATTCAAAGTAGATGGTCAAGGCAAGAAAAAGATCATTCCCATTGCCTTAGCCTCACTAAAAGAGTTTGGGGTATCACCTTGGCAGGTGGCCAAGACATTGTATCAGGGAGGACGATCGTTCGGATGGTAAATACGACGCTTGAGGAAAAGATGCGTACGGCCCGCTATAAGGTCGATAAAGAAGCCCACATCACGGTCAATACGGATATTTGCAAGGACGATTGCACTGTTTACAGTTGTATCTATGTTTGTCCCGCCTATTTATTCGTACCCCTCAACGATGGCGGTATTTTGTTTAATTATGAGCAGTGTTTTGAGTGCGGGGCCTGTTATGTCGCTTGCAACAAAGAGGGAGCTATCTCCTGGAGTTATCCCAAAGGTGGTTTTGGGGTGACCTTCCGCGAGGCTTAATACGATGGATATTGCTGTTTGTCTGAAATATGTGCCCGATTTAGATAGTGTTGACGTTGATCCAATCACGGGTGAGGTTGACGAGAGTCGTCTGTTGTATCTCATCAATCCGGCGGACGAATCTGCCTTGGAATTGGCGCTTGAGATGAAAACGTCGGGCCAGGTTTCAGTTTACACCGTCGGCCCACCTCGGGATGAGGCAGCGTTACGTGAGGCTTTGGCTGCCGGGGTGGACCAAGTCGAGCGGTTGTGGGATCAAGCTTGGACTAACACCCATCCCTTGCGGACAGCCGCGATGTTGGCAGGTGCGCTTAAGGCCGATGGTTTGCCCGATGTGATTTTGTGCGGCACCCACAGCGATGATCGAGGGAGTGGGCAAGTTCCCGCTCTGTTGGCCGAGCATTTGGGCTGGCCTGTGATCACCAATGTGACGTTTCCGGTGATGCTTGGCGACATGCTCCACACGCAAGCGGAAGTGGAAGGGTTGCCCCTTCAGGCCGATTTATTGCCCGAGACCGATCCCGACACGGCTCGGGTTTTTCGCCGAATGAGCCGAGGAATGCGTGAGGAGGTCACGGTGAAATTGCCAGTGGTATTGGCCCTTGAGCCAGACCTGCTCAGACTACGCCACGCCAGCCTACCCAATTTGATGATGGCTCAACGGGCTGAAATACCGGTTCGCTCCCCAGCTGATCTAAATTTGAGTAGCAATGATTTTGACCTGCCTAGGCCTGTCCTTGTGTCCACCAGCGCCCCTCGACCTCGGCCCCAAACGATTTTTACCCCCAATGGCGATCTCTCTGCGGATGAACGAATTGCTCAAATTCTCTCGGCTGGCGTGACCCGCGACTCTGGTCGAATTATTGAGGGGTCGTCCGATGAAATGACCGAGGCCATTGTGACATTTTTGCAAGAACGTGGCTTTCTGGGGCAGGACTCAATATGATTACCTTTGATGACTTCACGCCTGGTGGGGTGGTGGGGACTACTCCGCTCACTGTTGATGAGGACATCGTGTCAACGTGGCAAGATTTTGTCGGTGAACCACTAGACCCCGCTGCCCTACCGCCCAGTCTGACGATGGCATTGGTGATGCGAAGTTATATGATGATTATGCCAGAGCGTACCCCTGGCAACGTCCACGCCCAGCAAAAGCTCAAAATTGAACGCCCACTGCGTGCAGGTGAAACGGTACAAGCCTCTCTGATCTGCACTGATAAGCAGGTGCGAAAAGAGCGAAACTGGGTTTACTTAGAAACTCGATTCGAAGATCAAGCTGGACAACCGATTTGTGTGGGCGAGATTTGGATGGTGTGGGCGAAATGAGCGAGGCGAATGTGGGGGATAACATAGATACTCCCCCTGAAAATTTGGTCCAGGTGAATTTTGTGGTGATGGCTGCGGACATTCGACGCTATGCTGAGATTACGCAGGACTACAATCCCCTCCACCTTGACCCCGAATTTGCTGCCACTACTGCCTATGGTCGCCCCATTGCCCACGGCACAATGACGCTCAGCTTGATCTGGACTGCTTTGATGCGAACCTTTGATGTTCATCGAGCGTGTGACTTCGCCATTGACATCAAATTCACTAAACCCGTGTTTGAGGGAGATGCCCTGTTGGCTGGTGGCGTTCGTACTGCTGAAACCCCGTTGGCATATGAGGTGTTTGTCAAAAATGAAGCTGGTGAGGCAGTGGTAGTAGGGACAGCGACACAAGCGCTTTAAATCATCCGGCGCGGGCGATATTGGATCGCTTCGGCGATGTGAGCAGATTGAATATCGGTTTCGCCAGCCAAATCCGCAATCGTACGAGCCAACTTGAGGATACGGTGATAGGCGCGGGCACTGAGTTGCATCTGTTGCATTGCGGCTTTGACGAGGTTTGTACTTGTTTGATCAAGGGGGCAAAATTGACGAATTTCGCCTGGCCCCATATCGGCATTGATCTGTAGGGTGGTATCTGCAAAGCGTTCGCGTTGAATGTTGCGAGCCACTTCAACCCGTTCACGAACAGCAATACTGGTTTCACCTGTCCGTTTATCGCTCAATTTTTCAAATGGAACACGAGGGACTTCGACGTGAATATCAATCCGGTCCAAGAGGGGGCCGGATATTTTTTTCTGATAATTCTTCACCATTGTCAGCGAACAGGTGCATTCTTTTTCAGGATCAGTGTAGAATCCACAAGGGCAAGGATTCATCGAGGCGATCATGGTAAAGTTGGCTGGATAGGTGAGTGACCCCGCCGAGCGACTGATAGACACAATTTTATCCTCCAATGGCTGGCGCAGCATTTCCAGCATTTTACTGCCAAATTCAGGAAGCTCATCCAAATAGAGGATGCCTCTGTGAGCCAAACTTATTTCACCAGGCTTTGGCCAGCGGCCACCACCGATTAGTCCAGCATAGCTCACCGTGTGATGGGGTGCCCGAAAGGGGCGATGTCGAATGAGTGGCTCGTCTGCTGAAAGTTGATCAGCGACGGAGTAGACTCGGGTTACGTCCAGCGCTTCCTCAATCGCTAGGCGGGGGAGAATCCCTGGCATTGAGCGGGCAATGAGGGTTTTGCCCGACCCTGGCGGCCCACTCATCAGGAGGTTGTGCCCCCCAGCGGCGGCCACTTCTAAGGCTCGTTTGACGTGCTCTTGCCCTTTGATCTCCGACAAATCAGCAGCGAAAGGGGGAAGGCCTGCCTCGTCCACGTTATGTTGTGGTTCGTAGGGGGAGAGCTTTTTGTGACCTGTCACGTGGTCAACCAGTTCAAGTAAAGAAGTGACAGGGTAAACCGTTAAACCTTCAATGAGAGAGGCTTGGGGGGCATCTTCAGCCGGAACAAAGAGCGTGGTGAAACCTTCTTTTTTTGCCAGACTAGCCATCGGTAAAGCACCACTCACATGCCGTACACTACCGTCAAGCGAAAGTTCGCCCATAATTATTGCCTCGTCGAGATTGCCATAAATGGCTTGTGAGGCGAGCAGGATGCAAATGGCAATGGGGAGATCATATGCGGGGCCAGCCTTACGAATATCAGCCGGGGCAAGGTTGACAGTGACCCGTTGGGTGGGAAAGGGCAGGCCGGAGTTTTTGATGGCAGCCCGGACCCGCTCGCGACTTTCCTGCACGGCAGCATCCGGAAGACCGACAATGGTCATTGAGGGGAGGCCTCGGGCAATGTCAACTTCAACTTGAATAAGAACGCCTTCCAGACCGACGATGGCGCAACTGGTGACTTTAGCTAGCATAATAGATCCTTGGTATGAATGATACCGTGTATCTTAACATATTAAGTTATTATATCAAATTAGTACATAGTAAAAATTTATTAAAATAGGATTTTATCCAAAGAATGTCCCGACCAGGCTTCGTCCAAGGATAAGTTGAATGCCTGTGAGCAATAGGAAGATGTAGACAATCATATTGAACCAATATTCATTAACCCGCTTATTAAGAAATAACCCCAGCCTGACACCCACCAGGCAGAGTGGCGCGAGTAGGGCAATTGTGGTGAGATTACCAACATGTAATAAGCCAAGGTATCCATAAGGAATCAGCTTGACCCAATTGACAGTGGTAAAAATGATGACATTGGTGCCAACAAAAATATGTTTGGGGAATTTTTGGGGAAGCAGATAGATAGCTGCGGGCGGTCCCCCAACGTGGGCTAGCGTAGATACAAAGCCGGATACAACGCCAATTGCAACCCCGGCTGGGGCTGGGGGGCGGTAGGTTTCCAGCACGCCAAAAATAATACGTCGCGTGAGTTGAAAGAGCACAAAAAGTAACGCAACAAGCCCCATCCCTGTTCGCATCACCTGCTCATTGTCGCTAAAGTTGCTAAAAAAGAAGGCACCAAGTGCGATGCCAACCAGAGCCCCTGACAGTAGTAGTTTTACACTCGGACGGTCATAGGTTCGACTGTAAAAATAGAGGGCAAACATATCGGCCATGATGAGGAGGGGGAGAAGCAAGGCGGCGGCCTCAGCGACGGGCAAGGTGATCGCAACCAGGGGAGTAGCCACTACGCCTACGCCGCCACCAAACCCGGCTTTAGCAATACCAATCATAATGACGGCGATGCTGGCGGTGATCCAAAATAGGAGGGAATACTCGGGGATGCTCATGAAATGGTATCTCGGTTTATTTCCAACTGACCAAAGCAATTCCGGCTAAGACGATGCCACTGCCAATGATTTGTAACAGGGATGGCACTTGATTGAATGCAAAAAAGGCGATGATGCCACTGACAACAACCGCCATTTGTAAAATGACGCTCATATAGGTGGCGTGAAAGTAGCGAAGGCCCATATTGATGGGAACGTGGCCAAAAAATTGGGTAATCAGGGTCACAATCAGAAGCCAACTGTATCCTTCAAGTGTGTAGCCAGTCAAGGGGATTCCCGTGAACAGAACCACCATAAGCATTAAGGTGCCGCCGATGAGAAATATCAACCAACTGTAGAGGAGCGATGGAATTCGATCGCTGAATTTTCGGCCAATCAACAGGTAAATGCCAATGACGATGGAGCCAATCAAGGCTAAAATGATGCCGAGTGTCGGATTGCTCCCTGCTTCAATCGCGCCACCATTCCCGAGGCCAACGAGGATGCTTCCGCCCACCGTGAAAAATAAGCCGAGCCAAACTTGTCGCGTAAATATGGCCCCCAGAAAGATAATCTCCAGGCCAATAACCCACAACGGTGACGTGCGGCGTAAGACACTGGTGACGAGAACGCTGGAAAATTCGAGAGCCAGAAAAAGAAAGGCTAAATTGAGAGTAAACATTAAGGCTGAGATAAATATCCAAACCCAGTCCCACCCCTGTATGTCTTTGAATCCAGCGCGGTGGTTTCGAAAGACAATTGGGGTTAACACCAACGCTGCAATGAGCTGACGAACGGCAATGATGTAAAATGAGGGCATCCCCACCAATTGGGCTTGTCGAATGGCGATAGGTCCGGTCGATGCCGCGAAAATTATAGCCAGAGCAATAATGTAGGCTTGAATGGGATATGTTGATTTTTGTGGTTCTAGGGTTTCTAGCTTGACATTCATCAGTTTACCAAAAAATAAAAAGATCGGCGACGGTCACCGATCTTTGTGATCTGAGTAGATTAGACGATATGGGGTTGGTTAGCAAGTTTTGGGACCAGGGTAGTAAAGTAATAAGGTCGCAGGGTAGCATGACTGCCTGCTTTCCTTTGTCCCTCTGTTACCCTATTACCTTGCTACCTTATTACCCAGCCTCGATTGCCGCAAAAATCTCCGCAAAAGCGATGCCTGTTTCCCAGCCATGGCCAGTATCCTCAAAATCCCACCAAGCTGATAACACGGCTTGCGCTAAGGCCCAGCCGAGAATACGTTCACGTTCGAAACCAAGAATTTCGGTGAAAATGTCGATTCGTCGGTTTAGCCGCTGTTTGACATCGGGCTGCTGTAAAATATCTGGCATTGGGTTGCGAAGAAATGCGCCAACTTCATAGTCGGCTTCACCAACCAGTCCTTTGGGGTCAATGGCCAGCCATCTGTCCGACCCAGATTGGAGAATGTTGCCGTGGTGCAGGTCACCATGGAGGAGGACAGGCTCTGTTGGGGAAGCCAGAAATGTCTCGAAAATGGTTTCAGCCTGCTCGACTAGGTTTTTTGGGAAAGAACCAACCCCACCTGCAAAGTGATTTCTTAGCCGAGTTAAGCCCTGCGCCCAGCGAGCAGTTGTGGGGAAACTGTGCCCTGCCGGCGCAGGCCGCCACAATCGTTGCATAATCCCTGCCGCAATTTCTGTCGCTTTTGTATCATCTTCAAAATACCACAGCGAACTGCCGGGTAGGACTCGTTCAATCAAAAATATCCCGTCATCGTGGGCTACTTCGAGGAGTTGCACCATTCCTTGTCCATCATACAAGCGTAAGGCTTCAATCTCTGTATCAAGCTCGGGATGTGGCACACCTGCTTTTAGCACAACTTCTGAGCCATCTGTTCGTGTGGCTGGAACAACATAATTGTAGGACAAGCCAAAGGGAGTATGGAGTTGCAAACTCCATTTTTTTGCGTATTGCTCTAACAAACTAGGCAATGTTTCAACCCATGTTGCGCCTGGCTCGCCATGTAGCTCGATCATATGTTGCGCGAATTCTGCGGGAATAGCATTCATCAAGCTATGCGCTTTTCTTGTAATGCACATCAGGTAAATTCGCCAGTCGCTCTGCCGCTTGCTCCGCCGTTAAATCTCGCTGGGCCTCACTTAGCATTTCATAACCCACCATGAATTTTTTGACGGTGGCTGAGCGGAGTAAGGGGGGATAGTAGTGGGCGTGAAGCTGCCAATGCGTTTGATCTTGCTCGCTGCTTGGGGCGTTATGCCAGCCCATCGAGTAGGGGAAGGAAACTTCAAATAGATTGTCATACTTGATGAGTAACTGGCGCATAATTTGAGCCAAAGCGTCCCGCTCTATATCCGTCAGGTCTGGCAAACGAAGCACGTGGCGTTTGGGCAGGAGCAATGTTTCAAACGGCCACAAGGCCCAGTAAGGAACAACAACAAGCCAATGTTCATTTTCAATGACGATGCGCTCTTGAGCTGCGATTTCTTTGTTGGCATAATCAAGTAATAAAGGCGAGTCGTACTTTTGATAGTAGGCAAGCTGATGGGCATTTTCCGTGGTGGCTTCATTAGGCAAGAAGCGGCTGGCCCAAATTTGGCCGTGGGGATGCGGATTGGAACTCCCCATAATTGCCCCTCGATTTTCGAAGACCTGTACCCACCGATAATCTGCACTCAACTCCGTGACTTGCTCCGCCCAGACATCGACAACCTGTCGGATATCCGGTAGGTCCATTTCGGCCAGTGTTAAATCGTGACGTGGGGAAAAGCACATGACTCGACAGGTGCCTTCTGTGCTTTCCAGTTGAAAGAGAGGATCATCGGGTGATGGAGATGCGGGCGTATTCGGTAGCAAAGCCGCAAAATCGTTGGTGAAGATAAAGGTGTTTTCATATGCCGGATTTTGCATGTCTCCCGCTCGTTGATTGCCTGGGCACAGGTAACATTTTGGATCGTAGCTTGGTCGTGTGTCCTGTGGTGGCTTTTCAACTTGTCCTTGCCACGGTCGCTTGGTGCGGTGTGGCGATATCAAAACCCATTCGCCAGTGAGTGGGTTATAACGACGATGCGGATGTTCAGTTGGATCAAATTCGTTCATTTTTGGTAACCTCAAATGAGTTTGTTGATTTTAATAGAGGAATTGGAATCTTAAGATTTTTGGCTGCCTCGACCAGTTGTGCCCAAATCGCCTCTGGGATAGGAATGCCTTCGACGTTACGCCGAGCGGCTGTGAGTCGCTCTGGCTCGCCGGGTAGCATGACTTCATCTGCTTCGGAGCCGGGTGGTGTTTGCTTCATTGCTTCTTGCAGACGCTGGCTATGGCCTAAGAATTCGTCTATTGGGCGAAATAACTCAATTGACAGTACGATAAAGAGTACGCCGTTCCGTACCCCAGCGAAATCAAAAAGGGTGGCGTTTCCTTGTCCAGACAAAACGCCACCCAATAGTTCAGTCAAGAGGGATAGACCATAGCCCTTATAGCCTGCGGCTGGGAGCAACATGCCCTCATCATACAAATCTTGAGGCGTTGTGCTGGGGTGCCCCGCTTTATCCAGAATCCAGCCCTCTGGTAACGATTTCCCTTCGTTCAAGGCCACCCGGACTTTGCCTTCCGCGACGATACTTGTTGCAAAATCGAGGACAAATGGCGGTCCGTCACCTATTGGAACGGCAGCGGCAATGGGGTTGGTACCCAAGCGGCGAGCGGCTCCGTTATGCGGTGCGACCAACCCTCCGGCTCGGCCCCCATTGCAGAAGGCCAAACCGATCAGGTTTTCTGCCGCCGCCATTTCAACCCACTCGCCGACTCGACCGATATGATTACAATTGGTGATCGTTGTGGCCGCCAACCCGTGTTTGTGAGCTTTGTCAATCGTCAGGTGCATTGCAAAGCTGGCCGCCACTTGCCCAAAGCTCAACTGGGCATCAATGGTAGTAATGGCTCCGACGTCATGGTCAACTTTTGGCTGATTTGTCGGGACTATTTCATTATTTGTTATGGCCGTCAGATATTGTTGAACGCGGATAATACCGTGAGAGTCGTGGCCCGTTAAATTGGTGGTGACGAGCGAATTGGCAACCAACTCGGCATCACTCGCAGTGGCTCCGGCTGCTTGAAATATTTGACGGACAAAGGCTTTTAGTGATTCAGAATGAATAATTGGCATTGTATTTCACAAATTATAGTTGTTGACGACTTAAGTCTGCCACATCTTCATCATCAACGTTAAACGGTCGAAGCCGAATGCTAAAATCGAATGTGCCAGGTTGAAGTAGATACTGAGGCAAGGTGCCCGGCCCACAACTCGCACCTCCCAGGCCTGATTGTTGGACATCGAGATTGAGAACGACTTCATCTCGTCGTTTAAGCTCATTGGTGTGTCGAGCCTGGTAAAGGTCATCTGCCGTGTAATGGCTAACACTGGCTTCAATGGGCTGACTGGCCGAGACAAATAGGCCCACACAGGTTACTTCATTTTTTAGCGCTAACCAACGTACATCGGTCTTATTTCCATTTTCTTGTGGGTAGATGTAAGGGACATGTTGCTCATCAACTGACGTACGATATAAGCCCAAGGCTGCGCCACTATTGCGATCGATGTAGTTCTCGTGGGGACCACGCCCATACCAGGTGAAATGTTCAAAGTCTTGGGAGAGTTGCATTCTTAGTCCCAGACGAGGCAGCGGTGGGAGTTCGCCGCTGGTTTCAATGTGGTTGTCAATGACGATATCACCACTACTGTGGATTGTATAGCTGTGTTGTTGGGCAAATTCTCCAGAACACCCTTCGGCCTGGGCGATAGTCCAGGCCGTGATTTTGATTAGGTGTGGGCTAGGTTGCTCAACCGTGACTCGCTCAACCTCGTGTTCCAGTCGATTTAACCCGGCCGCCAACCATTGCTGAAGAGGGCGCTCTTCCTCTGGCATAATAAGAGCTTCATCATTATCAGTCGCTGCTCGCCAGACATTGAGGCTGGGGCCAGTTTTAAGATATTCAGTGTCTCCAAATTTTAGCGAAGTGAGCTGCCCCATTGTTTGATTAAACGTGAGGCTCATTGTAGAGCTGGTCACAACAATACCTTCTAAGGTTTCGTTGTAACTCAGAACATCTGCGTTATTTAGAGGTAGTTTTTCTGGTAAAGGTACATCATAGGGCATCTTGAATTGTTCCCAAGCAATTTCGTGTCCAGTTGGGGCCCATAGGGTTTCTTTAGTAAATTTGAACCGAATTGTCAATAGATACTCAACACCAGGTTGTAAATCTGGGGGTTGAATATCTATTGAAATTGTGTCACTTTGACCTGCGGATGTAATTAATAAGGGTAGGTGCCCCGATTGAATAATTTTGCCATGTGCTAGCAATTCCCAGGTGCCTCGAAATTCACTAAGATCTGTAAAATATTTTTTATTTGTAACTTTGAATTTACCTTGAAGAAGGTCAATCGCTTCAATGGAAATTGGCTGTAATACTTTTTTGTATTCATACATTGCTGGATGTGGGGTGCGGTCTGGCCAGATCAAACCGTTGATACAGAAATTTTGATCATTGATGGTATCACCAAAGTCGCCACCATAGGCCCAGTATGTTTGCCCATTATCATCAACTTTGCGAAGCCCTTGATCGACCCAATCCCAGATAAAACCACCCTGAAGTCCGTGATAGGTTTCAATGGCGTCCCAATACTCCTTGAGATTACCCGTACTATTACCCATCGAATGAGCATACTCGCACATTATCAGAGGGCGTGATTGTGTTGTGTCCTTCGCGTAGGCAATAATATGGTCAACTGAGGGGTACATTGGACAAACGAGATCAGTGGCGAGATGGCCCATGTCCCAGCCATCTCGACGTAATTTCTCGCCGTCAGAGATAGTGGGCATTGCTGTCGGGCGCTCATCAGCGTTGACCAGAACCGAGTATTGTGAGATAGCGCCTTCATAGTGGAGGGGGCGGGTCGGATCATAGCCGCGAATCCAGCCAGCCATGGTGTCGTGATTGGGGCCGTAGCCGCTCTCGTTGCCAAGCGACCAAAGGATGATCGAGGGATGATTTTTGTCCCGTTCAACCATTCGGCGACCGCGTTCAAGAAAGGCGGTCGTCCAAGTCGGATCGTGGCACAATTTGTTGTAAAGTCCGTGGGTTTCAATATTAGCCTCGTCAATCACATAAAGGCCATACTCATCGCACAGTTCATACCAACGGCTGTCATTGGGGTAGTGGCTGGTACGAACTGCGTTGAGGTTGAATTGTTTCATCAGCTTGATATCGGCAATCATCGACTCCTCGGTTACCGTTTTACCCAACACGTCATCGTGATCGTGACGATTGACACCTTTCAGGAGCACAGGCTGGCCATTGATGAGCAATTCTCGATCTTTAATTTCGACTTGCCGGAAGCCAATTTTCTGACGCACAACTTCGACTGTTTGGCCTGTTTCATCGAGTAATGTTAGCAATAATGTGTATAACGTAGGTGTCTCGGCTGACCATTTTTTGGGTGCTGGAACCGATTGATTGAAGTTCATAATGGTCATACTCCAATCGGATTTAATGATTGGTTGTATGGGGGGGGCAGAAAATACGTGTTGACCCTCAGCATTGATGAGTTGTAATTGAACCTGATAGTCAGCAATTGATGTATCAAAAAATGCAATGTCACCTTGATAATCGGCTGGAATTGTAGGATTAGTCTCGTCTATTTTGATTTGGACTCGTAAGACTGCGTCTTGGAAATTTGTATCAAACTCAGTTCGAGCAAAGACATCAAATATTTGCACATTTGGTTTGGCGTAGAGGTACACACTCCGATAAATACCTGCCATCCACCAGTGATCTTGATCCTCCAAATAGCTGCCATCGGACCAGCGAATAACCATAGCACCAACGGTATTTTCACCGGGTTGAATGTATGGCGTGATGTCAAACTCGGCAGGTAAGCGTGACCCTTGACTGTATCCCACTTTTTGACCATTAATCCAGACGTAGAAGGCTGACTCAACGCCGCCAAAATTGATGATGATTTGTCGATCTTGCCAGGCATCGGGAATTGTGAAGCGATGTAAGTATAGCCCCGTGGGATTATCCTCAGGAACGTAAGGTGGATTTGGTGTAAAGGGCATTTTTACATTGGTATAAATGGGTTTGTCATAACCTTGCACCGTCCAGTTACCGGGGATGTTGATGGGTGCCCAAGTCAGTTCTTCGTACTTGCCTTGATGAAATGCGTTGGGCACCATCTCGGGTTTGTCTACGAAATGAAACTGCCACTCCCCATCGAGAGATTGATAATAAGGTGAGGCTTGATCAGGATTGTTAATTGCATCCTGCGCGTCTTCAAATGAAATTAAGGTGGCATGAGCAGGGCGTTTGTTTATTTCAACAAGTTGTGGGTTTTCCCAATCGTTTAGTTTAAGATTTTGGTTCATAGGTAAGGTCTTGAAAAACTCCTTGGAAATAGAATTTAAGGATTGAATGATAAATCAAAAATGTGTAATTTACTGTTGACAACAATCTTGTATTGTGTATAATGAATGTGTAATATTGTTGTTGAGGTGTAATCATGAAACGTGTGCAAATAATTTTAGAAGAATGGCAACATGAATGGTTAGCGGAAGAAGCCGAGCAGGCATCGACTAGTATGTCTGCTTTATTACGTGAGTTATTGACCGAAGCTATTGAACGACGGCAAAGTGAAAGTATAGAAGATGACCCAATTTGGGGAATTATTGGCTTGGGTGAAGGGCCTAATGATGGAGTCACGAGTGAAAATCTCGACCAATTTTTATATCAAACTGATTGGCAAAATCGGCGTACTGATTTAAAGGTAGCAGAAGATGACACAGATTATAGTTGACACAAGCGGGCTATACGCCCTAGTTGACCGTAAAGACCCACATCATCAACAAGCTGCTGTCTTTCTTAAAAGTTATGCAATCCCTCGTGGATTGCTGATTTCCAATCATATTTTTGATGAAACAATGACAACTGTTAAAGGACGACTAGGTGCACAAGTGGCGTTACAGCTGGGTATTCGACTACGAAACAGTCGTTTGGTTGAAATGGTCATTTTTACCCAGGCTGATGAACAAGAGTTATGGCGATTATTTAGTCGATACACCGATAAAGCTTGGAGCTATACCGATTGTGCCTGTTGGATGTTAGCTCAACGGCGTGACATCCAACAGGCGTTTAGTTTTGACCATCACTTTAAACAAATGGGGCTAACCACTGTCCCCTAATTCTCACAAAATTACTTTCCAGATCCCAACGTTAATCCGCCAATAAAGTAGCGCTGTAGGGCCACAAAGACAATCAGGGTAGGTAGGGTTGCAATGAGCGAGCCAGCCACAATCAACGGCCAGTTGGTCACAAATTGACCTTGTAGGGTCGATAGACCCGCAGTTACTGGTTTAAGTGAGTCATCTTGAATTAAGATGATTGCCCATAAGTAGTCATTGAAAATCCAAGTGAATTCCAGCGTTGATACAGCGGCAATGGCTGGAACCGTCAACGGCATCATGATTCGCCAATAAATCCCCCACTCACTGGCCCCATCGATCCGGGCCGCATCCATAATTTCCCCAGGGACCGTCCGCATAAAGTTACGTAAGACGAAGGTACAGAAGCCCAACTGAAATGCAACGTGAATGATAATTAGTGCCCAATAAGAATTATAAATTCCTAACTCATTGCTCAATAAGAAGACAGGGAGCAATAGAATTTGGAAGGGCAACATTGTGCCAGATACGTACATAAAATATAGGAACCGATTTCCTGGAAATCTGTATCGGGCTAAGGCATAGGCAGAGAGCGAAGATAAGAAAATTGCCCCAACCAGAGCTGGGATGGTAATGATAAAGCTATTGAGCAGATAGTTGTTAACACGGGCTTGCGACCAGGCCGTGGGAAAATTGCTCAATGTGATCTCTTGAGGAATGCTCCAAAAGCCGTTCACACTGATGTCTTCTTGTGTCCGAAGCGCCGTAACAATCGCACTGAAAAAGGGCATCAAATAGGTTAAGGTGAAGATGATGAGAAATGCATAAAGTAGGAGGCGACCCCAAGAGATAGAGTCCTTTTTCTTTGTTGTAACACTCGCGGCTGAGGGTACAGCTTGATTAGTTGTAGTTGCCATCATAATCCTCCTTAATACTCTAATTCGTCTTGCATTACGCGTGATAGATAGAAAATGATAACAACGGCACTAATGGCAAATAGGACAACTGCCGTTGCTGCGCCTAGCCCTAATTTATAATTGTTAAATGCCTGAATATACATTAGAACGGCCAACACATTAGAGGCGTTACCAGGTCCACCTCTCGTCATGACCCAAATGAGATCAAAGGAGCGAAGTGAATCAATGACGGAGATGATGACAACAATTGTTGTAACGGGTGCTAGGAGTGGAAAGGTAACGTGTCTAAAGGTTTCCCAACGGTTGGCTCCATCGACCTTGGAAGCATCAAGTAGGGTCGGATCTACATTTTTGAGACCAGCCACATACAAAATCATGATATAGCCTATCTGTCGCCAGGCGGCGGCGGCGATGACGGCCCAAATCACAAGTTGCTTGTCAGCTAACCAAGCCGGAGGGTCTGCCACCCCAAGGGCAGTAAGGAACGTATTAAGAAGACCAGCGCGGGGGTTGTAAACCCAAGCCCATAATAGAGCGATAACGGGGAGAGAGAGGACTTGGGGCAAGAAAATGCCCATTTTGAACCAGCGGTCTCCTTTGATATCCTGATTTAAGATAATGGCTAACCCTAACCCCATTGCTACAGGAATGGTGATAAAGACTAAGAGCCACTTTAAATTGTTAATAAGAGCGAATTCAAAGGCAGAGGTCAAGCGTTTGCCTAAACTGCCAAAGAGTGAATCAAAATTTGCTAGGCCAATGTATTGGGCTTCACGGGAGATGCCGTCCCAATCAGTTGTACTCAAATAAAACGTGTAAAGCATTGGCCCAATAATCCAGATGATATAAAGCAAAAGCGGGCCGATGAGGAATAAGTAAGGGGTAGGATTAAATTTGCTTTTGTGCCGAGGTATATTCGGTGTTGTTGCAGCCATTTTTCGTAACCTCCTCTTTATATAAATCGTAGGACCCAGTGCGTAATGCGATGCTGGGCTTTCAGTCGAACGCGCTACGCACCACATCCTACGAATGGACGGCCTGCTTTTGGATATTGTTTAGCAGGCCGCCCAGACAATTTAAATCACTCGTTTATGCTAGATTCTACTCTTCGGCAAAAATTTCTAGACGAGCAGCTTCAAGTTCTTCCAAGATGTCATCAATGGCTTCAGGATCATCCCAGTATGACATCATTCCGTTCATACCAACATCAGCCATCTCAGGTGTTGTGTCGCGGTCGTAGAACTGAACAACCAAGTCAGCACTTTCGATCAACTCAATACCTTTTTGCTGCATTGGGTCAAACAGGCTGCGATCAACATCAGCGTGTACTGGCAAGCGACCTAATTCTTGAACCATCAAGGTTTGTGCTTCAGCGCTACCCAGGAAGCGAAGGAAGTTTTTACCACCTTCAACGTTCTGAGCGTTAACTGACATGAAGAATCCATCTGTTGGCGCGTCCTCACCAATCGGCACGTCAGGATCGATGATTGGGAACTGGAAGAAGTCCATATCATCTTGAATGTCTTCAGCAACCGTACCCATAATGAACTGCCCCATCAAGTACATTGCAGCTTGACCTTGGTTCAATGGATCAACCGCTTCTTGCCAACTATAGGCTGCCGCATCTTCGATAAAGCAGTTATGCTCAAACAGTTCGTTCCATCTTTCGAACACAGCTTTGACCCTTGGATCAGTGTAACTTTCTTTCCCTAACATTAAGTCTAGATGGAATTCTGGACCATTGACACGCATGTTGATGTAATCAAACCAAGCAGCGGCAGTCCAGCGGAACTTTGTACCGATTGTAATCGGGATCAAACCAGCGCCGTCCAGCGTATCACAAGCAGCTAACAACTCATCCCAAGTTTCTGGGGGCGTGATGTTATGTTCTTCAAAGATTGACTTGCGATAGAAAACGGCCCACCAGTACCAGCTACTGGGAACGAAGTATTGCTTGTCATCAACAGAAGACATTGCGCGGAAACCTTTTGGATACGATTCGTTCCAACCTTCTTCTTCCCAAACATCACTGATATCGAGGATGAGACCTCGGTCAATGAAGAAGCGGGCGCGGTTTCCAGCAAACCAAGTCATAACGTCCGGTGCTGGGTCAGCAACCAAGTAAGCGCGAATGGCTTGCTTGAAGTCTTCGTGCTGAACAACTGAGTGATCGAGAGGGGTTTCAGGATTTTGTTCGTTGAACAACTCAACCATTTTTTCATCGAACGCTCGTACATCAGGATCACTGTTATAAGAGTTGTAAATAATGGGTCGAACTTCTTTAACAACTTCAACTTCTTTTTCAACTTCAACTTCTTTAACAACTTCAACTTCAACTTCTTTTTCTACGACAACCGTCTCAACAACAGTTACTGTTTCTGGTTGAGCTGAACCACAGGCAGCTACAAAGACCAATGTGATAACACTCAACAGCAAAATAGATAACTTGTTGTACATACGCATTGTATCCTCCTTTGAAACTATCTACGTTGATTTAAATTTGGCGAATTTTTGCAAAACCTCTTGAAAGAACCTACGCTACGCCATCGCGTTCTTTCGCTTTTACCAATTGAAAAGTGTTTTTAACTTGTTCTGTTAATAACCACCCCCTTTGCAAGGTTATATAAAAATTAGGCTGATTGACGGATGATGAGTTCGGCAGGGAGTATCATCTCCCGTTGTGATAATGCTTCTCCTGCAATCAGCTTAAATAACATCTCAGTAGCCACCTGCCCCATTGTCTTACTCGGCTGTCTCACCGTTGTTAGGGCTGGGCTAAAATCTGCGGCAGCGGGAATATCATCAAAACCCACCACTGCGATATCGTCAGGCACTCGTAAGTTTGCTGCGTGTAGGGCCCGAATGGCCCCCATCGCCATCCGATCATTGAGTGCAAAGATAGCGGTTGGTGGCTGCGGTAAGGCTAGCAGCTTTTTAGTTGCGGCTTGTCCACTCGCTCTCGTGTAATCGCCATAAACCATCAAATTTGAGTCAAACGTGTACCCTGCTTCGGCCAATGCCTGTTGATGCCCCAACAATCGCTCCTGCATTGTCACGATAGCGCCAACCGAGGGACCATTGATGACTCCAATGCGATGGTGCCCTTTTTCTAATAAATGATGGGTCGCAGCACGAGCCCCACCGCGATCATCACAATGGACAAAGCAGGTGTTGTTGTTGTGAATTACATAACCTAGATTGACATGGGGATAGTTGTGGGTTCGTAGTAAATCGCCACCCGCTTCATTACTGGCTGTCTCGACAACCAAAGCCCCATCCGCGACCTGATTGCGGATAAAACGTTGATATGCTTCAACACCTGATGTCGAGTGACCGGCTGTGGATAGAAGAACGTTGTAATCGTGGGCGTTGGCAATCGTATCGATGCCACTAATTTGAGCGAGAAGATGGGGGTCTCTAAAAAGATAATCGGCCTCATAGGGGATAATTAGGCCGATAACAAAGGAGCGTTTGCTGGGCAGACTACGCGCCGCTAAATTCGGTCTGAAGTTCAGATCTTCGATAGCATTTTGCACGCGTTGACGCGTTTCATCTGTAACATCTGGTTTGTTGTTTATTACACGCGAAACCGTTTGATACGAAACACCTGCTCGAGCTGCAACATCTTTGATTGTGGCACGCTTCTTTGCTATTGCCATTTGTTATAACTTACAGTGTTAGTAGTTTTTACTTCTTGTGAACGTTCACGTGAACGTTCACAAGAATTTAACATGGAGTAATTTAATTGTCAAATTCAGAAATTTATTCTTGATACAGGACTATTATAACCTTGAACACGCATCCGAAAAATTGTTCAAAGTTAAATGTACTCACTGCTGTTGAATACTTAGGAAAAGTATTTACCTCGTGGTATACTGAAGCTATCTTCAATGATGAAGGTCAATAACCAAGAATGTTATAGAAAGGGTTTTACCCAATGTCAACACAATTATCCTTAAATTCTGAAGTAGGCAATACCCCAGGGCTACGGATGTTGCGGACAGCCCAGAGTCACCTCGATGATGCGGCGGCTCGGTTACAATTGAACCCAAGTTATCATCGCATATTGCGGAGTTGTGAACGCTCCTTGATTGTCTCCCTACCCATTGAGACAGATGATGGCGAGATTGAAGTCTACACTGGTTATCGTGTCCAGCATACGAGTGTACGCGGTCCGGGCAAGGGGGGCGTACGTTATCACGCTGATGTGTCTTTAGAAGAAGTGACCGCTCTAGCCCAATTGATGACCTGGAAATGTGCCGTGTTAGATTTACCATATGGTGGCGCAAAAGGGGGAATATGTGTTAGCCCAAATACCCTGTCTGAAAATGAACTGCGGCGTTTGACACGGCGCTATACCTATTCAATTTTGCCAATCATCGGCCCCAAGAAAGATATTCCAGCCCCGGATATGAATACGGACGAGCGAACAATGGCCTGGATGAGTGACACCTACAGTATGCTGAAAGGTGAAGCGAGTCAGGAAATTGTGACGGGGAAACCGATTATGCTTGGCGGGAGTCTTGGGCGGAGTGATGCCACAGGGTTGGGGGTAGCGATCATCGCGGAAAGTACAATGAAACGATATGGCACGCCAATCGAGGGGGCAACTGTTGTGGTACAGGGCTTTGGCAAGGTGGGCTACTGGGCCGCTTATCATTTAGCCAAGGATGGTTGCAAGGTGATTGCGGTTAGTGATATTTCGGGCGGTTACCATAACCCCGATGGTCTTGATATCGCTGCAATGTTCCAATACACCCGTACCTCACCGACCCGTACCCTCGAAGGGTATGAGGCCGAGGGTGTTGAAAAAATTTCCAATGAAACTTTGCTTACCTTGAAGTGCGATGTTCTGATTCCTGCCGCAATGGAAGGGCAAATTACCACCCGTAATGCCAATGAAATTCAGGCCAAATATATTGTTGAGGGTGCGAATGGCCCCACAGATGCTGAGGCCGATCCTATTCTCTTTGAACGTGGCATCATTGTTGCCCCTGACATTTTAGCCAATGGCGGTGGGGTGACCGTGAGCTATTTTGAGTGGGTGCAGGGCTTACAGGCTTTCCCTTGGAGTATTGAGGAAGTACAAATCAATCTGCGGCGATTTTTGGCCACAGCGTTTCATCAAGTCTGTGATTTTAGCGAGAACCATAATGTTTCCTTGCGTCAGGGAGCCTTTATGCTCGCTGTTTCGCGGGTCGCTGAAGCCATTGAGCAACGCGGGGTCTTCCCATAAGAACCTGAACTTGACATAAGTTGCATTTTCTATGAATTTACAGCATAATAAGAGAGGTTTACGATTGCTGACCCAGATATAGAAAAGTAAACCAATTTTCTTGTTCTATAGATCATCGTCAAACTTTAGTAAATTATAACTGGGTCAGTAAAAATCTGACAGGTCTATGAGGAATTTGCCTGTCAGATTTCATTTTTTGGAGGTCTGGATGAGCCAGCAAACATTGCCCCTTGATCAAATTATTTCAGGTAATTGTATTGATGTATTGCAGGAATTGCCTGAAAAATCGGTTGATGTGATTTTTGCTGATCCGCCCTATAACCTCCAACTTCAGCAGGATTTGTGGCGACCTAATGTCACCAAAGTAGATGCCGTTGATGAAGAATGGGATCAATTTAGTGACTTCGCCGAATACGATCAATTTACACGAGATTGGCTGGATGCCTGTCGACGGGTGTTGAAGGATACCGGAACCCTGTGGGTGATTGGGTCATATCACAACATTTATCGGGTTGGGACCAGTTTGATGGACCTGGGTTATTGGATCTTGAACGACTGTGTCTGGATCAAGACTAATCCAATGCCTAATTTTCGCGGGGTACGGTTTACAAACGCACACGAGACACTGCTTTGGGCACAGAAAATCAAAGGCGTACGATACACCTTCAATTATCAGGCGATGAAGGCGCTAAATGATGGTTTGCAAATGCGGAGCGACTGGGAATTGCCGCTGTGTTCTGGACGTGAACGTTTACGGACCAACGGCGTTAAAGCCCATCCTACTCAAAAGCCTGAAGCCCTGCTCTATCGGGTTATTTTAGCCAGCTCAAAACCTGGTGATGTCATTTTGGACCCCTTCTTCGGGACGGGAACAACCGGGGCCGTTGCCAAAAAATTACATCGCCATTGGATCGGGATCGAACAAGAATCTGATTATATTGACCTTGCCAACGAACGGCTGGCTGCTATTGAGCCAGAGCCATTTCAGACCGATGTTTTCAGTTTCCCCAGCAAGCGTAGTCGACCGCGGGTGCCGTTTAGTAGCTTGGTGGAAAATGGCTTGATCCAGCCCGGCGAGGTTTTGTATTTTGGGAAGAAAAGCGATATTACCGCCACGGTGTTAGCTAATGGGCAACTCAAGCAAAACGGCCTTGTCGGCTCAATTCACCAAGTGGGCAAGGCTCTACGGCAGGGACCGTGCAACGGTTGGGAACATTGGTATTATGTTGATGCTAAATCGGGACAACGGGTGGTCATCGATAAGTTGCGTGAGGTGGCTTTGGCGCAACGCCTTATTCTGCAATCAACTGTCGCAGTGTCTGGATAAGCGTTTTCTGCTCAATGTTGGTCAAGGGTGGATCAACCTCGACTTGACCGAACAAATCCCCAATAATTTTAAGCAATGCTTCATCTAAATATTGCCGCTCCATTCGGTCCTCAATGAGGCGCAGTCGGATTGGAAAGCGATCTGGGCTACAGACGGCTAGACGAATATGGCCCAACACCTTCAATGCTGGATTCAAATCTAATCGTATCGCTAGAAAGTGACCAGCGTCGGTTTTTTTGAAGAAGAAATGCCCATCAGGATTGAGCGGGGGGAGCCGCAATGTTTTTAGGGGATACTTGTCTGGTGGCAGGTTTTCTTTGTAGCTGAAAAAGCCAGGGAGTGGGAAGACACGTTTTTGCCCTTTCAAAAAACCTTCCAACTCTGCATCGAGAGCTAATAGGGCTGTTAAAAATGGATATACATTGGAGTCAGGATCATAAATTGCATTCACCAATGAGTTGGTTGCGTCACTATACGCTAGTGCGGTTGGGATTAAGCCACCGGCAAATTCTGTAATGAGGCTATCTTGTTTCAAATCCGATAAAGCGGTCTCCGTGAGGAGACGAAGCCCATCGGGGTCTAGTCTTGCTGACTCAGTCATTGTAAATTATTTACTCCAAACAAGCTTGAGAATCAACCGTAATTGGCAGTGTGACTTGCCCAAATGTTGGGAATTCGTTGCCTTGAACCTGATACAGATTAACAACGAGTTGGATGCTGGGTAACGCTGCTGGCTCTCTTACGATAAGGTCAAACTCGTCACGAATAATTTCATTGGGTCTTAAATCCGAGGTGGCGAGATATCCACGCATCAAAGCGAGATGATCTTTTTTATCCAAAACGGTTTCTCCACCCAATGGTTGAACGGCAATGTAGTAGTCATCAGCCAACTCATTTTTAGCCTGCCAAAATAACGTTAACCTTAGAAAGCATCCTGTCCGTTTTTGAATGATTTGCTGATGATGGGCCACCACCGATACTTGTCCGTCCAAGAATTGACCTGGCCCAAGAACATGTACAAACTCCTGTTGAGGGAGTATTGCTGGTTGTGGACGTGGGAGGATTTCCCAAAGATATGGGTGTCCCGTTGGTGCCAGAAAAACATTTTCGGTCTCAATGGCCTCAGATAACCACGGAATAAAGTTGAGGTCGATGGTTTCAATATCCACCATAACCCGATGCCCCTTGGTAAATTCGGCCTCAATTAAGGCTTGACTTTCCGCTTCTGGCATCCGGGCCAGGGTTGTGGTTGAACGCGGCGTAATGGTGTCACCAACCAAGGTCTTAGCGTAGATAAAATCGGGTAACACACTGTTATCCTGCCCAATAATCGTCAACGGCGTCCCGTTACTGCCGATGGTTACCACCTCTTCAACTAGATCAAAGGCTTGCCAGTCCCCGCTGAGATTGACATCGGTGAAATTCGCTTTGGCCAGGGGCTGGAAAAAGAAGTAGGCACCAATGCCGAGAGCGAGGGCAATAACGGTTTGTAGGACTGGGCTGAGCCAAGTTCCACGAAAAACTTCATCCTTGACTCGAATATTTCGGATGATTAAGGTGACAATGGTTCGTAACACTAAGCCGATGATATAACCTAAACCAACACAAAGTGTGAGGGTTAAGGGGATAAGCATACTGTCCAAGTCGGTCACTTTATAGCTTACCCCGAAGTATATCAGCCCGAGTAGTGGCGGCCCGAATAGTGCCAAATAACGGCGAGAGAGAAGCAGTCCAATCAGCCCAAGTAGAACACTTAGTATTGTGATTTGATCTGCTTGTTGGTTGAATAGAACAGTGAGCGCAGTTCCCCACTCGGCCAAATTTTGGGGAGATTGGACGAGACCCCACCATTCACGTGAAACGACGATGAACCAAAAGGTGTTCCAGTCAGAGGCATCCGCATAAATCCAGGTTTGGCCTTGCCGCTGAGAGGCGAGGGGTAAATAAAGATAGGATAATAATGGAATGAGAGCTGTGCTACCCAAGATGAGCCAACGCTGTAAGACCAATTTCCAGCGCTTCCCCGGCCTGTAGGGGAGTTGCGTCCGCTCCAAACTTTTTGGGCGTTTGATGAGCACCCACAGAGCTATCGTTGGGGGTAAAATGAAGGCGGTTCGATGGTGGGCCAAACCCGCCCCCAAAACTAGACCAAGTATCACAAGCCATCGATTGCGAGGATCGGTGTCCCACTTTAAGGCCAACCAGTAGGTGAGTACAAAAATTAGGGCATTCAAGCTGTATACTTCAGCCATGATTGCACCGCGCCAAAAGATGAAGCTTAAGGCAAGAATGCTGGTCGCTAAAAGGGCCGCAGTTCGGCTACGGGAAAGCTTGCGGACCGTGGCATACAAGAAAACCAGCGTTAACAGGCTCGTTGCAGTAGACCAAGCGGTCACGCGCCAAACAATAGGGGTATCTGAGAAGCCAGGAATAATGCCCAAGATACGGACATACAAATTCGAAATGATCGTGTATAGCGGATAGCCCGGTGAGTGGGGGATTCCCCACGTGCTACCAGTGATCTGGAACATTGCTGAGTCCCAGCCCTCGATAATCCAGGAACTCATTCCCGGCGGCATCGTTTGACGATAGAGCCAGCCAAATCCAATTAATAGGACTAAAAGCTCCCAAGGCCACGTCTTTAATTGGTTAAGGTAGTAACCCCAATTTAGACCGATTTTTTGTTTTTGAGTATTGCGTTGAGCAATTGTTGCCATAGGGCCTAGCTAATCATTTTCTTGCATAACAAACAAGAGGTTTGAAAAAATAGAATTTCCTGCTTTGTTCTGTCTCATCCAGGTTAGGAGAATGATAATAAAGCAGAGTGAGGCCTTTGGCAAAGTTATGACGACTTGTTGTCCATAGATTTGCCAATGTTTCGTACTATTTTTGTGCAAAATTGCTCGGGTCAAAAGTTTTGATTATAGTTACACAAATATTATGTACTTGATAAATCTGGTGCAAGGAGTAACTAACGTGAGTATAGTAGTAGCGATTGAGAATATTGCAGAGCACATCGGACAAGAGGTGACGATAAAAGGCTGGTTGTATCACAAAACGGGCAAAGGGAAATTACAATTTTTGCAAGTGCGAGATGGGACAGGTACGATGCAAGCGGTCTTATTTAAGCCTAATTTGGATATAGAGATTTTTGAGGCAGGCAAGCGATTGACTCAGGAGTCAGCCTTGATTGTGACAGGGATGGCCAAAGAGAATGAGCGGGCTCCTGGGGTGCCGGGGGGCTATGAAATCGAAGTTTCGAATTTGGAGGTTGTTCAGGTTGCTGAAGATTATCCGATTAGTCCAAAAGATCATGGCGTTGAATTTTTGCTGGAAAATCGCCATCTTTGGATCCGTAGCCGAAAGCAATGGGCTTTATTGCGCCTGCGAAGTACAATCATGAAAGCCTGTCGGGACTGGCTTGATAGCAATGGTTATATTGAAATGTCAACACCTATTTTGACGCCAACGGCGGGTGAAGGGACAAGTACTCTGTTTGAAGTTGACTATTTTGGTGACCCTGTCTACCTGGCCCAGACCGGTCAGCTATATAATGAAGCGAACATTTACTCCTTTGGCAAGGTGTATTGTTTTGGCCCTACCTTCCGGGCCGAAAAAAGTAAAACGCGGCGACACCTGACCGAGTTTTGGATGCTAGAGCCGGAGATTGCCTTCTGTGATCTGGATGAATTGATGAATATTGAAGAGCAACTCATTAGTTATATTGTCCAGCGTTGTCTTGAAGAACGAGCCAATGAATTGGCTGTGTTGGAGCGTGATACAACGGTCTTAGAGAACTTTATACCCCCGTTCCCTCGTATTTCATACGACGATGCAATTGCACGGGTGCAAAAAATTCAGGCGGAAACCGAAGATCCTGAACTGAAAGAGCTTTTGAAAATTGAGTGGGGGCAAGATTTTGGTAGCCCACACGAAACTGAACTGACCAAGGAATTTAATAAGCCTATTTTTGTCTACGGCTATCCCAGTGCGGTCAAGGCATTTTATATGGAACCGTGGCCAGGACGCCCCGAAGTGTGCAAGAGTGTGGATATGCTCGCCCCTGAAGGGTATGGTGAGATTACTGGGGGAAGCGAACGTATCAGTGATCCTGAATTGTTGCTTAAACGTATTCGCGAAGATAGTTTGCCAGAAGAAGCCTTCACCTGGTATCTTGATTTACGCCGCTACGGTAGCGTACCTCATAGTGGCTTTGGTCTCGGCATCGAGCGAACCGTGACGTGGATTGCGGGGATACATCACGCCCGCGAAACCAACCCCTTCCCACGCACACTAGGGCGTGTTTATCCCTAAGCCCTCTCTCTTTGAAACAAAATAGTAGCAAAGTAAGCCCTGACTTGGTTGGGGCTTTTTTGTTCTGATATTGTTCCGTAGTAACTACGGAAACTATCTTCACTTTGTCCGTTATCCGCCACATAACCCTGACGATAAAAATCCGCACATTTCACGCTTCATTTCGCAAGGCTTTCTCTCTATACTGTATCACGTATTAGCATTTCTAAACTTAGGAGAGATAGCGTTTAGCTGTATAGACTAAAGAGAGGACAGGAATATGTATCAGAAAACCAAATTCCCAAAAACTACACTTTTGCTATTGATGCTCTCATTACTATGGTTACTCCCTACACCAACGATGGTGGAGGCGCAATCGAGTGCAAGTTGTGATTATTTTATTGGTCGTGATGTTGCTCAGGCGGATGGACGCAGTAATTACAGTGATGTCAAGCCTGGTGATGTCGTTTGTATTGAAGCAGGGACGCGTGGTGGTTTGACGCTGAAAAACTTTAAGGGCACCGAAACTAATCCGATTATCTTCAAGAACAACGGCGGTCAGGTTGTGATCAACTCGACTAGCTACTATGGTATTCGGATTATGAATAATCAACATTTCCAAGTTACTGGAACGGGCAGTGATACCAAATATGGGATTAAGATTATTGACTCGCAAAACCAAGGCGTTCGGATTGGTTGGCGCAGTGAATATATGACCATCGATCATATTGAAATTGCAGGTGTTCCAAAAATTGGGATTCAAATTCAAACAAAAGCGACTTGTTCTGATGGTTCAAGTAATGAGTTTGATTATGACAATGATGGTCAAATCCTATTTGATCTCGATGATGTTGATAATCGAGATAGGTTTGTTCAACGCGATACGATTTTACGAGATTTATACATTCACAATGTTGGAACTGAAGGCTTTTATATTGGTAGCACATACTACACATATGGTTTAACAGAAATTTGTGCGACTGGAACTGAAGTCATTTACGCCCCTGCGCTGAATAATATCCAGATCTTTGACAATCTTGTAGAGGATACAGGCTGGGACGGTATTCAGGTTGGCTCTGCCGATAATGGTTGTGCAATTTATGGTAATGAAATTTATCGCGACAGTCGTTCACAAGTTGATGGTCAACAAAGCGCGATTATGAATAACCCTGGCAGTGTTTGTGACATCTACAACAATCTGATTAAAGATAGTGATGAACGTGGGATTATCGTTCAGGGTAATGGCGGGAATAAAGTTTATAACAACATTATTGTTGACGCAGGTCAAGGACGTTCTGATCAAGGGTCAGGAATTTACATTGGCAAGAGTAACGGATCAGGTAATGTTACTGTTTTTAATAACACCATTATTGATCCGTATGTGTACGGTATCGCTTATGGTAACGCCGCTGGTAATAACAACGCCATTGAAAATAATATTATTGTCAACCCAGGTAAGAATGAAGGTATCAATATCTTTGGTGACAGTAAAGTTGCCCCCGAAAATAACTTTGTGGCCCAAGATTTAGCAGAGGTTAAATTTGTTAATCCAGCACAAAGTAACTTTGAGCTTGCTGCAGACTCCCCAATGGTTGACCAAGGTCTTGAGCAACCAATTACAACTGATTTCGAAGGGGCCCCTCGCCCTCAAGGAGCTGGTTTTGATCTTGGCGCGGTAGAAGCAGGCGACATTGAAGCTCCAGTTGCCGAAGAGCCAACAATAACGACGATTGCTGATTTTGCTTTACAAACTGATGTCTTCCAGGTTGAAGCTTACCCAGAAGATGAGGTTATTGTAGCGTTGAAAATCAAAAATGCTGACAATATGTATGGTGCACAGGTGACCTGTGAGTATGATCCTGAGGTAGTTACACTAGCAGATGTATTCTTTGGTGGATTTTTCGCAGACCCATTGATTGGGGCAAATATAAACAATACGGACAGCGGTGTTTGGACTGGAGCCTTAAGCCAGAAAAACCCAGCCCCAGCCTTATATGGTGATGGCCGTTTTGCTACCCTGCACTTTGACGCAGTTGCGGCTGGGTCTACAAATATCGTCTGCCAGCCATTGGCCTCAGATCGTGATGGATTGCCTCAGACGGTGCGACCCATCGATGGTACGGTTACTGTCTTGGATATGTCTGGGTTGTCAGGGGCAATTCAAGGTGTCTTAGCCTATCAAGGACGTTTTGAGAATGATGGTATTGAGCTCTCACTCTCCGGTCCAGTTGAAACTACCGCTCAAACAGATGAGGTTGGTCAGTTTGGAATTACCGAACTGCCAAACGGAGATTATACAATTCGGGCTGATGCTGACCTTTATCTCCCAATGTGTACCTCGGCTATTGCTCACGACTCGCAGGTTACTGAACTGATGCGTACCTACTTGTTGGGCGGGGATACAGATGATGATGACGCGATTAAAATCAATGACGTGACTTTGGTTGGTAGCAATTTGGGCTTGAGCGCAACTTCAACGCCAGCAATGGACCCCCGAGCAGATCTCAACAGGGATGGCGAAGTTAATGTACAAGATCTATCTATGGTCGGTGGTAATTATGGGCTGATCGGTTGTCAAGACTGGGAAACAGACATCGGTGAGGCTGCGACAGCGAGCTAACTCGTATTTGGACTAAGTTAAGAGGTTGGAGTGAGTACACTATCACCCCAACCTTTAGTAAACAAACACAATCATTTAATACAAGGATGAAACTCATGAAATTGCAAAGAAATACTTTAATCCTCTTGATCTCATTAACACTTTTTGTCATATTGCCCGCTCTGGCTCAAGCTGCGAATCCACGGTTGCGACTTGAGACAAACGAGCAGAGCTTCAGTGTTAATCAAGAAATGACAGTTGACGTTTTTGTAGAAGATGCTGCCTCGGTTTATGGCACTGAAGTTAGTCTGCTCTTCGATCCTGCGGTTTTAGAAGTTGTATCAATCAATCACGGTGATTTTTTATCAGATGACCCTGATAATCAGGCCTTTATCTTACAAAATGAAGCTGATAACGATCTTGGTCGAGTAAACTATGCCCTTTCTCTGCTTAATCCTGCTCCTCCTGTCGACGGTAGTGGCTTGTTACTTCAAATCACCTTTCAAATAAAAGCTGAAGGTGATACACAACTCCAATTTGAAAATGGTTTGTTTGGTACACAAACTGGCGAAGAAATCTCACCTGCCCTGGAAGGGTTAAACGTGACAATTGGTAGTAACGCCCCAGCTGCCCAAGCTGAAGCACCACAAGTACAAGCTGAAGTGAGCCAGCCCGCTGTTGAGGCTCGCCCAGAGCAACGCGTTCGCCCCGCTGAGACGGCTGAAGATAATAGCACAATGCTGTTAGGTCTGGGCGTGGTCGTAGGAACAACGGTTATTCTTGTCATCGCTTTGATTGGGGTTATCTTACTCATTGCCCTCTGGATGTTTCTCAATCGCTCAAAGCAGAAAAATCGGCCAGCGCGTAGCTAGAAATTTACAGACTTTTTTGAAAGGACGGTGCTCAGCCGTCCTTTTTTGTTTTAAACAGTTTCTCTTCTTGCAAAACAATCCTATCTTAGTAAAATTATAGTCTTTAGTCTTGTCTATTTGTGTCTATTTCACATCAGGAGGCTCATCAAAACCATTTTTGGCAAACGGTGCTTATGGGTGGATTTATGATCTCGTAAACACAATAGGAAATGCAATCCCCTCAGATTACGTACAAAGGAGATACATATGTGTATCAAAAAGTACCTGATGATCGTTATTTTTGTTGTATTGTTTCTTAGTGCCTGTAATAGTGAAGCGCTCCCTGAAGTGGCTGAAGCTGACACAGCAACACCCTTACCTCCGACCGCTACCCCAGCCCCAACAAATACGCCAGAACCTACCGATACCTCTGTTCCGACGGCTACCCCAGCCCCAACTGACAAGCCTATGTCTACTGATACACCTACGCCCGAACCATCCCCAACGCCAACCCCGTTACCTGACTTTGAGGCGATGTTTGAAGAGGCAGCGTGTGCCTTCGATACAAACTTTACAGAACGCGATGTGACTTGTGGCTACTTAACTGTTCCCGAAAATCGGCAGCAACTTGACCCTGAAGATACACTAAAATTACACGTCGCTATCTTTGCCAGTGATAGCAAGGTACCTGAGGCGGATCCGATTATTTATCTGGAAGGCGGCCCTGGTGGTGATGCTTTAGAGATTGTGCCACTCGTCTTGGAAGCAAGATTGGCACCCATCCTGGCTGACCGTGATTTGATTGTCATCGACCAACGCGGGACTGGCTACTCACAACCCTCATTGGCCTGTGATGACGTCCAAAACTTGGATCGTGAGAGTCTAGAGACAATTTTAAGTGCTGAAGAAGAACAAGATTTGGTACGTGAAGCGCTGGCTGAATGTCAAAGTCAATTGCTTGAGGCTGGGATTGATCTGACAGCCTACAACAGTGTTGAAAATGCTGCTGATATTGAGGACCTTCGCCAGACTCTCGGTTATGACCAGTGGAATTTGTATGGTAATTCATATGGTACTCGTCTCGCTTTGACGATTATGCGAGATCATCCCGCTGGTTTACGAAGCGTTATTTTGGACTCACCATTTCCTCTGCAAGTTAATCTTTCCGTGGAAGGTCCAGCAAATTTTGATCGTGCATTTGATATGCTATTTGATGCCTGTACTAATGATCCAGTCTGTGATGCTGCCTACCCAAATCTTCGAGAGGTATTCTTTGAAGTACGAGATCAGTTGGATGCTGAGCCAGTTACCTTGCCTGTGCTCAATCCGTTAAGTGGCGAAAGTTATGATGTGGCGTTTAATGGGAAACGATTTTTAGGCGTATTCTCTCAGGCTTTATACAACGCGGAACTTCTGCCTACCTTACCTGAAGCAATTTATGATACCCAGGCTGGAAATTACGAGGTTGCCACTCTGCTGACTACAGTCAGTATTGTAACGAGCGAATTTTTGAGTGCAGGGATGAACATCTCGGTTCAATGTAATGAAGAGATTGTGTTTAGTGATCCCAATGAAGCAGCGGCTGCTGTGGCTGCTTATCCTGAATATGGTGATTTATACAACAATAGTATTACCGTAGGAGACTTTGCTTCCAGTGTGTGTGCCGATTGGGTGACCAGCAATGTCGACCCAATGGAAAATCAAGCGGTCGTTAGCGATGTACCAACTCTCATTTTGGTCGGTGATTTTGATCCAATTACACCACCAGCTTGGGGACAGCTTACCCAAGAGACTCTAGCCAATAGCTACCTTTATGAGTTTCCAGGACTCAGTCACGGGGTGACCGTTTCTAATGATTGCCCTCAGGAAATTATGTTAGACTTTCTGAGTGCTCCCACCGAAGCGCCTGACTCGAGTTGTATTGCTACACTTGGGTCCCTTACTTTTGTTGAAGAGGAGACTGAGACAGAAGATGTTCTGCTGGTTCCCTTTAGTGATGACACGTTTGGGCTTTCAGGTCTGGTGCCTGAAGGGTGGGGTAATATTGCCCCAGGGACGTATGCTCGGCAGGCATCACCGCTGGACCAAACCTCATTGGCCTTTGTTTCCGCCCCTGGCGTAGACGCACAAACCTTCTTAACGCTTATCCTTGGCCAGTTCGGTATCACCGAAATTCCTGCAGTCGTAGATACCGTTGAGACAGAACTGACAACTTGGTCAGTCTATACAGTAGAGGTCCAAGCCCAAAGTATTACTATTGCTGTAGGAGAAGAAGGTGGATTTACCATTTTAGCCATGTTTGTTAGTTCGGCAGAGGAAGCAGACACATTGTATGAGATCATTTTCTTGCCGATTTTGGATGCAATTGAACTTCAGTAGCGGCTTGATTTAGATTATCTTTGAATATTTGATTTTCATTAAGACTGTAGCAGAAGATAAGCTACAGTCTTAATTTTTTAAAGATAATTTGGCTAAAAATTTCTAAAAAAATCCCTTTTTCAAGTAAAACCCTCGATTTTCCGTAGTTACTACGGAGCCTAGTTCCGATTTCCTCCGTTGTCCCCTACGATAAATCCTCTCGAAAAATCCGAGTATTCCACGCTACGCAACAGGTCAAGAATGCTCTATACTAGGACCATATCGTACACAGCAGTAAGGATGTCGAACCAGTAAATTTTATTCGTTTCACAACAAGGAGATAGTGCGATGAGGATTTCAAAAACTATGAGGAAAACGGTCTTGTACCTGGCAGTTTTGACAACAATTTTATTTTTTGGTGGACAGGCTAACAGTGTTTCGGCCTACGCCCCCTCTGGTGCCTATTTGGACATTGAGCCAATCGGCAACGAGTTTTTTCCAGGGGATATGATCACAGTCAATGTGCCTGTAAAACAGGCTACAGATCTCTACGGACTGCAAGTGGTCTGTAATGTTGACCCGGCGGTACTCCGTTGGGAGTCAGCTCAAATTCTAGACTTTTTTACAGAGCCATTGATTGGGGCTAAAAGTTTAGATGCAGATACTGGAACGTGGTCAACTGCGATTAGTCAAAAGAACCCTGCCCCTGCATTGTCGGGGGATGGCGATTTTGCAACATTTACATTTGAGGCAATTGCACCGGGGACAACTGCAATTACCTGTGAGCCAGTTGCTTCGGATCGTAACGGATTTACCTTGCCTTTTTCTGTTGAGAACGCGGATATTACCGTCGTTTCTTTAGGGGATGCAGGTGGTGTACTAAGCGGTTCTGTCACCTATCAAGGGCGAAGTGAGCACGTCGGTATTCAACTTGATCTAACGGGTGTGGCTGATCGCTCGCTAACTGTTGACAGTTCAGGGCAATTCACAGTGAGTGAGCTACGTGAGAGTGCTTATGAGGTGAAGGCAGATGGTGCCTTACACTTGCCAGCCTGTGCTTCGGTTGATGTTGCTCGTCGTCAAAACGTTGCCTTGGCCTCTATTGTCCTGGCTGGTGGGGATACAAATGATGATGATGAAATTAAAATCAATGATGCAACTCTGATTGGAAGTAATTTTGGTCTAAGTTCAACCAGCACCCCAGCAATGGACCCGCGAGCTGATATAAATACCGACGGTATTGTCAATGTTCAAGACTTATCAATGTTGGGTGGTAACTTTGGGAAAATTGGCTGTCAAACTTGGGAAATTGATGATACGTCAACATCAGACCCGACGCCTGAGCCACAGCCTGAGCCAGAACCTGAGCCAGAGCCAACACCAGATCCAATCCCAACTTCGGTTGCTGCATCGTGTAATCCAACCAATGGTTCAGGTGGTTTGAAGCCAGGTATTCACGATGTAACCGTAGCTGGTATGAAAACAACAATTGTTGTCGGTGAAGACTACGACCCAAGTACACCTACTTACCTGACCTTCCACTTGCACGGCGACGGTGGGAAGATTGTAGACTCATTCTTAAGCTCTTCAAACGCAGTGACAAAATATGTTGATAAACAAGGTTGGATTTTTGTAGCCCCTCAAGCGCCTAACAGTGAGAACATTTGGTGGACAAAGTATAACGGGGATCACGTTGAAAAGTTTGCTGATGTGTTAGATCATATGTTTGCTAAATACAATGTTTGTCGAGACATCGTTTTAGGCTCTAGCGGTTCAGGTGGTGGTGTTTTCTGGGCAGGACAGTTCTTCGTAGATAAAGGGGATGAATACCCAGCTCACGTCGTAATGAGCTGCGGGGCTAGCGTTGCTAACTCTAGTGACCGTAAAAAGGTTGAGGCGTTGGGTAAAGATCCCGAGATTGTTAGCCGAGCGACATTCTTCCAATACTACGGGGCCAAAGATAAAATTGTACCTCCATCATCCATCGAAGGTAACATCTCAATGTACGAGAAGGCGGGCTTTAATGTAGACAGCTTGAAATTATCCAACGGTGGACATTGTAACGAGTGGAAAGATCAAGGCTACCCAGGCCAGAGCGACCGCATCGTTGAAAAATGGAGCGACTGGGCTGATGAATTCGGTCTATAAGCCCTAGGCAACGCAAGATAGACAGTTTCTAAATAACTAAACAAAACGACCTTGGTCACAGCTACCAGGGTCGTTTTATTTTACAAAGCAGTTGTTATTTACAGCCGAGGCAAAAGAACGCGCTCAATAATAGCGCTGATAATCCCCCCAACCAAGATGGCTGCTCCGGTAGCCCACCAGGTCTGCCAAGTGAGCCATCCGATAACCCCGGCGATAATGGGCAGGAATAAAGAAATGAGTTGAATTATTTGTTTGCTACTTAAGTTCATGACCTCACTTTGCCACGGTTTGTAGATTTGGCAAGTTGTAATGATCAAAATGGGTGTATGGTTTAGTTTTGGATAACAGTTCGTAGAATCCGGGTTGTGCAACTAAACCCATCATTGATGCACACATCAACCTCTCCCGTGTAATCACCTGGTTGTAGCGCAACTACATTGAATGTGATGGAAACAGCTTCCCCATTAGGAATGATGCTCCCAAACGCATACGACTCATAATCGAAGACAGGGATGGTCAACGCCTCATTAAATGGAGGCTCACTTGAGGTAATCACAAATCCTTCTAAATAGACAGCTTCGAAGTCAATACTGTCAACGATCTGGGATGTGGATGATGAATTTTCAATACGAAAGTTAATCGTGAATTCTTCGTTGACAGTTACATTTGTGGGGACATCTAGTTGAATAGCAATATCTTCTGGTTCTTGCAACCCGAACATAACAAGGAGCCCCCCGCCCAGTAGGATGGCCAGAAAACTCACAACTACACACCCAACACTACATCCAATCCCTAGCCAAAGTGCAGTTTGTTTATTCATATCTCCCTCCAATTTATTGGTTTACTTTCGACAACATATGGCTCTACAAAGGTACAGAATTTAGACGCTAATGAGGTAGACAATGTTGCGTATCTTTGTGTAAATTTGAGGTCAAAAACCAGGTTTTTAGAGTTTTTTGCGGGTTTTCCTATGCGAGTTCCGTAGTCTCTACGGAGGGGTATCTGTCATTCCTCCGTTGTCCGCCGTAGAAATTTCCCTCGAAAAATCCGAGTATTCCACGCTTAATTTCCTCCTTGTTTTCGCCTATACTGGGACCATCAAAAGGAAAGAGCAGTAAGCCACGTGCTAAACGGCACGGGAGATAGAAGGAAGGATTGAACTATGAAACGACAAAACTTTACTCGCACACGATTGGTTCAACTGATGGTTATCGCCCTATTGTGGATGGTTGTCCCAGTAGCTATGGAAGCACAGGCAAATGGTGATGGTGTTGAGATAACAGAAGATGCACTAGGGACGATCTTGACGATGCAACCTAATGTCTCAGAAATGTATATTGGCAGCACCGTTCAGGTTAATGTAATGATTGAAAATGCCGAGGACCTCTATGGTTTGGAAGTTAGCTGTAGCGTAGACCCAACTGTACTGAGTTGGCAAAGTGCTGAATTTTCTGGCTTCTTTTATGAGGCATTGGTAGGAACAAATCAATTTGATCAAACAACCGGTCAGTGGACTGGTATTATCAGCCAGAAAAACCCAGCCCCGTCATTAAATGGAAATGGCCTTTTCGCCCAGCTAACGTTTGAAGCTGTAGGGGTTGGTACAACAAGCGTTTTATGTGAGCCTTTAGCCGCTAACCGAGATGGGTTTGAAGTCCAAATGGATGTGTCTGGGACACCAATGAGCGTGTTAGAAACACCGATTACTGGCTTTATCTCAGGTGGTGTTGCTCACCAGGGTCGCTTTGACCACAGTGGTATCATCGTCAACTCAACTGGCCCAGTATCATCCAGCTTCTCAACAGGTGTTAATGGTTTGTTTGAACTAGCTGAATTGGAAGATGGTGAATATCAAATTACAGTTGATGCCAACGGCTATTTGCCAACCTGTACTACTGTAACAGTTGCAAATGGTGACTTGACCCTACTTGATACTACCCTGCTGTTTGGTGGCGACTTAGATGATGACAATGAAATTCGCATCAATGATGCAACCTTAATTGGGAGTAATTTAGGTCTCTCTGCCTCTAGCACCCCGGCAATGGACCCTCGCGCTGACATCAATGCCGACGGTCAGGTGAACGTACAGGATTTATCAATCCTAGGTGGTAATTTCGGACAAATTGGTTGCCAAGAATGGACACCTGACACATCTACAACTGCCCCTGTAACCTCAAGTTAGTGAGACCAAATTTTCTAAAAAGAGGGCCGCGTTAACACGGCTCTCTTTTTTTGTTTAGATCGTACAGAAGAAATAGCAAACAACAACTTGATAAAACAATGCGGTTATGTATCAAACTATTCTTGGTCAGGCTATAATTTTACCCGACTTGTTTGTGGGAAATGCCTTAAACAAGAAAAGGCGCAGCATAAATATGCTACGCTTTTTATCACAGATTATTGTTTGTTGATACAAAGATGCGGCTAAGTAATTCGCAAAACGTAATAAGAATTACGAATTAAACTGTTTTACCTTCAACTGAGTCGTCAGAATCTTCGTCTTTGCCGCCTACAGCTTCGCGGAATTCACGAATAGATTGACCTAGGGCTGACCCAACACCAGCTAGACGGCTACCGCCAAACAAAATAATCACAATTACTAAAATAATCAGCCATTCCCAACCACCTAAGCCACCAAAACGCATAATAAACTCCTTAAAAATCTATTCATCAAAATAAGATAAAAAGACATAAATTTTGATACTAGAGGGACATTATAGCATTGTAGATAGGGGGAAGCAAAATTACCAAATATTTGCCTCTTTGTCATTTACGTTGGCCCGATTTATAATGAGCCAGTTTGTAATTTTGAATATCGTTTAACTGTATGGAGAGAAATATGTCAGGCAATGTGTATGAGTCACAACATCCCTTGGTAAAGCATAAACTTACAATTTTGCGCGATAAGGAAACGACACCGAAAAAATTTCGCGAACTCATCCGCGAAATCGCAATTCTATTGGCCTACGAGGCCACCCAAGATTTAGCCCTTGCAGATTCTGAGGTAGAAACACCCCTAGCAATGGCTCCTGGGCATTTATTACAAGAACAAATCGGCTTGGTGCCTATTCTCCGAGCTGGTTTGGGGATGGTTGAAGGAGTATGGGAAATGATGCCAGGGAGCGAGGTTTGGCATATTGGCCTTTTCCGAGATGAACGAACCTTGCAACCCGTTGAGTATTACAACAAATTGCCTATTGGGCCGACAGTGCAACTCTGTATTGTGTTAGATCCTATGCTGGCTACAGGAGGGTCAGCCACAGCAACGGTCGATTTACTCAAACGTTGGGGAGCTAAACGCATCAAATTTATGGGAATTATTGCCGCCCCTGAAGGCGTTCAAGCGATGCAAGAGCAACACTCTGATGTAGATATCCATCTTGGCGTGATTGATGAGCGACTAAATGAGATTGGTTACATCGTTCCTGGTTTGGGTGATGCGGGTGATCGACAGTTTGGAACAGGGTGAGCGAATGACGGCCTGGATTGAAATCATTTCCGAAAATGATGCCGAAGGCGATTTGGCTGAACAATATAGTAAGCTGATTGAACCGTGGGGTGGGGTTGATAATATTCTTAAAATTCATAGCCTGAACCCGGCCACACTAGAGGCTCACGTGTTGTTATACAAAACAGTGATGTATGGGAAATCACCTATCAAACGTCCCCAACGAGAGATGATTGCCGTTGTGGCCTCAGTCGCCAACCATTGTGAATATTGAATTAAACATCATTCGGCTGGTCTTAGCCGATTGGTAAAAGACGAGGCCTTGATTCTAGCTTTGCAAACGGACTATCGACAAGCCAAGCTTAGTCCTCGTAATCGAGCTATGCTTGATTATGCGTATAAATTGACGTTAACCCCCTGGGATATGGTTGAAGGTGATGTAAAAATCCTGCGTGAACACGGTTTTTCAGATCGCGCCATTTTGGATATCAATCAAATCACAGCTTACTATGCCTATGTCAATCGTTTAGCTGATGGTTTAGGGGTTCCTTTGGAGGATTTTTGGCAGGCGATTGAGAAATAAATTTTGATTATGAGAATTTTATGGGGTAGATAATCTTGAGTGTCTACCCTATTTTTATTTTACATAGAGGCCTAGATGATTTCCGACCGGCCTTTGGTTCATCGGAATGCGACGATCAATTGGTGCGTTTAATACTTCTGCACCATCTTGTGTTTGCACCACCAACGTCGTCGAGCCGCCACCGTCAAGATTGATTGCTTGGTCGGCCCCAAGGTCGATAATGATTTGGACTAGCTCATCCAGTGTGATTCCCTCACTATAATTATTTTGGCGACCATCGACCAAAATCAACCATAAGGTTTCTTCCGTGTCATCTATGCCCACAGCTGTACGAGGATGAGGTTGATTTAACCACGAGGTTGGCTTGAATTCTCCAGCCACCCCATCTTCAACCAGAATTCGATTTCCGGCAATGGCGTGCAAAGTATCTTTAGGGCAGGTACTTTTATGGATGTGAATTGAGTGTGTTGAGTCAAAACAAAGTACCGGCTGTTTATAGGTGTTGACTGAATATGTTCTTCCATCAGACATCGCTAGTCCGACGATATCGACAGGTTGCCCTGATTTTGGGGAATAATCCCAAGGCGAATTGTAGTAAAATGGATCAAAGAATCCTGCATTGATTGCGATTTGTAAATCGAATTCGTTCAAAAAATCTTGGGTGGTTTGAGCCAGGACTTCTTCACTTTCATTTATTTCTTCTAGCCCTGGGGTGACAAAAGGGATAACGTTCGCAACGGTTAAATCAATGGTTACAATGTGGACCATCATTCGACGTGGATTTTGGTAAGCCTCGCGTTGATATGTGATGCCTTGGAATAGTGCCAGCGAGTTATTCGTGCGAGGCGGCCGTAGAGAGCGGGGATAAATAAAAATAGCAAAGTAGACAGTAATGAGAAACCCGATGGTGATGAAGAGGAAAAGCAAGAGACGTCGCATTGTATTTCTCAGGGAATAAAAAAAGCCACTCATTTAAGAGTGGCAATTTATTGGGTATAGTAGTGGGCGATACAAGACTCGAACTTGTGACCCCCTCGGTGTAAGCGAGGTGCTCTAGCCAACTGAGCTAATCGCCCAAAGCTCGAAAATTATACAGATACATTTTCATTTGGGCAAATCGTTATTTTGATTTAATGACATTTTGGTCTAACTGCTTTTTGCCTTGTCATTATCAGCCTCATCTTCAAGTGCTGGTAAATCTGGAAAATCTCTACCTACCTTGCTGCCGCTTTCGTTGGTTGGAACCTCATCAGATACTTCCACCTCTGAACTAGTTTCATCAACAGAGGCATCCCATCTATCTTTTGCGGTATCATTAGAGTTTTCCTCATCTAATGGGCTTTCCCAACTTTCTTCATCAACCTCAGCCACGCTATCATCATCAAATTTATCGTCTGCCAAAATGGGTGTGGGATCTAACTCAGTCGTTTCCTCTATCTCTCTGGGAGCCTCATCACTTGCCAGTAAATCATCCTCCACGGGTTCTTCAATCTCTAGTGTCGATGGGGGGATCTCAATAGGGGCTTCGGCAGTTTGACCCTCCAAATCAAAGGCCCAGCTTTGTTGTTCTGCTTTGACCATATCGATAACCAACTTTTTGGTTTCGTGACCTGGCTCTGTAACAATCTCACGAGAAATGAGCTTGTTTTTTGAGAGTGGCCCAGCAATCATGGGGCGGGTTATGGTAAAGCCTAATACTTGACCAGTAGTTGCGAAAAGCGCATCATCAATGTAGCCAATTTTTGTACCACTGGAGGACTCTATTTCACGACCTTGTATCTCTGATCGTCGAACCCACGTATTAAATCCAGCCAAATCTTGTCCTTTAACAATGATGTCTGACTCGTATACTAAAATAACATCTTCTCCATAAAGCTGAACCGCATTGTGTTGCACAATCAGAGGACTTCGTCTTAACAATCCTTCGGTGCCAAGATAAAGGCCGACGATTGCCCCCACATTGTTATCCAGATACACATCTTTAACATCACCAACGATACGGCCATCAGCCACGCTGATGATTTGTTTGTTAATTAGTTTATCGGCAGCTAACATCAATCATTTTCTCCAAAATGCATGAATTTTTCTGGCGGTACCCAGATCACTAAGATGTGGAGCTAAATATCTGAGGTTATGAAGTGCAATATTAAGCGGTTGGGTGGTCTGTAGTATACAGAGGTTGGGCTTGAGTGTCAATCGAGGATGATATTTCAGGTTTGTTGACGCTGAGTTTTTGTAATGTTATAATGGTTCAGTACAAACCATTTGGTTTCTTATATAATATTATATCTTCTACTCAAGTTATTTTGAGTAAAATCTTCGATATATCCCAGGAAAAATATGGCAGATTTAGTTGGTAGTGCGATCGGTAGATATCGTATTGTATCAAAGCTCGGTCGCGGTGGTATGGCCGAGGTGTATAAAGCATTTCAGCCTAGTTTGCAACGTTATGTTGCGATCAAAGTGATGCTCGGGCACATGGTTGATGACCAAGATTTTGTAGACCGATTTGAGCGTGAAGCACTTAATACCAGTAAATTAACCCACCCCAATATTGTTAAAGTAATTGATTTTGACAGTGAGTATGGCAAATACTATATGGTCATGGACTATATAGATGGGCCAACCCTCAAAAGTGAAATCAAAGCCCGAAAAGTAGCTGAAAAGCCTTTCACATTCAAAGAAATTGCTCGTATCTTCAGTGCCTTGTGTAGCGCGGTTGACTATGCTCATGCCCGCAAGATGATTCACCGGGACATAAAACCGGCGAATGTGATGATCAACCAGGAAGGTGAAGTTGTTCTTACTGACTTTGGTATCGTACGGTCAATGGAAGGGACTCAACATACTGCTACTGGTGCTTTAACGGGGACACCCGCTTATATGTCTCCTGAACAGGGCCGTGGCGAACGGGCCGATGAGCGTAGTGATATTTATGCACTTGGGGTTATGCTGTACGAGATGGTGACTGGGGATGTGCCTTATGACGCGGATACCCCGTTTGCTGTCATTATGAAGCATATTAATGAACCATTGCCTTTGCCTAGTAAGGTGAATCCAGAGGTGACTGAGGGTATTGAGAATATCGTCCTCAAGGCGATGGCTAAACATCCAGATGATCGATATCAAACCGCTTCAGCCATGGCTAAGGAACTGCGAGACAGTGTTGATCTAAGTTATGTTGAACTTAATCGTCCCGTTACAACTTTGGCTCCAAAGTCGACAACTGCCGATATTGATCACGACACTGGTCCGATTACTGCCGAGGAGAAACAACATAGTCGTGTTCGTTTGGGCGGTGGACAGGCTACTGTAGTATCTACGGCTGGTGAGCAGGCAACAGTTACTTCACAAACAGGGACATCATCTGACCGAAAATTGCCTATCGTTCCAATTGCGATTGGTGGCGGTGTTTTGCTTCTTCTAGCTTTAATCGGGATTTTCTTTGTCTCAAGTCAAAGTTCTAGTAATGCCGCTGCTACTGCTGAGATGCTTGCTATTTCAGAGACAGAAGCAGCTGAGGCCGAGGCCGATAGAGCAACAAGTTTAGCAATTGCTGCGGCGGAAACTGAAGCGGCAGGTGAGTCTACATCAACAGATGAACCCGAAGATGAGTCTACCCCCACAGCGACGGTTTCGGTAGATACCCCGACACCGATTCCTCCAGGTACACCACAGGGGACTATAAAAGAGAGTGCTCAAATTTGGTTAGAACCTGATGACGAGTCACAGCTGCTGGGGCGACTCAATCCTGGGGCCATTGTAGAGGTTGTTGGTGGTGACGAAGCAGGAACCTGGTGGCGAATAAAAACTGCTTTGAGTAGTAATGGGTTTGGTTGGATTAAAGCCGATGAGGAGACAGTTTCTGTAACAAGCCAAGTAAATGTGCCCATTGCTGTTATTCCAACAAAAACCCCTACACCAACTTCAACCCCACCCCCAACTGCTACGGAGACGGACGAGCCTCCAACCGATACACCTGTGCCGGTAGATACCAATACTCCCACCCCAGCACCACTACCAACTGACACAGCAACCCTTGGGCCGCCGACAGATACCCCCACTGCAACTTCAACACCAACGCCCGAGGCACCAGCCATTGCTGGTAAGCTTGCCTTCCCTGTAGATAATGGGTCTGGTGCCTATGATGTCTTCATTTACTCATTGCCTGACGGTGACCAACTCGGCAGAATCAACGGAGCACGTCAACCAAACTTCCGTTTGGATGGTGAAACATTGTTGGTGAATGGTCAGAGTGGTAGTTTTGGGGAAAATGTATTTGAGTTTACCGGTTTGGGCAATAATCCCAAGGTCGTGAGCGAGTCGCCTACAGATCTGCATCCAGTTTATAAACCTGATGGATCAACTTTGGCCTTTGGGAATCCTAATTTGGCAACAGGTAGTCAAGGGATTCAGCCCTATATTTTTGTACAATGTAGTTTGAAAGTACCTAATCAGGAAGGTGACCAAAGCTGTAATGATATTGCTGGTACCGGCATCATTGTCCCTGATGGGCAAATTGGTGATATCATTGGTAGCAATCCTGTTTGGACTGTATCGGATCAACTTGCATTCAAAGGATGTGGTACCTGGCCAGGGGGTTCAAGCGGCTCTTGTGGTATTTATCTTGTCCCCTCTTGGGCAACATCGCGAAATGGTGGAGTGACGCCACGCGTGAAGCTTGTCGATGGTGGTAGTACAATTCCGACTGATAGTAAAGCGGGTCTGGTTGCCTTTCAATCGCGCGAGTCTGGGAACTGGGATGCTTACGTTATCAGTGAAGGTGGTGGAACGCCAATCAATTTGTCTGATAACCCCGCTGATGATGGATTGCCAACGATTTCTCCAGATGGCAGTTCCGTAATCTTTGCCTCAAATCGAGACGGAGGTTGGGCGTTTTATGTGGTGTCTTCATCTGGTGGGGAAGCGACAAAGGTATTTGATTTTCCCAAAGGAAATCCTTGGGCAACTGGAGATCGTGACTGGACAACTGAAAGAATTTCCTGGGGACCATAATACTATTAAAACTATTGATAAATAAAAGGCCAACCATTTGATTAGGTTGGCCTTTTGTATTTTTGGGTGCGTGATGTCAAACAATCACATTTATCAATTGAAAATCTCGGAAATTTGTTGCGCTGCACGACGCATTGATTGAATCAACAAGCCTAATTTTGCATCGGCTGTTAGAAGCACTGCTAGAACCGTTCTCTTTCCAGCCTTAAAGATAATTGTAGTACGTTGTTCACCTTCAATCATTACCCGATTTAGATGACCCTGTTCCAATTTTTGACTAAAATCAGATGCCATATCTACTAAATCAGAAGCAATCAGACCGATGTTATCGTCGTCCTTATGCGGAATACCAGAGGCTACCGTTAAACCATCATCGCTCACAACAAGCGCACTTAGAATATCTGCATTGTGGTTAACTAAAGTATCCAATACATCTATCAGTAGTTCACTATTGTTTTTTTGTTTTGTAATTTCAGACATAATAACTTAGGCCAAGTATTTGCCATCATTGATTGAGATTATTTCTTTAAATCAGCGAGGACTATTCTCCAAAATGCTGCTGATCGTTTTCGCACTTTGTTGAAGAGCATATAAAACCAAGCCCATCTTTGCTTCACGATCGACCATAACCGCTACGGAAGCGCGTCGATTAGCTGGCACAACAATCATTCCCCCATCATCCCCTTCTATTAGCAGCCGAATCATGTCCCCTTGGGCTAAACGAGCCAGAGTACGTTCTCCCAAAGCAATCAGGGTAGCAGCCATAGCCGCGACCTGCGGACTACTGGTTGGGCCTTCTTCATCCATATCACTCTCACTAGGGGCATATGCGGCAACCACAAATCCTTCAACGCTTACAATAACGGCGCCCTGAACCCCTTCCAACTTTGAGCATAGCTCTTTAAGTGATCCTTCAAGTAAATCAGTTTTGTATATTTGAGACATAACCCCATGAACCTTTATGGAGGATTTTGGCGGATTGGCTAATTCGTTAAATGTGATCAATCATTAAGTACTGATTAGTCACTTAACTTTATGAGTCGTAGATTACCTTAATTGTTTGATTTAATACCCAGAGGCAAAGTACTTACAATATTGTAACAGAATTTTTACCTTAACAACAATTCTTTTGTTAAAGAAATTCAAAATAATTATATCTCACAAGAGGTGCTAGGGCAATAGGATGGAAAGACTATCAAAAATTCACCTGTAAAATCTGAGAGAGATATTTTGATAAAGCCCGCTTTTGCGGTATACTCTGCGTTTGTGTGTTTATTCAAACAATGATATGTGCGACAGCATATTGCCAATATAGTATTTTGAGTGGAGTGTAAGTTTTATGAAGGTTTTATTGATTGAAGATGTAGATAACTTGGGATATGCAGGGGATGTTAAAAAAGTAGCAAATGGCTATGGTCGAAACTACTTAATCCCTCAACAATTGGCTGTTTTAGCTACCCCAGGCGCTTTGCGACAGGCTGAAACCATTCGCAAAGCAGCAGAAAAGCGCCGTGCTCAGGAAATGGAAGATGCCAAAGCGATTGCAGCCCAGCTAGTAGGCTTGGAATTGGTTTTTGAACGCCGTGCGGGTGAGATGGGTAAATTATACGGCTCTGTCACCTCGGGGGATATCGCTCAAGCGATTGATGATAAGGTTCAAATTCCGATTGATAAGCGAAAAATTGCTTTACCTGAACCAATTCGGGTGCTCGGTGTTCAAGATGTGCCAATTAAACTGATGATTGACTTAAAGACTGAGATCAAAGTTGAAGTCTTGCCCTTAGGTGGTATCTTGGAGCGGTCACGTCTGGCCGAAGCCGAAGTTGAGAATGCAGAAGCGGTTGAGACTGTTGCAGGCGAAGAGGCTTCGGAAGCTGAAGTTGTTGAAGAGGCTCCGATTGCTGAAGCAGCAGACGAAGCACCGCAAGCTGAGGTAGCAGAAGCGGCTGTTGAGGCTGAAGCAGCCCCTGAGGCAACAGCGACAGAATCAGACAAGTCATAAAACATCCTTATTTTTCTAAAATTAAAGGTCTGCCAAATAAAGAACGGTAGACCTTTTTTGTTTGCTGAAATAATAAAAATATCTTCTTCTAGGGTGCTAAGGTTAGTACCCCTTCAGCTTGAGCCAAAATCTGTTTGCGTTCCCAGAGCATCGGCTGATAACTTCCCTGAATCCAGGGGTGTAACTGATCAGAATAATGTGGACTGCCAATGTGCCCGGATTGACCGGGTGGGACACTGGTTAACGACCGTGAGAAATCCTGTAAATCAATAATATGACGGACTGAAGGACCCCACCCCTTCGCATCGTAAGGGTCTTCAGGAAGCATCGCCATTTGGCAAACTGTATCTGTATCACCACCAATGGGGATTGGCCCACAGTTGAAGATGCGATCAAGTGGGGCCTGCACCCCCAAAGCGTGTCTAAAAATAACCCGATGAAGTTTTCCCCATTGCCATTCTTCCAGATTAGGTCCCAACTCTCTTTCCAACCAAGCAATGGCCTGATGCAGGCTACGTTGTAATACGGCTTCTTTGCCCCCAGCATCTTGCAACCATTGAGATTGACCACCCGCTAACATTCGCAGCAAATTGACAGTGTCATAGCCATAAAATTCGTGGCTACCTGACAGAACAGGATTAAAGCCAAGCCCAATGACCCGTTTAGCGAAATCTTTGCCTAAGATTGGTTCCAATAGATTTCGCAACATCATTGTTCGGGTCACTTCGTACAAAGCGCCTCCCACACTATCTGCCGTAAGATTGCCGTCCCACATAATCAATCGGGATAAGGCTAATTGGGCCTTTGGAGTTAGATTTTTGATGGGCAAGTCTTTGTAATGATTTCTGAATTCCTGACCCGGTAGACAGATGAAATCTAGTTGCATTTCTTTAAAGTCACTGAGGGTTAGCATCTGCTTTTGAGTAAAAATTTGTTCTAATCGCCGAGCCCGATAACCATTCATCCAGGCGTTGCCGAGATAATAGGGATAATCATCTGCTATGATTTTATGATTGCAGGTTAGAATGTAGCCTGTAGTTGGATTTAGGCTGTGAGGCATTTCGGCGAAGGGAATTTCACCCACCCAATCATACTCCCCACTCCAGCCAGGGACAGGTACAGAGCCATCACCTTTACCTCGAATGGGAGTACGTCCGGTGAGCCAATATCCGATGTTCCCCTTTTGATCCGCATAGACTACATTCAATTGTGGAGCTTCGATCAGTTTCATTGCCTGAACAAAGCTATCCCAATCGTGGGCACGATTTAACTGCCAAAATGCGCGGGTAACAGGGGAAGGCTGTAATGACATTGATTGTAAAGCTAATCGCTCGCCTTCAACGCCGATGACGTCAGAGACTACTGAGCCATGTTTGGTAATGAGAACTTTCTCTGTATGGGGCACAGTTTGACCTTTGATATTTATTGTTTCGGTAACAACTTCGGCTTTGCACCATTCATCCTTATATAAATAACGAGTCGAATGAAGTGGATCAAACTTTTCGATAAATAGATCCTCACAATCGGTAAAGGCAAGGGTGATACCCCAAGCGATGGCTTCATTGTGCCCGATGATGACAAGCGGTGCTCCTGGTAACGAGGTCCCCGTGACGTGAACATCACCGCCGATGAGATGGTTTTGATACCACGTGCCAGGTGCCCGAAGGGCAAGATGAGTGTCGTTGCACAAGATCGGCTGGCCAGTTTTAGTCCGTGTGCCTGTCAGGACCCAAGCATTGCTGCCTTGGGCTTGACTCAGAAAGGGGCCGTCTGTGGCGATGAGTGATTGATCGTCTGCAAGGCGATGGAATTCGATGCCTGATGGTAAAGTAGGTGGATTTTCCGAAGGATAGTGAATGTCCCATTCTGCCGCCAACTCAGGACCTACACGCTCGACGAGTTGGGCTCGTACCACTGTAGGATACCAAGCGTGGGACATTTGCCAAGCCATCAATCGTAGAAAACTCATCGTGTCCAATTCAGTCCAAGGCTGCGGGGTATGTCGGATGAGGGTGAATTCCATAGGGAGCCGACTCTTGGGTAGATTTAGAAATGTATTGACCCCGGTGGTGTAGGCTGTGATTGTATCACGCATTTGATCATCGGCCTGATCCCAATCAATACGGCCAATACGTTCAAATCCAAATGTTCGAGAGGCGCGATCTGTACTGAGGGCAATCGCCCCGAAAACTTCGCTCAATGTGCCTCTAGCGGTGCGCCGAGCCAACTCCATCTGCCAAAAACGGTCTTGGGCGTGGACAAATCCCTGAGCAAAGAATAAGTCCCAATGATTGGTGCTATAGATGTGCGGGATACCCCAATTATCTCGAATAATTTCAATCGTATCGATTAGCCCTGTGAGTTTTAGTTTGCCATCAATCTGAGGCAATCGTCGTTTACTTAACTGTTTTAGCCCGCTATGAAAAATCGGACCAAAAATATCATTTATCTTCACAAAAATTCTCCGGCCAGAATGGGCCGAAGATTACCATTATGCTGGTCTTTTGTCTACTTCCAATAAAAAAACGCCATCTAAATTTTGGATGACGTTTTTTTAGGTTTGTTCACTTAAAGCCTAGCTCAAATGATGAACGGGTCCCATTCCATAAACCGGAGTGGGAATACCTTCCATCCGGGCTTTGATTTGTAACGACAGGAATTGAGAATAGTGACGGGATTGGTGCAAGTTGCCCCCATGGAACCAAAGCGCTTCCTGATGAGTTGGTTTCCACATATTGCGCTCTTCACCTTCCCACGGACCAGGATCTTTAGTGGTGTCCGAACCTAACCCCCAGCACTTACCCACTTTGTCAGCGACTTCTTGAGAAATTAACCTTGCTGCCCAACCATTCATTGAGCCATAGCCGGTAGCATAGACGATTAAATCGGCAGGGAGTTCTTTGCCATTTTCCAACACAACCGAATTCTCTTTGATTTCCTTAATGTTCGTGCCACTTTCCAACTTGATGCTGCCATTGATAACAAGTTCTGAAGCGCCTACATCAATGTAGTAGCCTGAACCACGCCGTAGATATTTCATAAATAATCCAGAACCGTCATCTCCCCAATCAAGAAGGAACCCTGCTTTTTCTAATCGCTGATAGAACTCGGCATCAACCTCGGCCATTTTCTCATAAACTGGGATTTGGAATTCGTGCAAAATTTTATAGGGGACCGAGGCAAAAATTAGGTCGGCAGTATGATGGTCGATACCGTTAGCAATAGCACGTTCTGAATAAAGATCACCCAAAGCCAACTCCATCAAGGTATCGGAGCGGGCGATGTGGGTTGACGAACGTTGAATCATAGTCACGTCGGCCTCGTTTTCCCACAATGCGGCACAAATGTCGTGAGCTGAGTTATTGGAGCCAACGACAATACACTGTTTACCAATGTAGGCCTCATTTCCAGGATACTGACTAGAGTGATATTGATCTCCTTGGAATTTTTCAGCCCCTGGAAATTTGGGAACATTCGGCATGCCAGACATCCCTGTAGCCAATACGAGTTGTTTGGGGCGCAGGACAACTGTCTCGCCATTTCGATTAACCGTGACCTTCCATTCTTCATTTGTTTCATCGTATTGGGCGTTAATACATTCTGTTGAACTCCAATAGTTCAACTCCATGACCTTAGTGTACATCTCTAACCAATCACCAATTTTGTCTTTTGGTGAGAATACTGGCCAGTGATCTGGGAAGGGGATATAGGGCATATGATCGTACCAGACTGGATCATGCAGACAGAGCGACTTGTATCGCTGGCGCCAGGAGTCGCCAGCTCGCTCATTTTTTTCAATAATAATCGTTGGAACGCCTAATCGCTTTAATCGAGCACCAAGACCAATACCCCCTTGTCCACCGCCGATGATGACACAGTACGGCTGTTTGATATAGCCAAGGTCAGCCTCTTCTTCCTGTTTGCGCTCTAACCAGCTCTTGCGATTTCTGAGCGCACCATGCTCCACGCCTTGTGGACGGGTCGGCCCTTTTGCTTCTTCGTGCCCTTTGAGTTCAACCATCGTGGTTAACAACGTCCAACATTTGCTGTCTCTGAGCCGGATATGCCCTTTACCTCGAGAGACGCCCGTCTCAAAAGTGATCCAGGCATCGGTGATACCACCAGCCTCATTGGCATCCCCTTCGATTTGCCAGTTACTAGGCTGAACATCAGCTGTTCGGGCCTCCAACATCGCCTTGATCTCATCTTTGCCCTCCATCGTTTTAATATTCCAGGTGAACGAGACCAAGTCGCGCCAGTAGCTGTCATCCTCGAACATATCTGCTGCTGCCGCCAAATCATTTCCCTCTAGAGCGGCTCCAAAGCCATTAAGCCACTCAGTTACCACTTGGGTTGGTGAACTACCATTATCACTCATAGAATTTCTCCTTCGAAAATACTAATAAAGATTTTTGGTTTTTTATGCTTCGAGACAGAGATGGTGAGCATACGCCTCGAAGGGGTTAACATTGTTGATTTTAACATTGTTGATATGAAGGGCGTGTGATTTTTTATAAAATAGTTCGAGATGAAATATTTTTTGAGATTGAGGCATGACCCAAAGAATAAATCAAAATTTTTTTATAGACAAATCAATTCTTTTTGCAAAAAAGGCGCTTACATCAAGACGCCGGGATGTTCGATAGCTTGCTTTAAGTCGGCCGTTAAGGCTGGGCGCTTAACGGTTAGAGTATCATCGGTTTCGACGATACGTCTGACAACTTGCCCTACAGCCAAAATTATGTTTGTCTTGGGTTGATGAAGGTGGTGTTGTGCATCAGCCGCCTTTAATTGTTCGTCACGGCATGAATGAGTACCTAAATCGTCTAGCCTAAAAGCAATCCTTTGTGATTAAATCAATTTGCATGTAATTCAAGAATATGACTGGCTGTTGTTGCCTCAGTAATCAGTGTATGAAGATATTGGCCTTTCAATGTGGCTAAGATGGCCGGAGCCTTTGTTGTATCCCCAGCCACACCGATAACCGTTGGTACTTGACGTAAGGCTTCTAAATTAAGCCCAATGATACAACGGTTAACCGCCAAATCAAGTTGATGTCCGTCTTGATCAATAAAACGTCCAATCAAATCTCCTACAGCGCCTTCAGCTTTGTAGTCATTCATATCAGCTTCACTAAAATAGCCCGTTCGATATAATCCAGATAATCGGGAGTCAATTGTACCAATGCCGACCAAGCTGATATCAACATTGCTTGCTTGCGATAGGGTTTTATGAATACTACGTTCCTGTAGTAGAGACTTGGCAATTGTTTCGTTTTCGACAAAGAGAGGTGCAGAAAGGGTGCGATGGCTAGCATTTAATTTTTGTGCTAACCATTGGGCTAATTCGCTACCATCCATCATAGGATCACTATGGCCAGCAGCTCCCATAATTTGGATGATTTTACAGTTCCTCAGCTCAGTTTTATGGACCGAGCGTACCAGTTGATATAGGGAAACACCCCAACCAATCCCAATTTTTATATCATCCTTTAACTTTTCGTGTAGACAAAGTGAGCCCAAACGACCTAGTCTTCGCAGAAGGGTTGTTCGATCATTGGTAGGAGGGTTGGCTAAAACCCAGGCTTGGGGGAGATGAAACGTTTCACATAGTTGTATTTCAAGGTCGGTATCTCGTTTTAGGGGATACGTGACCCGTATGTCAACGAGACCTTGTTCTCGAGCTTCTTGGAGCATGCGAGAAATCATCGAACGAGATTTCCCAATTCGTTTGGCAATGACTGACTGATCTAAATTGTCTTCGTAATACCAAACTGCTACTTGGCCAAGTAGCTCAAGACGGTCATTATCCATGTTGCTCACATTTGTGAATTAGATATAACATATTTTCGAGGTAGCCATGTTATGATGGCCAACTATGTTTTGTCAAATTAGGTTTTGAAAACTTCAGGAATTTTTTCGGGCTAAAAATGATAACACAGTCAAAAGAGTTGTTCCTGAATAAGAAATCATATCAGACTACCCTGATTTAACAGCAAATTGAGGGATGGATCGAATGAAAATCTTTGGTAAATCCTCAAATTCG
>JANQQF010000035.1 GCA_028285035.1 Phycisphaerae bacterium
ATTGAGGGATGAATCGAATGAAAATCTTTGGTAAATCCTCAAATTCGCTGTAAAACCGGAACATCTGATCTCTAAACCTTATTGCGGAACACGTTTAATTTGATTGAGAGGGTTGTTTATGAAAAAGGGCTTACGATTTTTAGCGATCATAGCTGTGGCTTTAGTCTTGAGCAGCACCTTAATTTTGCTTGAGATTACAAACACAAAAGCCCAAATCGACGACTTCACCTACTTTATTCCTTATCCCGCCGATAATGTCGACGATCTATATGATTTGGGGAATAATAGTGTCGGTCCAGGTAATGATGTTAACATGATTATCTCAATGGCCCTGGCTCGGGATGGGATGATCATCTATTACGATCATTGGGAGGATGGCTACGAAACAAACATCACCACCCCCGCACAAGTCTGTACGGAGGTTTGGGGAGATGGTGACGAGATTAACGGAAAGCCCCCCAATTATGCACCAGGTGATGATACCCTTGGGCAAATCAAGCCTGTTGTTTTGGAAAATGAGATAGCTTTGCCCACAAACCCTGTTTCACTATCTGGTCCTTGTAATGCAGCGAATGGTTACAATTATGATGGGGGTGATAAATTAACCGCTGTGGGGGGAAATATCGCGATTAGTGTAGCCGCTTGGGTGACCCCAGAGGCAGAAGAATTATATGCTGGCTCCTGGGAGCTTTATCCAACGGCGCGTTGGGGTACCGATTTTATTATCCCTATTGGCGAAGATTTAAGTTTCGCCCCCCCACGCCGACGTGGTTTTCGATATACCAAGGTTAATATCCAGGCGGTGGAGGACAATACTCTGGTTGATTTAGACCTTGACGCAGATGGTGTTTTTGAAGCCCAAATTCGACTCAATCAAGGCGAACAGTTTACCCAGCCGCTGACAGACGGCCTTACAGTTGAAAGTGGTACCATCTTGTCTCCAACCCTCAGCGGGGCTCGAATTCGTTCAAATCATAAAGTGCAAACCCATCTTTTCACCAGTCGGCCCCAGGTCAATTATGAAGCACGCGCCTATAGTATTCTTCCTAGAGATGTCTGGCGGAATGACTATGTTGCCCCTCGCGGTGAGGGTAGTGATTTTTGGCTCCACAACCCCAATGGCAGTCCCTTGGATGTTGAGATCAGGGACAACACAGGTGGTGTTTTCACGCTCACTATTCCGGCCGATACCACGCTCCCTTATCCTGAGCAACCGCCAAGCCCCAATGTAATCTCCAGTACCACTACTGGGCTTCGCTTTACTGCCCCAGACGGTCGTGCATTTTATGCACTGGCTGCGGTGGATGACAATCAGGATCAAGACTGGGGCTATGGCCTCCTCCCTGCTGCTGATTTAACTACTCAAAAAATTGTGGGGTGGGCACCGGGAGATAGTAGTACACCAGACCCGCTCAGTAATAGATCCCAGCTATATATCACCGCCCTCAATCCTACAACCGTTACGGTAGAATTCAACAATGGGCCAGGTAGCACCATTTCCCGATCCTTCTTTATCACCCCACTGACCCAGATTGCGATTTCGGATACAGATGACTTTGATTTGACCGGAGCTTACCTGTACTCTGAGGATGATGAGCCATTTGTGGCCGTTTGGGGGCAGGACCAAGATGCACCGAGAGAAAGCCCCTCCATCGATGTGGGAACGGCCATTGTGCCTCTACCGGCCATCACCAGCCAAAAGCTGGTTGATTTAGCCATCGATGCTGATAATTCTGGGACCTACACCTGGAATGATGTCATCACTTACACCGTATTGATCATCAATAACGCCCGGACAAAATATAATCCAATCAACGTCACTGATAATCTCGAGTCAAGCCTGATATATATCAATGACTCCACTGAATTGGTCAGATCAACAGCCCCAACGAGTCCGATACCGGATGACTGTGGGGGAACAACCTGTTTCCCTCTAGATGAGGGGGGAATCTTAATTCCAGGCGGGTTAGAGGTGCTCGAAGTAGTCAGTGTAACATTCAGAGCACAAATTAGCGCAGGAGTAAGCAGTGTACAGAACGCAGCGGTTACAGGTGGGATAACCTCGACCAGTAGTGTTACTAGTAGCTCGACTGTAGAAATATCGGTGTTAACCCCGGCATATGAGCTTGATAAACGGGTGATTAGCCCAACAACTGGCATTGTCGAACGGGGCGGTGAGGTTATCTACGGGATTACCATCACCAGTACCGGAAATATGAGTATCACGACCCTGCCGTTGATTGACACGTTTGATAGCACCCAATTGGAGGTTGTTAGTGTGGTTACGGCCACCCCAGATGCCATTAATCCTGGCGTAACAAGCTGGAACAATCTGGCTAGCAACGATTTGTTTGGCCCCTTTGATCCGGGTGAAACAATACATATCACGGTCACATCGCGGGTGATCGACACCTCAAACACGCCAGGCTTTGTAACCATTACAAATACCGCAACCATCTCCGGGGCAGAAGGCTTTAATGGCAGTAGTATACCACCCCAAAGTGATAGCACCCCGATTATGGTCCCGCCCAGTGGCAATTACATTTTTGATAAACGGGTGATTTCACCACCAGGGCCAGACTTCCTTACCCAAGCGGGTGAAGTTGTTACCTTCGGATTAACAATTACCAGTACTGGAAACCTGACAATCGCAGAGCTTTCTTTGCGCGATACCTACAATCCCGACCATCTGATCTTCCAATTTAGTGATCCAGCCCCAAATCCTGATCCACCAGCGGCAGCTAGTACAATCATCTGGGATCAGCTAGGACCCATTGGTTTGGCCGAAACAAAACGTCTCACCGTAACCTATCTTGTCGCTGATCCATTCCCAGACGGCGTGACCAGTACAACAAACACGGCCTCAACATACGATGTTACAGATGAAGGGGGTAATCCCTTACCCCCATTCACCGACACAGGAACGGTCATTATTACAGTTCCCCCAACTGATCCGCCTGGCGGTGGTGGCGGCGACGATGGCAGTGGCGGCGGCGGTGGTGATGACGGTAGCGGCGGCGGTGGCGGCGATGATGATGACGACGATGACGGCGGTGGTGGCGGTGATGACACCTCATCTACGGATACCGGAACCGGGCCCCCACCGACAGAAGACACGCCACCGACGACTTCAACGGGAGAGGAGATTGGTGGGGTCAGTCTCTTACCGGAAACGGGATACCGCAATTCAACAAACGCGGCAGGATTACTTCTGTTGACGATCACGCTTGGCGTCATTGGTATAATAGTTGTCCGATTTAGACCTAAAAATTAGTGGACTGCTTAGATATGTCTCACCATTGAATCTGGGTGAATGTGGGGAAAAGGTGAGGCGTATCTATAGAAAACAATGTTTTCGACCTGTAACTTTTTACCCATTTGACTCACTTAAACTCGTTAAAATTGTTAAATTGTGCGTTATTTGTACAAATGCACTAGAATCGGCTTGACCGCTAATATCTTAAAAAAATTAATAAACTTCAGTAGGGATATATTTGGGAGGACCTATCTTATGCAGCGGAGCATCCATCTTTCAATCATAATTATTTTCGCCTGTCTACTGGCGGGTAGCTTCGCGTTGTTGCAAGCACAGCTAACGCAGGCCCAAATTGATGGGCTAACTTACTTCATACCATTGAACACCGATGATCTCAATGATATGTACGACCTCGCGTCTAATGAGGAAGCAAGTTCAAATACCTGTACCACACCAGGGGATGACAACATTGAAGATCAGCCCATTACAACGACGATCGTGATTGCAGTTGAGCGAAGTAATAGTATCATCTATTATGATCATTGGGAAGATGGCTATGAAGCCGATCTCACCTCACCTACCCAAGCAACCACGCAAGTTTGGGGGGATGGGAACACAGCCAATGGTAGCTTACCAGCCACGAATCCCCCTAACACAAGTGGAAGCGACACATTGACTGCTGGTCAAGTGATTATTCTATTCAACGAGGTAAATGTACCACGCACCACAACAGAATTTTTCTTTGATGGAGGGGACAAAGTCACCTCGACCGGGGGGTATCTATCAGTAACCCGCTCTGCCTGGCCAAAATGTTCAGGGGTTCTTTTCGCCGGAGCCTGGGAATTATACCCGACAATTCGCTGGGGCACAGACTACAAACTCCCAGTCGCTGAAGATCTAGTTGGTGACTTTGCTGGCTTTGGGTCTGTTGATTTTAGTGTACAGGCGGCCGTCGATAACACCACAGTTGAGTTTGATCTTGATGGTGATGGAACCTTTGGCGGCCCCGCCGATCTTTCATCGGTGATCTTAAGTCAGGGACAAAGTCACGTTGTGACCAAAACGTTCGTCACTGGGGCTGAGGTTCGAACCACATCACCAGATACACCCGTTCAAATCCAAATGATGGCTGGAGACCCCCTCGAATTGACTGATAGATATGAGGCTCGAGCCTACACTCTCATTCCGACAGACCAATTCAGCAACAATTACATCTCCCCTCGCAGTTCGGATGGACGATATTGGCTTTACAACCCAAATGCAATAACAATTACAGTTAATCCAAGCACAAATGCTGGCGCTGGAACGCCATTTGACATTGGCCCCAATTCAACGGTCTCCTTTGATCCAACCGGTATACCATTTGACCCTACAACAACAGGGGTCCGCTTCCAGTCGGCAGACAATTTCTATGGTCTGGTAACCCTCGACAGTAGTTTTACCCAAGATTGGGGATTTGCCTTACAACCTGTTGACAACCTAACCTCACAGGTGGTTGTGAGTTGGGGGGTTGGCAATAACGGCGTAACCAACAATTTCTCACACGTTTTTGTCACAGCCCTGCAAACCACAACCATTCATGTTGATTATAACAATGATGGTATGACGGAAACCACCTTTATCGTTACACCATTAGAGGAAGTCGCCATTACTGATCCTGATTTTGACATGTCTGGCGCTCGGCTATTCACGATTGATAAGACTCCCTTTGTTTCGGCCTGGGGTCAAGATCAATTCGCCCCTGCCGCAGGCACCTCCATCGATGTCGGGACAAACGTGGTGCCTTTACCTTCATTAGGTATTGAAAAGCTGATCAATCTACACACTGATGCTGATAACTCTGGGACCATCACTTGGGGGGATACCGTTGAATTCTCAGTTGTGCTCTTCAATGACTCTGCCTTAAACCTCGATCCAATCACCATTATAGATAATCTACCGGCCAGCGTGATATATGATCCAAATACCAGTGCGATTACCAGCCTGACTGGTAGTACCGCTATTCCCGATGATGCCAGTGGGACAGCCTTTCCCTTTGATGTAGCAGGCACTGATGTTCCAGGTGGCTTGAATTCGCAGGAGACAGTCACCGCCACATTTAGAGCCATAGTTCAGGCCAACAATGATGACATCACCAACTCGGCCACAGTCTCGACCCCGGCATTAGTTCCAGAAGAGGCTACGGTAAGTGTGCCGTTGAGCGTAGCCCGTTATGAGTTAGACAAAAAGTTGGTCTCTCCTGCCGATGGCGTAGTCGAAGCGGGCGACATTATCACCTTTAGTCTAACCTTAACCAGCACAGGGAACATCTCCATCACTACTTTACCGCTTCGGGACAACTTTAATGCCACCTATGTCACCTTTCTTAATGCCATCACTACCTCGCCAGACAGCACCTCAACCGGTATTATCACGTGGACCAATTTGGCCGACAACTCAATTTTCGGACCATTTGACCCCGGTGATCGTATTGAAATCTTGACCAGCTTCCTGGTTAATCCCGTGCCCGATACCTTAACAAACACAACCAATACGGCCAGTGTCAATGGGGCTGTCGGGGCAGATGGTGCGCCTATTCCAGACCAAAGCGATCCCGCTGAAATTCTATTTGTCACCCCGACCCCAACCTCAACCCCGACCCCGACTGTAACTCCAACTCCGGATCCAAATACTGGCTCTGGCTCTGGCGGCAGCAGCGATGATGATGACGATGATGGCGGGTCAGGGGCACCGACCCCGACCCCAACCTCTGCCTCAACCGGCGGTGGCATTGTATCTGGCGTTGGTGAAAGTGGCTTAGGTACGGGCAGCGGCGCAGCTCCTGGGACAGGCGACAGTACGGGAACAGGCGAAGAAATGCCGGTCACGCTTCTACCGGCAACAGGTGTGCGTGAGGGGCAATCCTTGTCTATGTTCTTCAATTTGCTTGTCGTGATCAGTCTAACAAGTGTCCTGTTGATTTTCTGGTTGAAACATCAACGAACTGAATAAACGATAGCTCAACGCAATCCATAAATTTTTGTAAAAATACAAAAAAACCGCCGAATGTTTCAGGACATTGGGCGGTTTTGCTTATTTTTTACAGACAAGCTTGCCTATAAACACACATCGGGTTAAATTTACGGTACGTGAAATGCCCTTGCCCCACACGAAAGAAAGGAAACATCAACCATGTCCACATTATCATTTGACGAGAAGCTCCAAAACTATGCCGATTTAGCCATTGAAATTGGACTCGGACTAAAGCCCGGCCAACGCTTAATCATACGTGCCCCCATCGAAGCCGCTCCTCTCATTCGTTTGATCACCATCAGCGCCTACGAGGCTGGCGCCCGCTTAGTTGATGTACTTTGGCACGATGATGCAATCACTTTGGCTCGTTTTGAGCATGCGCCTCGCGACTCATTTGAAGAGTACCCTACTTGGCGGACCGAAGCGCTGACTCAAGCCGCTGAACAAGGGGACGCTGTCCTATTTATTTTGGCCTCAAATCCAGATTTACTTCAGGATCAAGACCCCGATTTAATTGCTATTGCCCAACGAGTCTCAGATCAGCATATGGTTCCTTTTCGGCGCAAGGCAATGGCCGATGAGGTCAATTGGTCCATCATTAGTTACCCCCTCCAATCCTGGGCCAATCGGGTGTTCCCCGATGAACCAGCCGAGAAACAGCTTGAGCTTCTGTGGGATCAAATTTTTAACCTCTGCCGCGCCGATCAAGTTGACCCCATTGAGGCGTGGCAAGAGCATATTGAAATTTTAGCATTTCGCCGACGATATCTGACCAGTAGACAATATGCGGCCATCCGATACACAGGTCCAGGCACAGATTTAACCGTCGGGCTGGCCGAAAATCATGTTTGGCACGGTGGTAAGGCGGACACCTCAAATGCAGAAATTTCATTTATCCCCAATATTCCTACCGAAGAGGTTTACACGTTACCTCACCGTGCTCTGGCGGATGGGGTGGTGACCAGTACCCGTCCCCTTAACTACGGCGGTCTATTAATCGAAAACTTCACCCTGACCTTTGAAAACGGGCGGGTAATCAAAGCCACCGCAGAAAAAGGCGAGGTAACCTTGAAAAAACTGATAGAGGTGGATGACGGGGCAGCCAGATTAGGTGAACTGGCTTTAGTGTCTCACAACTCACCGATTTCTAAAACAAACCTCCTCTTCTACAATACGCTTTACGATGAAAATGCGTCCTGCCACCTAGCCTTAGGTCGTGGCTATCGATTTACAATGAAGGGTGGGCGAGAGATGCCCGATGAAACGTTCGAACTCGCCGGAGGAAATCAAAGTTTGGTTCACGTTGACTTTATGATTGGGTCCGGTGAAATGGATATTGATGGCCTAACCCAGAACGGTGCCGCTGAACCTATCATGCGCCAGGGCGAGTGGGCGTTTTAGCCGCTAATAAATAACACCGAAGGAGCAATGAAGCCTCATGGACAAGCAATTTCTTGAGCAACTGACCGCCATCGTTGGCGAGGATCATATTTCAATGGCCGACTCGGAGCGCCGTATCCACGGGAAGGACCAATCCTCGCATCACCTTAGCCTACCCGATGCCGTGGTCTGGCCCGAAACAACCGAGCAGGTCAGCCAAATCGCCAAAGTAGCAAACGCCGCTCAAATTCCGATCACTGGCTGGGGTGCTGGATCTAGCTTGGAAGGGAACTCAATCCCCGTCAAAGGCGGGATTATCATCGACTTTGGTCGGATGAATAATATCGTTGCCGTCCACGAAAACGATTTCCAGGTAACAGTACAACCCGGCATTTTCTACAAAGACATGAACAAACATCTAGCTCGCTACGGTCTCTTTTTCGCCCCCGATCCAGGGGCCAATGCCAGTATCGGCGGGATGGTAGCGAACAACGCCTCGGGCACCCGTACGGTACGCTATGGGGCCACCCGCGATAATATCCTGGCCTTGGAAGTGGTGTTGGCTAACGGCGAAATCATCCGCACTGGGTCACGTTCGGTCAAGCAGTCAGCGGGCTATGACTTGACCCACCTGTTTACTGGCTCTGAAGGTACCCTCGGTTTGATTACCCAGGCCACCCTCAGGCTACATCCACTCCCCGAACACTTTAGTGCTGCCCTCGCCACCTTTGATAGCACCAATGCTGCCGCTGAGGCGGTCTTCGGGGTGATTGGCTCTGGTCTCAACCCAGCGGCGATTGAGTTACTTGATGTAGCCGCAGTCAAATACATGAACACGCTCGATACCGTTGATTTGCCCGAAAAGCCAACATTGTTGATGGAATTTCATGGCGCGACTGAGGCCTCAATGAACACTGAAATGGATTTGGTACGCGAAATTTGCGAGGAGGCTGGAGCGAGCCGCTTTGAGCCTGGAGTAGGACGCGATGAGCGCAATCGGCTCTGGGAAGGACGCCACAAGCTCGGCGAAATTCTCTTCCGGATTCACCCCGACAGCACCTATCTGATCACCGATGTCTCGGTCCCGATCTCACAATATCCAACACTCGTCAGTTACGCCGACAGTCTCTATGAGGAACTCGATATCGTCGGCACAATTTTTGGTCACGCCGGAGATGGCAATGTCCACACCACAAATTTTGCCCCAAAAGATGATCCTGACAAACAAGCCGCCATTCAAAAGTTCAACGACCTCGTCGTTCGACAGGCAATCGAACTCGGCGGCACCTGCACGGGCGAACACGGCGTTGGTATCGGGAAACAAAAATATATGGTCCATGAACATGGCGAGGCTGCCATTGGGGTGATGAAACAGGTCAAAAGCCTGTTCGATCCAAACGATATATTAAACCCGGGGAAAGTGCTGGGTTAAATTATGACTGGACATCTACTCCTTGCTGGTGGGGCTGAATTTGGGGGGGCGATGGCTGCACCTGATCGGCGGGCCATCGAATTGGCTGGCGGACCAACGGTCCCCATCTGCATCATCCCGACGGCTGCCGCCCCGGACAACAATCACAACCGTGCAGGCAGCAATGGTAAGCGCTGGTTTGAAAGCTTGGGTGCCACAAATGTCAGTGTAGTACCCATTATTGATGATGCTTCTGCCAATGACTCAGCCTTAGCCAACCAACTCGCGGCGGCCAAACTGATTTACTTACTCGGTGGCTTCCCCCATTATTTAGCCCAGACTTTGCAAGATAGCCGCTGTTGGGATGCCGTCATCCAAGCCTATCAAAATGGAGCCGTCCTTGGCGGAAGCAGTGCCGGGGCGATGGTCCTGTGCGAGCATTACTTTAATCCAAGTGAAGGACAGCTTGTCGCTGGGCTAAATCTTGTCCCCCAAGCCTGCGTTCTCCCCCACTACAACACTTTTGGTAAGGATTGGGTGGACCGCCTCCAAACTCTCTTGCCTGAAGCTATCCTGATTGGTATCGATGAATTTACGGGGATGATTGACGATCAGCCAAACGGAGGTTGGTCTATCCACGGGCAAGGTGGGGTGACCTTGTATCAAGCGGGGCAAGTGCGGCAAATGAAGCGTGGGGATACTCTATAACTCATTGGTCATTCGTAGATTTACCACAGACAAAAGATACCTTAGGACCAATTCTCAATCACTCGCTTCACCTCGCCCACAAACCCATCGGCCACCGCGCCGTCCATAATCCGGTGATCAAAGCTGAAGCTGACATAGGCACAAGGTCGGATGTGAATGCCACCATTGATGGCTTTGACCCGATCCTCAATGGCCCCGATGCCGAGAATGCCTGCCTGAGGCTGAAAAATGATGGGCGTGCCGAGCAAGCTTCCCGCCGCGCCGTGATTACTAATTGAAAAGGTGCCGCCTTGTAGGTCGGTCGATTTGAGGGTACCCGAACGCGCCTGATCCGCTAAATCACCAATCGATTTCGCCAAGCCGCGTAGGTTGCGTTGATCAGCGTCTCGAATGACCGGAGCCAGCAGCCCACCCTCGACGGCTGTAATCAAACCGATGTTTACCTCTGGCTTTAATTCAATGCCTGTCTCACGCCAAACACTGTTGATCAAAGGGAATTTTTTCAGTGCGTGGGCCGCTGCATAGGTTAGGTATGCCATATATGTTAATCGAATGCCATCTTGAGCAAAGGCGGCTTTGTGAGCGGCACGATGAGCTGTCACTGTGGAGAAATCGAACTCAAAAATCGTGGTAACGTGTGGGCTGGTGTGGACACTCCGCACCATGTGTTCTGCAATCGAGCGGCGCATTCCAGTGAGTTGAAGTAATTCACCGGGGACGTTTGATGGCGACAATAGGGCAGATGGAGCGGCCACAGGTGGTGCAGGAACAGACTTCGGTGTATCGATAGGTACTTCTTGACCCGCAGGTTGAGTTGCTTTTTCTTGCTTCAAGTAAGCCAAGACATCCTTCTTCGTCACCCGCCCCTTGCTGCCTGTCCCGACAATCTGATGAATATCAAGCTGATGTTCCGCGACCAAGCGAGCCACCACTGGAGTTAAGCGTGGGGTTGTCGCTGGGGTGCCATTCGAAACAACCTGCTGCAATTCTGCCAAAACTGCCCCTGACTGGATGACCATCCCCGGCTGCACCATCAGTTTACCAACCACCCCGGCCAATTCAGCCATCACCTCCATCGTCACCTTATCGGTTTCGACCTCCAAAATTGGCTCATTTTCAGACACAGTTTCACCTGGCTGTTTAAGCCATTTGACCACGGTGTATTCAGCCACATTATCATCAAGATTGGGCAAAATAAGTTGATCTGTCATAATTCACCTAATATGCAATCAATTTTTCTATTTGGTGCTGAATTCGCTCAACTGTTGGGACCACCCCAGCCATCAGCGTTGGGCTGTAAGGGACGGGCACGGCAGGAGCAGCCACACGGCTCACCGGGGCATCGAGATCGATAAAGGCCTCATCAGCAACTGTGGCGGCAATTTCGGCCCCAAAACCACCAAAGCCGATATCTTCGTGGACAATCAGACATTTCGATGTTTTGCGAATTGAGTCAAGAACCAATTCTCTGTCCCACGGCACCAATGTCCGCAGATCGATAATCTCGATAGCAGCATCTAAGTTGTGAGCGGCCTGTTCACATAGCTCAACCATCGCTCCCCAAGTGACCACCGTCAAATCGTCTCCGGTTGACACACGCTTGGCTTGACCGTAGGGCAGCATAAAATCATCACCAGGGTAGGGTCGCCGGGCCCACGCTGCATCAAGCATGGCGCGATGCTCAAAGAAAATAACGGGGTCGTGCCCACGCAGGGCGGTGCGTAGTAGACCGACTGCATCTTCAGCATTAGAGGGTACGGCCACTCGCCAGCCGACGGCGTGGGCGAACGTGATTTCGCTGGTTACGCTATGCCAAGGGTCACCGATTTTGCGATAACCGCCAGGCATTCGGACCACAATCGGCGCGGCAAAGTTGTTGTTGGTTCGCCAACGCAGGGTGCCACAGTTGTGAAGTTGCTCCATCGCGGGATCGGCATATTTGCGAAATTGAATTTCGGGCACAGGCATCAGTCCCGCCAAGGCCATCCCGACAGCCCGACCAATGATGCCTTCTTCTGACAAGCTTGTATCGAATACTCGACCCTCACCAAATTGCTTTTGCAAGCCTAAAGTCGCCGCGTGCACGCCCCCCTTGAAACCCACGTCTTCACCAAAAATGAGGCAACGCTCATTAGCTATTAGCTCGCTTTCCATCGTGCGCCGGATGGCCTCAATCATATTGATCCGGGCTGGGCTTCGGGGTTGAGGGGTGTCATTTCCGGCAGACAGACTGATGTACTCCGCCGCCAAGCCACCAACTTTGGCTGGTAAATCTGGTGTATGCCATATATATTGAGTAACATTTTGAACTGCGGCTTCGGGATAAGTCATCGCTTCGTCACGAGCAGCTAGAACATCGGATTTAGCCTGTGCTTCTAAGTCGTGCCAGGCTGACTCGCTAAAAACGTTAGGAACCAAGTAGTCTCGTAGGGCTGGAATGGGATCACGACGACGCTCATCCTCAAGCTCGGCATCACTCTTGTAGGTTTGGGTATCAATGCCCGTGTGTCCCGACAATCGGGGAACTGTCAGTCGTAACAGGCCGGGACCTTCGCCTGACCGAACATACTTTACCGCCTCATCAACCAGTGTTGAGGCCTCACTCGGATCAGTGCCGTCACCATCCCATAATCTCAAGTTTTTGAAGCTGGCCAAATTATCGGTAATCACCGAGCCAGGTGTTTGCAGCGGACTCTTGACCGAAATCGCATATCCATTGTCTTCTATCATTATCAAAACGGGGAGTTTCAATGTGGTGATGATGTTGAGGGCGGCCCAAAAGCCATTAGCTGCAGTTGAGCCATCGCCGCCAAGAATGACAGCAATGCTGCCATCAAGCTCGCGTTGCCCCAACTGCTCAACACGATAGCGAATAGCCTGTGCCCAACCGACCGCTGGGGTATACTGTGCGCCGACATCACCCGCCATCGGGATGATGGTCGCCCCAGTACGCCGAGGTAAATTGAAAACCACGCCCACATCCCGGCCATCAGTCATTCCCCCAGCCCGAGCCAAACCAGAGACAAAAGCCTCAGTTGAGGTCAAACCTGAGCCGAGGGCGAAAGGGCGAGAGCGGTAGTAGACCGAAGCAGCATCAAAAGGGTAATTGAGACGTTGGCTAAGTAGAACTTGCGGAAGCTCGTGCCCTTTGGCTGAAAATTGGTATTTGACAAAGCCCTCAATCTCTTCAAGCTCATCCATCGCTCGTGACAGCAGAGTCAGATAGGCAATCTGTTGCCAATCAAAGTTACGATTGAGCTGGTGCTCAGCAGGTTTTGTTTGGAGTTGTACATCTGCAATCATAACGTTATCTCCTTATGAAGCGTTCTTTAAATGAGGCCAAAGTACACTCTGTCCTGGTGAACTTTGGCCTCTGTGTTACTTTTACGGGCTACAAGCCTGGAGGTTGAGTAGAAACGTACATCGTTTCCTTGATTTCTTTCAAAACGACGTTGGTGCGAACCCGATCAACCATCGGTAGTGGCATCAATACTTTCATTAAAAAGTGATCCAAATGCTCTCGATTTTGCACAACGACTTTCAGCAAATAATCAGCGCCGCCGGTCATCCGATGACACTCCAGAATTTCTGATAGCTCGTGGACAAGATCATCAAACTCGGTGACCGAGTCAGGTGAATGTGCTTGCAGGCTGACCTGAACAAAACACAGCATATCGTGGCCAAGCTTTGTTCGATTAAGAATGGTAGCGTACTGTTGAATTACGTCTTGCTCTTCCAATTTTCGTAGCCGCTTCTGCACGCCAGACGTTGACAAGCCTACCACGTCAGCCAAGTCACTACTCGACATTCTTGCGTTTGATTGTAAGTGAGCAAGTAATACTCGATCTATATCATCTAATTCCATCTCATCACCAGAGTATAAATACTAGTACCAAATTGATCACAAAACAATGTTTATGCAATCAATTTAACACTAAAATACCAAAAAAAGTGCCAATTGTCAACCATCAGAATCTATCAACTCCATCCCAATCTATAGCTTTTGTGTTTTGTTCGCCACAAATTTGACAACTAAATTCAGAGAAAATATAATTCAAATTATCAACGGACGTTTATTTTTTGAGTTCTATAGCAAAGGACAATATCATGCAGGAAGCCGTAATCATTGATGCAATTCGCACCCCGGTCGGCAAATGGGGCGGGGCTTTGAGTAAAGTGCGCACCGACGATTTGGCGGCGCATGTCCTCAAGGCATTGGTTGAGCGAACGGGTATTGACCCGGCTGAATTGGAAGAGGTGTCGCTGGGTTGCACCAACCAAGCGGGCGAGGATAATCGCGATGTGGCTCGAATGGCGGTGCTTTTAGCTGGGTTTCCCCAAAGCGTCGCAGGCATCACGGTCAATCGATTGTGTGCCTCGGGGTTGGATGCCATTATCCACGCAGACCGGGCCATCAAAATCGGTGAGGGCGATGCCTACATCGCCGGTGGTGTGGAGAGCATGTCTCGCGCCCCGTATGTGGTCGGAAAGGCGGATCAGGCTTTTGGCCGTGCCCAAACAATGTATGATACCAGCATCGGCTGGCGTTTCCCCAACCCGAAGATGGCCGAAATGTTTCCCTTGGAAGGGATGGGCGAGACGGCTGAGAATATCTACGCTGAAACCAACATTCCTCGTGAACGGCAAGATGCATTTGCGTTGGAAAGCCAACGCCGCGCCGTAGCTGCTATCAATGCTGGCAAATTCCGTGGCGAGATTGCGCCGGTCGTCATCCCCCAACGCAAAGGGGAGCCGATTATTGTGGACACGGACGAGCACCCTCGCATGAAGAAGGTGGAGGGTGAATACCAATTGGCCACCAGTCCCGAAATTCTAGCCAAACTGCGCCCAGCCTTCAATCCAGAAGGGTCTGTGACGGCAGGTAATGCGTCAGGCATCAATGATGGGGCAGCGGCCGTGCTTCTAACCTCACGCGAGAAAGCCGAGGCGCTGGGCTTGAAGCCCAAGGCTCGGATTGTTGCTTCTGCCGTCGCTGGGGTCAGCCCCCGCACGATGGGCTACGGCCCCATTCCAGCCACCCGAAAAGCGTTAAAACGGGCGGGATTGAGTGTGACGGATTTAGACCTGGTAGAGTTAAATGAAGCTTTTGCGGTACAGGCTCTGGCTTGCATTGATGCCCTGGAGTTGCCCGAGGATCGGGTGAATATCAACGGTGGGGCAATTGCCCTGGGGCACCCCCTCGGTTGCACGGGGGCACGCCTAATGACGACGATTTTAGGTGAAATGAAACGCCGGCACGATGATGGCACCGCCACCTCACCATATGGCTTGGTGACGATGTGCGTCGGGGTTGGGCAAGGCGTGGCTTCGATTGTTGAATGGCTTGGAGAGTAATTAGTAAATGGTAATTGGGGTTAGCAAACAATTACTATTTACCAATTACTGTTTACGGCTAAACCAAAGAGACACTGGCTATTTGTATTGTTGAAGGAGCATATGTATGAACGCGGAAATAACACAAGAACAACGTGAAGCAGAATTTGAGGCGCGGATTGCCCGAGGTGAGAAAATTGAGCCGGGGGATTGGATGCCAGAGGCCTATCGGAAGCAGTTGATTCGAATGATCTCGCAACACGCCCACAGCGAATACATCGGGATGTTACCGGAAGGGGCTTGGATTCCCCATGCGCCCAGTCTGCGCCGGAAGATGATTTTGATTGCTAAGGTGCAGGATGAGGCAGGACACGGCCAATATTTGTATCACGCGGCCGAAACCTTGGGCGCAACCCGCGAGGAGATGATGGATGCCTTTCTGACTGGTAGGGCAAAATACTCTAGCATCTTCAACTATCCCGTGCCCAACTGGTCTGATGTCGCCATTATCGGCTGGTTGGTTGATGGGGCGGCGATTGCCAACCAATTGATGTTGGCCCGTTGCTCTTACGGTCCCTATTCCAGGGCAATGGTCCGCATCTGCGCCGAGGAGACGTTCCACCATAAGCAGGGCAAGGAGATGGTCCTTAAATACGCCAATGGCACGGAAAAGCAACGTGAGATGGTCCAGGACTCACTCAACCGCTACTGGTGGCCCTCAGTGATGATGCTTGGCCCGCACGACTCCGACTCGCCCAATACCCCACAACTGGTCCGCTGGGGTATCAAAACCAAAACCAATGATCAAGTCCGACAAGAGTTCATCAACGAGACGGCCCCTGAATTATTGGAGGCGGGGCTAACCATCCCCGACCCTGATTTACATTACGACGAGGAGTCGGGCAACTGGATTCACGGCCCGATTGATTGGGATGAATTCTGGGCGGTCGTCAAGGGCAATGGCCCTTGCAACGCAGAGCGAATGGCCGCTCGTCGCGACGCCCACGCCGATGGCACTTGGGTACGTGAGGCCTTGAATGCGTACGCCGAACGGCAACAGGCATCGATGGCACAAGCGGCATAGCGAAGATTTAACCTGTGTTACAAAAAGACAGCAAGTAATATACAGGGTCACTCGACTTGAGCAATCGTAGAAACAAAAAACTTCTAATTCTGACATTGGTATTAATAGGGTTTATTTGTAGCAGTTTGTGTTTGTTCAACATCAGTTATCTCGATCCTCGTGGAGATCAGCTTAGTCCAGAAGAAAAATTTTCCCATCATCTATCGCACCCAGACAATGATGAACTTTTACAGCAAGCAAGTGATATTCAAGTTGAAATATTATCAATGGGACAAGGTATTTACTTCCGCTTTAACGCGGATAAAGTTTATACCATCAGCTTTTTGGAGGCTGACAAGGACAATCCACACTCTATACATTATCCTTATCAGGTGGTATCTTGTCAGAAATTTTATAACGCATATCCAGCTTGGGCGGATACTTGGCGAGGATATAAATGGTGGAGACCACGAGAAATTGTCTCTCCAGAGTGTTATGTGACCAGAGGATGTGAATATTTCTTATTCAATCAACACAGCAAAATTACATATTATTATTTTTTCCCTGATTTTCTTGGAAGAGATCATTTTTGTGTAGAAGCCTAGATTGGAGTACCCAAATGACAGATACTCAATGGCCTCGCTGGGAGGTCTTCAAGCAAGATACACCAAACAAGCCACATCAGGCGGTGGGCACGGTCCACGCGGCGGACCCGGAACACGCCTTGCTCAATGCTCGGAATGTATTTGTCCGACGCCCCAAGGCTGTCAGCTTGTGGGTGGTACAGGCTAAAGACATATTCTCGATGACCGCAGAGGAGCTAGAGGAAAATCCCAACTGGGCAGAAGAAGAAATCGCGGATGGGGCCGAGACACAAGCCTTCACCGTTTTTCAAAAAGTTAGTCATCGCCGAACGATGACCTTTGTCGATTATACGGGCGAAGTTGAAGCAGTATCGGCCAAGCAAGCGCTCGTAAAAGCGATAGAAACATTTGCAGATCAACCCACCCTAACTTGGTGGATTGTGCCGACCTCAGCCATTGTTCGCAGTGAGCCGGATGTGGTCGAAAGCTGGTTTGCCCCAGCGGCGACAAAAACGTACAAGCAACAGTCGGCGTATGGTTTTGTACGGGTAGAGCAAAAGAAATAGTACAGACAGAATAAATTCTGTGGCTAGTACAAGAAACAGGCTTCAAGCCTGTTTGATTTCATAGCAGTAGATTTTAATCTATCGATTATACCTGGTTAATGAATAGTATTGAGATAGGACAATTCAATGGATGTTCAATTAAAAAGTGCCTTGGCCTTTCGTTTGACGGCTCTGGCGGATGATGAATTGATTTTGGCGCACCGTGACTCGGAATGGACGGGGCACGCGCCGATTTTAGAGGAAGATATTGCGTTGGCTAATATCGCGCAGGATGAGTTGGGGCACGCCACGGTCTTCTATGGACTGCTGCGTGATCTGACGGGCGATGATCCGGACCAAATGGCTTTCTTCCGTGACGCCCCCGCCTTTCGTAATGTCCAACTGGTCGAACTCCCCAAAGGCGACTGGGCCTTCACAATGCTGCGACAATATCTATTTGATGCCTACGAATACGTTTTGATGCCTGCTCTGGCCGAAAGTCAGTACGAGCCACTGGCCGATGCCACGGCAAAAATCCGGCAGGAGGAAATTTACCACCTACGTCACAGTCACGTTTGGGTCGAACGGCTGGGTTTAGGCACCGAGGAGTCGAATCGCCGAATGCAAGATGCGCTCAATGTGCTGTGGCCCTATCAGGCCCAACTTTTCACCCCTGCCGCCGAAGATCAAGCTTTGATCGAGGCAGGCTATTTCCCCAACGTCAACCTCCTCGAAGCCCAATGGCGTAATATCGTTCGTCCCCATCTGGATGCGGCTGAATTGACGATCCCCGATGACAGCCCACTGGTTGAGGTTGACCGCAGCCAGCATAGTGAACATCTGACGGCACTTTTGGCCGATATGCAAAAGGTCGCTCGGTGGGAGCCTGAGGGGGATTGGTAGGCAAGGGAGCAAAGTAGTAAGGTTACAAGGAGGTTGTTATGTTAACTGAACAAGTTATTTGGGATGCATTGCAAGAGGTGAAAGACCCAGAAATTCCGGTGGTGTCGCTGGTCGAGATGGGGATTGTGCGAGAGGTTGACCTAGAAGAAGATCGCGTACAAGTCCAGATGACCCCAACCTTTTCCGGTTGCCCCGCCTTGCGTGAGATGGAGCGGCTGATTGAGGAAAAGTTACTTGAGGTCGGAGCCGAGGCGGTCGAGGTGAAGGTCTTACTCAAGCCTGCCTGGACCAGCGATTGGATCACCGATGAAGGCCGGGCCAAGCTCAAAGGCTTTGGCCTACAGCCCCCCCACAAACACGGTGGCAACATTGTCCAAACCTTCTTTGAAACCGTCACCTGCCCTCGCTGCGACTCTCCAAACACGACCCTCAAAAATAGCTTCGGCTCAACGCTGTGTCGCTCGATTTGGGTTTGCAATAGTTGCCTGGAGCCATTCGAGCAATTTAAGGCGCTGTAGAATAATCTATCCACAGATTGACACGGATAAACAACCTAGTCCTCACTTTTTAGGAGTCCCCAATGAAAATATTTGACCTCAACGTGCCCCTAGAAGATAGCCCCAGCGAGCCACTTCCCGTCAAAGTCGAACATCAAACGCACGAGGAAAGTGCGGCCTTTATGGCAAGCTTTTTTGAGGCGACGGTGGATGACTTGCCGGAAGGGCAAGGCTGGGCCAATGATAACATCACCATGAACGCGCACAGCGGTACGCACGTTGACGCACCGTGGCACTATTACCCGACCAGTGCTGGCCGTCGCGCCCGCACCATCGATGAGTTGCCCCTGGAGTGGTTTTACGGGGATGGCGTGGTGTTGGATATGCGACACAAGCCACGCGGTGGGCTGATTAGTGCCGAGGAAGTGCAAGAGGCGCTGGGCAAAATCGACTACACTCTCAAACCGGGCGACATCGTGATGATCCAAACCGATGCCGACAAATTGTGGGGGCAAGCCGAATATTTTCAGGCTGGGGCTGGAATGAGTGCTGAGGCTACTCGATGGCTTATCGAGCAAGGCATTCGGGTGATGGGCATCGACACCTGGGGGTGGGATCAACCCTTCTGGGCAATGAAAGAACGCTTCAAAGAAACGGGTGACCCCAGCGTGATCTGGGAAGCACATCGGGTCGGCATCGAGGCAGAGTATTGCCAAATTGAAAAGCTCGCCAACCTTGACAAACTCCCTCGCCCCACTGGCTTCAAAGTCTCCTGTTTCCCGGTCAAACTAGCCGGTGGGAGTGCAGGCTGGACCCGGGTAGTGGCCATGTTTGAGGGTTTGTAGGGCAAAGTCGCAAGGTAGCAGAGGCGCAGGGTAGCAAGGTAAAAATGCGTTGGACAGGATTTACAAGATTGATAAGATTTTTTCTGTTATCTTGAGCATCCTGTAAATCCTGTCCAAAATTTTAGGGTTTGGCCTTAGGCGATTTGGTATTATCCGTCGCAGGCCACCGCCCTTCCACTGCAGGCAAGATGGTCTCCTTACCCGTCATTCGATCAACAGTCATTGCGTACACTGTCACTTGATCGAGCCTAGGATAAAATCCCTTGGGCCGTCCAATATCCTCATCGGCATATTTCTGCATCAGGGCATCAAAGAAAGCCGTTTTTTGATCCGTATCCTCAACAATCCGGATATGCCCAAACGCTACCACGCTACGGTAAGCAACTGAGGTATCACACTCGAAGCGACCGTAAGGAAACACCTCCCCCGGCTCATCGATCTCAAAACAGGCTTTTGAGACTTGCTCGACGTTGCGTCGCAGATGACCTCGCGCTTGGGTGTTGTGGGTCCAAATCTCGCTGTTCATCCAAACATACAAAAGTGGCACGATATACGGCCAGCCATCCGCATCAACCGTCGCAAATCGCCCCGAGTAGGCCGTCGCGATCATCTCGTGAATATGCTCTTCGGACATCAATTTGTCTTTTCGTCTGACTGGTGGTAGGTTGTTCATTGTGGTTTTTCTCCTGATATCCCCCGATGCCGCTTCACCACATCTGGTAAATCATCGGGCGACCAATAACCGATGAAGAGGCCATTTTTCTCCGCGCCGTAATTCCATTTAGCTGCCTCAAGCGACTCCTCAGTGCGGACTGCTCGAATTTTCCGACGCATGGCCCAATGTTCGAGATGGCCGCGCATTTGATTGCAAACAGTCTCGTAGGCGGGATCATCTCCAAGGTCATTCAACTCCTCTGGATCATTAATCAGATCAAACAGCATAGGGCGGAAGCCATTGAAGGCGATATATTTCCATTCTTCGGTGCGAACCATCACCGCCCAGCATTGCGCTGGAGGTAAATCGAGATGATAGTTAGCTTCACGGTCGCTATAATCAACCTCGCAAATCACATACTCCCGCCAGGCAACCTCCTGCCCGTGCAAAAGTGGGAGCAGCGATTGCCCCTCTAGCCGGAAGTGTGGCTTGCCCCCCAGCGCCTCAACAAACGTGGGGATAAAATCAAGCGATTCCACCAAACGGGTCTCGACTGTGCCCCGGGTGGCATCGGCTTCGGGGCTAGGATCGACGATGATGAGTGGAATCCGAACCACGGCCTCGTGAAAGAAATCTTTTTCGCTCAACCAATGATCACCAAGATAATCGCCGTGGTCGCTGGTGAAGACAATCATGGTTTGGTCGAGCTGGCCTCGGGCTTCCAGAAAATCGAGCAAGCGCCCAACGTGGTCATCAATCTGCTTAATTAAGCCCATGTAGGGTGGAATAACGGCATCACGCATCTGACTATCACGTGAAAAGTGTTGGCTGGGCAGGTGATTCATCATGGCCGCTAGAACAGGATGGGTGTTCTCTCGCTCAGTGTCACTTCGATTAACCGGGATGACATCTTCTACGCCATACATATTGTGATATGGGTCAGGAGCGATATAGGGCCAGTGGGGTTTGATGTAACTCACGTGAAGGCACCAGGGTGTTTTACCCGCCTCCTCAATAAATTCCATCGCCCGATTGGTGGTGTAGGCCGTTTCGGAGTGCTCTTCTTTGATATTGGCCGGATATTTGGCCGCTTGATTAAACCAACCACTGAGAAAATTCCCATCCTCATCCAGCACGCTGTTGGCGTGAGTATGCCAAGGATTGTCGCCCTCATAGCCAAGCGAGCGCAGGTATTGATTGTAGGTGGTGTTCTTGCTGCGCTCATCATTGGGATGCAGGCCATCGTCCCGCCAGTAGGGTTCAAAGGCCCCTTGGGCCAGCCGCTGTCCAGCCGGCGACTCTGGATCAATGCCGACGCGAGCCATTCCCTCACGATCAGGAACCATGTGAGTTTTCCCACTCAAGACGGTACGCACCCCCAGTTCAGCTAAATAGTCCCCCAGAAACTGCTCCCCAATTTGCAGCGGAATCAGATTTAGGGAAGCGCCGGTGGAGGAAACGTAACGTCCGGTGTACATCGAGGCCCGAGCGGGGCCACAAATGGGGGACTGAACATAGGCCCGATCAAATCGAACGCCCATTGCAGCCAGGCGGTCAATGTTGGGTGTCTCAATGTGGGGATGACCATAGCAGGACAAATAGTCCCAACGCAACTGATCACACATGATAAACAGAACATTTTTTGTTTTAGCCATTGGGTACGCCTTCAAGGGGGATGTTGTTTTTGGTAAGGGCAATGCCGTGCAACAGCTCTTTGATGTCGGTCGAGAGGGCAATGTAGCCATTATCAACCTCATCGGCAAAGGTCTCTTCTAGCACCTTCATCACCCGCTGGGACATCTCTTCTTTTTTCTCAACCGTTCGTCCCTCACGAATCAGCAGCGCGACGTGGATAAATTTATAACCCTCATGACCATCGGCCAATCGATATTCCGTATGGCGAATGGCCCGGCTTTTTAACCCTTTCATTCGTACTACACCCGTTGCCAGCATTTCCTCGTGCAACCGAGCAAAAAGATCTTGGATGTCAAACTCCAGATTGTCACTATATTCCATGATAATATTTGGCATGATATATTCCTTTGAAATGTGTTAGCAGAGGTAACCACTTTCTCAAATGATACGCAGAACAAAAACCAGAGCAAAATGGGGTTATATTAGAATCTGAATGCGGCCAGAATGAACCAAAAAATCCCTAAGCCAAAACAAAGCGCATTTGCTAAAAAAATGAGGATCGTGGCAAAAAAGGTGAATGTATTACGATGATAATTAATATATGTAACGATGGCACTTAACCAAGAAAAAATCATCAGATGTGAAGAAATGGCCAAACCGGCGATGCAGCCAGAAAAATAAACCAAAAATTGGAAGGGTGTCAAGGCAATCAGATTAGCCAAAAGCAGGGCAACAATTGTGGCAAAGTGGATGACCAAAAACACAGTTTCCCCTTCTGATAGATAACGCCGCGCATAGCGCAGAAAATAGAAAAAAGGATGTTGATCTGGATCAGTCACCAACTTAGGCTCAGAGGCAACACACAACGCATCTGCTAAATCTTGAACGGCCTGTTCTGCCTCAATTAATTTCACCCGATTCATCTCAGCGTAATGGCGCACAGCTTCTGGATGCTTGCCCGCCATAATTAGAGCTGACAACTTTTGATATTTTATCTGTCGTAATATTTGAGGGTGCATAGCCATAGCTAAAAGGGTGGTTTATAGGTTTGAGTTAGTCTAAATGCTGTGACACAAAACTTATTATAGCCAGTAAATAGATGGGACCCAAAACGATTTCTACAATTGGTTTAGACAAAAGACACGTTCTTAACTCAGGCAGGTTTGCCCGCCCTCCAAAGTTCACGTATCATAGACGTGCAATCCTTTAAAAAATATCCCATTTTTAGGAGAGATCATGAGCGACTTTGATCAAAAAGATTTTCGAAACGCCTGCGGTGCATTTGCCACAGGTATTACCATTGTAACAACAATGACCCCAGACGGCGAGCCTGTGGGGATGACGGCCAACAGCTTTTCATCCGTTTCATTAGATCCGCCGCTAGTGCTTTGGAGTGTCGGTAACCACGCCAACAGCTTCGATATTTTCTCAAATACCGATCATTATGCTGTGCACGTATTACACAAAGATCAAGAAGCTCTGTCAAACCTCTTCGCCAGCCGAGGCGAGGATAAATTTGGTGAAATTGATTGGTCTAAGGGCGAATTAGGCTCACCGATTTTACCTGATTACTCCGTTTGTTTCCAATGCAAAATGGAACATGTTTATGAAGGTGGAGACCACAACATTCTGGTTGGTCGTGTCGTCGCCTATGATAATCGTAACGTTGAAGAACCCATTTTGTTCTACAAAGGTCGCTATCGACATTTGGGAGCAGCATAAATCAATGATGAGGTGTTGATATGGCCCAATGGGAACTGATTATCGATGATGAGGCCTTTCCAGAATCAACACCGGAGCAACAGCCTAAACCTTCACCCAAGCGCTCAAAACGTTGGTTTTGGGCGCTTGGGTTTTTATTACTTTGCCTCGTTGTAGGCAGCCTGATTTTTCGCAATCGGGTCACGGCCCAACGTGCCGCCATCCAAGCTGATTTAACCGCCCGCATCTTTGAAGAAGAAAACCTACGCCTTTATAACGACCAAAGTGCCATCAATCGACTAATCATCTCTGATGCCCCAGAATCGTGGCAAATTTCTTACCGTCGCAATTTCCCTCTTTTGGTTGAGTCCATTAGTCAAGTCGAAATTACGGATCTTACTTTTGATGGCACCTGTGCTCTGGTCAACGTCACTTTATCCAATATCCCCCAAATCCGAAATTACTGTTTCATTGAACAAAAATGGCAGCGCGCCCCAGTCACAGAGGATCATTGGGGCGCGGTTCAGGCGATTATCGTTCTTGACAGTGGTTTACAAATCCGTGTTTTTAATGAGGATCAAGCCTTTGGCGAGGCACTGGCCCAAGATTTAGATCTTTTTTTTGAGCAACTCAATAGGTGGGGATTTGAGATTTCCCCGTCACTGACAACACTGCAAATCAGCATTGAGCCGCACGATTTAGACGATGTGATCGTGGCCGAACGGGAAAATCGTCTTGTTCTTAACTCACCCAAAGTGCTTCCCTTTAATGGGCGCGATCCATCCGAGGTTGTCACCCGTCTCGCGCTCGGCAATTTCTTGCTCGATCAAATCAACCCTGCTATTGAAAACAGTGATTTGCCAGATGTAGGACGTGTTCAAGATGCTCTACAAGATGTGATTGTCACCCAGCTCCTGACCCCAAACTATATGCCTCTCCGTCAAGAAATCTGGCTAACCGAGATTGACGGGCAGTGGGCCTCCCCTTTTTTCACAGACTTAGCCCTTATTGAAAATTACAATGTCACCGAGCGTGCGAAGCTTACATCTCGGCTGGCAATGAATTATATTTTCCAGGAAAAAGATCTTGACACCTTAGGCCAAATTCTACAAAATTTACCACAAACAACATCCTGGGATGTACTTCTTCAAACGCTAACTGAACAAAATGCAATTGAATTCGAACAACACTTGGCTACACGAATACTCCCTAAGCAATCAATTTTAATCGAGGAATCACTCGTTGCCCCAACCTTACCTATTACTGTCACCTTGACTGAACCGATCATTGAACCTCAATTCATCAAAGCCAAATATCTTGACCAAAGGCATCCTTTACGTTTAGACGTAGCCAAAGATATTTTATTGCAAACCCCGACCAAGACCCCCCTCTCTTGGGACTGTATTATCCGTAATGAACGTGTGACCGTATCGGTCGATGGCACTTGGCTTGAAGCTAATCGACGTATTGCCGTTGATCAGATCATCTTAACCGAAGTGGTCCCGCCCCTTCTTCCCTCTGCACCAACGGATACCATTGCCTACTTAATTGATGGCACCCGAGCCGCTCCCCAATCATTGATTGCCCTAGCTAATGATGGAACGATAGATTACCTCTCGGCTATTTGGCCCGGTTTACAATTTAGCCCCCTACCTCAAGCGCCTGATCAGCCATTGCAAATATTGTTCATCGTTACCCCTAGTAATTGTGAGGATCGCCAGTGGTTTGTGTTATACGACCCCACGCAAGGTGTAATCCAGCAATGGTTATCACCTCCAGAAACTATTCGATCGGTCTGGCGGGCCGACCAACGGGACATTATTTTTAGCACCCAGTCCCTAGGTGAGACGCAACAGATGCTTTATCAATCCAGTAAGTCACTTTTCCCCAAGCCCCTCCTGGAATTAGCCAACGGTCGCCCATCGTATAACTTTTTTGGCTGGAATATTGATAATCAGCAGCTTGTGTTCAGTCGAAATTGGGTGGGGGATACATTGATCAATTTTCTGGATATTGACACAGGGGAGGCCTTGCCACTCCTAAGGCCACGCTTTCAACCCCCACGCGGTCGACGCCTCACCCCTGACGGACGCTGGTTCTCCTATATGGCTGGGGTGAGAGATGCGGTGGGACCACCAGATACGTTGATGGTGATCGATCTAAATAACGAAGTTGAGCCAATCCGTTTCGGTATCGAGAGTGATACAGGCTTAACCTCACCCCGCTGGTCAAATCATTTGGGGCAAACGCGCTTGGCGGTGTTGACCGGGCCAAACACAGCTATACACAGTATCGAACCTAATCGACTGTGGCTCATCGACTTTGACCAGCCTGACCCTACCTTTGAAATCATCGTTCAGGCCGCACAAGACGAGAAATTGGCTTCGCCGGTCTTTTGTGGGGATGGCTCGCTACTTTATGTCGTTGAGCGTGATGGTGAATTCCATCTTCAACAGCAACACCCTCACCTTCGTGCCAAAACGTTACTCACCCAAAGTCGGGCATTTTATCCAATTGCCTGCCCATAGGTAAGAAAATTCAAACACACCTCATCTATCAATTAGGAACACAAAAGTTCCTTGTGTACATTATTCTCCTCCTTTTTTGGAAGCCGGGTCTGGTCACCCCGGCTTCTTTATTTTCTTGACGTTTACTGATCCTTGTCCCCAAGGCAGACTAATATAAACGCACTCTCTATAATCACACAGTCTTTAAGCTAGATTCAAACCGAATTCAAACTAAACTGTGCTATAGTTATCTTAATATCCTTTAGATTCTATAAGCTATTTAGGACCTCAGTTCTCTTTCAGTTTTGGAGTAGTTTCCATAAAATGTTAAGACAACTGCTTCCTAAGATACTTCAATTCAACCCTAATCTCCTAGTGAGTCTTGCTTTATGAAACAGTGGTATACGCTGTACACAAAACCTCAAGCTGAGCATCAGGTAGCTGCATTTTTAGAACATCGTGGTTTTGAAATTTTTCTACCCAAGCTAAAAACCAAATCAGATAATCGAAGAGATAAAGCACTCTTTCCACGCTATCTCTTTCTTAGAATTGATGTCAATCTTATTGATTACTCTGAACTACAATGGACACCTGGCCTCATACGGCTTGTATCTGTTGACCATCACCCCTTACCCATTCAAGATTGTGTAATTGGGCTCCTTCAAAAGCACTCAACAATGATATCGTCCAGCGATATCCAGTCTAATCACAATTTTCAACCAGGGGATGAAGTTCGAATTACGACAGGCCCCTTTGCTGAGATGTTAGCAATTTTTGAAGGACCAACCACCCCTAGTCAACGCGTGCAAATTCTGCTCAATGTGTTGGGGGGAAGTCGCGTTAAAGTTCAGGCGGAACATCTGGTGCGAGCAGACCATTTGGCAAAAACTGAGACCAAAGTTGAGGCCCCAATCATCCCTAAACGACCACGCCGAACCCGGGGCCGAGGCCGAAAAATTAAACAGCACAACACAGTTAATCACGCCACGTCACTGGCTACACATCACTAGCAAATTTTCAACGGGGGAGCTTCTAGCTCTTCTCTTGGCATTTGAGGAAGAGAATTCTTCCTAGTTCTATAAACTTTCTCTGTCGTAGCCACTGCTCCAGAGAGATTTATACCCTGCTGTATATTAACTCGATTATGTCTACAATCTGTGAGGGCAGCGCTTGCCTGTTTTTTGGTTGATTTCTAGGGAAGTAGCTGGTTTCTTTTTTAGAAACAGAGTAACATCAGCTTCTAGCCTATCCTTTCACAGGCATCCCTGCCTGCGTTACAATTTTCCTGATCCGCTGTCGAACCCTGTTTCTGTTTGGCTTTTATAGAATTCCCTTATCTTCAAATTTTACCAAGGTACCTTTTTGTGCATTCTGAAACCTTAAGCACGCTTCTACTAAAAAATTTACATCATCCATATTCTGACAGCGAGGTCGGTCACGATGCAACACCATTGGCTAAGGTTGATTGGAGTCAATTGATCGATTTAGCCAGCCAACAAAAGGTGGCCCCGCTCTTGTATCATCGCCTCAAAACGGCTAACCGGCTTTCGATGATACCGGAAGGGGAGCAAGCTCGGCTGAAGAAGCTGTATCAACATAACGCGATACGAAATCTCAAGCTAAGAGGTGAGCTGTATCAGGTTCTCCAGGCATTGCAGACTGCGGATATCCCGGTTATTGTCTTGAAAGGGGCTTATCTGGCGCATCACATTTATCTGAACCCGGCGTTGCGCTGGATGGTTGATATTGATTTGTTGGTCCCTGAGGACAAGCTAGTCGCAGCCCAGACCTGTTTGGGTAGCTTAGGCTACACGCCCGAAGAGGAGACTGATGTAGACACCGTACGGGAATCCTTTCACCATCTGCCTTGTTTGATGAAACCAGGAGCAATCACGATTGAAATCCACTGGCACATCGTTAGTCTGACGAGACACGATAACCAACTCATTCCCTTACCATTTCCAGCGGGCGAATTATGGGAACGAGCCCAGCCAATTGAAATTGCCAAGACAACGGCCCTTGCCCTGAGCAAGGAGGACTTACTGCTTCATCTTTGTCTCCACGCCGCCCTCCATCACAACTTTGAAATAGGGATACATAGCCTTTGTGATCTCGATTTGTTGATCCGACACCACATCGACAGCCTTGATTGGGATGTGATTGTTTCACAAGCGCATCGCTGGAAGGCAACTCGTGGCGTATATTTGATCTTCTCCCTTTTGCAAGAATTACTTCATACAGATATTCCCCAAGATGTGCTGGAAGCCCTCCGTCCATCTGATTTTGTTCCAGAGTATCTGGTATGGGCGAAGGGGCGTATTTTGGATTTCAATCAAAATGACAAACTCCCCTGGATGGTTAACCTCGGCCGGCTACGCACCGCCGATACTCTACAAAAAAAGGCGCAGGTCTTCTTTAGCACCGTTTTTCCCTCCCGCACGATTATGGCCCGACTGTATGCCCAGCCTGCGTCTTCGAATTGGGTGTATCTTTATTATGTGGTTCGCATCAAAGATTTACTAGTCCGCTACAGCACCACCATCTGGCAAACGACCCGTGAACGAAAACGGCTGGCGACCATCATCGATCAAAATGAGCAGGCCAGTATGGTTTACGATTGGATGCATCGGTGACGAGCGCCAATAGAACCACCAAGGCCCTTTTGTGGTCAGCGAGTGGTCAGGCGATTTCACAGCTTGTCACCATCTCGACCAACATTTTGTTGGCTCGACTGTTGCTTCCCCAAGATTTTGGAATCTTTGGAGCAGCGATCATCTTCACTCGCGTGCTGACCGTATTGGCTGGGTTAGGCATTCAAGATCTGGTGTTGCGACGTACGGAACTCGATACCCCTTTCTTGTCGACGATATTGGCGTTGAGCTTGTCAGTTGGTGCGATCATTATGGTAACTACCATCGCGGCTGCCTCATTTCTGGCTGATTTGGTCAATAGTCCCGATACCATGATTGTGCTGCGCATTTTGCCGGTCGGCATATTTATCACGACCACAGCTGGATTGCCTCGCTCGTTACTTATCCGCCGGATGGCGCAGCGTAAAATTGCCCAACTCGAAGTGGCGGCGATGGTCGGATTTACCATCGTTACAATTACCTTGGCTCTGCTAGGGGCTGGCTTTTGGACCTTGGTGGCGGGGAGTCTGGTAACAGCTATTATTTCATCAGGGTTAGCGTGGCGATATGCCGGGGCGTGGGTTAAACCGTGGTTCTATCGTGAGGAACTCTGGCCTCTTCTCAGCTCTGGCTTGAAAATTGCGACGGGAAATATGTTGGTCTGGGTTGGTGGTGTTACCGACAATTTTATGGTCAGCCGATTTATGGGTGTGATCAGCCTGGGATTCTATACCTTTGCCTTTAACCTAGCATTCCTCCCCGTCCAGAAGCTCACCAGCGTGGTTAATGCTGTGTTTCAGGCGCGACTGGCTGACGCGTATCGGGCGGGAGAGTCTGTCTGGCGTGAATATCTGTTTGTCACCACTTACAAAAGTGTTTTGTTATGGCTACCATTAACGATTATGATAATCACAGCCCCAGAGTTGGTGATGGTTATTTATGGTGATAAATGGGAGCCTGCCATCAGGCTGGTGCAGGTATTGACAATGGGGATGATCGTCGGTAGTATCGTCAATCCAAGCTACACCATATACCCGCTCTATAATCGATCGATATGGATTACCTATGTAACGATCATCCACATTATCGTTACAGCCACCGTTATTGGCTTGTTACTTGACTTCGGTACGCTGAGTGCAGCTTTAGGCTTCACTGTGGCAAACACCAGTAATACCTTGATTAATGTATGGGCTACAATGCGGTTGACCGAAGGAAATATCCCTGAGTTTCTACGGGCCATTCTCCCCGCATCGACGATGGCTTTGGGGTCAGGGGTGGTGGGTGGCATAGCGCGGATGTTCTTCATCAACACCATACCAGCATTTGTTGTTTTGATTTTGGTAGCAGTAATTATCTGCCTCGCCTATGGGACGATTTTATTTATCGGGTTTCCCAAGATCCGTCATCTCTTGTTGAGTAGTTTACTGCGGAGCCTGTCCACCGCCCAAAATGGGCGTTTTGCCTGGCTTGAAAAACGATTATTAGGGTGGGTATAAGAGGAATAGTCTGATGCGCTTAATCTCAATTGTAATTATCACCCGAAATCGGCCTGAGATGATTCAGAAATGCCTGGAACACGTCCAGGCCCAGCAAGGTGCTGACTATGAAGTCATTGTTATTGACAGTTCCTCCAATCAAGCTTCAAGCGATATCATTACAGCCTTTCCAGATGTTCGATATCATTATCTAGGCGACGTTAAAGATAGTATGCCGATGGCTCGAAATGTTGGGATACAGATGGCTAAAGGTGAGATTATTGCCTTTATCGATGATGACAGTATGATTGCTCCTGGCTGGCTCACTGCCTTACGAGAGGGCTATTGTGATGAGATGGTTGGCGCGGTTGGCGGACGTGCTTTGGATAATGGTATTGGGTGTCAAGCCCCAGACCCTGATCTCATCGGACGTATCTTGGACTCGACTGAACTGACAACCTATTTCTGTGCCGATCCCAGCAAGATTATCGCGGTTGATCATGTCGGTGGATTCAATATGTCATATAGAGTTCGCCTATTAAAATCCTTAGGTGGCTTTGATCCTACATTTTCGGGAACAAATTATCGTGAAGAAACGGATGTGTGTCTTAGGGTGAAGCGGGCCGGATATCGAATTTTGTTCAATCCCAAAATGATGGTCGATCATCTTAGGGCACCCCGCGAAGGGGTCGAACGAAAGTTTAGTGATCCCCGTTTTCAATACTATCATGCCCGTAACACGCTTTATTTTTTTGTTAAACATTATGGGCTATTGAACCGAAAGCCAATTCGTTTCGCTGCAAGAAATACACGGTCTTGTTTCCGGCAATCTCTAAAGTCACCCGTGCTGTATTATCGAATGTTATTCGCTGCTATAATTGGTATTTTGGCTGGATATACAGCTACAATCCGCTATTTTTTCTCGAAAGATTATCGTTTATATCCAGCCCAATTGGGTACAGATACACACCTTAGTGAACCACAAGAAAATTTTGCACAAAAACAAGCCTGATGAAGATACTTTTTGTCACCTCCTACTTGCCCCATCCAGCCGCTGGAGGGAGTGCCATCCGCAGCTACAACTTTCTCAAACAGCTTTCTAAACGCCACGAAATCACCTTATGTGCCTACCGCAGCGACAGCGAAGTTGATCTTGATAACGAGCCACTACGAGCCTTGGGAATTCACCTTGAAACAGTGCCTCTTACGGGCAAAACGCCGACATCACTGCAAAAGGTTACCACAACGTTGATCCCCGCCCCTCATATGGTCCAAGCGTTTGAACGAGGCACAATGAAGCAACAAATCAGGACAATTCGGCATCGCTGGCAGCCTGATCTCATTCATTGTGATTTGCTGCGTATGAGTTGGGGACCAGCAGCGCTTGATTGGCAACTCCCTTCGGTATTGGATCAGCATAATGTTGAGTATAAACGAATGCAAAGCCAGCTTCTGGCACGAGCGCAATCTGCCAAAGAACGGGGATTGGCACACTGGGAAATCCAACGCATCAAACGCTATGAGCGAGACATATGCAAAAAAAACACACACGTGGTCACCGTTACAGATGAAGATACTGAGGGATTGACAGCCCTCACCAATGGCAAAGCACATATTACAACCATCCCTGTTGGAGTCGACACTAACTATTTCAAACCGGTGGTACAGCAAGCGTCCAGACCAAAATTAATCTTCGCAGGCACAATGTCCTACGAACCCAACGAAGATGCGATGCTCTACTTCTGTTACGAAATATTGCCGCGCATTGTCGAGGCTGTGCCCGATGTCGCATTGACCATTATTGGGCGTAATCCCACAGCCAAAATCGCTGCCCTAGCGGATGATCCGCGCATTACCGTTACCGGGGCGGTACCAGATGTAAGACCTTACTTTGCCGAAAGTAGTGTATGTGTCATCCCGGTGCGCATCGGTGGGGGCATTAAGCAAAAGCTGCTGGAAGCGATGGTAATGGGGATGCCTGTAGTGACAAATAGCTTCTCCAAAATTGGCATTCCACTCAAGCCTGGGGTTCATGCTGTCGTGGAGGATGATGCTGAACCATTTGCTGAGGCTGTGATTTCGCTGCTCGGTGATCAAGCACGATGCCAAGCTTTGGGGAGCGCAGCCGCTCGATTTATTCGTGCCCACTTTAGCTGGGATCGATCAGTTACGCAGCTAGAGGCGGTTTACGAACAGTCGATTGTGGACCATTGTCGAAATAAGCGCAATTGATAATACGAAGGTCGATTTGTTCTGCGGAGTCTAGCGGCAGATATTTACCACACCTAAAGCAGCCCGTTTTGAAGGATAAAAAATGACAACAACCGTTGGCAAAGAAAAACCGTTGAACAAACCATCGTACCAAAAAATCATCGAACCCAAGGCTGGTTGGCGCTTGATCGACTGGCAAGAATTACGTCGCTACCAAGACCTATTTTACTTTCTGGTGGTGCGCGACATCAAGGTTCTCTATAAACAGACCATTTTGGGATTTGCCTGGGCGATCATTCGGCCGGTGTTTAGTATGATTGTTTTTTCAATCGTGTTTGGCCGTATGGCCAACGTCCCTAGTGATGGGCTGCCCTATCCCGTCTTTGCGTATGCCGCCCTGCTGCCTTGGACTTATTTTTCGACGGCGATGACCGACTCAACCAACAGTCTAGTCGCCAATGCTCGGATGCTTTCCAAGATTTACTTTCCCCGATTGCTCATTCCATTTACCCCGATTTTGGCCAAGCTGGTTGATTTTGCTATTGCCTCGGTCATTTTAGGGTTGATGATGATTTGGTATGGCATCATACCGACAGTTAATATACTGTTTCTCCCTTTGTTAATTTTGCTGATGATTTTGACTGCTGCCGGAATCGGTCTGTGGCTATCGGCCCTGGCGGTTCAATATCGCGATGTCCGTTTTGCGATGCAGTTTGTCGCGCAATTATTGATGTATGCTGCCCCAGTGGTGTGGCCTGCCTCATTGATTACTGAGAACTTTGGCGTAGGCGCGCGGTTAATCTACGCGCTTTATCCAATGGCTGGCGTGATCGAGGGATTCCGGGCCGCTTTGCTGAACACCACCCCGATGCCGTGGGATCTGATCGGCATCGGCACGTTGAGCGCCACCCTTTTAGCCTTGAGTGGGGCTTTCTATTTTCGACGTACAGAGCGTGTGTTCGCTGATGTGGCCTAAATCACTATAGGTGCCGCCTTGTTAGCCTTTCTTTATCCTCTAACAAGTACCTTCACTGCCTTTTTGATGCGGTTTGTAATTCTCATGGGGTTTATATTGTTTTCGGGTGCCTTGTTAGCGTGAGGAAAAGGAAGACCACTTGTATCTAAATCCAAAAAGCGGCCAATTTGCTGCCATCCATCCCCTCGTTCCCAACATACTTCTAGAAGTGATTCTGGCTTATCTTTGAAAAATTCACGTACATTCATATTATGCTCATTGTATTTTTGAATATGAAGCGACTTATTGTCATCTGGATTTTCATATCCATAAATGTATTTTCGGTATTTGAATGTCCCTCCGGCACCTCGTTTTACATGATTTGATAAGCTTCTGAACCAAGTTTCTTCATCCATCCTGGTTGTCAAAATAAACTTGCTTTCAGGAAACGCTTGATAGGCTTCTTTGTATACAAATGGCCAGGGCCAATCTTCAAATGAGTCGAAGTATCTCATTATCTTGAGCAATGTCCGGATTTCGGACTCTTGGTAAAGCAGGAATGCTACTTTATTACAGGAAATGTGGTTGTAGCCAAGCATTCTTAGACAGGTGGCAAGCGTTTTAGTCCCTGTCTTATGAAAACCAAGTCCAATGACTTTTCGAGATTTCATATAAATTTATTTCCTAGTATCTTACTTGGAGTTAATATTTTATGAGCCCACACGCAGGGTGGTAGGAGGCTAATTCCTTTCATTCCTACTGAGAGACAATACGTCGTTTATAGATTGAATCTCTGGAAAAAACTGAGCCATGAGGTCGCCACAGTGCTCCTTTACCTTGTCTTCGAGGTATTCTTGATTTATTGTATCAAGCAATTGGAACTTTGCCCTAGCCTTGTTAGCGTGAGAGTTCTCTTGCCTGAGCTTGCTAATTGGTACCCCAGCAAATCTCGCAATCTGCTCAACACAGTCGCTTATCTTATCGGTTCGAATGATGAGCAATCGATCTGATGGCACAGTATCGATTACTGTGTGGTTATGATGTGCCCAATATGACAGGTAACCATCAAGCGTGTAGAGTTGCTTTTCTTTAAGTACTATTTCTGCTTGCGAGTGGGTATATATGTCAGGTCGAAATCGAAAATCGCGCAACTTGGTCCATTTGTCGGAATTGCCACGAGCGAGTTGATGGTTTACGAACGAATCAAGCCATGCATATGGATTGCGGATGGTGAGAATGAATTTCGCGTCAGAGAACGCTTCTACTAGTTTATCGAGCAGAAAAAAGTTGAGTTGTGAGGAATCGACATCGAGCCACAGTCTTCGATTGCGCTTATGCACATAGCTGCGAAGCTCGTCGTCATCAATACGGCCGGCTGCACGATCTAGGATTATGTCTATGACTTTGTCGCTCTCAGGTTCGTGAGCAGATCTCAGTTGATCGCGAAAAATTGCGTTAATCGAATTGGTACCTGACTTAGCGGTTCCCACGCAATAGAGATGCGCCTTTCGGGGGAATATTAAACGAAAAGGGAGGCTAGATCTGAGTGCGCTTTTTAACTTTTTTGTAGCGTGATGCAACATGGTCACTCTTTCTGGGGCGAGCTATATAACAATTATTAGTATACAACTTGCCTAATGATTGTAGCATATTTGAATTAATGCTTACAAGTAGCAAGCATCATCCATCGGATCAACAAAGTATGAAAAATGTCTAAGATTATAAACGTCGAAAACCTTTCCAAACGCTACCGCATCGGCCTTCAGGCACAACAATCAGAGACGTTGGCCGGGACGCTGGTCGGTTGGCTAAAAGCCCCTTTCACTAATAAAACAGTGCACAATCCCTGCCAATTTACTTGCCGCAGGGGATTACTATGTTTCAGTCAATTTGTTTATACACAATCAAATGGTCTTTCAAAGATTAGTCGACATCATAAAGTTTCGGCTGGATTTTTCTGAGGAATCGTTAATTAAAGATTTTGATAGAAACTGGAAGGGGCTTTTAGCTCCTACAGCTGTTCGGTGGGATTAGTACTCAGGCAGACAGAATGAATTCTGTTGCTAGAACAGGATACAGGATTCAAGCCTGCTTGACCGTTTAGCAGTAGATTTCAATCTACTCTTAATTTAGTAAAAATGGATCGTATGCGTATTTGTTTGCTGGACCCAGGAATTGAAGATAACGACGGAAATCTAAGCCGAAATCTTGGCGATTTAATTATTCGAGAAGCTGTTGAAGGAGAAATTAACATCCTGTTTAAAGAGGACGATCCTCTTGTAACAAGAATTTCTACGAAAACCCCGATGAGGGCAAAACAATATGCTGATATAAGAACGTGTAACTATATTTTCGTCGGGGGTACTAATCTTCTATCGGCGGAGATGAATAAATATAGACAGTGGGAAATTTCCCTGTTGGATGCATTTAAGCTTAGAGATGTCGTTCTGCTTGGGGTTGGGTGGTGGCAATATCAGGACTCTATAAATTTTTATACCAGAACAATTTTACGTTCGGTCTTGTCACACAAATATTATCACTCTGTAAGAGATGATTATACAAAAAAAAAGCTGGAATCGATTGGAATCAAGAATGTATTGAATACAGGTTGCCCCACCATGTGGCCCCTGTCTAACCTTAAGCCTGATTCAATCTCTGGCTCGAAATCAGAGAATGTGTTAGTCATGATCACAGATTATGCCAAAAAGCCAGATTTAGATAAGAAGCTGATTGAAATATTGCTGGAAAACTACAAAAAGGTTTACTTTTGGCCGCAGGGTAGACGTGATTTAGCATATGTATCAGATATGAATTTTCCACTCGTTATACTGGATCGCACGGTTTCTGCTTTAGATGATCTATTGCATTCAAACCTGTCCCTTGATTATATCGGGACAAGATTACATGGTGGCATTCGGTGCCTATTGTCCGAAAAAAGAGCATTGATTATTGAGGTTGATAACAGAGCCAAAGAGATCGCCAATGATACAGGGCTACCAACCGTAAAACGAGATGATTTTGCTTCGATTCGGCAATGGATAGCAACCCCATCCGTCACCCAAATAAAGCTAGACCTGCCTGCCATTAATAAATGGAGGGAGCAGTTCAAGGCCAGGAATATTGTTCCTGGAGGCAACTAAACTAGCATGAACGTGTTACATGTGAGCCGGTTCGATATCCGTGGTGGGGCGGGTCTTGCCGCCTATCGGCTCCATACCGGTTTAAGCGCTTTAAATGTTTCATCAAGGATGTTGGTGACGCAACAGGGCAGTCACGATACCACGATAACGACTCCCCAATGGCCTGAAGACGCAATTACGAGCGTCCGGCGGACAATCCGGCGGACGATAATTGCTCGAGCCTTTGCCGCCTATCGACATTCACGACCCGCCGGCTACGAAGCATTTTCCGATGATCGTAGTCAACATATTTACGGGGTGGCTGACCAATTTTTGAATGCTGATATTATCAACCTGCATTGGGCGGCTGAACTTATTGACTATCGAACGTTCTTTCGTACTGTCGCCCGAAACCACCCTGTTGTTTGGACGATTCACGATATGAATGCGTTTACCGGGGGATGTCATTATGATGAGGGATGCGGTTTTTTTCAGGTAGGGTGCGGGTCTTGTCCGCAGCTTGGTTCATCTCAGCCTAATGATTTGTCCCGGGCGGTGTGGCGACGGAAGCAAGCCGTGTTTGACAAACTTTCGCCCGATGCCCTGCATATCGTAGCCCCTAGCCAATGGCTGACCCAAGAAGCTCAAAATAGTCCGTTGCTTCGTCGCTTTTCAGTATCTTGCATCCCCAACAGCGTTGATACGGATAGCTTTGCCCCCCGCCATCGTGACAGCTTGCGTGATATATTGGGTATTGCGCCACAAGGGCAGGCTCTACTCTTTGTTGCGAATGATTTAACAAATCGGCGAAAGGGATTTGGGCTATTGGTTGAGGCCCTAAAAAGTCTGGGTGATCAGACAAATCTATGTTTAATCTCCGTAGGGCGAAATAAACCGGAGATACCAACTGACTTGTTACATATCCATCTGGGGCAAATTACAAACCCACAGTTACTCTCCGCTGTTTACAGTTTGGCTGATCTTTTTGTCATCCCATCTTTGCAGGACAACCTCCCTAACACGGTCCTTGAGTCGCTGGCTTGCGGTACACCCGTTGTTGGGTTTGATTGTGGCGGTATTCCAGATATGGTTCGCCCTGGAATCACCGGCTTACTTGCCCCTGCTAAAGATATTGAGGCCCTCAGAACCACCATCATTGATTTGTTAGCCGATGAGACTAGACGACAGGATATGCGTGTCAAGTGCCGTCAAATTGCGATTGAAGAATATTCACTCAATCGTCAGGCAACACGGTATCTTGAGCTCTATACATCGCTACTTGGGGAGTAGTAAGACTTACGCAGTTGCTTTGATTCCCTCACTTTTCGTAGGACAAATCGCTGATTTGTTTCCTATTTAGCATATTATAAACACCCAAGTGAGGAACTTGCGCTACAAATCGCGTAACCCGATACAGATCGGAATCATGATGAAGTTGCTGGATAAATATTTGCTCCCGCTTTTTGGGATGTAGCCTATACCATTGGCGATCTATCTATATGGAGCTAATCGGCATTGGAACACCTGGGTTTGGCTTAACCCAAGTAGAAAATAATGGGCGCTGGAATTTTAATGGCAATAAATACGCGGGTGAGATGCTCGTCGAATACTTTAATAACAATGGCGGAATCGTTTCTGACACGTAGTCACAATAGGTCACTGCTACTCTAATTATCAATGTCAACAATTATCAAAGTCGAAAACCTTTCCAAGCGGTACCGGATTGGTCTTAAAGAACAACAATCAGAGACACTGGCTGGGGCGCTGGTCAATTGGCTAAAAGCTCCGATCAGCAATTACCAACACCTACGTCGTTTGAGTCAGTTTAACGGCTCCGAGCCCAACACAGAAGATGTTATTTGGGCCTTAAACAATGTCTCCTTTGATGTCCAGCCGGGTGAAGTGGTGGGGATTATTGGGCGCAACGGGGCTGGAAAGAGTACCCTGCTCAAAATCCTCTCCGAGATCACCGAGCCGACCTCGGGTCGCGTCATTTTGAACGGGCGTGTCTCCAGCCTGTTGGAGGTGGGCACTGGCTTTCACCCCGAACTCACAGGCCGCGAAAATGTTTACCTCAACGGTACCATTCTCGGTATGACTAAAGCTGAAATTGATCGTAAGTTTGATGAGATTGTTGATTTCTCGGGGGTGGAAAAATTTCTCGACACCCCGGTCAAACGCTATTCCAGCGGGATGCAAGTGCGGTTGGCCTTTGCTGTTGCTGCCCATTTAGAGCCAGAAATTTTGATTGTTGATGAGGTGCTTGCTGTCGGAGATATGGCGTTTCAGAAAAAGTGTTTGGGGAAGATGGAAGCCGTTTCACAGGAAGGGCGAACTGTCCTGTTTGTGAGTCATAATTTAGCAGCAGTGGAACGGCTTTGCAGCCGAGGCATATTACTACAAGCAGGCCAAGTCTCCTGTCAGGATAGAATTGAAGCCGTCATTCAAGCGTATACAAACGCTGTGCACACCTTGCTGGTGGAGGCGGACCAAAGATTTCCGATGCGTAATGATAGTTATGGGTTAACCGTCAACAACTTTATACCAAGCTTAGAAAAAGACGAAGAAGGTAATCTTACGTTACAGCTCTTGTTGGAGATTACATCAGATGAACCTCATAAAAATATCGGCGTGGGTATTGCTATATCGACCTTACAGGGCGTAAATGTAGCCCACTTAAGCCCGTTTATCACCAATAATTTTATTGACCGTATAGAGCAGTCTTGTGCTTACTTACTCACGTGTCATAATATTCAGAATTATCTTGCTGGTGGTGAATACATTGTCTCATTTTGGTTGAAGCAACCACGAATGAAACGTATTTTGAGCTGTGACCACGCCGCAAAAATAGAGATACCCCCGCGCGATGTCTATGGTACTGGACTCTATTTTGAACAACATAAGCATGGCATCGCTCCTATCGTGCTCAAAATGAAATCGCACAATTAAAAGAAGGGTGTGTATCAGTAATAACAGCAATTTAATCAGGGAGTATTCGTCCAGATTTAAGACCATGTGATGCGTGATACGTGTTTCGTAATCGCTTTAATTCGGATCATGTGTCACGCATCACGCCCGTTGGTCGCTTATTGAGCCACAATCATCTCTAGTCTGCTACTCGTGCACCCCCTCAACTAACACTAAATTCTATGAAAATCGGTAATTTGATTGCAAAACAATCGATAACTCAGCTCTGCCCACCTCAGGTGAGACGAGTCTCTAAATCATTGTTCTCTTATTTTGATTTGATTGATGAGCGGGCTAGCAAACTCCAACTCAGTGAGATTCGAGACAATGATTGCTTTATCGTGTCCTATCCCAAATCAGGAAATACATGGATTCGATTCATGCTGGCGAATATGTTGTACCCAAACCAAACGATTAGCTTTCGCAACATTAATCAAATTATCCCTGGCTTACACAAAAACCAAGCTTACATCAATACGATGACAACCGAGACCCCGCGTCTGATTAAATCACATTTCTCCTACTTTGAATGTTATCCAAAGTTTATTTATGTCTATCGGGACGGGCGAGATGTCATGGTCTCTTACTACTGGTTTTTAGTCGGTCGGGAGAAGTTCGATGGGACCTTTTCGGAGTTTCTGAGACGGGTGAATGATCAGAATTTTGGTTCTTGGCAGGATCACATTTTAAGGGCGATGGCCTATGTTGAGCAATCTTCTGCCTCGGTGTTGTTTCTAAAATATGAAGATATGTTAAATGCACCAACGCAAGCTGGTCTTCAGATTGCAGATTTTTGTGATATTCCGGCCAGCGAAGCACATATTCGTACAGCCGTTGAGAAAAGCTCATTTCATCGCCTCAAAGAAGCAGAAGAAAACTATGGTGGCCCCGACGTTGAACAAAACAAACTGACCTTTTTTCGTTCCGGGCAGGCTGGACAATGGCGGGAGTTATTTAGCGAGGCTGACCTGGATTATTTTATGACCGAAGCTGGGGCTGCTTTGCGTCAATTGGGCTATGTGTTTTAGTTAATATGGAAGCTATGTTACCAACCGTTATTGCCAGCTCCGTGATTCGCTCTGCCCATCAAGGCGAAAGCCACGGGGGAGTTTACCTCGTCGATTTGAATAGTAATGATTTCGAGCAGGTGCTGGATTGGAATGACGGGACTATCAATTGGGAAGGGCGTGGCGCAGATCGGGGACTACGAGGTATTGGTTTCTACAAGGACCAAATTTACCTAGCAGCCAGTAATGAAATTTTTGTTTATGATACGTCGTTTCGACAGCTAACGTCATTTCACAATCGCTATCTTCATCACTGTCACGAGATTTTTATCGCGGGACGAATGTTATATCTGACCTCAACGGGGTTTGATTCGATTCTGGTATTTGACCTTGAGGCCGCAAAGTTTGTAAAAGGGTATTGGATTAGACGTCGTCATCAGGACTACCCAAAATGGACGGTTCGCGTTGCAAATAAGCTTGAGACATCGCAACAGATACTGGCCAATTTCCAGAATAGCCTCAATCGAGAGACGATACAGGCTCAAGATAGCAAACTAGCGACCCTCACCCGTACCATGCAATTTTCCCAGTTTGAGCTACAGATATTTGATCCAAATAGCAACAATGGCCCTGACCGAAAGGACACCCTGCACCTTAATCATGTGTTCTATGAAAATAATACATTGTATATCTCCGGTACGAGGATTGATCATCTGATGTTTATTCGCGATGAAGCTCTTCACTCTTTTGCCAAAGTCCCAAAGGGGACCCACAATACCCGCCCATACAAGACCGGCATTCTGATGAACGATACAGCTTCAGATCAACTTGCTTATTTGACGTTGAATGGACAAAGAAATCATTATTTTTCGATAAAACAGTACCCTGTAGAAGCGCTGGAAATGACAGATTTGCCGGAGGATCACGCTCGCCAAGGCTTTGGCAGAGGGCTGTGCTTAACCGAACAAGGCTTGATGATTGGTGGCTCCTCGCCAGCAACGATTTCTGTGTATCAGTTTGATCACCCGCAACCGATAAAAACGGTTAACTTGACGATGGATATTCGAAATGCAATTCATGGGCTGGAAGTCTGGCCATACTAAAGCTAAATCAACAGGCAAACGATGGATGCAGACAAAATGAACCAATTCATCAACACAAGAATTCGGCCCCCGATCTATATCTTTCAAATGGGCAAGGTTGGCTCAAACTCTTTGAAGTCAACCCTGTATCATAAAACAAAAAGATTAATCGTCAGTACACATCGTTATGAAAAAATGAACCCGAAGCACCAAATGTTACTCAAATGGCGTAAGCGTCTCAGGTTGCCTGTTTATGTAATTTGTCCCATCAGAGATCCCTTATCAAGAAATGTGTCCGCCTTTTTCCAAACGTTTAAGCGAGATACAGGCTACGAATTTTCATCTCAGAATTGGACTCTTGATGAACTGCGAGAGATGTTCCTAAAGCATTATCGTCACAATGTGTGTCTTGAGTGGTTTGATCAGAGCTTCAGACCAACGTTCGAAATCGATGTTTTTTCAACCCCGTTTCCAACTGATCGAAAGTGGCAAACGTATCGGCAAGGGATGATCAAGTTTCTCATCTACCGAACCGATATAGATCACTCAACGCAATTAAAGGTCATTTCCCGGTTTTTAGGTCAGGATATTGATGAGTGGGTTTATCGAAATGTTGCCGAAGAAAAGGATTACGGCGAGGCTTATCAAGCGCTTTGTCAATCAGCCAAGCTGCCCGATATCTATATTTCACTCATGTGCAATTCACGATACTGTCAGCACTTTTGGACTCCAGCCGAAATCGCCAGCCTAGCTAAAAGATGGGGGACTGCTTAATCGCCTCTTCCTATGACAAACTTTTACGGTAAATCGCTCATCTTCATCATCTCTCAACCACGGGCTGGCTCTACCTTGCTGCAAAGAATCTTGGCCACCCATCCCCTAATCCATACCTCAGCCGAGCCTTGGTTGATGTTACATCCGATTTACACGCTCAAGGAAAAGGGGCTAAAGGCTGAGTATAATGCGGACATGGCTTACAACGCTTTGCAAGATTTTCTCACCTTCTATGCGGACGGAGAGGAAACCTGGCTGGAAGCCACTCGGGCGTGGGCCGATGTCCTCTATAGCCGGGCGTTACAGAGCACAGGAAAACCCTTTTTTCTGGATAAAACCCCGCGTTACTACTTGATCATTCCTGAACTTTATCGTCTCTTTCCAGAAGCAAAGTTTGTTTTTCTGATCCGTAATCCGCTTGCCGTTCTACACTCAATTATCGACCGGTGGGTTAAAGAGGATTGGCCGCGACTGGCAAGGTACCGTCAAGATTTATTGGTCGCACCGAATCGCCTGCTTGAGGCGACAGAGGTAATGGGTGACAAAGCGATCTGTATTCACTATGAGGCGTTGGTCAATAAGCCGGGGGAAACGGTGTCACAGCTTTGTGGTCAGCTTGATGTGCCGTTTGATCCTGAAATGTTAAATTACGGGACTGTACAAGCCCCACAAGGACGATACGGCGATAAAACAGGTGTTAGACAAAATACAAGGCCAATCGTTGATAGCACAAACAAGTGGAAACAGCTTGCCTTGCAATCTCAGGCACAGCGTTTTGCGATAGCGTATTTGGACGCGCTAGGAGCGGATTGTATCGAAAAATTAGGATACTCTTATTCAGACCTACGAAATTTAATGATGACAAATAATCCTCGCTCATCTGTACTAAACCTGTCATGGCAAACCGTCATTCGTCCCCAGGACACTTGGACACTCAAGGAAAAATTTCTAACCCGATTCATTTTATCTATTCAAAAAAATGGGTTGGGGAAGGGATAGGTTTATGCAAGTAATTCAAATTGGTGTTCCCAAAAGTGGGAATTTCTGGCTATATAATTTAATGCAGCAAATCTATGGTCAAGCTGATATTGAGCCGCAGCGCTTTATTCGACAAGATCCTGTTTTTTCCGTCGCCCAGAGCTGGGCAGCGACCCGTCCTGGCCCCATCGACGTTGACAGCCTTGATATCGAGCCTTTAGGCATCTACTATCAAATTTGGCCGATTTTTCGGGATGTGGTTGACGATATCGATGATTATGTTAGCAAAACGAATTACGTGTGGACCCATGCCAAGTATAGTGAAAATTGCCGAATGGTTTTGTCGAAATTTGATAAGATCGTTTACATCGTCCGCGATCCACGTGATGTAGCTATTTCTATGGCGAACTATGCTTTTACCCCTTATATCAAACGCCAGTTTCCCCACGAATTTCCAGATCCAGCGGCCTATCTGGACGCTCACCTGGAAAAACTAACTCGTCAGTGGGTTCAACACGTGGGACCTTATCTGAAATATCAAACAGAATGCAATATCCATTTTATCTTTTACGAGCGGCTTCTTCACAATTTTGATGCAGAACTAATGGCTTTATTGGCGTATCTAAATGTTGATTTATCACCACAAGCTAGCGAAATGATTAAGGAGGCGGTTCATTTTTCGACGATGCAAGCTCAACATCCCCATCATCTTCGTAAAGGGAAATCTGGCGGTTGGAAAAATGTCATGTCGCTGGCTCACATTAAAAAGGTAGAAAACCGAGCAGGCTCCTTGCTCGAAATGCTCAATTATCCACTTCATAATACAGCCAAGACCGATATGACGCCCCTTGACGATTTACCTACATTGCCGACCAGTCTAGATATCCCTGCCTTAGAGAAGGCGATTGTCAAGGCTCAAAAAGGATCAATTCGTCAATATCTTAAAAGAGGCTATGGGGTTATCAAACGGCAAATGGGCGTTGTCAATTAGGTGAGAATTCGGATATAAATTTTGGTCGTGATGTCATTTCGAGGCATCTTTTCGCCGAGAAATCCCCCGAATGTCGGTTTACAATGCATATCTGGGCGGATTTCTCTCTGCGCTCCACTGCGTTCCGCTCCGTTCGAAATGACCTGACGACCAAAAAAGGTAGAAAACGATGCCCTATCCCACTTTGAATGATATTCCGCCGCCTTCAGGTAAAACAGGTTGGCCTTGGACGGAGACGGTGGCTCAACTCCCCACAGCAATGCCCAACGGCCAGCTCTGGCCTAAGCTAAGTATTATCACGCCTTCTTACAACCAAGGTGAATATATTGAGGAAACGATTCGTTCCATACTTTGGCAAGGGTATCCAAACCTGGAATATATCATTGTTGATGGGGGCAGTACAGATAATACGGTTTCCATCATAAAAAAATATGAACCATTTCTGACGCGTTGGGTGAGTGAGGCAGATCGTGGTCAGGCTGATGCCATCAATAAGGGATTACATCAAGCGACGGGTGACATTGTGGCTTGGTTAAATTCTGATGATGTTTATCCTGAGGGTACATTTGTCACCGTCGCTCAGACAATGTCAGATCATCCTGAGGTTGATGTACTCTATGGAAATTGTTATTTTGTTGATGAGCATAGTCGTCGGATAAAAAGCGATTTTTTTGGGCAGCCATTCAACCTGAAAAGTTTTCTTTTTCAGAACTATATTCCCCAGCCCTCTACGTTTTTACGTCTGGCCTCGCTGAGTGATGTCGCCTTGATTGATGAACATTATCAATTTTGTATGGACTATGAGTTTTGGTGGCGCTTGGCGTTTGCTGATAAAACATTTCAATATTGTCCAGAACTATGGTCGGCGTACCGCTTGCATGAAACCAGTAAGACCGTGAGCCGAGCTTGGGTACAATGGTCAGAACGGGTTAGATTTCTGGAAACGCTTTATAGTCAACCCGGTGATGTCAAAGGACTGAGACCCTATCAAAACAAGATTTTAGGCCAAACCCACTGGCGTGCGGCCTGGTCTTTTTGGCAGGTGGATCAACCCGATAAAGCACTTGACCATGCTCGGACTGGCTTCCAGCTCACCCCTGACTATGTTGTAGATCGAGCCTATATTTTGTTTATCATGGGCCATATGCCGGAGGAGATGCCTCAGCTAAGTAAAATTGAGGCTTACTGCCAAGCCATGTCCAACATCATTCCCTCCAAATTACGGAGAAAGGCTTGGCGACGAATCCAGGCACGTCATCATGGCTTACTTGCGGTATTTCGGCAGGATGTGACAAAGCAGGCTTTGGTCAAACACGCTTGGCGAGCGGGTTTTCTTGATCCAAAATGGTTTCGTCGTGGCGAAATTCTTGAGTTGATTATTGCAAACTTGATCGGTACCACCGCAACAAAGCATTTGTTGCACCAAAAAAGCAGACTGCGATATTTCCGTTGATTATGACTCGATAATCAAATGTTGGTATATCTCTATAACCTAAAACATGTCCGGTCGTCAACCCTGAGGGAAAAATGAACCAGTTTGTCAAAACAAAAATTCTCGCCCCTATCTATATCTTTCAGATGGGTAAGGTTGGCTCAACCTCTTTGAGGTCAACGCTATATCAGGAAACCAAACGATTTATCGTTAGCACCCACGGCTATCATTTGATGGAGTCAAAACACCAAACACTGCTCAAATGGCGTAAATGTCTGAGGCTGCCTATTTATGTGATTTCCCCTATTCGAGATCCGCTATCAAGAAATGTGTCTGCCTTTTTTCAAAACTTTAGGCGATATACAGGCTACGAATTTTCAGATCAGAATTGGATGACAGACGAGCTAAGAACCATGTTTCTAACCCATTACCCTCACAACCAATGTCTTGAGTGGCTTGACAAGAACCTCAGGCCAACGTTCGGAATCGATGTTTTTTCAACCCCGTTTTCAACGGATCAAAAGTGGCAAACTTATCAGAACGGTATGATAAAGCTTCTTGTTTACCGCACCGATTTAGACCGCTCTAAGCAACTGAAAGTTATTTCTCAATTTCTAGGCCAAGATATTAATGAGTGGATTTATCGAAATGTTGCCGAAGACAAAGATTATAGTGATGCCTATAAGACACTTCAGCAATCTGCAAATCTGCCAGATATCTATATTTCCTTCATGTGCAAATCGCGTTACTGTCGCCACTTTTGGGCTACAGACGAAATCGAAGCGTTTGCCAAGCGATGGGGAATTAAGCAAAGTCTGTCAAATATTGAATATTCAAATGCCCTCTAAAGGTCTGGACAGGTAGCAATTTACGTTAACTCATGAAAATTCTATACGTCTCCCCTTTTACACCACATCCAGCCGCTGGGGGGTCTGCCTTACATACATTTTACAAGTTAAAAGCACTCGCTAAACGGCATCAGGTAATGGTTTGTACCTATTACGATCAAAATCAGAACTATGATACAGCCCTACTAGAAGACCTTGGGGTACAAACACACCTTGTCCCATTATTTAATGGTGCGCCATCCTCAACCATCGCAAAACTAACCGGTCTGTTAACCCCAATTCCGTATACAGTACAAAGCTTTCAATCATCAGGCTTGAAAAAGCAGGTACAAACCTTGAACGTCAATTGGCAACCTGATGTCATTCATTGTGGCTCGTTACATATGGCTTGGGTACCAGAGGTCATTGATTGGCAACGCCCCTCAATCTTGGATCAGCGCAATGTTGAATATACACGGCGACAAAACCAAACAACCAACCCATCATACCTATCCAAAAAACATCAATTATTACAGGCTTGGGAAAGCCTACGTCTCAAACGCTATGAGCGGCAAATCTGTCTAAAATATACCCATGTAACAACCGTCACCGTGCAAGACCGAGACAGCTTATTAGAATTAACCCACAATAAAGCAATTGTTACACATACACCCCCAGGGGTTGATTTAGAGCAATATCCGCCCGTACAAAATGATCACTGTTTGCCAAGGTTAGTATTTGCGGGGACGATGTCCTATCAGCCTAATGAGGATGCGATGCTATATTTTTGTAGCGAAATTTTGCCACGCATCGTTCAAGCGGTGCCGGATGTGACTCTAACCATTGTTGGACGTCAGCCAACAGCCAAGATTAGGGCTCTGGCTGATGATCCACGAATCACCGTAACCGGAACAGTGCCGGACATTCGGCCTTACTTTGTCGACAGTAGTGTGTGTGTGATTCCGGTCCGCATCGGTGGTGGGATTAAACAAAAGCTACTTGCCGCAATGGCAATGGGAATGCCCGTGGTCACCAATAACTTTTCCAAAATTGGTATTCCACTCAAGTCGGGCGTTCAGGCCATCGTCGAAGACGAAGCTGACGCATTTGCCCGCGCTGTGATTTCGTTACTCGGCGACCAAGCCCGCCGACAAGTGTTGGGGGCTGCTGCGGCCCAATTTATCCGCGACCACTTTAGCTGGAAGCAGTCGATTACACAGCTAGAGGCGGTTTACGAGCAGGCGCTGGTGGACCATCATCGAAAATAAACTTAGTTGACAATAGTCTTGAAATAATTCATTGCGACTCGATTATGTGTTCAATACAATTTTCGTTCATGTCATGCCCGAATGTATTTATCGGGCATCCACTGATGGGGGATAACGAATGATGGATTCCCGCTAAAAGCGTGCGGGAATGACATGAACCCACAGGTTTATTCATCACCATAGCGATAGAATTCATTCTGTCGCATCAATTCAAGGACAACACCCTATGAATCAAACTGAACCCGTTCCCACCGAAGCAGCTCTGCATGATTATTATGCCCAAGGCTGGGAAACAATGTGGCTGGAGCAGGTCGATCAAAATTTGCAGCCGTTGGAAACCGGCTATCGACGGCGCATGGACGCCACCTTCGCCGCCCTACAAATCCCGAATAATCAAGCTTTAACCGTGCTTGATGCGGGGTGTGGCGTCGGAATTTATGCGATCAATCTAGCCAAACGATATCCCAAATTGACGATTACGGGTTTCGATCTGTCAGAGCCTCAAATTGAGGTTGCCAACCGTCTCGCCAGGGAGCAAGGAGTGGCGGAACGATGTCGCTTTTTGGTGGGGAACATCAACACCACCATACTAGGGCAAAAGTTCGATTTTATTAGTTGCACCGAGCTACTTGAGCATCTGCCCGATCCCAAGCCCGCCTTTAAAAATTTACAGGCGATGGGCCGCGCCTCTACCAGATACGTCTTATCTGTACCGCAATATTATCACAATCGACGACAGTCGGGAACGTTTTACAAGCAGGTTTTGCCTGATGGGCAGGAGATACACACCCAAGATCAAGGCAAACTGGTCAATAATGTGCCCGTGTTTGAATATTACCACGCCTTGTATTCGATTGATGAGGTGAAACAGTTGCTTCGTGAAAATGGTTATGTGATCGAAAAAATCGTTGGAACTAGCTTTGTCTTAGCCCCACAACCAGCCTCCCCTTATGAAAGTACGCTAGGCAAAGCGAACCGACGCGCCTTTAATGGTGTGGCTAAAGTAGCCAACCAGGTTAGTGAATATCTTAGTGTAGCCGTTGATCTTAAGCTCAATCGATGGTTGGGCTATCGTCAGGCGGCTAATTTAATCATTCGATGTCGTCAGTAGATCCAATAAAAATTATAACGAGGCAAATTTCGATGTTAATTTGGCATCTCTCCGAACGAAATCTAAATCGTGGCGGTGGTCTGGAGCGAGTCGGGGTAATTGAGGCAGACCTGTTAAGGCTTTTCCAAGAAATAAATTGGGCAAAGTACCTTGAAATCATAAAGATCTGACCGTGGCTCAATCTATCTGTAGAAAAGCTTTAAAGCCGTGCGATCAACAGGCTGATAAACACCTATTTCGGTTCACGCCTTTTGCCCTTGGTTATTTATTTTCTTGGCACGGCCTAAAACAATACAATGTTAATATAACCCTGTTTGCTAAAAACGGGGATTGTGGCAACTTTATCAAAAGACAAATTCGATTCTATTGGGTTCATAGGTTTTTAGATGATAAAACTCGCTAGCAACTATTATTCTTGGTTTGGGATTTTTGGATTGATGAGAGTTGTAAAAAGAAAGGCTACGAACTCGAACAGTTTACTGAAAGTTGGTAGGCATAGACTCAAAGCTCCATTTTATTTGAGGCTTGGTACGAGTGATATACAAACATATGAGCAAGTCTTTATTAATCAGGATTTCGATTTTGTAATTAATGTTTCGCCCAAGGTAATCGTAGATGCTGGGGCAAATATTGGGCTTGCCTCTATTTACTTTGCCAATAGATATCCCGAATCAAAAATCATTGCGATTGAACCAGAAAAAAGCAACTTTGAATTACTTAAAATGAATGTAGCCCCATATGATAATATCGTTGCGATTCAGGCGGCACTGTGGGATAAAAATGAAGAGATAGATCTGGTTGACCCAGGATTAGGTAAGTGGGGATTTATGACGGAGGCAGCAGAAAGTCAACAAACGGGTTTTGGAAGCCTATGTCATCGGATACAGGGAGTCACCATAGACAAAATTATGAAAGATTATGATATATCGAGTATCGATATTCTAAAGATGGATATTGAAGGCGCAGAAAGAGAAGTGTTTAATGACCCCTCATCTTGGATTGGAAGTGTAAGTACAATGATTGTTGAGCTTCATGAACGTATGAAGTCAGGGTGTAGACGCAGTTTCTATAATAACTCGAATGGCTTTGATATTGAATGGACTCAAGGAGAACGTGTGTATTTATCAAGAGGCAATTCTTTAAGCAAACCGAAGAAGATTTTAGGAAAAATGGAAATTTGAGAAGATGAATGTTATGTCTAAACAGGCCTACAAATCGGTTTACTTAAAACATCAATCCGGCTATCTGAGCTAATTTGATGAATGTACACTTTTTGGGGAGATATCCATCTTGAGGCACCAAAATCTAAATATTGCAATGGTTGTCTGGCATCTGACTCAGGTTGACCTGGACCACATCGGCGGGCTGGAACGACGAACCATCACCGAAGCTGAAGCTTTGGTTGACTATGGGGCCAAGGTATCCCTCACTGCACCCCGCTTTCGGGGCACTCCGACCAAATTTGCAGCCCGAGCCATTCCACTCCTAAAATTTCTTGGAAACAAAGCCCCGCTCGCCTATTACAGTCAATTTGTTGCCCGAAATCTCTCAGCCGATATTTATCACGCCCAAAATAGCCCCTTTGTAGCAGCCGTGGCTCCTAAAAAAACGTTAGTACATTTTGGCAACGAGGTTCAATTTCCAGCTTACAAAAAGCTCAAATCACGTTATCAACGTGCCTATTACGCCTGTGTTTCAGATTACGTCCGACGTTGGTTGTTAGACGCCTATCCTGATCTACCGGACGATCACGTTCATGTCCTGCATACGGGTGTCGATACCTGCCGCTTTGCCCCTTTGCCGTTAGAAGAGCGTGTTCCTGGTCCGCTTCGATTTTTATTTGCGGGTCAATGGAACGAGAAAAAAGGACTTTTTACCCTATTAGAGGCAATGCATCATCTAAAACCCTACCAAGACCAATTTGAGTTGCATTTAGCTGGATCAGCCAAACTATGGCGATCTAAGGGGGATTTACAACAAGCCGAGGCGATGGAGAAGAAAATCAATGAGCAAATTGCCCACTTTCAAAACATTTGTGTGATCGGCCCGGTCTCGCATCATGATATGCCAGCCCTTTATCGCTCTGTTGATGTGATGATTGTTCCTTCTATTTGGAACGAACCCTTTGCCAATGTGATTTTAGAAGCCACTGCTTCTGGATTGCCAATTATCGCCTTTGCCGTCGGCGGTAATCCTGAGGTTATCGTTGACAGTCAAACCGGCTGTTTGGTTGATGACAAAACCCCGAAGGCTTTGGCTGCCGCCATTGCTGGTCTACTTGACCAGGCTGATCAGATTCGATCAATGGGAAATGCAGCCCGGCAGCGTGCGGTTGAGCACTTCTCTTGGCAGAAACATATGGCGCAATTGTGGGGACTTTATCAAAAAGTCAACCCAGCACTGCCTGATATTGAACTGTAAACGATTAAAAATATGACCAAACTAAACCTAAGCGTCGTGATCCCAACCCATAATCGAGCGACCTTACTTAAGCAGTGTCTTGAGTCGCTTCAACAGCAGACCATCCCGTCAGATCACTTCGAGGTCATCGTTATTGACGATGCCTCAACCGACGAGACCCCACAAATGATCGAACAACTCAACCTACCGCCAAGCTATCGGTATGTGCAACAACCGCATGGTGGTGCGAGTGCCGCTCGTAATCGAGGGGCTGGATTGGCTCAGGGTGAGATTATTCTTTTTTTCGATGACGACGTGGTGGCAACCCCAGGCTTATTGGCAGGACATCTCGATGCTCATAAGCAGTGGGGGCGTGGTTCGATATTGGGCTACACGCCTTTTGCTGCGGATTTACCCAACACCTCGATTATGGCCTATCATCGTGATCGCTGGGACGGCATCTTTAGTGATGCAATGCGACACGATATGGAACACAACGAGCTCCCCTACTACCACTTTATCACGCTTAATTTATCGGTGCGCCGCCAGGATTTTGAAACCATTGGTCCATTTAATGATGATTTGGGTGTTGTTTTCGAAGATACTGAACTGGGTCTACGATTTTTTCGGGCAGGCATTTCGTTACACTTCTGTAAAGCGGCCCAAGCTTGGCATCGACCTAAGCTCGATGCGACCTCCCTTACCCAACGTCAGGAAAACTATGGTTTTCGGGCTGGACAGTACTATCTGCATCATCCTGATGACGAAGCCATGAATGCTTCCATCAATGTTGATTATGTGCTTAATGGCACGCGAGAGGGAGCGAAATTATCCCTTCGTCAGCAGCTACGCCATCAATTCGATCAGCCTTGGCTCAACGCAGGTTTGCTTTTTGTAGTGAGGTATTTTGGGCAGCAATTACCTGCAAATTTGCGAAACTATATGTGCAACAAAATCAAGTGGTATCACTATAGTCAAGGCTTCAAACGAGCTTTGGCTGAGTCTAAACAGAGATGAGGGATGTCAAAAAACATTGATGAGCAGGTCAATATGCAGCCTTCGACACCTGTGAAGGTAGGTCGAAAAAAACAACTTCTAGCCAATGTAACGTTATCATTACTGAGTCTAGGTCTTTCACTGTTTTTTGCCGAAGTAGCCCTTCGGGCAATCTTGATAATGGATAGTGGCACTTCATTTCAGTATCGTATTCCTCATCCAATATTTGGCTGGGTGCTGGAGGCAAATACCAGTTATGTTAATCGTTTGCCTGAAGCTGATGTGCCAGTTTCGTACAACTCAGGGGGCTGGCGTGACGTTGAACATAACTATGAAAACCCAGATGACGTTTACCGTATCTTGATCCTCGGCGACTCCTTCATGGAGGCTTACTCGGTAACGTTAGCGGAGTCTTTACCTCGTCAGCTTGAAACTCTTGTTAGCACGTCAGGATCCCAGATTGAGGTTATAAATTTAGGGGTAGGCGGCTATGGTACCCTTCAACAATATTTGGTGTTTCAGGAAATCGGACGACAGTATGAACCAGATTTAGTTTTACTTGGCTTCACTCTCGGTAATGATGTTAGAAATAATAGCCTTGAACTTGAGAAGATCATTGGAACAGATCTGTTTAGAACCGATAGCCGTCCTTATCTTGATCCTGCTTCAACTGAGGAATGGCAGATTACCCGAGTGGGTTTTGCTGGGGCTCACCAGCGTTATACGGCCGCCAAGGATTACCAACAAACATTTCGATATAAGGTGAAAGAGCAATTTTTATTATTAAATCTCATCAGTAATTCCACGACATGGAAAGATTTTCGAGCGTTCTCAAGAGGCGATCAAGTCGATGAGTCTCAACAACCTCCACCAGCCAATGATGTTAAATTAGATATTGCCCTCAGCGGCGTGCACTATTGTGATGAACCGTCTGAATATACGCGTGCTTGGCAGACAACCGCCCGAATTTTAGCTCAACTTAAGCAGGATGTTGAGGCAATTGATAGCAAACTTGTGGTATTCTCGGTACCAGCCCTACAGGAGGTCATCGAACCAAACATTGAACCTTCAACAAACGATTTGCTCTGTATGGCAGACGCACCGGGCTACGATCGTTTGAAACAAATTCTGGGAGATTTCGAGATTGATTACATTGACCTTTTGCCAACATTCAGACGCATTTCAAGCGAGAACGATGTCAACCTTTTTCGAGCCAGTGATAAACATTGGAATCCAGCCGGTCACTTATTGGCTAGTGAGATAGTGGTTTCCGCCCTGACTCAAAGGGGATATCTGCCACAACCTGAATGAGATTGTTGAAGGAGTATCATTGATGAGGATTGGCTTTGATGCCCGGATTTTATATGGCGTACGGCGCGGGATGTGGCGTTACACCCACACCTTGCTTGAGACTTTAATTGAACTGGCCCCACAACACCACTACATCTTGTACTCAGACCGCGAATTACCGATTGAGTTTGGCGACCATCCTAACCTTGAAATTCGATTGCTTTCCCCGCAACGATTATGGGCCAACACTGCTTTACCCCGGGCTACGAAAGCAGATGACCTTGATTTAATACACTTTCCCAGTAATACCTGCTGGGCACGAGCTGCTTGCCCGACCGTAGTCACACTGCATGATGTTAATCCGTTGCTTGACGCCCGCTTTGGCTGGCGTAATCGGTTGCTTTACCTTGGTTATTTGACGATGATGAGTCTAGCTGCTCGACAAATCATTACGGTCTCACACGCCAGTCGTCACATCATCCAAAGATATTGTCCGCCGTTAGCAGGACGACTGACCACTATTCACAATGGTCTTAGCGAACCGTATGCATCTGGGGTTAACCTCGACCCGTTGCCATGGGCTGAAGTCCCCACTCTGCTCTTCGTTGGTGGTTGCGATCCCAACAAAAACCTGTTGATGGTGATTCGGGCCTTGGCTGCCTTGAAACCGACCATCCCGTCGGGGCTATATTTACGGATCGTTGGCGATTGTTCCGAGACGGCCTACCAGGCTCAAATCCAGGCTGAAATCAAAACACATCAGCTTGAGGATTGCATTCAATGGTTGGGGCGCATCGATGATGCGACCTTGCTCAAAGAATATCAGCAAGCGACTGTCTTTGTATTTCCTTCTTTCCGGGAGGGGTTTGGCTTCCCTGTTCTTGAGGCGATGGCTTGTGGCACGCCAGTTATTGCCGGGAATACCACATCTTTACCAGAGATCATTGGCGAGGCTGGCTTGCTAGTTGATCCAAATGAGGTGGATGATTTGACCCAAGCTTTACAAACGGTTTTGCTTGATCGTCAAGTGGCACAATCCTTAGCAACACAGGGAAAGAAACAGGCCCAACGGTTTACTTGGTCGGAAGCGGCCCGACAGACGCTCGCCGTTTATCAAATTGAGATGAGCCGGTAAGCATTAGAGGCGGATCAGATGAAGCAAACGATGATGGAAAAACTCGATTACTTTTATGATGGAAGTTACCGCTTTATATATGGTCATTTTGGGGCTCTATTGATTAACTTATCGCATGGTTATCGCCGAGGCCAATCGCCGATTATTGTTTATTCAATGCCGAAGGTTGGTTCAACTTCAATGCAGACCTCCCTCTTAAAACACAGAATTTGGTCTTATCAGGTTCATCAAATCCAGGATGTTTCAGTTTACCCATATAAGATCAAATATCCAGTTGATATGAAGTTTTATCGACGTTGGATCAGAGCTTGGCGGCTCCAGCATAGATATTGGACGGCAAAAGGGTTGGATGAAAAATTTATTAAGCCGAAACGTTTCACGAAGATCATCACCCTGGTGAGGGATCCGATCACGCGTAACATGTCAAAATTTTTTGACGACCCCTGGCGTTTGGTAGATGGCCAAGATGTGGGAACTTTAAGCCAGGATAAGCTGATTGATTTGTTTTTGAATAAACACAATCATCAGGGGGTCTTTAAATGGTTTGATCGAGAGTTTAAAGCAGGATTAGGTATTGATGTTTATCAATACCCCTTTCCTTATGAGCAAGGCTATCAAAGAATCAAACAAGACTGCTTTGACGTTTTAGTCCTTAGGGTGGAATTAGATGACGCGCTAAAGGAAAAAGCCATTGCTGATTTTTTGGATATTCCTACATTTAACCTCACTCGTAAATATGAAGGTGAAACACGAGTTCACGGCCCCCGCTATCGCGAGTTTAAGGAAAAGATCAGGCTGCCCCAAAGCTATCTTGATATGATGTGTGACGCTAAATATACCCGCCATTTTTACAGTTCAGACGAAATTGAACAAATGCGTCAAAGGTGGTCGAGAGATTAAGAATTAATACCAATAGACTCATGATATGAATGCACCCAAGCTATCAATTATTATTATCAGTTACAATGTTTGTGAATTGTTGGACCAATGTTTGGCCTCTGTGCAAGCGACGCAAGAGGGCCTATCGCTTGAGATCATCGTTGTTGACAACAAATCACAAGATCAGACGTTGACGGTGATTCCACAAAAATATCCTGAGATTCGCTACATCTTTAATGAGGAGAATTTGGGCTTTGCCAAGGCAAATAATCAAGCTTTGGCGATTGCTAGGGGCGAATATGTGTTGTTACTCAACCCCGATACAATCGTTCTCTCTGGTGCCTTGAAGACAATGATCGAACGGCTTGATGCGCTTTCAGATTGTGCTGTGGTTGGGGCAAAGCTCCTTAATCCGGACCGAAGCTTACAACCATCGTGTCGAAGCTTTCCTAATCTAATTAATACGATTGTTTATAGCTTTTTAGGGTACCGTTGGCTGCCGCAACTCTCAAATCCACCGAGCAAGCTATTGGAAATCTGGAGCCACGATCGCGAAATGAGGGTTGATTATCTGATTGGGGCTGCCTTCATGATTAAAGGCACAGTCTTAGATAAAATCGGCTACTTAGATGAGAACTTTTTCTTTTATGGTGAAGAAAAAGATTGGTGTTACCGTGCGACTCTGGCTGGGTACAAAATCTATTTCTGCCCTAATGCATTGGTTATTCATTTTGGCGGGCAAAGTTCCCAACAGGTCTCTTTATTCGCTCTAAAAGAGCTTTACAAAAACTATGAACTTTTTTTGAATAAACATTACGCCCCGGTTTATGCCTTGGTGTTAATCATTATTTTGCGAACCGGATTACTGACAAAAGCGGCGATTTTTAGAGCGCTGAGTGTGGTCAAATTAAAACAACGACAAAACCTTCGACAAAAGGCGGCTGCTCACTTTACAGTTTTTAAGCAGCAAGTTTTAGGTGAGGTCAAATAGGATACTAACTATGATTACAAACCACAGTTTTATCTGCTTCGGTGAAGATATTGGGACCACGGTCATGAGCAAGCATCACTTTATGCGTCATTTGTCGAAGCAAAATACAGTCCTCTACGTTGAGTCGATTGGGGTGCGACGTCCACAGTTATCTCGGCACGATGCCAAACGCATCGTGAAAAAGATTAAACGCTGGATACGAGGCTGTCGGAAAATTGAGCCGAATTTTTATGCCCTTTCGCCAGTGGTCATCCCCTTACATCATGTTCCCCTCATCAAAAAGGTTAACCAGATTTTGCTCAAAGGCCAATTGAGGTTTTGGCAGTGGTGGCTCAAGATGAACAATCTGATTTTGTGGATTGGTCTGCCCACCGCCAAGGCTGTAGTGGGGGCGATGAACGAGCAATTAGTAGTCTATCACTGCGCCGATAAACTGACCGCCTATGTTTCACCCGAAGAACGTGCCCCCCTAGAGATGATGCACCAAGAGATGTTGGACAAGGCTGATGTGACTATCACCCCATCACAGTCATTTCAACAGGAGATGGCCCCACTAACCAAAGCTTGTTATTACTTGCCCCACGGGGTGGATCACGACCATTTCGGTACAACTCAAGATCCTGACCTCCCAATTGCCAGTGATATTCAAGCCATTCCAGGACCAATTATCGGTTTCTACGGCACGATTGATACGCGTTGGGTTGATTTCAAAATGTTGTTCCAAATCGCAACAACCCGACCAGAGTGGTCTTTTGTTTTAATTGGGCCAACCGAACATTCGCGTGAGTCACACCAGCTTGAGCGACTATCCAACATCCATTTTTTAGGCCCCCGTCCCTATTCTGACTTGCCCACGTATACCAAAGCATTTGATGTCTGTATGTTGCCCAAAACGCAAACCAGTTTGACTGCCTCCTCCAGCCCTTTGAAATTGCGCGAATATCTGGCCACGGGGAAGCCCATCGTAACCACACTAGAGCCGGATGGACCCCTAGCCTCACTCGTTTACGTGGCTAAAACGGCCCAAGACTTCGAGGTGGGGATTGAGGCGTGTCTTCAAAGCGATACGGCTGAGGCCCGTCAAGCCCGCATGGACTCAATGCAAATTCATAGCTGGAAACAGCGCACTGAGCAATTGTCGCAAATTTTGTTGGATACCTTGGCAAAGCCATCAACAAATGGCACAATGAATTAAATACCCAATGAGAAATTCAAATGACCAAAACCCTTAATCTGCAAATCATTGCGGTTACTGGCAGTTTAGCCGGTGCCCTCCTGATTGGCCTATCCGTGCAACTCATTCCCTCTACCTTCCTGCTGATTGGTCTGGCGGGTGTCATTGGTGGGGTGATTTTGCTACAACGCCCCATCTATGGCTTGTATGCCGTGATGGTCAGCCAATTGGCCTTTGTTGGTGGGGTGGCCGATGTGACTTTAACCAAAATGGGTACCTTTGCCCTGACCGCCGCGATTTTAGGCTTTGCTGTGCTTTGGGCCATCAATCTGCGAGAGATTGACTGGAAAACTGAACGAAGCTGGCTCATTCCGCTGCTTGTCTTTTTGGGCTGGTGTGGTTTTAATGTGACCGTCGCCCTTAGTCAAAATGTACCAATCACCACGTATTTGCGTGAATTATTCCCCCTCCTGAATTATGGCCTGATTTTAGCGGCTTTTGTCTGGGTACGGACCACACGGCAATTGAAACAAACCCTAATCATTGTCGGTGGGGTTATTTTATTGATTGTAGCGCGTGACCTTTTGTTCAATCTAAGAAGCTCCGCGCTCGGCGGCATCTACAACCTCATTGTGTTTATCTTCCTCTCACCCGGCTCCATTTTTTACAGCATTCTGGGGCTACTGTTTGGTCTACTGGCAATCCAGTCTGGGGTAGATTGGCGATTACGATTGATTATGGCTGGGGCCGGGGTTGTTAGTCTCGGCGCGATTTTCTTATCAGGGACTCGCGGGTTTTGGTTAGGTGCGGTCTTTGCAATATTAATTTGGTTCCGTCTTCGGCCTAGACTTGGCGCTCAATCGCTATTACTCAACTTAATGATTTTTACCTTTGGCGGGGCTTTTTTGTTGGTGATGGGGAGCGTCTTTTTTCCTTCGATTGGACAAATCGAACTGCTGCGAGGGGACTTGGTTGTGGAGCGAGTCGCCCTGCTGGATCCAGATGCGATTGCAGAGGATCGTTCGGTCCTCTTGCGTATTAGCGAAACAGAAATTGCTCTCACTGAGGCAATCAAAAGTCCGATTTTTGGCCGAGGCTTAGGCTTTGAATTTACCAGCCCTCACTACTCAGTTGAGGGGGAGATTACCCGTGGTTATGTTCATAACTTTTATGTGTTTGTATACCTGAAATTAGGCTTGATCGGTTTAGGGATTTATCTGTGGCTATTTATCGCGCTGTATCGTCAATTATGGCATATTCGTCAGCAACAACACGATTGGAATAGCACCTTTTTAGCAACGGCTTTGCTGGTTGCCCTATTGATTACAGCACTCATTTCAGTGTCAAGTGCTTACTTAAACGCCACTCCCACCACATTAGCGATTGGTATTCTGCTCGGTGCCTGCTTTGGCGCAGCCCACCATCAAAAAATGGCTCGAACGGCAAAGGCGGTAACTGGATAAGTAATGCGCGTTTTACTCCTTTCGCTCTATTTCAAACCTGATCCCTCGGCTAACTCGGTGATTATGACCGAGCTGGTCGAAGAGCTAATTGACCTAGGGTTTGAAGTGACGATTGTCACCACCTTCCCTCACTATGACATCAATCAGATTTGGGACGAATATCGAGGCAAGTGGGTTCAGAAAGAAGAACAGGGGAAGCTGCGAATCTACCGCACCTATCTCTACGTACCGCAAAAAAAGAGTAGCTTTCTAGGCCGTATTCTCAATTATATCTCATTCAATGTGATGTCAACGATAGTCGGGCTGTTCGCTGGTAAATATGATATTATCTTGGCTCCCTCTCCGCCGTTGACCATCGGCCTTAGTGCATATTTGCTTAGCCGATTACGCCGAGTGCCTTACATCTATAATGTGCAAGACATTTATCCTGATGTCGCCATTCATCTGGGGGTGTTGACTAACCAGCGGGCCATCCGATTTTTTCAAGGGCTGGAAAAATTTGTCTATCGACACGCCATCGCGGTGACAGTCTTGTCGGATGGGTTTTGCCGCAATTTGCTGGCCAAGGGTGTCCCTGCCAATAAGATCAAAATCATTCCTAATTTTATTGACACCGAATTTATGCGGCCTGGCCCTAAAGAAAATTCTTTTGCATACCAACACAGCCTGCAGGACAAAGTCGTGGTCATGTACGCTGGAAATGTCGGGCTTTCGCAAGGGTTAGAGACCCTACTCGAGGCTGCCGGACATCTCTTGAAGCTGTCCGATTTGCGTATTTTGATTGTGGGGAATGGGGCAGCCAAGGCCGATTTGGTAGAGAAAGCAAAACAAATGGCCTTGACCAATGTCACGTTTTTGCCCTTTCAGCCTCGCGCCGATTTACCCGAGATGTACGCCGCGGCTGACATTTCTCTGGTTGTGCTACGGGCTGGCATCGGCGCGGATAGCGTGCCCTCCAAAGCTTACACGATTATGGCCAGCGGCCGCCCGCTCATTGCGGCGATTGATGCCGACTCTGAAACGACCAAGCTCATTGACGATGCCCGATGTGGCCAATGGGTCCCCCCTGAGGAACCAGAGACTTTAGCTAAGGCCATCAGGGCTTTATATGAAAATAAGACCAAGCGCATTCAGTTTAGCCAAAATGGGCGTCGCTTTGTGGAAGCCCACTACACACGTCAATCGGTGGCCAAGCAGTATGCTAATTTGCTCGAGCAATTGACCAAATAAAATTATGATTTACCCCAACTGAAAGAAAAATCAGGTAAGATTTACAGGATAAAAAATCCTATATAATCTTGATCATCTTGTAAATCCTGTCCATTTCTCCAAAACGCGAAGATAGCTTTGTTCTGCCTTATTATTTTCCTGTTCTTTAATAATTGATTTGACCAATCAAGGAGTAGGTTATGAGTAGTCATACCAAAAAATTAACCCCTTCCTCAACACCAAACATAGCTTTGACCAAGCTAAAACAAATCATTTTTCGAAAAGTCCGAGGCTTTCAAACGCCTTTTTCCGAAAGACGTGCTCTGTTATTGGTGACGGATTCATTGCTAATCATTTTGGCTACGTATGGGGCGTTTCTATTATGGCAATACAGTCAGCAACAGGTCGATCCGAATGCCGCTCCTATTACAATTTTGGATCGCTGGTATTGGGTACCAACCCTACTCTTAGGCTGGTGGGGGGGCGCTTGGCTGAATGACCTCTATCACATCCCATCATCAACCCAACGCTTTACTACATTCACCCGACTGGCTTTGATTAGCGGAATGGCCTTACTCTTTTACAGTATCATCTTTTTCTTGGCCCCCCGTGATGCCCTCCCTCGGTTATTCTTCCTCTACTTTTTAGGTTTGGGCCTCCCTGCTGTTTTTATATGGCGTCTCGCCTACAGCACTGTATTTACAATGCTTCCCTTACAACATCGGGTGTTGATTGTTGGGCTAGGTAATCAGGCTCAATTTATCGCACGTACCTTGCGTGAAAACCCAAAGCTCAACTATGAGCCACTTGGCTATGTGCCCAGTCAACAAACAGATGAAAATGAAATCATCATCTCCCCTGATGAATTGCCCATTGTAGGTTCACTTCTTGATTTGCCGCGACTGGCCCAACGAATGCGGGCGCAACAAGTTGTTGTAGCGACTGACCACCCAATGGATGGCAGGCTTTTTGAGTTGTTGATGCGTTGCCAGTCGTGGGGAATGGGCGTGGTCACGATGCCCAATCTTTACGAAAAGCTCACCCGCAGTATTCCCATTCAGCATATTGACCCCACCTGGACCCTGCAAATCCTGCAAGATTTACCTGTTTTTAGTCGACTACAATTAGCTATAAAACGATTTTTTGATTTAGTGGTCTCATCCCTCAGTCTGATTTTTACCGCACCATTAATGTTGATCATTGCCCTTGCTATCTTGATTGAGGATCGTAAAGGGTCTATTTTCTACAAACAGACTCGGGTCGGTCGAGGCGGCCGTCTTTTTGATATCTACAAATTTCGCACAATGGTAACCGAGGCAGAAAAAGATGGACAGGCGCGCTGGGCGGCTAAAAATGATCCGCGTATTACCCGAGTGGGTCGCATATTACGTAAAACCCGTCTGGATGAGCTACCACAACTCATCAACATCTTCAATGGGCACATGAGTCTGGCTGGTCCTCGTCCCGAGCGGCCTGAATTTATCAAGATGCTAGAAGAGCACGTCCCCTTTTATCGAACTCGCTTGCTGGTTAAACCAGGCCTCACTGGCTGGGCCCAAGTTCATGGTGATTACACCAGTGATGTTGAAGGGGCCGTGAACAAGTTAGAGTACGATTTATATTATCTCCGATATTGGTCTTTCTGGCTGGATATTTATATAATCTTTAAGACTGTTGGTGTCATGTTAAAGATGAAAGGGATTTGAGATTTTGGTTTTTCAATATGAACAATGAACCTGAAACACCCCTTGATCCATCGGAAAACGATCAGGTAGACCACTCCCCATCTTCACCAATTGACTCTACGTCACGCCCGCAACAACCAATTCAACCCTATGTACCCCCACCTCCCTATGCCCAAGATTCAGTTTCACCAGGAATTAATTGGCGGCTAATTATCTGGGCTGTTTTGGGCACCTTAGCCATCCTACTGCTCTGGATTTATGTGCAAGCCTTTTTCTTCAATCAATCCGATCGTGTCGAGGTTGCTGTTATCGAAACACCATCAGTTACGTCACCGCCTACATCCACCCCTACCGCCATCCCATCTCAAACCCCAACACCCGAAACAACTTCACAAGGCATCACTTTCATCTCAGCCACTGAGACCCCAACGCCTATCACTGGCGGTATACTACTCACTTTAAATCCCAACAGCGTCAGTTGGTTAGCCGAAGGGGAAGATGCCCAATTAGTTGACCATCTGGGCGACTCATTTCTCTACGCAGGCACCCTAGACCAACGGGCTTATTATGGCTTACTTCAGTTTAATTTGTCCGAAGTTCCACGCGGAGCCAACATTGCCAGTGCGAGATTACAACTCACTGGATTACAAGACAATCGACTTAGCGTAGTAGGTGATGGACAGTGGGAATTGCAATGGCTTGACACGGAGTATGATTATCGCTGGCTTGAATTAGATTTCCGCCAACTTGAGAATGCCCTAATTTGGGATACCGTGGCCACCTTTGATCAAGCTGAGCTTGAGGTTGAGGGGACGAATGAGATTGAGTTTAGTCCAGCCCAATTGGCCTTACTAGAGCAACGTCGTCTGGAAAGTAATCGGGTTTCCTTTCGTTTGGTTGGCCCCAGTGGTGAGATGGATAACGCCTTTGTGTGGGACAGTGGATTAGGGGCAGCTTCCAATCGCAATGCCCCGGAGCTATTTCTCAATGTTGGGCCAGCCCCCTCAGATCCCCCTCCACCTCATTATGTGGTTGTTACCAGCACACCAACGCCGGAGTCCTTAGGGACAGCAGTAGCGATATCGGTCCAAATGACCGCTGAGGCCGCCCGTGAGGGCACAGCCACGCCACTGCCGCCCTATTGGGTGACACCATTGATTGTGACGGCCACCCCAACGGCCGAAAATGCAGCCACAGCGGAGACAATGGGGATTGTAGCTACAGCCATTGCCTTGACCACAGGAGAACCGCTAACTCAAAGGGTTGTCACAGCGACACCAGTTCCACCTACGCCAACGTATGTCATCATCACCAGTACGCCCACGCCTGAGACTCTTGAAACAGCTGTGGTTATTTCTGAGCAGATGACCGCCGAAGCAGAACGAGTTGGCACCAGCACGCCATTGCCTGAAAATTGGGTGACTCCAGCGGTTGTGACCAGCACACCAACACCGCTAAATACAGCCACCGTTGAATATTTTGCGGCCGTGGCCTTGACGACGGGCACACCAACGCCATTACCAGGTAATGCCCAGACAGCCACGCCGACCCCTGTACTGCTTGCCGCCGCTGCTTTAGCCTCGCCGACGATTACACCTACGCCCACCGCAACACCCCAACCAATTCCATCTGTACTCGAAGGGAAAATTATCTTTCTGTCCGATCGTGAAGGGGCGACAAACACCGATTTGGTGCGGGCGGCCACCCGTCAGGTTACGCCCACAATCAGCCCCCAGCCCTATGTTTACGATCCGCAAACCGGCGAGTTATCCCGGCTGACCAATCGCGATGCCTATGATGTGGCCCGCAGTCAAGAGCCGTGGTCGGCTGATTATCAATTTGAAACCTATAGTCAACTGCTGTTGTGGACCAGTATTGTAGAGGATGATGGTGACTTGGTTGCTACCGAAGAGTTTGCCATCCACGTTTATGACCATTTTTATGATACCGAGCGGGCCATCACTCGAATGGGATCAGGGATTGTGTACGATCCGGTATTCTCGCCAACCCGTGATGAAATCGCCTTTGTGGCGACCGAAAGTGGAAATGATGAGATATGGCGAATGCGAAGCGATGGCTCTGAGTTGGTGCAACTGACCCGCAATGAATGGGAGTGGGACAAACACCCCTCGTGGTCGCCCGATGGGCAGCAGATTGTCTTTTTCTCCAATCGAACGGGCAACAGTCAGCTTTGGATTATGAACAGGGATGGCAGCGACCAACGCATTTTGATGGATTGGGGACCATACAATGACACCAACCCTGTTTGGGTAAAAAGCCTTGAGCCGCCGCCACCACAAGAACGGCAACTGGATTGGCGATTCGTTAAGCCGGAGGGGGAGACGACTGAATGACTTCGATGGAATTTGAGACCCACCAAGAAAACCCGCTGACGGATAATAATATCTTCGCCGCTGTAGTTGTGTTGGCCCTGCCCGCCCTCCTATTCAGCCAGATGATGCCCCCTGGAATACCATTTGTGGTCACAATTGGGTTGTTGGTTTTCATTTGTGTCCGTCGCATTGCGATGGGCGGCTTTTTTCAACAAACCCCATTAGATATTCCCTTAATCATTCTACTGATCTTGCTCCCTGTCGGTTTATGGGTCACAGCAGACCCTGCCATCACCCTGCCCCGAATTTACACGGTTGTAGCGAATGTGGCCATACTTTTAGCAGTGGCCGCCCAGCGCCAATCGCCCTGGTTACATTACACCGGGTGGCTTGTACTTGGCGGTGGTTTAGTGTTGAGCATTCTGCTGGTATTAGGCACAAACTTTACTACCCAAAAACTCCCCTTTATCGATGCCGAGCTTATTGAGTTGCTCCCCAGCGGCTTCCGCCCCTTTTGGAATGCTGGGGGGTTTAACCCCAACCTTAGCGGGGGCCTGATTGCTCTCTTTTGGGCACCAGCGGCTGCACTGATTTGGTATGGGAGTAGCTGGCTCCAGCGAGATATCGCCAAGGTGGTCGCCTTTATTCTGACTGTCCTCCTTTTGCTGACTCAATCACGGGGCGCGTTTTTGGGAGTAGCGGTCGCTTTGGTCATCATCACCATTTTGCATCACCGACGTTGGGCATATTTTTGGGGTATCGCTTTTGTTGGTCTGGTGGTTGCCCTCTTGTTGATTGGCCCGACCACCCTGATGGATAGCTTTTTAGGCTCAAGCGAGTTGTTCAATCGCAGCTTCCAAGGCCGTCAGCAACTGTGGCAACAAGCGACACTAATTATACGTGATTCCCCGCTGACCGGTGTGGGTTTAGGGATGTTTGAGCCAACAATTCGCGAGCTATACCCCTCCGAAAATTTAATCAACATCACTGAAGAATTCAAACACGCTCACAACCTATTTTTGCAAACTGGGGCGGAAATGGGCATTCCTGGCTTGCTGGTTCATCTCGCCTTGTATGGGTTGCTATTTTACACCGGCTGGCAACACCTCACATTTGATGGGGACCGCTCAGACTATCGCCAAGGCCTGACGTTGGGGCTATTTGGCTCGCTCATCATATTTTTGACCCACGGCCTCTTTGAGGTCATCACCTACGCGCCCCGGGCCGCCATCGTTGTTTGGGCATTGTTTGGCCTGCTTCTGGCCGTCCGTCCCCGCGCTAATGCCTCTCAAGAAATATATCCCGATTATTATCAATACCCCAGCTATTACCAACCAGACCGCTAAACGTTCTGCGTGTATTTTCGCCTATAATGCGACCCAACAAACTTGGCCTACCCAGAACATACCAACAAATCGCCCTGACTTTCGGGCTATTGGGATTAATTCTCCTAACTGTCCCCCACCTTAACCATTCATTATGGCGTGATGAAGCCAGCAGCGTCTGGTTTGCAAATCAAACGATTCCCACCCTGCTAACAAACCTCTGCGATCCCCACCCGCCCGGTTACTACCTCACCCTACGCGGCTGGCAACAATTGGGCAGCCAGGAATTTTGGCTACGGATGCCCTCTTTAGGCGCTGCCCTCCTGGCGGTTGCCTGCCTATATCGCTTAGGGCGTACCCTGGGCGGGCAGCGTTGGGCCTGGTTGGCCGCGCTGTTGTTGGCTTGGCAGCCACTCCAGATTTGGTATGCGGCTGAGGTTCGAATGTACGCGCTGGCTCAAGTGACTGGCTTGTTGCTGGTTTGGCTCGGCTGGCAGATGATCATAGCTAAACCCGAACAATGGTGGAAACGAGCCATTCCTTACGGCGTGGTAACCGTACTTGCCTTTGGGGTTGATTATAGCGTCTTACTCCCTTTTGGCTTGTTACAGTCTCTCTGGTTGGCCCAGGGTTATTCCACCCCAAAACGTTGGCTGTCTCTCCAAGGAAGTATTCTAGGTGTTGCACTGATATTGTGGGTCAGGCTAGGCACATTTACCACCTTGGGGCACAGCTATCAGCCTGTTTTTTTAGCCATTCAAGCAAACCAGTGGGGGCTAAATCTAACACCTGATAGGGCCGCTCTTTTGCTATCGGTGGCCTTTCTCAGCTTAGGTGTGGGAACCCTATTTTTGGCGTGGCAATGGTCCAGGCTCAAAATAATTGCGTTAGAGCATCGTTACAGTCCCTACCTGTGGCTGGCCATTTGGTTTGTCATCTTGTTTCTCGCCGCCATTCCACGTGGCTATACGATAAAACGGCTCTTGATTGTCCTGCTCCCTTATCTTGCCCTGATTACTGCCTACGCTTTGAGCAAACTGCCCCGTGGGTTGACTGTAATAATCTGTTTGACAGGATTACTCATTTCCATCTATAGTTTACCCAGGCACCCACGAGAACCTTGGCGGGAGATGGTATCTAACATTGTGGCGTCCTCGACGACTGACACTCCAATTTATGTGGATGAACTGGTTGTCCCTGTTTGGGCGTATTATCTGCAACAACATTCAGACCACCCGAACATTCAGTGGGTTCCACTTGGGCTTGAAGGTTTGACTGAGTCCTCAAGTTTGGCCCTGGCGTTGAACAATCGGGTGTCGCTTGTAACCCAAAATGATCCGTATCGTCAGCTAGTAGCAGCTTTACCCCAAAGCTTTGTACAAAATTATGAGGCCCTTGCCTCGGAAATAGAACCCGGCATTAGTTACTACATCTATCAAAAACGGGAGACACCTCTAGCCCAATCAGCTTTGCCACAACAGAGTAGCCCAAACTGGGGGTTACTACTCCCGTCACCGTTAACCCAGTGTGGAAAAAATAGCTATTTCAATCAAAATCCATAGAGACACAGAAACATGTCCCAATATCCCCATTATTATCAACAACCCTACCGTAAATCTTTTTACATTGCTGGCCATATTTTACTGTACCTTGGCCTGATCTTGGTCATCTTGTCCATTGGCTGGGTTCTTGCCAAAGGCGTCCAACTGTATAGCAGTTACCAACAAATTACCAGACAGGTAGCCACTTTAGAAGCAAGTGGAACCGACCTTCCGGTTCCGCAACTTCGGCAGGAAGGCGAACAGTTGTTGACAGAGATTGTCAATTTTAGCGAAGAGGCAAAGCCGTTGTTACCTGTGGCCACCACCTTAGGCTGGGTACCAACTTACGGTCCCGACTTAGAAGCCTTACCCACCTTGGTGGCCATCAGTGAGGATATCAGCCGGGCGGGGCTACAGCTTAACACCTTACTTGACCCGATTTTTGAAGAAGAAGTCAATACACTTGCGGCCTTACCCTTGGTTATGGATGGATTGGCTGAACAAAAAGGAACAATTCAAGCGACTGTGGCTCGCCTGCAAACCCATCAAGCAGCCCTCAATACCATTGACACCACCACCTTATCGCCGAGTACTGCTCCGCGTGTCGCACAATTGCAAGAACGTCTCCCTGAGCTTATTTCAGGATTACAAGTTGCCACCATCTTGCCGGAGTTACTGGGCAGTGATGCCCCCAAAACCTATTTAGTTTTAACGCAAAATGCTGACGAAATTCGCCCCAGTGGAGGATACATTAATACAGCAGGGCATCTGACAATTCAGCAGGGCCAAATCAGGGAATTTATTATGCAGGATAGTTATGCGGTGGATAACTTATCACCAGACTATCCCTACCCACCCCAGCCCATCTACCAATATATGGCCGCTGACTATTGGGTGTTGCGAGATGCGAGTTGGTTTGCTGACTTTCCAACCACCGCCCAGGAGGCGCTGACCTTATATGAAATGGGGCAGGGTATTTCGGCTGATGGCGTGATTGCGGTAGATCAACATGCCCTGGCTTATATTCTCAGGGGGTTTCAACCACTGCCTGTTGATGGGGAGCAGGTCACCAGTGAAAATGTCATCAGTCTGATGCGACAACGTTGGGCACCAGACCCTGATCAAGATTTAGATGGAGAATGGTGGCTTCAGCGCAAATCTTTTATGCTTGAGTTATCAATCGCCTTGCAGCAAACCGTAGAACAGGATTTTCAATCGCTCAAGCTCTCCGAGCTAGTCAGAGCTTTACAACAAGCGCTTCAGGAGAAACATCTGCTGGTTTATCTCAATGAGCCAGCCTCTCAAACCCTATTGAATGAACAGGCTTGGGATGGCGCGTTGCAGTCTGTCGAGTACGATTATTTGATGGTCGTCGAGGCCAATCTTGGGTTCAATAAAGCCAGTGCCGCCATCGAACGACAACTTGAGCATCAAGTTTTATTGGATGATGAGGGGGGGGCGCAGGCTCAAACCCGGTTAATTTACCGCCATCCATTGTCTGGCCCAGACACGGATTGTGAGCAAGAACCTCGCTATGAACCCGTGTACGAGCAGAATATGGCCCGGTGTTACTGGAATTACGGCCAACTATTAGTCCCAGCCGAAGCGCAGCTTGTCAAGGCACCCAATCAGGTCGTTGAGGGGCAATATTTATTGCGGGGTGAGCCAACGACGGGACAAATTGATCAAACGAATATACCGCCTGACAAGATCAGTTGGGGACAACTTGTTTTGCTTCGTCCCAGCGAAAATCTCACCCTTGAGTATACGTACACCTTACCTCCTGACACAGCCAAAGTGATAGACGGTCTATGGCACTACACCTTGTATCTACAAAAGCAGCCAGGAATGCTCACCTTCCCGGCTGAGATAACCATTGTTTTACCCGAAGGGGCTCGATTAGTGGAGAGCGGTCAAGCCCCAACTGAGGTTCAAGCCGAAAACATCAGCTATTCGTTACAATTACAAGCTGACCAACAGATAGACCTAACGTATCGGCTCCCCTAAATTCACCGTCTGAAAAAACCACATATCTCTAAACAAAAAAGCCCAGACGACGAAGTCTGGGCTTTTTTGTTTAGAAAGCTGCTTGGCTCGGAGTTACGCATTTGGGTACTCGGACCAATGCTCTGCGTTGGTTCGAAGGACGTAACGCAGAGCGTCACACCCGTTAAAAGATTACGCCGCCGCCTAGCCTTGAGGTATAATACAGCAACACATTTCTCAAAAATTCAAAGTTGACTGGAGTATTTTATAATGACACGCAAAGGGCTTGAGGCCTTTGATGAGACGAAACGATTGATTGTAATTGCAGCCCATCCTGATGATCTGGAGTCGATCTGTGGCGGGACCATTGCAATGTTAGCCCAACGAGGGGTCGAAATCTTCTCGGCCAACTGCACCTTAGGGGATATTGGGGCACAAGAAGCCACGATTACACGCCCTGGCTTAGCTCAAACCCGATTAGAGGAAACGGATGCCGCAGCCCAGATTTTGGGGATCAAACAAACGTTCAATCTCGGTCATCCTGATGGGGAGTTAGAGCCAAGCCTAAACTTACGTGCTCAAATTGCCCGCCTGTATCGCATCACCCAAGCCGATACCCTACTCACCTTCGATCCATACTGGACGGGTCAAGTGCACCCCGACCATCGGGCCGCCGGTCAAGCGGCCCTTGATGCCTATATGCCCGCCAAAATGCCGCTTTATCGGCCCGAACAACTGAATGAAACAGGGGCAGATTTAGGTAAACTTGAGCGGGTTTTCCTATTTAGCACTGACCGTGATCCCAATGTATTTATCGATGTCGGAGAGATTTACGACACAAAATTAGCGGGTTGCCAGGCTCATCTAAGCCAATTCCCAAAAGGGGAAGAGAGTCTGGAGTGGATGAAAGATCGAGATCGACGGGCTGGGGAACAGATTGACGTTGAATATGCTGAATTGTTTAGGCAACTAGAAGTTTGGTGATACCTCTTATCAGCGCTAAAAAATTTGCGGGCACTTTACTCTGCTTTTAGATCCGCTTTCAAAGTACTCTCCGTGTTATTGACGTTGTCATACGCCGTCACCCTGATGTCATACGTCGCGCCCGGCGTACCGATGAACTCGACTTGAGGCTCGGTTAGGTCCGTGGCCCACTCCGTCCACGTTCCGCCGCCATCTTCGCTGACCTCGACGGTGAAGTCGCGGATGCCAAACCGAGGACACCCATCCCACGTTAGAATCACGCGCCAGCCACGTCATTGGGTAACGGACGCAGCTGCCCCATTGTTCAATAACGCAGATGCACAGAATTTTTCGGATTAAACCAGTGCCACTATCCGTTCCATTCCGCACATCTGCGTTACAAAAGCGAAAGCACCGTGATTTACGGTGCTTTCGCAATACTCAACGGATCAAACTAAATTCACAATCCGTTCCATTCCGCACATCTGCGTTTGGACATGGATAGGCTAAGTAGCCAGCATAAGCCAGCACAATAAGAATAAAGAGAGTTGTCAGTACATCGAATTCTACAGATTCTAGGTTTTTGGAAATACACCTTTTGCAGCAAATTGTTTAGCTAACTTATCAGACATTTGAAGAGGTAGACGATTTAACCACAACGAATGGTGATCAAACTGCCCCAAAAAAGATGAAGATTGCTGAGAAACAGGTATTGTAGAGTTCATAAATATTTCATCAGTTGGGGTTAAAACAAACTTCATTTGCTGTATTCCACTTGTTGATAATTCTTTGAGCAAATTCTCTAAAGCTTCACGCCCAAATAAACTATGATTGTAATTAAATATATCAAGTTGATAATTATACTTAACTCTGATAACAAAATTTATCCAATTACTTATCTTTTTATCTATTCTTCGTTCAGGTAAATCCTTTCCTGAAACCATTTTGTCAATTATCTCACGATCATCTCGGTCAAATCTAAGGCTAGGGAAGAATTGAATGTCTCTACTTTCAAAAAATTGAAGTGGGATTCGATACCACCACCAATTTTTATGACTGCCATTTCGAATTGGCGTATCTATCACTTCGGTAGTGTTCAAATAACGATTGTCTGCTATTTTAAGATATTCGTCAAGTTTATTCTGACCTTCAGCACTAATTTTATTCTTAATTCTTTCTAACAAATCACGGGTCTCAAGTATTCTTATATATCTGGCGATAGAATATTTGTAAGGTTCCTCAATAATATTTATATAATTCTCCCAAGCACTTATAAATCGCTCAATATTTTTATCGCCTAAAAATGTATAGGGATAAGTATTCTCAAGTATACCTCTTGCTAAATCTTGATCTGTTACCTCAAAAGTAAATTTTTTCATAGGTTGATAGTCTTTGCTATGCTAAATTGTTAGTTAGTCGCCTAAATGATTACTTACCATCCCAGTACTCATCCATATCTTCACTTTCAAAAAATGTACCAATCGTTCCACCAGCGTGCAAAACAGCAAACCAGTCACCTGAACGAACCAGAAGATCTTCACCTCTGTTTTTCATTTCATAGCCTGCAGCTCCACCCAATGCACTCAATATAAAGTCCTCAGCAGCTTGATGACATTCTTCCGCAGACCTCCAATACCATTGTCCATGATCTTCATAATGACTATCTAGTTCCTTAAAGTCATAAACACTAGCCATCGTCACAACAGACAGTGTCAAGTCACTGGCTGCATCCGTTGGAAACCCGAGGACACCTGTAGATTGCTCCGTGGTTGGCGAATATCCAGGCAACTGAAACTCTACTTCGGGAACATCCAGTGTAGTTGGTGGAAGCTGATAGGGATCGGCCAGATTTAGCTCGCCTTCAGCATACCCGGGGGGGGGTGGTAACTGCACTGGATCGCCTTGGGGGATCATACCATCAGTGACAAAATCTACAACATCCATTGCTAAAAGCGCGAATACACCAATACCGCCAGCAATTACTGCCCCTCCACCTCCACCAGATGCAACCTCTCCCAAAGATGGACCACCCATTTGAAGTTCATGCTCTCGACAA
>JANQQF010000076.1 GCA_028285035.1 Phycisphaerae bacterium
TTTTCTCGCTTTCTTATTCGTTCTATTGAAGCTATTTATGGCGTTGTTATGGCTATTCCTACTCATCTCAACCCTCAATCTGTGATCTACTGAAATTGATAATCTTCATTTGCCGCACGGACGCTTGACCAAGCAATGTTTCCTTGATAAACGGATACATCTATTCCTTTAGTAAAAGCCATTTGATCTTCTCCTAACTTAATTTATTTCTAAACATCATTAAAAATTCATAAAGTAAATTGATGAGTTAGAATCATTACTTGTCTACTTTTTGAAGTAGACACAAATATTTATGACAGGATATCTTTTACGTTCTCCATATGACCTATGAAAACTCTCTACAGATCTCTCCTGATTATCTAAAAACCTCTCGCCTTAATATCAAGAAACAAGAAAGTCTCAATTAATTTGCTAGGGATTTATCGGTGTTTGATAGACATCGACTCAAATGTCACTTTTAGTAAATCAACGGTGGGTTATTCAGAGCGGATGATTGAATTGAGTACAGAACTGGAAGAGAATGCGGGAGGCGATACGCTCTCATTTAGCCGAGGGGGCTATGAGATTAGTTTTTGGCAAGAGGTGGTTTTAACAGGGCAATGAGCAATATCTACGCTCAGCCATTGATTGGGATGTACATCACAAAAGCGGGATTGATTGAGCAGATTCTAGCCAAGATAGGCTCTCCAAATTTAAGCAAAGCCCAATCTATTGACGAAATCGCAAATCAGAAATCACTTTATCTAATTTCAACAACCAAATCAACCGCGTCTTTCCCATCAGCTAACAACAAACGCTGTCCATCAGCCGGACGATACAACCCTATGCGGAGTTGATAGGTCGTTAATGAGGTATCAGGGGGGATCCACAAACCGTATTGGTCGGGAATCGTCTCACCGACTTGCCATGTAGAGGTGGGGCGGGTCCATTGGGCAGGTTGACCATCGGCTTGAGCAATAAGGTCACCATTTGTGTTTGTCAAATGTAGAAAAACGTTGTAATCCTCAGAAATGGGAAGCTGGGTTTCCCATTCTAAAGCGACTAAAAGAGCTCGCCCCGTCTTGATTTGAGGCGTATAATCCACCCGCTCTAAGGATATACCCCCTTCAAACTGGGCTGCCTCCGTTGCTAATTGCGGGGCCAAATTAATCGGTTTGGCAAAAAGGACTAAACGCTGTCCCTCAAAATTATCATCACGCGCCCGAAAGTTATCTTGCTGGAGAGTCTGCTCGATACCACTTTCAGCAGGCGGATGCCAACTCGGCACCCACCAAATGTGCTCATATTGGGCCTTGATCTCAGCCAGTCGATCTGTTACATCGTTGGGCAAAGGAAAATCTCCATTATGCAACCCTAAAACAGGGGCTCGTCCTTTATACAATTCAGCAAATGATCCAGCAATTTCAGGATCATTGGTAATGATCACGTCATTGTTATGGACAGCGGCGTTCAATCCTTTAACAACCTGCTGTAGATTTTGAGTGGGCAATGTATGTGTATAGGACAACAAAAATATTAGCGTGATGGCTGTTGATAGTAGAGGCAGGAGTAACGACAAAAATGATCGCTGTCCTTTTGCCGTCTGTTGCCACAAAGCTATCCCCGTGACCAAAATATTGGAAAGCAACACGAGCAACAACAGGCCATTAAATCGCCCCTGCCACGCCCAAGCCAAATCGAGCGAGTCCATCTGAATGTAGGACCAAGCCGACCTTAACGGCGAATATTGCCACTGAAAGAAGGTTTCGGGGGCAAAGAGAGGCAAGCCTGTATCGAGAAGTGAGTCCAAAAAGGGTGTAAAGTGAATAGAGACGGTCAGGAATTGAGGGATAAAGCCAAGGAAAGCGAGAGTGAGATACAACAGACTTAGTATTCGCCTCAGCCCCCCCTCAATCCCCCCCTCTGGGAGGAAAGCTAATTGGTTCTCCCCTCTCTGGGGGGAGTTAGAGGGGGGCCAGATCGCATCCACCACTGGACCCAAAAACAACGCCCAAAACGGCAACGTCGGGATCATGAAACGTGGCCCCCACGCATAGCCACCGTGCCACATAAACCACTTGCCATAGAGCAAAAGGTGCACCAGAATGATGCTCAAAGCCACAACCGTTTCTGTGCGAAATCGTCGCCAGCCCCACCACATTCCAACAAAGCTCAGGATGAAGATAGGGCTGTAGAGCAGCAAGCCACGGCCTGGGCTAATCAGTTGGCCGAGAACGCCTTGCCACAAAATGCCGCTAAAGGTTTCATTGGGGAGATAGCCGGTGTCAAAGGCATCCCCGTAGCGGGCTATATTGAAGCTGATGAGGAATAGGCCGGTGAACAGAATGGGGATCATAAAGGCAGTGATGATGAGCCAGGTGCTTTTTATGAAATTGGTTAGGGAAAAGGGAGATGAGTTCTTGTTGGGAGGTTGATTTCTTTGATAGAGGTAATAGAGTAGCAGAAGGCCGTAAATCGGGAGGAAGAGCACTTCGGCGTAGCGGGTGGCGACGTTCCAGCCGAGACAAAGACCAGCGAGGAAGGCGTAGGTTAGGGTGATTGATTTAGATGTAGGCCCCCCTAGGCCCCCAGAGGGGGCAATCAATGTTTTTTCTCCCCTCTGGGGGCCGGAGGGGGTACCAATCTTCCGCAACAAAAATGCTGCCGCCAGCAGTAAAAAGCCCGAAAACGGATCACTAAATAACGATTTAGCATAGGGCCAAGCAAGGGTTGTTAAACCAAAAGTCAGGGCAACAATTAACCCGACCCGTTGGGAAAAGCCTAAGTCTCGAAGATAGGCCATGAGGATGACGGCGGTCAGGGCGGTAACAATGGCATTAAATAGAAGACTGACGCTGATGGTGCCAAACCAAGGCACGACAAAGCCAAGCCAGGTCAGTGGAAGCAAACCAAAGGGCACGCCAATCCCTTTGCGAGAGTAGAGCAAATCATCCAAGCCAAATGTCCCTTGCTGCAAGCCTGACCAACGAATCTGCTCAATGTCGAAAGCACCACGGCGCACCAAGCTTTCAGCCGTGGCGAACATGGCGAGACCGTCGCTAGAGTTGATGCGGGGGGTGTAAGTTAGACAGTAAACAGCAAAGAGGAAAAGAAATAGGGCCACATACAAGGGCAAAGATGTTTTGGTTGAGATGGGTTTTGATTGGGTGTCGGTTTGTTGTGTCACACCGGGAATTTACACCCTGATGACAACAATGGTCAAATCATCGTGAGGTTCTGCCTCACCAACAAAATCAGCCACCGCGTCTGTCAAATGCTTCAGCATCGCCTGCGCACTATCATTTGGCCCAGCAACGATGGCTTGCTCAACTCGCTCGAAGCCAAAGATATTGTTGGTCGAAGTATTGGCCTCGGCCACGCCGTCGCTGGTCATAATCACCATATCACCAGCCGAGAGGATCGTTTGCACCGCATGATAACCAAGTTGCTCGCCCAAGCCAGTGCCCAAGGGCAGGCCAGCCGCTTCCAGCCACTCGACTGACCCATCAGCGCGTTTAATGTAGGGGGGAATACAGCCCGCATTCACCACACACAATCTAAAGCCACTTTCAGAATGTCCATTCAGGGCTTCAAGCTCAATGTAACACATCGCGCAGTTATGTTTGGTGGATTGGGTGTAAGGTTTGAGGGCTTGATCCAAAGCCACGAGACGTTGGGAGGAGGAGAGTGGTTCGGCTAATAGCGCATTAAAATGGGCCAAACTGGTCGCCATCAACAACGCTGCAGACAACCCTTTGCCCGACACATCACCAACAGCGACAGCATATTTTTTGGAGGCATCGATATTGGTCGCGTCAAAGGCATGATAAGTGTACAGGTCACCACCAACTTCACGAGCGGGGACAGTATAGCAAAGTGTATCCAATTCAGGCCAAGTTGGCCGAGATAGCGGTAATAAATCACGTTGGATATTTCTGGCTAAGGCCAACTCACTTTGCAACTGATCCGTCAGAGTTTGTAGCTGCTCATTTTGCTGCTGCACTAAGCGTTCATTCAAAAAGTTGCGCCACCGTAATCGAACCAATAATCCATACGCTGCCGCAAAAATAAACATGATCAGCATCAGCAAAATGCCAGTGATCAAGTAATCAATCCAGTTATTTTGCCAACGTAGCGATGGAGCAATTAACAGATAAAAAACGCCAACAAGGCTATAAAACCACACCATCCACTTGGGCGGCCACGGAATCAAGCCAGCGTAGGCAATCACGGTGATCACCAAAATTCCACTGGCACTGGAGTAGTCATCGGTTAAACGCATGACGATGAAGGACAAGCTTGTCACCGTGAGCCAGCCACAGAAAATGGTTAAATCTGTATCGACCTGCTCGCCCCGCCAATGAAAAATTGAAGCGATGACCAAGTAACAGCAGAAGACCGTGACATAGAGCCAGAAAATGGGCCACAAGATTTCTCGGTAGAGGATGTAGGCTAGCGGGATGTAGCCGGCGGTCATTACCCCACCGGTTAAGGCCCCAGCCACAATCCAGCGCTGTAAAAACGCCCGGCCCTCTGCCTCAAACTCATCAGCCAGATGCACATATCTTTTAGGAATTGGATTTAGACGACGGATTAGTTTGTTAAGGGGATTCACACTTTAGCCACTAAAGTTAACATTTGGGATCATTTGACGCATTATACCACGAACAATGACAGTTGCCACTGAGCTTTTTGGCCCACACTCCCTAACCGCGATTGACCTCCAAGGCTTTGACCTCATCAATCGTCGTCACGCCAATTTGGCCCATATTACTCTTGAGTTCAGCAATCAAAATCTCAGCCACATGATCGCCACCACTTGTGCCGAAGGCAGCCACCCCAAAAAGAAAGGCCCGCCCAAGCATCACAAAATCGGCCCCTAATGCCAAGGCCCGAATGATGTCGAGACCAGAGCGAACGCCGCTATCGAAAATTACGGCAGCCCGACCCTTCACCTGTTCGGCAATCGCAGGCAACGCATCAATCGCGGCGGGCGCACCATCAAATTGGCGAGCGCCGTGGTTAGAGACAACAATCCCATCAACTCCAATCGAAACGGCCTTTTCTGCATCTGTGGGATGGAGCAAGCCCTTGGCAACCAACGGCCCATCCCAGGCATCACGCAACTCTTGTAGATAGTCCCAGGAGAGCGTACCCCCAAAATTTTGTCCGACAAATTGGGTCACCTGACCGATTGAGCCAGCCCCCGCATATTTTTCGACCGTGCGCAATCGAGGTAGTCCATAGCGCAAGGTAGCAGCACTCCAAGCTGGGTGGGTAATACCTTGCCAGATAAAGTAGGGGGTGATTTTGGGTGGCATCGCCAAGCCAGCCCGAGCAGTACGCTCGCGACGGCTAGGAGAAGGCACGTCAGCGGTGACGACCATCACCTTGAAGCCGCAATCTTTGGCCCGCTGTAACAAATCACGCCGAATTTCGTTGTCACGCGGCGGATAAAGCTGAAACCAGCCCATCTCCCCCACCATCGGACCAATCGTTTCTGGCGTCTGCGTGGCTACGGTGCTGAGGCAGTAGGGAAAGTGGTAACTTGCGGCGGTCTGGGCCAAAACCTGTTCGGCATTGGGCCACATCAAACCCGTTAGGCCAACCGGTGAGCAGCCAAATGGAGTCTGATAGGTTTGGCCAAATAGGGTCGTGGATAGGTCTTGGCTCTGTAGCCCCTGAAAAAATTGGGGTAAAATCGTCACTTCATCCAGCCGCTCGCGATTCCGACTGATTCCTTTTTCATCTCCCGTCCCCATATCCAGATACTCCCAAGCCACAAAGGGTAGCCGCTTTTTGGCCCGCTTTTGTAAATCAATAATGGCCGGGTAACGTTGCATATGTTTCAATACGTCTGGATTTGTTGACATAATGCACCTATCTCTTTCTGTTAGATTTTGCGTAATTTATAATAAAATCGATCAATGCCTTGGCTGCGGGCTTTAACATTTTCTCTTGATGCCAAATGAGTTGGACCACAACGTTCCAGGTATCTTGACCTGCTAATGTAAGCGGTACTAAGCGACCACTGGCCACTTCAGCCTCGATGGTAAATGAGGGCAATACAGTCAAGCCAATGCCCTCCATAACAAATCGCTTTATCGCTTCAACACTCTCGATTTCAAAGGCGATGTTGGGGATAAGTCCGGACTCGCGAGCTCTACGCTCAAAAATCCGACGGTAGTGTGCCCCTTGTTGTAACATAATAAATGTTTCATGTTTGAGCATCGGCAGGCTAACTGTGTCAATCTTGCTTAACGGGTGATTGGGCGAGGCAATGAGTTGCAACTGCTCCGTCCACAATCTTTCGGTAGCTAAGCTCGGAATATCAAAGGGCTCCTCAAAAACAACGGCAGCATCAAATTCGCCATCTCGCAACTGGTGCAACATATAGGTGCTTGGTCGTGAGGCAATGATATTGATCTTCACTTGCGGCGCTTGTTGATGAAACTCCCGTAAAACCGGCGGCAAAACATAGGTGCATATCGACTCAACAAAACAAACTGTGATCGAGTCTGACAGTTTCTGCTGCCTGGCGCCAATCGATTGGGCTTGACCAGCCAAATCGATCATCTCTTGAGCATACCCAAGAAACTGTTTTCCAGCTGGGGTCATGACCGCATATTTACCCACCCTATCAAACAAATCGTACCCTAGCGCGCCTTCCAAGGTTTTGATATGGATTGAGACAGTTGGCTGCGCCATATCAAGGGCCTCTGCAGCGCGTGAGAAGTTGCCTTGTTCGGCAATGGCTAGAAAGGTTTTAACATGCTTTAAGTCGATCATTAGCTTCTAGAGTCTACCAACAAATTATTGGTCCTTATATTCTTCACCATTATAATGATCTCCTACCATTCGGTTACGCAAATCAAACCCAAAGTATTTTTATTGAAACTACCTATGTCCACGCTGGAAATCCCAGAAAATTTAATCCCCCCAGATATTGAAATCCACAACTCAGCAGACGAGTTAATTCTATCGTATCGCTGGTGGGCGAGATGGTATCTTGTTGTGGGCACAATTGCCCTTGTTTGTAATGGCTACTTTGTCTATCTTGGGTTCTTGCACTTTATTTTTAATAGCGTGGAGGCCGATGCCTCCATTCTACTGTTGCTCTTCTTTAGTCTGGCCCTGGCCTATTATGCTCTGGCTGGGTTATTTAATCGTACCACCATTCAGGTAACATCTAAGCACCTTAAATTGAGACAGGGACCACTGCCTTATTTTGGTAATCTTACGCTACTGACAGAAAACATCAGCCAACTCTATGTCTCACAGGTGTATGACGAGGTGTACAACTATGAGTTACGAATACAGCTCAGGAATAATTCTAAAGACAAAGTGCTACTCAAGGGTTTAAGCAGTCCCTTGAGTGCCTTATTTCTGGAGCAAGAAATAGAGCAATATTTGGGCATAGAAGATAAGGTTCTTCCCCAAGAAAATAGTAAAAACACAGATCAGTTGCCCCAAGTTTGGCGGACAATCGCCCAAGCCCACAACTTTGAAATAATTCACGGAAAACGTGTAGAAAACTCTATGATCCGCGGGGCCTATCAGAACCACACGCTGGAGCTATCTGCTTATCGCAAGGATTATCCACGCGGGGTGCTCCACACGCGGCTGACCCTAATCGCTAACGAATCTCAGACACCGACAACATTTCCAACACCCCACCAAGTTATCCAACAAATGAATCAAATTAACCAAGATCGTAAGACGGTAGAGGACCAATTTTATACCAGAGGCACAATAAGCGGCAATGGTCAAATGATCACGTATGAACAACAGGGCCTCCAACTTCGGACCAAGGTCTTCATTCCGTTATTTGACTCGTTGGTCGCTTTACTCGACACCTATCCATATATGGCTTCTCTGGGCGGTGAAGCGATTATGGTATTAAAACAAATTGCTACGGACAAATCACATCGCCTGAGCCGCCTTACGCAGCAATGGATTGAAGACATCGCGGCAGGAACCCATCATCTCGAACCCCAAGCCTCGCAATTGGTATGCCAGCTCTGTTTGGTTCACTGTGCCTCCCACCAGATGAAATTATCAGCCATGAATCACGTTACATTTTTTGGCTGTCGTGAGTGCTTTCAGAGCCAAGATTTCTATGAAGCCAACTCAATTGTGGCAGTGCTGGACGCCCAAATGAGTGATGAAGTTAATCAGGATGGAGACACCCTCTGGGTCAACTGGCTCAAACATCGCACACCATTTGATTTTGACAGGGCTGAAATCATTGATGCCTCTGATGAAGATGTCGAACGGTTTGCCATTCAAATGGGCAATGATACCTATTCACCCCGCACCGAGACGTATCAACAGATGAAATGTGTTATATCAAAGACAAGCCAACTCTCGGACAATACGCTCAAGATATTATACAGAACCTTTGGGCGGGTTGAGATAGATTAGTTTGGTTCTGGGGTAACAACAACGAATTGCAGAAATCAGCGAATAAATACAAATTATCACTCGCTTCTTTCGACCATTCGTTGTTGTAATTTTTTTGCACCCCCCTTGACCATTCATTGCCTAAGAACTTACTTTAAAAGATTGGTCCAGTCTTCAAAAACCTGATTTTTTGGGCAATATCTATCCTTTGCAAGTACATTCTGAGAAGATCAAATGAACAAACGTCCAAATATCTTACTTATCACCGCCGATCAACACCGCGCCGATCATTTTGGCTTTGCGGGCAAAAGTATTCGCACGCCCCATCTTGATCAGATGGCAGTAGATGGTACGCGCTTTGAGGCGGCGATTACGCCCTGTGTGGTCTGCCAGCCTGCCCGTGCCTCAATTTTAACGGGGCTACTCCCCCTCACCCACGGTGTCCATGACAATGGTATCGATCTTGATCCCGCCATCGGCGAAAAAGGAATGGCGGGTAGTCTGGGGCAAGCAGGATATGACACCAAATACATTGGCAAAGCCCATTTTTCTACCTATCACACAAACGAAAAAACGGGCACACCCGAATGCGTCAAAAGCTCCGCTGACTATCCCGACGGTTGGAACGGGCCGTATATGGGCTTTGAGGATGTAGAGTTGCTCCTGATTGGTCATAACTATTGGGACCCACCTGAACCCCCGCAAGGCCACCATTATGAGCGTTGGTATTACGCCGACGGCCGGGGTAAAGCGCGTAATCAACAGTATGCCCAACGGCTTTCCCCAAAAACATCAGCCGCCCAAACTTTCCATTCGGGGTTACCGGTTGCGTGGCATAATTCCACTTGGATTGGTAATCAGACGGTTGAGTTCTTGAAGTCACGTGGTGAGGATGACGCTCCATTTTTATGCTGGGCCTCCTTCCCCGATCCCCACCATCCCTTTGACTGCCCTTCGCCTTGGTCAAATATGCATCCACTAGAAGACATCGAACTCCCCGAACATCGTCATCGCGACCTTGACGACCGCCCGTGGTGGCACAAAGAGGCCGTCGAACGAACACCGAAAAGCAACAATCCCGAGCATATCCGTGTTCGAAAAGAGTACAGCCGGATCGAGCCGCAGACTGATCAGCAACTCAAAGAGATTATCCAAAACACCTACGGGCAAATTGCCTTGATCGATCATAATGTCGGGCGAATTATGCAAGCCCTGCGCGAAACAGGGCTGGATGAAAACACAATCGTCATCTACACCGCCGATCACGGTGATTGGATGGGCGATCATGGCCTGATCCTGAAAGGGCCGATGCACTACGAAGGCCTACTGCGAGTTGGCCTGCTTGTGCGAGGACCGGGTGTGCCCGCAGGCAAGATGGTTGATGAGCCAGTCTCCACCCTCGATTTAGCCCCCACCTTTATGGATTACGGCCAAGCTACGGCCTTGGGGACCTTGCATGGCGAGTCACTTCGCCCCTTAATCGAAACCGACACCGCCCGCCGTGAGTTTGCCATGAATGAGTGGGAGCTATACCCGACTCGTGTGGGTGTACAACTTTCCCTCCGCACCGTTCGCACCAAAACCCACAAACTCACCCTTGATTTGGGCAGCGGGGCAGGCGAGTTGTACGATCTCGTTAACAATCCGCACGAAATGGTCAATCGCTTTGATGATGCAGATTATCAGACTATTCGCGAAGAATTAACCAAAATGATCCACTCGCGCCCTGATGATGCGGGTCCACTAAGGCCACAGGTTGGGGCGGCGTAAAACAACAACGAATTGTGAAAAAAATGAATGATGATCTGGGATTATTCGTCTTTTCAACCATTCGTTGTTGTCTTTGTTGCAACATGAGTTTGGCCACTATAATTTTTAGGATATCACGAATTTTCTTGTTTCTTATCTTTACTAATCACTAACTGTCAGACATCAATGGATCGTGTGAAAATGAAAGAACATTAACAAACAAATAAGCATCAATGGATCGTGTGAAACACTCGGTTTGCAAATCGGGCAGTTTGGGTGATTAAGGGTGCAAGAAAGAACCTCCTATTCTTTGAGCCAGAGCCATGAGGTTGGTCAAGGCCAGTCGTTTGGATTTGAGTTTGGTCAGACGTTTCAAGAAGCGCTCCCAGCTTGGTAGGTTTGAGAGAGACAGTTTCTTTGAGTGGGAAGCGATAAGAGGCCAGACAGTGTCGTTTAGTGACATCAGGGGCGGCGTTGTATACGAACAGAGAAGGGACGACTGATGGTTTGAAGTCAATGGTGACCCATACGCCTTGTTTGGCGTAGGCTCGAGGTACGGCCCAATCGACATTCAAAACACGAACGGTAGCTTGCTGCTCCACGCGTCGAATAAAATGGACCCGACCTTCAATCAGAGGGATTTTGCCTTTTGGTAAAATAAGATTGGGTGATAATTTTTGGCCAGAGACGAGTTGATGGCAGTTGTGTGGGCTTTGTCCCTTGAGTGCGCTGTGGTGTTTGGAGTGACGATATGCTTGAAAGAACTGGTCTGCTTTGTGTTGCACTTGTTGTTGGTTGTGCAGATAGGTGTCCTGCCAAACGTGGTGGTTGTAGTCCTGATGAAATCGTTCAATATGACCATTACTTTGCGGGTGGTACACGGGTGAAAAAACCAATTCGGTGCCCACGGCGAGAGCCAGACGTAAGACTTGACCCAAGACATATGGATGGGTGAAGCCACCGCTGAAACAGCCTTCATTGTCCACTTGAGTGTAGTGGGGAATACCAATTGTCTGCCAAGTATGGAGCAAAAATTTAGCGGCATCATCCGCTCGACGCTGACTGTAGGCCTGGCCTGTTGGATAGCGGGAAACTACATCAATGGCATTGAAACAAGCGATCCGTTCACCCCCTTTTAGGTAGTGTGGCACAATATCGACCTGGCACAATTGCATAGGTTCGGTCGGTTGCAAATGGGGATAGATGATCTTCTCCTCACTTCGTTTTTGATAAGGTCTGGTCATCTTCTGTTCCCGCAGCACCCGTTCTATGGTACTTTTGCTGGGTAAGGGCTTGATCTTTTTCTCCACTAGTCTCGTCCTGACCGCAATCGGACCAATGTATTTCAAGCCTTCCCCGCTGGCTGCTTTTGCTTCCAATTCACTACGCGCCTGGCAGATGGCACGCCAGACCTTGTCTTTCAACTTGCGTCCGTGCCTGCGCCCCACTCGTGATCGATCTTGCAATCCGTCCCAGCCCTCCATCTCATAGCGTCGACGCCATTTTCGAACCCAGTTGGGATGTCGACCTAATTCCTGGGCTACTTCCTGTACACTTTGTCCAGATCGTAGTAAGTGGATCGCTGTTTTTCTTTCTGCTACTATTTCTCTCATTTTTACCTACCTCGTTTTGAGATAGGTCTATTTAACCACTTTCACACGATCTATTGATGCTTTATTTGTTAAGGTTCAACACAATCTATTGATGCTTTTGTTACTAACTCGCACACGTTCTATTGACGTGTGACAATTAATCCCTAGGCTATCATAGGTTGCAGCCCGCTGAAGCAGGCTCGTCAGGGGGCTTTAGTCCCCTTCAACTTGAGATAGCGTGGCGGCTTTAGTCCCACGCGATGGTCGAAGGATCGCTTGCCCAAATATCGAAATGCACCCATCAATATGCACCGCTTTTTCATCCTCGCCAACACAGGTGGTCTGATCATTTTTCCTGGACCGATGATTTTCTGGAGATTGTTGGTCAAACGGCAACGGGTAGAGCAACGATTGATACCTTGCGATTAAATCGTTCTGAACTCATAAATCTTCGTCGGGTGCTTCATTTAGCTGGGGAACACCCACCCAAAATTTGACGCCCCCCCTTAAATAAGGGTACAGTAGATACAATACTTTGTCCAAGCCTACTGCAACCAATTATGTTCAAACATAACCCCTACATTGCTGGTAATCCTGTCGGTGGCGGGAGGCCTTTATTGGTCAAGCCGATATTTTGCGTGAAGTGCTGCGGGTTCTGCGAAATCCAAATGAGAACGCCTTGGTGCTTTACGGGCAGCGGCGGATTGGCAAAACTTCAGTTTTACAGGAACTAACCGCCCAACTTCCCAAGGAGGGATCATACCGTTCTGTCTACTTTGACCTACAGGACAAAGCCACCTTACCCTTAGCCAAGGTCTTGGCTGAATTGGGGATGCGGGTTATTCAGGATTTAGATCTCAAGTTGACCCAATCTTGGGATGAGAATGTTCCTCGAATTTTTCAAGAGAAGTTTCTTCCTGCTGTTTTAACTGAGTTGCCCCCAGATACCGCTGTAGTCTTTCTCTTTGATGAATTTGATGTGTTAGACAACCCCAATGAAGCCAAAGCAGGTACTGACTTTTTCCGACTGAGCTCTTTTAGCCCTTCTTCTCCGTGGGCATCATAAAGTTCCTTGAACCGGTAGAAGCTGTCTCGTGAATATCCCATGATTTTGCAGGCCTGACTCACATTACCTAGCTGCTCTGCTAACTTTAGTAACCCTAACTTCGGTTTGATGATTTTTTCCTTTGTTGTCATCTGACATTTGTCCTTTCTTCTTTTTATGTTTTTACTACAAATGTCAGATTAACTCTTGACTAATTCACCTGACGTACAAATTCAAATATTTGTACGTCAGGTTCTAAGGTGTGTTAATTTTCCCTCGCCTGCTGAATCATCTCTACCAACTCAATCACCTGAATGTTATTAGGGCGTTCAGTCTCGATAGCCAAAGTGAAATCGAGCAATTCGTCAAAACTACCCTCCTCTGCCCAGTAACTTTGTCCAAGCAATTCAGCAAACTCCGCTGCGGCGGCGTGCAGACGGAACGTCAAGGGCATTGCCTCAATGCTGGGGCGCAACTCGCCCACTGTAATCGGACGGTTCAGCTCAACAACTTCTCTGGTATCTGCATCCTCATATCGAATGTAGGCCGTGGCTATCACGTCGGATGGGAGCAAATCAGTTTGCTCCAAGGCAATCTCATAGAGCGCAGTCACATTGTGTCCGGCCCCAACCTCTCCCGCATCGACCGTATCATTCCTGAAATCCTTAGCTGCCAATGCTCGGTTTTCATAGCCCATCAGGCGATAGCGATCTGTCACGGCTGGGTTAAACTCAACCTGAATTTTGGCATCATAGCCAATGACTTGCAGGGTGCCCGTCAAATCTTGAACAAAGATACGACGCGCTTGACGGAGATTATCGACGTAGTAGTAGTTGCCATTGCCATCATTCGCCAGTTGCTCCATCAGAACATCATTGTAATTGCCCATTCCAAAGCCAATTGTACTCAGGGTGATGTCACGCTCGACGCCACGTTGAATATTGGCTAGAATGCCCTCTGGTGTTACGACATCGACGTTGGCCACACCATCGCTGAGGACGATGACTCGGGTGTTTTGTTCTGGGCGTTGATGTGTCTCGGCGATTTGATAACCAAGCTGTAACCCCGCATCAACGTTGGTACTCCCTTCTGGTCGTAAGGCATTGATCGCGTCCATGATGGTTTGACGATTAGCGGCTGAGGTGGGATAGAGCACTACCCGGCTGTTATCTGAATAAACCGCAATGGCGATTCGATCTGCCTCAGTTAACTCATCCACTAACAGAGCCAACGCTTCTTTAACCAATCCCAAACGATTATCTTGATCCATACTGCCTGAAACATCGATGACAAATATCAGCAAGGCGGGGTCGCGTTCCTCGGATGTAATCGTGCGTCCCTGGATGCCCACTCGCAATAACTGATGGTTTTCGAAGCCAAATGGGGCTGGGGCGGCATCCAAGTGAATGGTGAAAGCCTCCTCGTCATTGGTTGGCCCTGGATACTCGGCATCAAAGTAGTTGACAAACTCCTCGATACGGATGGCCTCAGGGGGGGGGTGCTGCCCTAAATCCAGCAGATAACTTCGCGCTAATGTGTATGAAGCCGTGTCTACATCCATCGCAAAGGTACTCAAATGCTCATCCTCGGTATCAAGGAAGGGATTGTCACTATATTCTTCAAAAAACATGTCAGCGGGTGGTATTTCGTTTGGCGCAGGTGTTTCCGTTGGTAGTGGTAATGGTGTGGGACGAATTGCACTTTGTGAACTCTGTAGCTCTAGTGACTCGCTGGATGGGATTAATGGTGATGCAGCTCCGTCTGCTTCGCTTCTGTTTGCTAATGTTGTTTCATCTGTAGAGAATCGATAAGTCATAGCAGCATCATCTTCTTGAGCTAACTCTGCCGCCATTATTGGGGCAGGTGTTGGGGTTGGTGGCATTGTAAGCATAGGAGTTGACGTTGCTAGAACAACGGGGGTGTTGGTTGGAGGTGCTGCGGCAATCATCTGATCTTGGTCATTGAACCCATCCCTTTCTAAATTTCCCTGTTCATCTAAGTTTTCAAGAGATGTGATTTGTGAAGATTGAGATGGTTCGATGAAGTAGAGCATGTCTCCATTTTGTGATTGGTTTGAACGACTTTGTAAGAAGAACAAGCCGAATCCACCAAAGATCAGAATCATCAGCATCGCGACAGCACCAGCCCAACCCCTAAAACCAAACCACAAGGGGGCTCTCTGGGGTTTTGGTGGCGACACAGTCTTGGTTGAGGCTAATAACTCACTTTTTACCAATTGTTTTTCTAACTGCGCTACAAAGTCAGTATCTGGCTGTATATTTTGGGCCAGATTTTCAATCTCAGCCTTGAAGGCTGCTTCTTCCGGCGTATAGTTTTGTTGTGTCATCGAACCTGCTCCTGTGTTTCTACCTGTAAGCGTTGCTTTAGATCCTGTATGCCACGATGGATCAACATCCGTACCGCAGCCTCACTCTTTTCCATAATTTCGGCAACCTGTCTGATTTCTAACCCGCCAAAACTGTGTAGCGACAACGCCTCGGCCCGATCATCGGATAAAATCTGCATTTTATGAATGACAGCCTCCAAACGTAGCTGTTGCTCCACACCCTCGTCAGGTGGAGTAATCGCATATTGCAACGCTTCTGCTGTTTCCAGTGGCTCAACCGGACGCTGGCGTCGGTAATGGCTAGCGACCTGATTGCGGGCTATGCCGATGAGCCAGGTACTGAATTTGGCCTTGCCGCGAAAACCAACAATTCCTTCCAATGCAGCCATAAAAGTTTGTGTCGTCAAGTCCTGAGCGTCAGGGACATTGCCCACCCTGGCCAATAGATACCGATAGACAAAAGTAACGTGACGGCGATACAACTCCGCAAAGGCCGTTTGTCCTTGCAAGCTTTTTTGGACCTGCTGCACTAAATCGGCATCATTCATATTCTTAAGATTGTCCTCAGTGAATGGGACCTTTTTTCTTTGTATCATACTGGACCCTCATCCTGTTTCAACATCATCAGTGTGTTCCTTGAAATATTTTGCTCTATTCGTATTTAATTAAACATTCAAGCTTGTCTGTCATTGATACGTGGCTGAGTAAGACGATTTTGTAACAGGCAAATTCAAAAATTCATCATAATTGTGCATCCCTATTGCTTATGATACAATCGAAACCCTATGTTTGCAGCCTATTTGTCCCCGCTGGCGCCAACGGTCACGTTACTGTTGAGCGCCTTCATTTTGTTTATTGTGATGCCTTGGTTACCGTCACTATGGCGAACCAAACCCTGGGTTGAAAATTGGTTCGCCACAGGGCTTGTTGGCGTAGCTGGCCTGATGTTGTTATTCATACAACTCACACTGGGGTTGGATGCAACAGGTCTGGGCCTTAGCCCATTATTTGGCTGGCAACTATCCCCTGATTTTGGCTATGATCTCAATATTCGTGCTGATGAGCTGAGCCTGGTCTTTTTGATTTTGACATTACTGTTGCTTCTGGTCGTCACCTTAATGTCCTCTCCGTTTTGGCGTTCTGATGATCGTTTATCTTCGCTGGAAAATTGGCGTAGTATTTCTATTTGGTTAGCGATTGGGGCGAGTGCTTGTTTTCTATTTGTTTCCGCCAATCTCCTAACCGTCGCTTACGCTATTTTAGCCTTTGATTTTTTGCTTGCCATTTACTGGCTTCGACAAGGCCACAGTAATCGAACTGTTTCTCGTTTATTTCTTGGCTTTTTTTCAGCCACTGCCCTAACACTCATTGGCGCATTTGACCTGACGCCGAGCAACGCCAATGATGCCTCACAATTTGGATTATTTTTAGTCGGTGGGGCGTTGTGGCTAAGACTTGGCTTTTTTCCATTTATTGAGATGGCCGGTCTAATTCGTTGGGATGATGATGAACGCCTGGCCTATCTTGGTCTCTCGTTAATTGTGGGGCTATATTTGCTGATGCGCGTGTTAAGCGCCCCCTTGCCGGATATCATGCTCTGGTTCACCGCCTTGATTATGTTGTTTAGTGGGTTACTCACCTGGTTGACTAATCGTTCTCCTGTTTGGCTTATTTATCTGATTGTGACTGAAATTCTATTTCTTTTGTTGGTCACAATGCCATTTGCGGGTGAACCAGGGGGACTATCAACAGCCAGTCTCTTGGCCATAACCTTGGTATTACCTTTGAGCCTAATTGCCCTATGGGTCACGCCCTCTTTAGGCAGACCGAACTTTCAAGAACGAGCTTGGCTCTGGCTGTATTTACCGGCTGCGGCTGCGACCATCAACCTGGTCGGCGTGCCGTTTACCTTGGGCTGGGTGATGCGTACTGAGCTGTATAAGGCCTTGTTGAAATTTGATAATTTCTTATTTATCATTATTGCCTTGCTTGCAGAAGCTCTTGCGCTTAGCGGCTTAGTTCGATACTGGTTGGTCTTATGGCAAGGTGAGAATGGTCACCCCCACCGACGTTTAGCTATTGGGATTGTCGTGACTGTGCCCTTTCTCCTGCCGGGGCTAGGGATGTTTGTTTTGACCCGGCTGACCCAGCTGACGTTTCCAACAGTGGATTTTGCCCAATCAGTTGGAGCCATTGCGGCCCTTATCATTGTCGTTGGTGGGGCCATAGCCCTTGCCTACTATCGAGATGCCTTGATGATGACTATCCCATTACCCTCCGCTCGAGTGGCACGGCTTGCTCGTTTAGGGTGGCTTTGGCCCTTGAGCCGTCGTTGGTTAAGTCGCCTGGGTAAAGTTATCTTACGCATCGATGTTGTATTACAAGGTCAGCATTATGTGGGTTGGGCGATTTTTATTACCTTAATTGGGGTATTGATTATTTTTTTACAGACTTGATATTTGATGCCAACATTACCTGAGACCTTAGATCAGCTTAATATTATTCCGTTGGATGCCCTGTTATTGGGTATTTTCTTGACAGCGGCCATAATTTTGGTCATTCGTGATTGGCGACTATTAATTTTGGCATTGCTGGGGCAATATATCGTCACAACTTTGATTATTTCTCGGTTGGTACGACCTGATATAGCGGCTGTAAAGCTTTTGATTGGGGCCTTTATTTGTCCTATCTTATTTTTATCCGTGAGACAAGTCATTGCGTTTACCCCAACGGTGGTGACAAATATTGAAACCACCATCGATAGAAGAAAGAATTTAGGCTGGTGGAATAACTTTGTCGAGGCGGTCCTGCCCTTTATTTTTGGCCGAAAACGGCATCGTGGTTTGACCTCTACTGGATTACTCTTTCGTTTTTTTGCTGCTCTTCTCATGATGATTGTCGCAATTTTGCTCAGCCAAACGTTGTCACTATCCAATGATTTGTCACAGGAATTTGAAATAGCCATCTACTGGCTTATTCTGGCTGGTCTAACCGCGTTGATTTTGTTTGAGGATCCACTTAAAGTTGGCTTGGGACTATTTACACTTTTTATGGGATTTGATTTGTATTATGTAACCGTCGAGGCAAGTTTGTTCTTAACTGGGTTGTGGGGAACAGTAAATCTACTTGTGGCCTTAGTTACTGGCTATTTGATTGTCGCTAAGGGTGCTAACCCTGAGGAGGGGAGATAGTGCCACCTGCCCTGTGGTTGATTACGCTGCCTCTTGGGGCTGCCCCATTAATTTATCTATTTCGACGGGTTGGGGTCGGTGGAGTCGCTGCTGCAATTGTTGCTTTAGTGTCTGCTTGGATGGCTACTCAAGTCTCGCCTAATCTTCAGCTAAATATTTTAGGACGGCCTATCGCATTTGATCAGTCATCCCAGATCGTGCTTATTGTCTTATTTAGCAGTACCGCCTTTTTGTTTTTGATTTCCTCAGCGTCCGGCCCTTTTCTTTCTGGAATACGCCGTCAGACGGTTGAAACGGATACAATTCGTGGGGCGGGCCGAACGTTCTATCCCGTCAGCTTAACTATTTTGGCCCTCTTTGTCGGAGCCATTTTATCTCGTCATTTAGCCATCACTGCAATTTTAGTTGAGTCTGCTGCAATTTTATCTGTGATTATTATTCAAGGGTCTCGTGTAGACTCAACCCGAGCGGCCCAACGTTTTCTCGTTTTTATGTCCTTAGCCCTGCCCTTATTTTTATTGGCTTCACAACGTATCGACGTGTTTAGCTTTAGTGATATCCTCCCTTCGCCCCAATACGTCCAACAAACGGTATTTCTGGTAGGTGTTGGGTTTGCTTTATGGCTTGCCGTAGTGCCATTTCATAGCTGGGGAACCACCACTGCCGTTGATGCTTCACCCGTAGTCACGACATTTATTCTCATTGCCTTTCCCAGCGTAGCTATACTCAGCCTCGTGTATCTTTTGATTGATGTGCCTTGGCTGACATCTACACCTCTCTTGGCCAATGGATTGTTACTGGCTGGTCTAATGACGATCTGTGTTGGTGGTGTCCTTGCCAGTGTGCAACGGGGCTTTAGCGGTTTGTTAGGCTACACAGCCGTTTATGATTTAGGCTGTCTAATTTTACTGTTAAGTATCGGTGGGGATATTGCTGTTTTAGTCGTACTGCTTGGTCTAATTCTACGTGCGATTGCCTTAACATTATTAGCTGGTGCTATTACGGCGATCCGGCTTCATCTCTCCAATGATGGCTTTGCCCAGGCTAAGGGAATGGCGGCGAAGCTACCTTGGGCGTCTATCGGTCTGGCGATCGGTGGCTTTACTCTAGTCGGTGCCCCATTTACCTTTGGATTCGCGCTTCGTTGGCAACTCCTTCAATCAATTGTCATTATTGATGAACGGTGGCCTGCCCTTATTATTTTGGCTGGAATCGGGGTTGCTGTTGGCTATTTACGCGGTCTTTCAAGCCTACTATCACCCATCGACGGTGATACACCTGTACAGAAAATAGAAGCCCAAGAACCACGCTTGTTGATTGTTATTATTGGGCTATTGATTCTTGCCTGTATTGGGTTTGGCGTTTTTCCAAATCTGCTGATTGACCCTCTAAAAGAGGTGCTTGTGGGGATTACATTGCCAGGAACTTCATAGCAACTAAATGGGCGGGAACGGGACATTACGGCCGTGGTAAAGATTGGGCAGATATCCTTTCGTTAAGAGTAAGGCCAATCGATCACGAAATGCCTGAATTTCTGGCTGGCTTATTAATTGAGACAGAATTTTGCATAGGTCTGAGTCTTCCATGAGAAGCTGCTGAAGTCGTTCTAAATCCTGTAACATCGTTTCAGGCAAGGGTTGGTTGCAATATTCCCAAATAACAGTCCGCAATTTATAGTCAATATTAAAGGTGAGACCGTGGTCAATTGCCCAGAGTTGACCGTCGTGATCAAGCAAGCAGTGACCCCCTTTACGATCTGCATTATTTACCAGATGATCAAAAATTGCGATATCTCTAAATTCATTCTTAAACTGCTTTTTGTCGCGTAGGTTGAAGTAGTGGGCATCGTAGTCTGCTTCGAGAAATAACTGGATTGTGCCTCGCCCGTGGGGGCCGTCATCCCGTAGGACGGTCGGTGGAATCCACGGCCAGCCCAAAATCTCGCTGATCAAATAGGTCGCAAACTCACGTTGACAAAGCGTACCATCTGGAAAATCCCACAATGGACGTTCCCCATCACAAGGTTTATAGATGGCCAATATATTGTCATCTTCTTGGTCAGATAAAGCCAAGCTGATTAAAAAAGTATAATTTGAACTCCAAGGCATCAAGCCTTGAAGCTCAATTTCTTTTTCCATAAGAAGATTCAGGGCGTCTTTTACCTTGAAATTAAGGCGCCCTTCATACCGACTATCATCGATCCATTGTTGAAGGGCTTTCAACAGACTAGCTGAGTTTAATTCCATTTTGTGTTGTCATGTCCATTGGTTCGTGGGCAGAAATGACCTTCTGGATCAATAGGAGACTCGCAAAGTGGGCAAATTGGCCGACCTTGGTCAACGACTTGCAGGGCGTGTTCGCCTAAAATTCGTACTTGGGGACGTGAAGCCCAGAAGCGAGCAACAGCAGGTTCATCTTCATCCCCTTCAAATTGAACCTCTTGCACGACCAAAACAACCAAGTCTTGTTCTTGATCATAACCAAGGCCAATTTGACCCACAACAAAGGCAGGGTCATATGGCTCTTGTAGCATGAGGTCAGAACTTAGAGGTTCATCAACTTTTGTATATTTTCGTGGATACTTTTCATCCAACTCTTCTAGTAATTCATCCAGGCTCGATGATAAAATTCTAACTTGTTCTTTCTCTACCTTGAGGGTAATCATCGAGATGCCTTGGCTGGCTTGTAGTAAAAATACACGTTGGCCAGGGGGGCCAACGGTCCCGACTGTAATTCGTGAAACCGGATTAAAATCCGTCAAATCGCCTGACATAGCATAAATCCTTTGATAATTTTTATGAGGCGTACCTCATCAGCTTTACGAGGCCGTTAGCCTCTATGAGGCGTTGTCATCTTTTTTCGGGCGGGGTGGATTATGATTGGTATCATTCACCGAAACAACCCTTGGTCCCATTTTCATAAAACTGACAGTTGTAATTGAAGCTGTGCTAATTACGATCCTTTGAAATAGATCGAGATGGACACCAAGGTAATGTGCAATGGCAGATTTTATTAAGTCGGCGTGTCCAACAATTACAATTGTTTCTTCTGGGTGATTGGTCACTAACGAGCTAACCGTTTGGACAAAACGGGCCTGCATCCCATACATCGTCTCTCCGCCAGGGAAACTGGCTCCACTTGGGTAGAATTGAATCACAGGCCAATGCTCATGTTTGGCCAGCTCTTCAATTTTTTCGCCTGTCCAATCCCCATAATCAACCTCAAGCAACCCTTCGTGTTTCTGAACGGTTAAAGGATGATGTTGCGCAATCGCCTCAGCCGTTTCGACTGTTCTTTCCAATGGACTGGCATAAATTGCCTGGAACGTTTGTTCAGCGAGCCGTTTGCCTAAAGCCTGAGCTTGTTCACGTCCGTATTCATTTAGGTAGACACCCGATGATCGACCTGCTAGCTTATGGGTTTCTGTCCAATTATTCTCACCGTGTCGCACAAATAACACAGTTGTTGGCTTCTTATCTTTCTTCTTTTCTTCTTCTTTTTTTTCTTCACTCATAGGATTGCTTATTTTTAATGTAGGTAGATAGATAGGATAATATAGCCGATGCTTGATCGACAGTCAAACAAATTTTTTTAGCAATAATGAAACAGAAAACATTATAACACCTTAAATCAAAATGCGGAAAGTCATCCCAAATCGTAACTAAAGAACGGGAAACTTTAATGCATTGCGTATGTTTGGACGACCATTTTGCTAATTTCTTACTCAGACGTTTCACTTTACAAGTTTTTGAGTTATTGACCTGACAAGTTAGCCCCGCTATAATTGTTCTAGGATTGAGAATTAAATAACTTTCCCATTTGTTCCCTCAAATTGCACTCCCTATTTTTAGTTTGAGAACAAAATTAGGTAAGTTGTCCAATGAAGTTGGTGGCCCAATGAAGTTGCTGCCTAACAAAGTTGGGCCTTAATCCTCAGCCCTAATGTTGGCAACCAACGGGGGACCAAATTTATGCATTTAACAACGAATAGATTACATTTGTTTGGAATAGTCGTATCCTTACTTCTTCTGCTTTTATCGGCATGTAATACCAACCCTCCCCCACCCACTCCAGAACCCACGGATACAGCAACCCCATTTCCTCGTCAATCTTCATTTAGTGATAATGTTGACGCTATGAACTCTGCCGCAGCGGCCATGAGTGAGGTTGATTTTGGCTTTGCTTCTCTCCTAGAGTTGGATGAGACCAAAATTCGGTTGATAACTGAGTCTGATAGCCTGGTTGCTAAATTAGCTTATCCTCAGCAACCAGAGGACCCTGCAGAATGGACTGCAGTTGATAGCTTTGTCTTATCACACGCTACTCAGTCGGTGATGATCAGTACTGGGCAGGTGCAGCGTGTTGCCTTAGGGACATTTGATTTGGCCGCACCACTCGACAACTTCGGTGACGTGGTCAATCACGTGGCGGTCTGGGTTGTTTTTGCTGATGGGACTCAAGCCGTTGTTGATCTGAGCCCGTTGAGTACCGATTTTGCTGCGCAGCACCAAGCTGAGCAATTTCTTGGCAACTTTAATCAAATTCGAGAGCAATTTGAAATCTGGCGTGAGGGGGTCAGGCTTGACCAACTCCAGCCTATGCAGGTGATCGAAGAGGGTGGCGAGAGTTACTATATCTTGGCTCAAATGCAGGTTTTTCCTGACCATTATAAATTTTCCCTGCGGGCGCATCCCGTCCAAATTGCTGACCCAATGCAGCCTTTACGTTTGGTTCAAGGGGCAATGCTTACGGCTGAGGTAGATCGTCTCGATTTTGTTGATATTCAGGCAGAGATTTTGGCTGATGGTGTAGATGCGTTTGATGTGCAATCGGAATTTATGACGCGTTTTGGCAGTGAGAATTCGACGCTCAATCGTATTTTAGATGAGCAGGTATCTCTCATTTGGCATATGATTACGAAACTGGAGCATATTCCTCCCACACCCGAAGAGTTGATCCCCGCTACGCCAACAGCGACACCATCCCCTACACCGACACCTACGCCAACCCCGACCCCGACCACAGAACGGGAACCGTTGCTTACCTCGTAAGAAACTAGTGAGTTTGTGTCATACCTGAATGAAGTTGTCGGGTATCCATTGATAGGGGACAACGAACGGTGGATTCCTGCCAGAAGTGTGTGGGAATGACATGATCCAACGTTTCTTTCTTTTTGTAGAAGATGAGCCCTCCATCTTCTCATTTTCTTGTAATTACCTGGATATTACGAGCGACTAATCCCGAACGATGTTCAACCAACTCAAACTGAACCTTCGTTCCTGCCCGCAATGTTCGGTAGCCTTCACCCGGAATGGCCGTGAAGTTGAAGAAAACATCTTGCCCCTTCTCGCCATCCAATAAAATTGAGCCATTTCCACTTGCCAAATCAAATGATTGAACCGTTCCTTGAGCAACGGGTAAGCCATTTGCTCCGAGCTTGGGCGCACCGTCAAGCCATTCTTGTTGTGGAATTCTAAGCTGCAGAACCTCGCTGTTCGTATAGGCATCATGACTGTAATTCAAAAATGTTTGCATGATTGCTCGTAAGTCTTGGCGTAATTCTTCGGAAGAAGGTCTACCTACAAAGAACCAACCGTTGTAAATATTGTGAATTGTTAAGTCGGGACGTAAGACAAAGACATAAGGTTGAGTGGGATAAGCATACTCCCCTTCTGTTTCATCCAGAATATTGATTTGTTTAATCAGAGTTCTGTCCTCATCTGCCAGAAAAGGCCATTCTGCACCCAACCCCGCTCGAAAAGCTGCTTGAACCTCAGGTGGTTGGACACTAATCGTAACCATTTTGGCATAATTCACCTTGAGTTCTTTTTGAAATTCGACTAACTGTCGCATCTGCTGTTGATCGCGTGGGCAGTAAAAGCCTCGATAAAAGACCACAATCAAGGGATACCCATCCAGAAATCCCACCCTGCAGTCAAAATCGCTGGGCTGGATTAATGTTGATAATTTTATTAACGTTTTGTTGTGATTTGGTAGCGTTACATCGGGGAACTTGTCCCGATCTTTAAATTTGTAGTCATGCATTACCCCTTCTAACGTGTTGAAAAGTAAAAGGGTCTGCGTTGGTAATTGCAGACCCTTTTTATGAATATGTTTTTAATTGGAACTATACTTCAAATAGGTGCTGTTTCTGCCGAGGCAGGCAGTTCCTTTTGCTACTAAAAATTGAGCAATTTTTTGATTGTACCTAATAACCCACCTGGCTCTGGTCCAGTTTCCCCAGGCTTCTTCTCAACTGTGACACCTCGTTGAAATGCCACATAGCCCTTGATATTTTTGGCTGCCTTGCTGGGAGAAGGATAATACCAAGCCGCATTCTGTTTGGTCTGACCATCCACTTCTATATCGTAGTAGCTGGCCGTCCCTTTCCAGTGGCAAACCGTTGTTATTTCACTCTTTTTGAAGAACTTTTTGTTGATCGATTTTGGTGGAAAATAATAATTTCCCTCGACCATTTCATAGGTATCACTGTCGGCGATGACTTGACCATTCCAGGTTGCAATCGGCATAAGTATTAGCCTTCATAAATGACTGTATCAGGCTGGAAGGCGGCCCAAGCAAACCAGAAGTGCATAAAGCTGAGGACGGGTTCTAGTTGTGTCCCTGCCAACTCGCCCGAAACCGCTTGACCAAATACATCCCACTCCGAACCAGTTTCATTGTCTGTAATGACACCATCAGTGTGGCTGAATGTTAGCTTTTCACCATCAACTAAAGGAATGAACATCGCGGCTGAACCGACTTGTCGTGACTCCGCAATTTGACCTTTATCTAGGGCAGATGCCTGCCCTGGTTCGAAGAAGATGACAATGTCTAGATCGTTGTCCAGTGTATCCTCAATTACCCCAGCCTCGGCGATTTCGGGTAGAGGGTAGGCTATAGAAACATCCCCACTGTGATAACCGAGTACACGCTCGGTTGCATCCATCCGAGGATCAGGCTCATTAAGGAATAGGAATGGACGTGGAGAAGAGTCATATCCTACGTAGGGGTTTTGGCCATAATTTCGTCCATTACTTGAAAGAACTCGTCCTTCGGGATAACGTGTTTTAAAGTCTTTCCAGGCAACGAGTTGAGCTGGCAGAAACTCCAACTGAGTCCCTGTTAAATCACCTACAATGCCTTCCCCTGTGAATTGTTGCCACCAGGTCAGGGTCTTGTCATCCCACATAATCATATCGCTATTACGCAGGTTACCAGATACCCCAAATCGCAACACTTCGTCATTGACTTCACGATTGAACACAACGCCAGCGTTACATAGTGGACAGAATGTCGCTGCTACTGGTACCCCGCCAACAATATCATTGACGATTTCGTGACGTGTTAAAATTGCTAGCGGATAAGCGCGAGCATCACCATCAATTTCGAGTGAGAGTACAGGCTGAACATCAGCGAGCCATTCATCGCCAACCTCAATTGAGTCAAAGTTAGGATCATCAATGGGGGGGATACCATCGGGGGGGGGACCGCCGGATAAAATTTCATCAAACTCAACGCTGCGCTTACAGAAGTTTGTGGCTAAATCACTGTTTGGATCAACCCGAGTTGGCCCCACAAAGCGAGCCAGACGTTCTGCCGTCCATAATTCGGGGCTAAAGCGAACATTTTGCCCTTCGAATGGATCATCACAGGTCTCATCCGAATGCGCCTCTTCAGCCATAGCCTCTTCCTCGGCCATTGCTTCAGCATCCATTTCTTCTTCAGCCATCGCCTCCTCTTCGGCCATCGCTTCTTCAGCCATAGCCTCTTCCTCGGCCATTGCTTCAGCATCCATTTCCTCTTCAGCCATGGCTTCTTCCGCCGCTTCTTCAACAACCTCTTCTACTTCTTCTACCACCTCTTCCGCCGCTTCCTCAGCTTCTTCTACAGGGGCCACCTCTTCCACCACCGTTTCTGTGGTTGAGCTTTCTGTATCACTTTCAGTTGATGTAGCTGCCCCGCAGCCCGCAATAACTAGGGCTGAGATTAAGATTACCAGCCACATCCATATCGAACGTTTCATTACTATGCTCCTCATCTAGTTAATCTAATTCATCAGGTGTATATCTATCACTATTTTGTGTCAAAAAGATAATATACCCAAGATATATTTATACCCATTTGGGCAAATCTAAGTTCATTCTACGTGACCCTGTAGATTGCCTCTGTAGGCTTGAATACAATCATTTGTGAGGGATCTTTATGTGATTGATTTGATTAGACGTGGAATTAAGAACCAGCGTAATATTGCTTCTCCTGGCTTCAGTTCTGCCCAAGTGGTGATTGGAATATCTAAACAGATCAGACCGGCTGTCGGGATTTGAATAGCCAGTGATGAAGCTTCATCGATGTCGCCTGAAAGTAACATAGCTGCTGTATCCTCCATAGTTGGATTATGTCCAACCAGAAGCGGGCATTCTATATCATTGGATAGTTGTTGTAGTGCTGTGATCAGATCACTTTCATCACCACCATAAAAATCTGGCTCCTCTTGAATTGAGCCTTCGTAGCCAGCGACCTTAGCTACGATTTCGGCAGTTCGTTTCGCGCGAGTGGCTGGTGAGGATAAAATTGTATCTGGTGTGGAGGTAAATTTTTTAAGGGTACGGCCAATGCGAGGTGCATCTTTGATACCTCGTTTCGAGAGGGGGCGGTCAAAATCACCCATCATAGGATTACCCCAATCCGATTTTGCATGGCGTAGTAACAATACAGTTTTCATTGATACTCCTCTCTGAATATATGTGGTAGCAAACTAAATGGTTTTTATAAGTAAACAGCAAATTATTAGCTGTCTATTCAGGGTTGTGTGAAAATCTATCTCAAAAAAATAGGTGCAATATTAAAAATTTGCTCAATTATAACAACAAATCTATTCTCTCATTGCTATGATATATATTATCGTATTTGTCATCGCGTTTCTTACGGCGTTTGCTATAACGCCGCTCTCTATTTTTCTGGGGCGACGCTTACGCTTAACCGACAAACCTGGCGGACGACGTCACCATAAAGGTGAAATATCTCGTTTAGGGGGAATTGCTTTATTTGTAGGTTTTATAGGGGCAGGCCTCCTTATTTTTTTGACTAATTTTCTTTGGGATTGGCCTGTTATTGGTGATGAAGACCGCAAATTGTTGACGGGTGTCCTGTTAGGCAGTGTTGTGATTTTTGCCTTTGGTCTTTGGGATGATTGGCGTGAATTATCTGCTTGGCCTCAATTTGCTGCCCAATTTGGGGTGGCCCTCATTGCCATTATGTTTGACGTGATTTTTCAGCGCGTGACCCTGCCATTTATTGGTCAAACTGATTTTCCATTATGGTTCGCTTATCCGCTTACTATTTTCTGGGTGATGGGTATGATCAATACGGTTAACTGGCTAGATGGTGTTGATGGTCTAGCTGCTGGTGTCGCCGCCATCGCTGGTTTACTTTTTGCCGCACACGCGTATTGGCTTGGTCAAACTACAGTTGCGCTCTTTCCGCTTGCTTTGGCTGCAGCCTGCTTAGGCTTTCTGCCGTTCAATTTTCATCCTGCCCGCGTGTTTATGGGCGGTGGAAGTGCTTTGTTGGGATATGCCCTTGCTTCACTATCGATTTTGGCCCCAGCAAAAGTTGCAACGGCCTTACTCGTCTTGGGTATTCCAATTATTGATGTGGCCTGGTTGATGATTCGACGTTGGCGTACGCGTGGTAACCCTTTAATTGCTGGCCGAGATCATTTGCACTACAGGTTGATGGATTTAGGGTTCACCGCTCGCCAAATCGTTATTCTGTATTATACCCTGTGTGCCTCTTTTGGGCTGTTAGCCTTATTTGTCGAGAGCCGATTGATGAAGCTTGTCATTTTAACCGCGATGGGCCTCATCACACTTACCCTTCTATGGCGTTTGGCCCAAGAGGACAATTCAGATGTGATGCCCCCTAGAGATATCCAATAGAGCGATACCACGCTAACGTTTCTTCTGCCCCTTCTTCAAATGATATCGGATTAAAGCAAAGTTCTTGTCTGGCTTTACTAGAGTCTACGATCCAATCGTTGAAAACATAGGGCTTTAGATTTTGAGGATAAAAAGGTTCTCGTTTGGTAAAACGGGAAAGATATTCTGTGAAGTCGACAAAACTCAAAATGAGCCAAGCTGGCATATTGATCCGCCAGCTGCTCCGATTAGCAAGCTTACTGACAATTGCGTTGGCTTCACGGTGGGTGATACTTTCATCACAAATGTTATAAATTTCGCCCGGTGTACCGTGCTGAATTGCAAGTTCAATTCCTCGACTGGCATCAGTGATGTAGCAGGGAAAAATGATGTGTCGGCCTTGATGCACTTGAATTCGTAAGTTGCGAAGATACTCTTCAAAAAATAGGCGATTAAAGGCGTAATGACCCTGCGGTCCATACAAAGCCCCTAAACGTAGGGTGATCACAGGCAGCCCTTTGCCGTGATAGTAGTGGGCCAGCCGTTCACCGAGATATTTTGTTTTTGCATAGTGATCTGTGGGGTAGGGCCGACAAAATGTGTCTTCAGTGATGATTGTGTCCGATTCTTGAGGGCCGACAACGATAATTGTGCTAATGTGGATAAATTTTTTGATGCCTGCCATCAGCGAGGCTTCTAAAATGTTCAACGTGCCATCAACATTGGTTTTGTAAAACGGCTCAGGTTCTCCCCATAAGCGAAATCGAGCTGCAGCATGGACGACGTATTCACACCCTTCCACTGCCGTAGCCACAGACTCTTCATCCGTTACATCTCCGATGGCAAGTTCAACACCCAAATCCGTTAATATCGAGGTATCGCTGGTTGACCTGACCAAGGCTCGAAGTTGATAGCCCTGATTGATTAAATATTTACATAGGTTTCGGCCCAGAAAACCAGTGGCACCTGTTATTAAGATCAATGTCAAATCCTGATAAAGTTATTGATTTAAGGCAGCTAATGCTTCATGAGCTAGGATGAAATTTTCATTATATGCTAAAGCATTTTGAAAGCTAGTTACCGCGCCATCTTGATTAGTGGCCAGTAGAGATAATCCTTGATAATAATAGGCTTCCTCTAATCCCCCAGCCCCCTTAATTGTGGCGGCAGCGAGCTCAAGAACATCTTGATGTCGACCCACGGCGTAGTAAGCCTCAAACGGGGTGAATTGATACCACAATCGTCGCCAATGTAACCCCAGTTGACGCGCTTGGTCAAAGGCAAGCACCGCTTCTTCATAACGACCTAAACGAGTTAAAACCTCTCCCTGATTGAAATAAGCAATGGGGTCTTCTGGGTTGGCTTCAATATCAGCCTGTGACTCTGCTAACAATCGTTCATACATAAATTTGTCGCTACTATCTTCCCCAAGTATGCTGGCTACAAGGTCAGTTTGTTCTGAGGTATAAATTACGATATACAGTCGATTAAAGACACGCCAGTCGTCGTCAAATTGTGCATAACTAACTTGATGGTCGGGGCCATTCAAGGAGTCAGCCGTTGAAAATTGTTGGGTTGTATCATCATAACCCGTAATTAAACGATAGTGACCGAGTCCATCACCATCGTGCGTTAACCAGGTTTCAACCAAAATCGGAATATCATTATTTAGAAACTCCTTAATCCGATCAATACTTCCCCCTTGTCTTAGAGTAGTCTCCATTCCTAGACTACGAGCATAGGCAGCCAGTTCTTGCGGCGTTACATTTTTATCATCACGATTAGGTTTAAGAAATTGGGCTGCATCGGCTTGGTCTTCGGTATGCCCGAAATAACTCATATAGGTAGTGATTGTCGCTGGTCCACAGTTATTCCAAGTTTGCCACTGGTGATTAAAGCCAGTTAGTTGAATAAATTCATCTTGAACTGGGGTAATTTCTGTTGTTTCAAAGTTTGAGGATAGTAGTATATTATTGTCAGTTTGAGTTTGGGATACCTCTGCCTCCAAGCCAACTTGCTCTTCTACAGATGTGTTAGCGACTTCACTCAAGGCGGCGGTGGAGTGAACCGATGGATTGAGATTGGGCAAGTTATCTGTTGAAACTATTGGAATATTAGCGGTGTCTATCTGAGGGGCTGGTAAATATTCAGGATGAGGTAACAAACTGCGGTAATAGCTTTTTGCGCGATAGGCGAGATTATCTAATCGCGTATTGATATCAGGAATGATAATGCTGCTAATCACAAGAATAGTGACTGCGAGTGCGACCAATCCAATCCCAAATATAATTGCCCCTGCTTTACTAACTCGTTTCTTCTCATAAGGTCTAATTCGTCTTTTATTCAAAATTTTACCTCGCAAATCGTCTTTGAGTCACTTTTTATTATCCGTCTAATTGATTATAGTAAAAATTTGTGATAGATTTATTGACAGATTGATATATAATAATATACGCACTGTTTGAACATAACTAGGATAATAGCTGAATATTGTTGTTCGGCAACCTAACAATTCATTTACTATTAAATATTAAATAAATTGTTGCAACCTTTATCAATTTATAGGTCTTATATCCTAAATTGTTGGTTGTTTTGAAAAATTCAATCTGATATAATATTTAATAATATTGTAAAGCTATCACCAGTTCCACCAGAAAACCTCAATACCTCTTTGTGTATTTTGCACAGCTTTACCCGTACCTAATAAAACTACGAATAATTTTGTGACCTGCATTGGATGAATGTGTTAGTCTGGTCTGTCCAAGAGATATTCAATGCATATCTCTATAAACTTAAATTTAATTAGGGAAACTATATGTCGTCTATGCCAAAAATTCAACAAACTAATAACCAAAGACAGCAACCTCAAGCCTCGCAACAAGCTGCACAGCGACAGTTACCCGTACAGCCTGTAGCCGGTCAGGCTGGGCATCAACAACCGGCAGCTCCGCAACAACGTGCTCCATTGCCCGCCCAACCTCGAGCTGCCCGTGGTGCTGGTCAGCGCCGGACAAGTGGCCCAACGCCACGTAGTCTTAACCAGGTTCTGAAAGAGGTGGATCGCCGAGTTTTACAAGGTGAGCTTGATGAATATTTACCAATACCGACCGGTTTTGATCAAATTGACCGGCTTATTGGTGGTGGTTTGCGTCGGACCGAGTTGATTTTGTTAGGCGGCGCACAGGGTATTGGTAAAACGGTAACCGCCCTTCAAATGGCCCGAAATTTAGCCTTAAATGAGGCAACTTATGCTTTCTACATCAGTTATGAGCACAGTGAAGTCCATCTTCTCAATCGATTAATTTGTCAAGAAAGTATCGATCCAACTAGTACAGATGTTAGTAGTGGATTGCGTTTGAAGGATTTGCACAATATTGTTGTTAGTAAACGGGCCCGCGAGTGGGTAAGAAATGATGGGAATTTAGGCTTGTATCAAATTCTATCACAGCACCCTCGGACTGCCAAGGCTACTGAGACGATCAGCCGCTATGCAGATCGCTTGATTTTGATGAAGGCCAGCCCTGCTGTAACAACCATCAACGTTATTCGCGAATTGACACGTCAGTTGGTTGAGGCCACTCAAGGTAAATTGGTGTTGTTCATTGATTACCTACAAAAAGTAGCTATCTATCCTGAACGGGCGGCTGATGAGAATGACAAGGTCACGATTATCGTCGAAGGGCTAAAAGATATTGCGATGACCCAAAATATTCCGGTGGTGTCAGTTGTAGCGGCAGACCGAGAAGGGCTTCGAAGTAAACGGATGCACTTGTATCACCTACGAGGTAGCTCAGCTTTGGATTATGAGTGCGATATTGCGATTATTATGAATAACAAATTCCACATCCTATCCAAAGATCACGTTTCGTTTAATCCTTATAAGAGTGATAGCTATCGCGATTGGGTTGTCTTTACGCTGGAGAAAAACCGAGCGGGTCGAGCGATGATTGATGTTGAATTTCAAATGCGACCCCAGCATTTCTGTTTTAATCCGAAAGGCAATTTAGTAGAGCAGAAACTAATTGACGAGAAAATTATCGTTGAATAATCATTATTGTGATAATCTATATTTAGAGTAATTTGAAAAGAGCGACATGTGTTGCTCTTTTTTTATTGACAAATTAACTTGACATATTCATAATATGGGGTGTAGTGGGGTAAAATAAGTTTGTACAATTTAGATTGGAAGATACCTTACAGCCGATTTAAGTTTCGGCCATTAATATCATCTTTAGATACCAATTCTAAACTGGCAATAAAGATGTTTTGGAAGGGGAGAATTATGTCTGTTGAGTCAACATCAGTGGAAACGACTAGTAATGCTAAAGGAATGTGGCTTTGGGGAATTATCATTATTTTTGTGATTGTGGTAGGTGGTGTTTGGATCTTGTTCTCTCGTACAATTACCACCACAACCGCTTCAAATTCGAGCGGTGTAGTCTTAGAACCGGCTCCCATCGCTGGTCACCCGGCACCAGTTTTCGAATTACAAACGCTAGATGGTGATATAGTAACTTTGGCTGACTTTAAAGGTAAGCCAGTCTTGATTAATTTTTGGGCAACGTGGTGTGGCCCTTGCCGCGCTGAGATGCCTGAGTTCCAGCAGGCTGCTGTTGACAACAGCGATGATCTAGTCGTTATCGGTATTAACAATACGGCCAATGATACACCAGAGCTTGTGAATGATTTTGTTGATGAATTAGGTATAACATTCTTAATTCTTCTGGATGAGAGCGGCGACACGGCTGAAACCTATCGTGTCCTTGGCTTACCAATGACCGTGTTTGTCGATCGAAACGGTGTGGTCAATGAGGTCTTCACCGGCCCCTTAAACAAGGCCTATATCGAAGCCAAAATACCTGAGTTACTCAACCCAGCATCATAACGAGAGAATAGTAGATACGAATTGAAAATGGTTGACAATAAAAGTATTAATCTCGTGAGTTGTAATGGCCTAAATATGAAATCGTCATTCACAATTCACAATTCATAATTTACAACTCACAATTAATTTCTATGTTACCCACCCTCTTAGTTGGTTCAATCGCCCTACCAACCTATCCGCTTTTAATCATTGTGGCCTTATGGCTTGGTATCACTTTGTCTTCTTATCGCGCGTATCAACTTAATATTGATGGCGACCATGTCTACAATGCTGCCTTATATGCGATTATTGGGGGCATTCTCGGCGCCAGAATTTGGTTTGTCCTGTCACATTGGGAAAACTACGCCCCTGATATTACGCAAGCTTTATCGCTGTCCCGTAGCGCTTTATCCACAGGTGAAGGATTGATTGTTGCTGGACTAGTGATTCTTATTTATCTTTACAGATATAAATTACCCATCGGGCAATTCTTTGATGCCCTAGCCCCTGGCTTGATTTTGGCTTTAGTTATCATTCACATTGGGGCATTACTGGGTGGGGAAGGGATTGGATTACCCTCAGATGTGCCTTGGGCTATTGAGATGATTAATACGACCCGTCATCCAGTTCAAGCTTATTTTGCGCTTGGTTGCGTGCTTGTTTTACTTGTTCTTTTTCTCATACGGACGTATCTTCCTTGGCCAGGCTTTCAGTTTTGGGTGTTTGTGTTGCTCTACGGCGTTGTACGTCTATTCTTAGAAGTTTTTCGAGCCAATCCTACTATAGTTGGTGGAGGATTTCTCGCAGTGCAGCTTCTTGCTCTGAGCGCCATAACAATTGCTTTAGCCGTTATGGCCTACAATTTCAACCAGTCAAACTCTCCGAGAATCGAGGTATCAGATGAAGTTGTCGGATAAACAAGCTATTGTTGAACAAATTGCTTTGCTTTTTGCCAGTTTTGTTTGGACAACCGTTATTCTTAGCGTGATTGCCCTTTACTGGGTCTATCAAGATATCAATGCCCGCTGGGATTACATCGCTCAGATACCGCCGGAAGCCCTTGCTCAGGTTACCGAGGTAACGGCTACACCCCTAGCAACGATCGAACCCACCCCGACTTGGCCACAGGGACAGCCGACCCAAACCCCAACCATTACTCCGCCTCCCACTCCGACGGGAACACGGGTGGTTCCGGAGCCTGGGCTTCTGCCTGAAACACCTGTTGAAAATGAACCTACCCCGATCCCCGTAGTCGTGCATACTGAAGAAGAAGCCGCGGAATTTAATGTTGAACTCAATTCCGAGACCACAACTGAGGAGGTAGCCGTAGTTCCAACATTGCCACCTCCCACCCGTCAACCTACGACTCAGCCCCAAACTCAAAGCCAAGAAGCTGCTCCTGCTCCAAGTGGGGGTAGTATACAGCCAGCCAAGCTGGTCATCGAGTCCGTTGGGATTGATACACCCATTATTCCCGTTGGCTGGGATGTTGTTGAGCAAGATGGTCGCCAATATAGTATTTGGCAGGTGGCTGACAACGCGGTTGGCTGGCATAAAACAACGGCAGGCTTAGGCCAAGCGGGAAACACCGTCATGGCCGGACATCATAATGTCCAAGGCGAAGTCTTCCGTGATCTTGTGAACGTGGAAGTTGGTGACCGGGTTATTGCATACGGCTCAGATAATCAGGTGTATGAATATGTAGTTGAACTGAAGACCATCGTGAAAGAAAAGGGCGAACCCTTGGAAGTGCGACAGCGAAACGCCCAGTGGATTTCCAAAACTGATGATGAGCGCCTCACCTTTGTCACCTGCTGGCCTTACACCAACAACACTCATCGGGTGATCGTGGTCGCTAAACCCCTTTAAAGTTTCCAAGCCATTGACAATTTAATTGTAACTGCTATCATGCGCCTTCTAAAATTGTTTACGTTTTGGGAGGAGATAGTATGTCCCAGGTAAAAATTGCGCCATCAATCCTGGCTGCTGATTTTGCCCAGCTTGGCGAGCAAGTTCGGGAAGCTGAAGCGGCTGGTGCCGAATGGCTACATATTGATGTGATGGATGGACATTTTGTTCCGAATATAACAATCGGCCCCCTCATTGTGGCTGCCTTACGCCCCATCACCTCGTTGGTCTTAGACGTGCATTTGATGATTGAGAAGCCAGAAAGGTACCTAGCCGATTTTGCCAACGCTGGAGCAGATCGTATCACCGTCCATGTAGAGACCTGCCCCCATCTTTACCGAACGATCCAACAGATAAAAGAGTTAGGGTTAAAGACTGGTGTGACCTTAAATCCAGCTACGCCTTTAACTACGTTAGGGGAAATTTTACCAGAGGTGGATTTAGCCTTGATTATGTCGGTGAATCCGGGATTTGGTGGCCAGAAATATATCTCCAGTAGTACGGCTAAGGTTCGCCGCTTGCGACAAATGTTGGATGAAATTGGCTCAGAGGCGGAGCTGGAGATCGATGGTGGGGTCAATCCCCAGACTATTCCTGAAATCGTAGAGGCCGGAGCGACAGTTTTGGTGGCTGGCTCAGCAATTTTCAACCAAAAGGCTTCGATTGCTGAGAATATTCAAACATTACGGACATTGTTCTAAAAGGGGACCGATCTGTGACAGAGATTGCAATCCGAAGATTTGTCGGACCTGAAATCAATACCTATATTACAGCATTGGCCAAACTTCGAATTGAGGTTTTTCGGGACTATCCTTACCTTTACGATGGGACGATGGCCTACGAAACTAGTTATCTTGAAACCTACAGTAATGCCCCAGAAAGTCTCTTTGTTGTTGTCTTTGTTGATGATCAGGTTGTAGGAGTCTCGACGGGCGTGCCAATGGAACAGGAAACGGCCGAATTTAAACAACCGTTTATTGATCACGGATATGATCCCACCAAGATTTTTTATTTTGGTGAGTCTGTCTTGAAACAAGCCTATCGTGGTCAAGGCCTTGGGGTGAAATTTTTTCAAGAACGTGAGGCCTACGCTCAGTCATTGAAGCGATTTGATTATACCACTTTTTGTGCCGTTGATCGTCCGCTTGATCATCCTCGTCGTCCCGCTGATTACATCCCCCTTGACCAGTTCTGGGCAAATCGTGGGTATGAAAAACGGCCTGAATTGCAAACCTATTACAGTTGGCGTGATTTGGATGAGCAAACAGACTCGCCAAAACCAATGACCTTTTGGATGAAAACGTTATGAATATGGATCCGATTCACATTGACACAATTCCTGCCCAACTACGTTGGCAGAATCAGCCCCTTACGGCAACAGTAGACACAGATAAAATTCAAATTACGGCTGGACCATCAACCGATTTATTTAGCGACCCCAACGGTCAAATGCAAGCGAAAAACTCACCACAGCTACTTTTTCCTGTATCTGGTGATTTTTGCCTGCAGGTAAAGATATTGGTTCAGTTCGCCTCAAAATTTGATGCGGGAGCGCTTCTGATTTATGAGAATGAGCAATCGTGGGGGAAATTTTGCTTTGAATATTCTCCGAATCACCAACCGATGATCGTTTCAGTTGTAACCAAAGATGGCTTTTCTGATGACTGTAATTCCATCGTTGTTGAGGGGAATGAGGTCTACTTACGAGTCGCTCGAATTGATCGCGCTTTCGCGTTTCACTACTCGTTTAATGGCACTTACTGGGAACTTGCCCGATTTTTCACATTGAACAATAAAGTAGAGGCTTCTGTCGGATTTTCAGCGCAATCACCAACAGGAGAGGCTTGTCAGGCGGATTTCACAGAAATCCTGTTTCGCCCTGACCGTTTGGGGGATATTCGATCAGGGGAGTAGTTAGGACAACTTGCCCAAAGTGTTGACCATTTTGGCAATGGCCTCATTGGCCGAACCGTGCTCCTCTGGGTGACTGACACAATCAAGAGCGTAATTTTCAACAAGTAACAAAGAGATTTGATGGGCCGCCCCACGAATGGCCGATAACTGCGTCAGAATATCAGAACACTCACGATTTTCATTGAGCATTCGCCGTACGCCACGCACTTGACCTTCTAGCCGTTGTAACCGTTGATCAACATTTTTTTGTACTTCAGAGGTAAGTTTGTCTTTCATTGTTTAAGTTAAAGTCAGATTTAATCTAAAACCGCAACGGCATCCAGAAATCTATGACCGTTGCGGTTTTTATAGAAGCTATTCTTAAATTTGTCGATAATATTAGTTTTCGGCGATCAGTAGTGCCTCAACTTCATTCGTGATTACATCAGATTGCGGTAAGCCATATTCACCATAAATCAACTCGCCGCCGCCATCGACAACAATAAGCGTTGGGACAGCACGGACACCGTACTTCAGTGCCACATTACGACCCACCTCACTCAAGATATTGAGCCGTAATACTTCAGCTTTGCCATCTAATCTAGTTTCTATCCTATCCACGATAGGCTTACTCAAAAGGCAGGTGCTTCAGAAATTTGAATAAAAATCAATGACGACCGGCTCACCAGCCGTCACTGATTGCTCAAAAGCGGCAACCGAGGTGATATGCTCTGAAGGGGTGTTACGCAGAAAAAAGAAAGCCGCCCCTAGCACAGTGATAAAGAGTAATAAAGGCCCGTTGAGGCGCAACCACTCACGAATAGCGGTCATTAATTTGCGCTCAATAAATCTTCAAAGTTTTGCTGAATTTTTGGCTTAGGTGCTGCCCCAACCATCTTATTAACGACGTCGCCATTTTTTATGAAGAGCATCGTTGGGATACCCTGGACACCATATTGCATGGCATAACTTGGGTTTTCATCAGTGTTTACTTTTGCGATTACAACTTGATCACCATATTCTTCCGCCATAGCGTCCAAAATTGGGGCAATCATACGACACGGTCCACACCAAGGTGCCCAAAAGTCAACAACAACAGGTGTTGCCGAATTTAATACTTTTTCTTCGAATTCTGCATCAGTAACATGAATTGGGCTAGACATTTATATTCTCCTTATGTCTGTATTGATAAAATTGATTATACCCTATAGGGGTATTTTTTAAGATTATAGATGAGCAAAATTCAGTGTCAAATCACTGGTGCTTAAAATTTTACTCTAATTGATAGACTGTAATGCTTCCCAAATTCTTACCTCGGTTATTTTCTTCGAGAATGATTCGAGATTTTTAGCATCATTTGTTATAATATCAAGCTCTGTTGTGAAAAATTTTGTTAGTAACTGGCCTAATAACAACATTGATTAATTTATCACCGGCATTAAAGTTATTTAATCAAATACCAACCCATAATGAATTGGCGGATAGCCTCCATTCAGGGGAATTATCAGAGGTAATGCAACATCCTTGGGGAGTAATGACGGGCGCGCGTCCAGCGGTCATTGCTGCGTTGCAGGCTGATTTACAATGCCCAATTTTGTTTATTACGGTCCGGGCTGATCGTGCCCGTATTTTTGCCGAACAAATTCAGATATGGACTGAATTTCCCGACCAAGTTTATCGATTTCCCGACCCTGATGCCCTACCTCATGAAAAAGTGGCCTGGGGGCCAGAGACAATACAGGGGCGCTTGGCTGCGCTATCTGCCTTGTATTTGTATAATCAGAATGAGCGTACAATTAATCCGCCACTACTCATTACCTCAGCCCGCGCTTTGATGCAGCATACGCTCCCCCCCGATAAATTCAATATGACCACATTTACGGTTGGTCAGCGTATCAATCTAAATGATGTGGTTGGTCAGTGGCTTGAATTGGGCTATCAGCCAGAGGATGTAGTTGAAGTGCCGGGGAGTTTTAGTCGGCGGGGGGGAATCCTTGATGTATTTCCCCCGAATATGGATAGCCCCATACGAGTTGAATTGTTTGGGGATGAGATTGACTCCTTGCGCACGTTTGATCCTACCACGCAACGCTCAGAAGGTCGGTTAAAAGCATTTTCTATTGGTCCAGCCACAGAGGCCTTACCACGATTTGCCAATCAGGCTGTGGACCAACTGAATCGGTGGGATATCACAAATCTCCAGCCGAGTGCAAAGATTGCTTTTGAAGAGGATTTAGTCCGTTTATCAAGCGAAACTATATTCCGTGGTATTGAATACTACTTACCCTTTTTCTACAACAGCCCCACAGATGCCTCTCTTAACACCGCCTCGATCCTTGACTTCTTACCAAAAAATGCCCTTATTCTCATCGATGATCCTGAAGAGTTGGCGGCGGTAATTGATGAGTTGGAAGCACAGGCGCGTACCCTGCGACAGGATTTGACGATGGTTGGGGATTTACCAAACGAATGGATTGATCCCTATTTTGACTGGTCGGACTTGTCTACCACACTCGCTGCCCGACAAACATTTAGTCTTGGGTTCACAAACTTTGCGACAACAGAGTCATCTCAAAATGGCCAACAAGGACCCGAAAATTTTGATTTAGATAAAGGCTATTATTTACAATCAACCTATACTCCGGCTCCATCTTTTGGCGGGCAGGTAAAAAATGTTGTTCAAGAGATTGTTGCTCGAAAAGAGCAGGGCGAACGGATTATTTTGGTTAGCCGACAAGCCAAGCGTTTGAGTCACCTCCTGAGCGAACATGCTGAGTTAACGGTCACCCCAGTTGATAGCCTTGAACCTGGAGACCCGCCGCCTGCCACAGGCAGCATCACCCTTATTCAGGGAATGCTCATCGAAGGATGGACAGTTCGAGGCGAACAAACCACGAATCAAGCCGGATCACTGTTAACCGTGATGTCTGACTCGGAATTATTTGGCTGGAAGAAGCCGACCACAATTCGGCGCCGGAAAGCACCACGAGGTGTCACCCCGGAAACTTTCTTTGCCGATGTTAACCCCAATGATTTGGTTGTTCATATTGAGCACGGGATTGGTCGGTATGTCGGCTTGGTTAAGCTAGATTTTGAAGGGGTTGAGCGCGAATATTTGGCTGTTGAATATTCCAACAGAGATAAGCTGTACGTCCCTATCCATCAGGCTGACCGACTGGCTCGATATGTTGGGGCGGATGAGCATCTGCCTGTCCTCAATCGTTTGGGGAGTGCCGATTGGAACACTGTCAAACGGCGGACCAAGAAAGCGGTTGAAGATATTGCCAAAGAGCTTCTTGAAGTTTACGCCAAGCGAGAAGTGCGCCTTGGTCGAGCCTTTAGCCCAGATACAGAATGGCAGACGGAAATTGAAGATGCGTTTCCATTTGTTGAAACTGATGATCAATTGCGGGCGATTTCTGATGTCAAACAGGATATGGAAAAGCCAAAATCGATGGATCGGTTGATTTGTGGGGATGTTGGCTATGGTAAAACCGAAGTAGCGCTCCGGGCCGCATTTAAAGCAGTGATGGATGGCGTTCAGGTCGCCATCTTAGCCCCGACCACTGTTTTGGCCCAACAACATTTGCGGACCTTCCAAACCCGTTTGGCCAATTATCCGATTAAAATTGAAGCGTTGTCACGGTTTCGGACGAAACAGCAACAACAGCAAACGTTGCTTAATCTTGTCAACGGCACGACCGATATTGTGATTGGTACCCATCGGCTTATCCAAAAAGATATTACATTCAAGAATCTGGGGCTGCTCATTATCGATGAAGAGCAGCGATTTGGGGTAAAGCAAAAAGAATCGCTCAAGCAGTTGCGCACTGAAGTTGATACCCTAACCCTGACTGCCACTCCAATTCCGCGTACCCTACATATGTCGCTGAGCGGGGTGCGTGATTTGAGTACCATTGATACGCCACCCGAAGAACGGTTACCAATTCAAACGACTGTGACTGAATACGATGAAGCCTTAATTCGACAGGCCATTCTACGGGAGATGGACCGAGGGGGACAGATTTTTTATGTGTACAATCGGGTGATGGGGATTGAGCAGAAAGCCAATCGAATTCAAAATATTGTGCCTGATGCTCGGGTTGTGGTTGGGCACGGTCAGATGAGTCCTCGTCAGCTTGAAAAGATAATGATTGCTTTTGTTGACGGGGAATATGATGTCCTGGTGAGCACCACAATCGTTGAAAGTGGCTTGGATATGCCCAATGTCAATACCATTATTATTGATCGGGCAGACCGGCTGGGGCTGGCTCAACTGTACCAGTTACGTGGTCGTGTGGGGCGTGGGGCGTTACAAGCCTACGCCTACCTGCTTACCCCAAAGCATACCGAACTCAGTGTCGATTCCCGCAAGCGTTTGGAGGCTATTTCCGAGGCAAGTGAGCTGGGAGCAGGCTTCAGAATTGCAATGCGTGATCTTGAGATTCGAGGAGCGGGTGAGATTTTAGGGGCAAAACAGCATGGGCACATTGGGGCGGTTGGTTTTGATCTGTATAGCCGTTTATTGGCACAAGCTATTCGTGAGGTTAAAGGTGAAGCCCCTGAACGGTTAACGGGCGAGAATGCTTCAGCCTACTTAAATCCGCTCAATGATGGAATCCAGCTTAATTTGCCAATTCCGGCCTATGTACCTGAAGATTATTTGCCTGAGGAAAAAATGCGTTTGCGATTGTATCGTCGTTTGGCAGGCTTGACCACCCTGACCGAGATTGATGATATGTCCAAGGAACTGCGTGACCGATTTGGCGATCTACCCGCGTCTGTGACAAATCTACTCTATCAATTAAAGCTCAAGATTTTGGCAGTAGAAGGTGAGGTTAAAGCAATTTTGACTGAAGCAGGACAGATTGTGATTCGGGCTGATAGTATTCAAGAAATTGATCGGGCTGGCCTTAGTCGACGGCTTGGTCCGGCGGCTAATGTAACCCCTCGCCAAATTTCTTTACCCCTGCACCCAAACCAAGAGGTTTGGCAAGAAGAATTAGAAAAAGCCTTACGATTGATTGGGCGCATGCTCCACGACCCTGCGGGATGAACGTAGAGTTACCTCTTTTTGACCAAAATAAACACACTTAAAAATGAATCTTCCTCGAAAAGGCCTATTTGTCCTATTAACAAAAGCCGATCGGTTTGGTATGTTGGTAAGTAGGCAATTTCACTTGGTGAGGACATCATGATAATTATCGACTACGCAAATGGAAGCAATCCGCAAAAACGGTTTGTTTCTGAAGCTCATACAATTACGATTGGACGATCATCCCCTGATCAGCCGGTAGATTTAGATTTAACCCCAGATACATCTGTTTCTCGTCGCCACGCCCAACTTACTTTTGAGACGGGTTCATATTGGCTCAAGGATATGGGCAGTAAAGCAGGCACACGGGTGAATGAACAGGTCATTGAAGGAAAGACTCGCTTAGCACCCGGTGACAAGGTTCGAATTGGGCTGACTTTACTGGAGATTTATATTCCTGAAGAGGGAATGTTGGCCAATAGTATCAGTGCTACAATTCCTGCGGCTGAGTTGTTAATGACCCAGAAGATGGGGAACACGGCCACGCTTGATGCCGCCCGACATCGGTTGGTTGCTCTCTATGAGCTAGGTATTTCTATTGGTTCTGCTCGTGATGTCGATACCTTGCTTACGACTGTGGCGGAGCATTTATGTCGGGTGATGTTGGAAGCACAACGGGCTGCGGTGTTATTGCAAGAGGATGGCGAGTTGATTTGTAAAGCGCACATTCCAGCAAAGTCACAGCCGCCTGTCAGCTTGAATATGGCCCAAACTGCGATTGATAACCAAGAGGCATTTACCTGGCGGAATGAGGCAACTGAGGCATCCAATTTATATGATAGTGTCATCCGACATGGCACTCAGGCAGCAATGTATGCACCTCTGGTTTGGCAGGAGGAGGTGTTTGGGGTCGTTTTTGTTGATAATACGCAATATGGACAGGCCTTTGATGATGATGACCTACGATTGTTAATGGCAATGGCTAACCAAATTGCAATGTTTATAAAGAATCACGAACTGCAACAGGATCTCCTTCATCAGGAGGTGATCCGCTCTAACTTGTTGCGCCAATTTTCACCCCAGGTTGCTGATCGGATTGAAGATTTGTTAAAAGAACGCGAAGGCCTTCGCTTAGGTGGCGAGCGAGCTGAGCCTGTAACCATTCTGACTTCTGATGTACGGGGCTTTACGGCCTTATCTGCGGAGATGGAGCCGAGTGACGTGGTCCAGATGCTCAATGAGCTATTCAGCATCTGTACGCCTATTATCTTTAAATACAACGGTGCGGTGGATAAGTATGTTGGTGATGCTATTCTGGCTGTCTTTGGTAGCCCAGAGCCAGATGACCATCAGTGGGAGAAAGCGGTTCAGGCTGCCATTGAGATGCAGGTGGCGATTGAAAAGTTGGACAAAGATCGGGCGGAGCGTGGGTTAGCCGTTTGTAAGGTGGGGATTGGTATTCACACGGGGGCTGTGTTACATGGCTTTATTGGTGCTGAGGAGCAGATGGAGTATACTGTGATTGGCGATGCGGTCAACCGTGCGTCCCGCTATTGTGATGGGGCTGGTCCTGGCGAAATTATGATTAGCGAAGCTGTTTATGAGCGGGTGACAAAGTGGGTTGAGGCTGAACCAAAAATGGTTAAATCCAAGCATCCGGAGACGGAACCTGATCTCCCGGCCTATTTGGTCAAGGGATTCAAAATAACAACTGATATTTTGGAAAGTTCCATCAAATAGACTTATGAAAACAATTGGGGTGGACCTCATTGAAAACGAACGTGTCGCTGAAGCGATTACTCGATTTGGTGATCGTTATTTGAAGCGGATTTATACCGAGCAAGAGTTGGCTTATTGTGAAGGGCGTATCCCTTCTTTGGCGGCACGCTGGGCAGCCAAAGAGGCTGTTGGGAAGGCTTTAGGAACCGGTATCGGCGATGTGTCCTGGCAAGAAATTGAGGTTGTCTGTGCCCCTAATCGAAAACCTGCCCTCCAATTGCACGGTGCTGCGGCTGAACTGGCTGCTCAAATGGGAATTTCAAATTTTGCCGTGAGTTTGTCACATACAAAAGAGCACGCTATTGCTTTTGTGGTGGGGGATTGATGAGCGAGACACCTGATGTTGAAGAAGGGCCAACAAAGGTTCAAGAACGGATCAATTATTATTTGACCCTGATTGTCCTTGGCCTGTTCATCATTTTGCCCCCGATTCTGTGTGGTTTGGTCTATCTCTCGTTTGTTCCTGATATTTCTTGGGGCGACGAAACCTCCCCCTCATATACCCGAGTTTGGATGCATCGGGAAAAACGGCCTGTTGGCATTGGATATGAAACTCGCCGTGTCATTCAGGAGCTTGATGACACAGAAGTTTGTGTGCGGACAACGCTTCGTTTTTTGTTGTGGCAGAGTTCTGATATTGTAGAAAATGCGGATCGTACCCAAAAGATGGTACAGGTCAATGAGCGCTGGCAGCCTACAGGTGAAGCGTGCGAGAATTAATCACGATTGACTACTGTCGACTGACCGTAAAGTAAGGACTCTCGTCCACCGTTAAATCAACAATCACTTCTTGCCCCCCAAACCCCTCAACATTATCCTTTGCTCGAACAATCACCTGAGTTAATCCTTCAGGAAGAACAATGCCCGATTGACTGCGGGTGAACGGTTGTTCATTGTCATGTGGATGCAACAGAATGCGCTCGCCTAAAATTTCTTCTGTGTCAGGATGAACAACGTACCAAGCATCAGCATAATCATCCCAACCTTGATCATCGTGGCGTACAGTGGTATCGAATCGCCAAGAACCGTCACTACTTTGAGTGGCTTTGACAAAAATCACTTGGGCATAATCTAAGTCTGAATTGCCCTCAATAATAAAATCGACCTCTTGCTCGACTGTTGGCGTAATTGTTGGCGTGTCTGATGGCTCAGGTGTGGGTGTATCAGGATCACTTTCTGGTTCTTCAGACTCGCTCATCTCAGCGGCAACCTCTGCGGGTGTTGATGTAGGTGTGGGAACGGGCGTGTCGGTCGGTTGTAGTGGCGTCGCTGTTGGGGGTGGAGTATTGGTTGAGGGTGGGGCTGTTTGTTGAACGATGGGCTGCTGGGTGGGGGATGCTGGCTCCGCATCGGAAGGCGCAGGAGAAGCTCCGCCACCACAACTGCTGATTACAACAACAAGTGTCACTGTTGTGCCGTATTTGAATAGTGTCATCATTAATTATTGGGTTCTCCTGAAGCAGGAATAGGAACACTCTCGCCACTGTGAGCAGCGATCCACGGGAATAACAAATTTTTCGCTGTTTCGGAGGGTAAGGCAAAGGCGATGCCTTCAGCCACCCCCCGATCTTCGCTTTCACGAATGATGAAGGTGTTGATTCCAATCATTTCACCCCGCGTATTGATCAATGGTCCACCCGAACTACCACGATTAATAGCTGCGTCAGTTTGGATCAGGCCGTCAATCACGTGTTCTTCCATCTCCAAAGCCCGGTTTAGACCACTGACAATGCCAAAGCTGACCGAATTTGGGAAATCTCCCAGCGGACTACCAATGGCGTACACGGCTTGCCCCGGTCGAACTGTGTCTGAGTTACCCCAGTGGATTGGAATCAGGCTATCTGCTGCAATCTTGACAATAGCTAAATCTTCTGTTGGGTCAGAAATGACAAGCACGGCCTCAAGATTACGACCATCGGCTAAGATGACCCTCAGTTCCCCTGGGTTTTCAATCACATGATGATTAGTGGCAATGTAACCTCGATGATCGATGATAATGCCTGAGCCAACAACTCGGCCTTCATCAGGGTTGAAACTTAATCCATAATTTTGCTGATTGATAATGGTGACCACGGAAGGAATGATATCAGCGATGATATCCTCCATCGCTGGGGTAGCTGTAGGGACGACTGTCGGCGTGGGGGTGTAGGTGGAGGCGGGGGCAGGCGTTGGGGTATGAATTACCGTTGCTGTTGGGGTTGGGGCCGAGGCTAAAAGGCCACTTGGACCCATCAAGCTCATTAAAAAGACCCCTGAAACCAATCCCCCCATAATCCCGCCAACAAACAACAAAAAGCCGCCAAATGACAAAAGGAGGCAACCATTTGTGCTTTTGAGGGAACTTAGCCTCAATGTTGATAAATCGGCTGTAGATTTTTGAGATTTCGCCGCTGTTGTCTGAGCTTGCTGTTTGGCTGTTGGCTGTGGCTGAGAAGGGGGTGGCGTTGTAGCGACCGTTTCTATGACCGACTTCTTATGAGCACTAGCATGTCGAGCCCGAGCCATTGTAATGGGATTAACGACCATTGACTCATCGACTTCTTTAGGCATTTTGTCGGTTTGTTTATCAGATTTTGGTTTTGGTACATCGCTCATTTAAGATAAAACCTCAATACCACTGCCTTGCTTTACTTGACCGATAACCCAATTAGCTTGGTTTCGATCAGCACAGGCTTGCTGAAAAGCGGCTAGGCGCTCAGGCGGAATGGCTAGTAGTAACCCACCTGAGGTTTGCGGATCCCACAATATCCACTGTTGCTCGTCTGGGATAGACGCATTAAAAGTAATTTCATTTTCAAAGTAAGACTTGTTGTTAGACGCGCCACCTGGAAAGATAAATTCAGCCGCGTACTTTGTTACGCCGTCTAGCAGCGGGATTTGATTCATTTCAAAGACAAATTTATGTTCAGAGGCCTTGCTCATTTCCATTGCATGACCAAGTAGTCCGAAACCAGTAATGTCTGTCACAGATTTGATGTTTCCAGCCAACTGCCCTGCCTCAGCCGCAGCGCGATTCAGATGTTTCATTGAGTTGACCATCTGCTCAACATGCGCTGTTTCGGCTAGATTTCGTTTGAGGGCTGTACTGATTGTTCCTGTGCCTAAAGGCTTTGTTAAAACTAAAATATCACCCGTCTTGGCTCCACCTTTGGTGAAGTAGCGCTCTGGGTGAACCGTTCCAGTAACCGCGAGACCATATTTTGGCTCATCATCAGTGACAGTATGTCCACCTGCGATGACGGCACCTGCCTCAAGGACTTTCTCTGCCCCACCTCGCAAAATTTCGGTAACCACAGTTGAGTCAAGTTTCTCTGGAAAAGCACCGACGTTCAAGGCAAAAACAACTTGCCCGCCCATTGCATAAACATCGCTCATTGAATTTGCCGCAGCAATGGCCCCAAAATCATAGGGATCATCAACAACGGGCGTGAAAAAATCTAACGTGTTGATGATTGCCTGATCATCATTGACTTTGTAGACGGCTGCATCATCGGCAATATCTAAACCAACAAGCAATTCAGGAGGCGTATGTCCGGTAAATATATTCTTTAAAGGACGCAACACGTGCGTCAAGGCCTCAGGGGCCATTTTGCTAGCTCAACCAGCACATTTAGCCATTGCAGTAAGTTTTATCTCTTGGCTTGTCATGATGACCCCCTTTCTTCGTAGGCTGATGTTAAAAGCTTCCCTATTTTACCCTATTCTTGATTGATGGCAAGGAGTCAGAATGGTGTTTGTTTTAAGAGGTTTGATGATTTGGGAGATAAAAACAGAAGGTTGACCCTTGCCCTGACCGACTTTCTACGGTGATTTCGCCGCCATAATGACGAGCAATTGTTTGGGCGATAAAGAGACCAACACCCAGCCCGTGTTGCATTCGAGTGGTTGACATATCAATCTGAAAAAATTTATCAAAGATACGGCTTTGATAGACCTGATCAATACCCGGCCCTTCATCTTTCACATAAATCTTAATGCCATCTACCCCGACAGGTTCAGCGAAAATAGAAATCGTTGCTCGCTTTGGACTAAACTTACAGGCGTTGTCGAGTAAGTGGCTAAGTATGTTGTAGGCGTGTTTTCTTAAAATATAAATCAGATTACCACTGGCTACATCAACCTGAAAGTGTAGATTTTTTGGCTTATATCCTGTTTTTACCTGATCCAAGGACAACTGAACGACAGAGGCCAAATCGAGAGGCTGATAAAATGGTTTGATAGTTTCTTCTGTAATGGCATTCAGGAGAAGTAGATCTTCAAGAAGTCGATGCAGTTCATAGGCCCCTTCACGGGCTAGATTAAGGAGTTGGCCTAAATCAGTTTCGTCTTCACGGGGGACGATATGCGAGATTAGATCTAGAGCACCGAGAACCTTTGACATAGGCGTTAATAGCTCGTGGCTCATATTTTGGGCTAGATTTTTGCGATATTGATCGATGACAGCTTGAGCACGACCTTGCTCAACTTGGCGACGATGAAGGACCGCTTTAACTCTGGCTTTGAATTCGGCCATCGTAAACGGCTTGGTCAGATAATCAGTTCCCCCCGCAGCAAACCCGGAAAGTTTATCATCCAGCGTACCTCTGGCGGTAATGAAAATTACGGGAATGCCTGATGTGTGATCATCTTTCTGCAGGACTTCACAGATTTGATACCCATCCATTTCACCGGGTAACTGTACATCAAGCAGGATAAGATCTGGATTTTCGGTTTGTGCCAAATTTAAGCCTGATGTACCGTCATTAGCTATTTTAAATTGATACCCCAGAGAATCCAGCTCATAACTTAATAAATCAACAAGGGCCGGATCATCCTCAACGAGTAAAATCTTTTCTTCCATAAATTTCTATTACATCAACCAATCATACGAAATTTGTTTTATTTGATCATATCGAATTGTTTTAGAAAGATCAATGTTCGAGAAAAATATCAAATCATTTTATTTTTCTGTCTCCACCCATAATCGCTGTCCATCTGTACTAAATTCAATCGTGCCAGGTTGATCCGTTCGTAGAATAGCTAGCCCGTAACTCTCGTAACGCTCTAACACTTCTGAAGCTGGATGCCCAAAACGGTTGTCTTCTCCTGCAGATATCACGACGATTTGGGGATCAACTGCTTGTAGGAATATATCGCTTGAGGAGGTTTGGCTGCCGTGATGGGGGCTCTTTAGAACTGTAGCAGTTAAAGGCGTGTTGTTGAGAACGAGAGCACGCTCAACCGGAGCTTCAATATCACCTGGAAATAAAAAGCTGATTTCCTCATAATAGTTGCATAGGCCAAGATCAGTAATCCAATAGGAAATCTGCCTAAATCGAGGGAAGCGTAAGGGAGTTGGACGGTCTGCTCAACAACCCAAACTGACCAAGCCAAGGGTAGC
>JANQQF010000087.1 GCA_028285035.1 Phycisphaerae bacterium
CTATGTCGCCCTCGCTGAATTCAAACGTAATCTTAAATCTGTCAATCCTCCCTTCATCGCTTCTTTAGTTGTCCGCACCTTTTGACCTCATGAGCCTAATTTACTATCCACATAAAATGTTTACATTATTAGATATTTAGGGCAGCCCAGCCTTAAATTTTTTAAATTACGTCTATAGTTTTCGCATATTCTTGATAGAAATTCATTATCATAGCGCTAATTGGATACCCTATTTTAACCTAAATTTTATACAAATTACGGTGTTATCAATCTGAGCTAAGATGAACTAAGGTTATGCCTAAGACCAGTAACAAATGACAAACACTTGTTGACATAAGTTTCAAAATTTCAAGAAAATACTCATTTTGTCTTGTCTCATAACATAATACTATAGGATACTTGATGATTATGGAAAGGTTTGGTAGAATGGGAGTACTTAATTCCCCCGTTTATTGGGCGAACGACTAACTAGGGCAGTAGAAGGAGCTGGTAATGAGAGACCGAATTCAGGGTTTTCTGAATTTCTTACAAGTTGAGAAAGGGTATGCAGAAAATACGATTGCAGCGTATCAGAATGATCTTAATCAATTTTTCCAACATATTCAAGGGAATGGTACGCAACTCAATCGTTGGGACGAGATCAAAAAGAAAACGATTGTTGATTATATCGATCAGCTTAAAAATGGGGGGGAATATGCCTCGTCGACCGTGGCACGTAAAGTGGCGGCCATCAAATCTTTCTTCCACTTCCTGGTGGCTGAAGGGGACCTGAATGATGATCCGACCATTGCGCTTGACCCGCCAAAGGTCAAGAAGCGACTCCCTAAAGCCATTTCACCCGATGAAATCGAGCGTTTGCTCCGCGCTCCTGCAAATCAACACGGCCCCAAAGCACAACGTGACCTGGCCCTTCTGGAGATGCTTTACGCCTCTGGAATGCGGGTCACCGAGTTAGTTTCGTTAAATGTCCCAGATTTATCTTTAGATAGCCCCACGTCAGGCACGGTCAAAGTTAAAGGCAAACGAAGCAATGCCAAAGAGCGGGAAATTCCAATTACCGGCGAAGCCCTAAAGGTTCTAAAAAATTATATCGACAATGGTCGACAGCAATTATTACAAGATCCCAATGTGGAAGCAGTATTCCTAAATAATCGGGGCCAACGCCTGACCCGACAAGGGCTGTGGCTGATCATCAAATACTATGTTGAATCGGTCGGTATCTCAACCGAGGTGACCCCACACACCCTGCGACACTCTTTTGCCGCGCATAAACTGGGCCAGGGCAAATCACTGCAAGATATCCAACGCCTACTGGGGCACGCCAACATCTCAACGACGCAAGTCTACACCCATCTCAACCCTGAACGGGAAAACGTCTCTCAATAATCAACCGTTTTAATTGTACCATCAATGCAGCGCAAGATATTTGCGCTGCATTTTTTATCTACGCCAATAAACAGGAGGTTTTGAGCAGGTGACGACTCAAACTCACGTTTCATATGAACAGATCGAAGCGGCCGCCGCTTATATCAAGCGCCAAACCCAACATCAACCCAAAATTGGGCTCATTTTGGGCTCGGGTCTAAGTCCTTTAGCTGATGAAGTTGAAAATGCAGATTTTATCCCCTATGAAACCATTCCAAATTTTCCCGTATCCGGGGTAGCGGGACACGCCGGCCGCTTGGTGATTGGGCAACTGGCTGGAAAGAGTGTGCTAGTGATGCAGGGGCGCACCCATTTTTATGAAGGGTACAGCCCCCAGCAAATCACCCTGCCGGTCCGGGTGATGCATTTGTTGGGGATTGAAACGTTGTTTGTCACTAATGCCGCCGGTGGGGTGAATCCCAATTTTCAGGCGGGGGATTTGATGCTGATTACCGATCATATCAATATGATTGGGTTTGGCGGGAACAATCCCTTGCGTGGGCCTAATCTGGCCCAAATTGGGCCACGTTTCCCCAGTATGACCCACGCTTATAATCAAGACCTCTTGGCCTTGGCTCGGCAGGTGAGCGAAGCGCAAGACATCTCGCTGCAAGAGGGAGTGTACATCTGTTTAGCGGGCCCCTCCTTTGAAACCCCGGCAGAAATTCGCTTTCTCCACACCATCGGGGTGGATGCGGTGGGGATGTCTACTGTGCCAGAGGTCATTGTGGCCAATCATAGCGGGATACAGGTGCTGGGTATTAGCTCAATCACCAATGTGGCGATTCACGATACCAGCTCTGAGGCCGAGACCACCCACGAAGAAGTGCTTGAAACTGGTCAAATCGTTGTCCCTAAATTAATCGCGCTTCTCAAGGGTATCTTGCAGGGTATTTAGTTGAGATTTATAAATTAATTTGGTAATGTAGGGATACCCCTACAACTGCCCTGTCATTGATTGGCGAGACTCTTGAATAGGCGTTACGCAGCTCTGCGTGATCGCTGGGGTGACGCGCTGTGTCCAAATTTTTTTAGGATTTGCCTCTATTTCTCCCTATTTGTATACTCCGTACGTTATTTTGTAGGAGAAAATTAAATTTAATTTTCTCCACATCAACTGTTTTTCCAAATTATTCCAAAACGCAAAGGATACATCAGCCCCAATGCTCGAATTTCTCAGGCAGATCGTAATCTTTGATTATTTGCTATACATTTTACTAGGGATCCTAGCCCTCTTCTTTCTAAGAATCATGTTAGTATCGCGGCGTGACCGAGGCCGTTCAATTTTTACCCTTGAACGAGAAAACGCGAACGCTCGATTTAGCCGTTCTCTATTGGCTTTACTGATCGTAATCGGGATGATGTTTGGATTGAACAGTCTCAGTAGCACTGTTCCAGAAATCTTGCCAACCCCCATCGCCACGAATACCCCAACCCCCATTATCACCTTACCCGATACCCCTACCCCACCACCGCTTTTGGCAACGCCGACACCTTCGGCCACCTTTACGCCCGCTCCGCTGCCAACACCGATTGAAGTGGCCGAGGAAACGCCTGTCCCCACGGCCACTGCCAACAGTGCGGGCCAACCGGCAAACTGTCCCAATTTAGGCAGTCAGATTAGCCGACCTGGTAATGGGGCGCGTATCTCAGGTATTATTGAGATCTTTGGGGCGGCGGCTGTCGACAATTTCCAATATTACAAATTCGAATTTCGCCCGGTTGGCGGTGAGGGCTGGAACTTCATCGCCCGGTTTGATAACCCGGTGCAGAGCGGGGCGCTAGGCACCTGGAATTCTGATACAGTAGCGGTGGGCAATTATGAACTCCGGGTGGTGGTGGTCGATCAAACGGGTAATTTTCCGGAACCGTGTGTTGTCCGTCTCATAGTAGAATAGTTTGGGATGACATAAAAGAACAAGCGTGCTATAATCAAGGCTGTGATAAATAGGTTACACTTTATTACACTATCTTTCTAACTCAACGAGACACGTGATGGCAGAATTTCCTGAAACTGTATATTGGTTAACGCTAATTTACGAAAGTGGCATCAAATTAAATTTGCTCAAACCCATTATCCAACGCTGGTGCATTGCAGACCAGCGCCCGATGGCTGAGTTGTTTGAGTTATCTGCTCTTGAATGGTCAAGCACATTTGGCTTAAATGATGAAGATGCTAACCGAGCACTTGCAGCCAGAGAGAAGCTCCCGCAACAGGCTAAAATCATCAGCCAGGGCCAAACCCAAGGTTTAGAGCCGCTCATTCGTACCGACCCGCGCTATCCCAAACGCTTTATCCAAACCCTGCCTCCCGCCCAGCAACCCCTCATTTTGTGGGCCAAAGGCAATCTGCAATTGTTGAATGAGGCGAATGTGGCGATGCTGGGCAATGAAGCGCCCGATGAAACCACGAACCAATTTCTGGATGAACTCATGAGTGCCTTGGTTGGGGAGGATATTGGCCTGGTCAGCGGCTATGGACGGGGATTGGATCGGGCTACTTTTGAGACGATGTTGCAAACCACGGATGGTCGAGCTGTGGTCGTTTTGCCGATGGGGATTAGCGCCTTCATCAAAACAACCAATCGTTTGGAACAAGCGGCCCAGGCGGGACAAATCGTGATGATGAGTCCGTTTGCCCCAAATACGCCCTATCAAGATCGCTTGGCCCAAGCCCGCAATTTACTCATCGATCATCTCGCCCTCAGCCTGTTAATTTTGCACCCCAATGATGATGCCCAAAGCCGGGCCAAATCCGCCCTCAATCGGGGGTTACCTGTCTTTGTTAGCCTAAATGACAACAGTAATAACCGAGCCTTGATCGAGCAAGGGGCCTTGCTTTTAACTGATGCTGGCGAGGTCGTCGAAATGGTTCAGCAGGCGTTGATTGATGGCGCGTTGCAGGCAGACAGTGAGGAGACTACCCCGGTCGCCGAAGCCACACCGCTGCCCCCTGTGCTGCCAAGCGACTCGAATGATGATTATGGCCTGCGTTTTGAGGACGTTGATCCCATTGATGGGGACGAAGCCTTGGAAATTTTATCGTTGGGCGGTGAGATTCCAGAATCCCTTCGCAAACGGTTGGAAGGGTTGAATGAGACGGAGGATGAAGCGTAATTGGTCAGTGATGTTGGTCTATCGATCAGCCGGTCGATCAAACCAATAGGCCAAGTATTGCCATTCTCCCCACGGCGCATAGATTTCACGCATTTGAGCCGGCGTGCCCACCTCACCCCCCAAATATTTCTTGGCCGTAAACGACCGCAATTCTGAGTCGATCGCCAGCCGATCATATCGCCCCAACAACATTAAAATTGTCGAGGCAGCATAATCTCCCACACCCTTGATCTTTCGCAAACGTTTATACAAATCTTCTGTGGGTAGCGATTGATCCTCAAACGCTACCACACTCAAATCCCCTGAGACAAGTTGCTGGGCTAACTCAAACACATAATCACTGCGGTAGCCCAGGCCTGTCTCTTGTTTCAAAAAATCTGCCCCCGCTTCGACAAATGCAGAAGGCCCGGGAAAAGCCCGCCACTCAGGCTGCCCAGCAAATGATTTCCCCAGCGCCGCGACGACTCGATCCACCATTCGGACGGTCCCCGACCAATTGATGTTTGTGGTACAAATTGTGTAAATCATATCCTCAAACAGCGTCGGGCAACGCAGCAAACGTCCGCCCCCAGGCTGAAGCTCTAGGGTCCAGCCTAGCTCATCCCACCGTTGATAAAAGCCGGAGAATTCTTCATTGAGCCGCAACATTCGGCGAACCACTTGGTGAATTTCTTCAATCTCATTCTGGGCAAGTGGGGCCGAACTTTCAACCTCAATCCGTAATTGGGTGTCTTCCTCAAGCATCATACACAAGCGAACGATCTGACCATCAGTCAGTTGCTGGACTCGACATAATGCTTGAGCAGCAGCATCCCAGCTAAATGGTCGCAGCAAATACCAACCGTGTGCCGTGGCGGTTGAGGGAAAGTTGAATGGCGGCTGGATCGTCTCGGTCAATGTTGTCGTGTGGATCATAATCAGCCTGATCGCTTAGGAAGTTTTTCAGCAGGAATATCTTTCAACAATGGATTGGCGGCATCACGCCCCGACAACAACGGCTCAGCCACGCCCCACGGCATCGCCACTTGGGGATCATTCCAGACGACCCCATATTCATCATCACCATCATAGTAGTTATCAACAATGTAAGTGAGGGTAACATCCGTCAACGCAACAAACCCGTGGGCCACCCCAACAGGGATAAAGAGGCCCCGTTGATTTTCCTCCCCCATCTCAACGGTCTCAGCCACTCCATAGGTGGGTGAGTCGGGTCGAATATCAACCAGGGCGGCCCGAATACGACCAGCCATCACATACCAATAATCCACTTGATTAAAGTGATAATGAAGACCGCGCAGCACATTGGCCACTGAGTCTGAGCGATTGGTTTGAATGATGTCCCAGCTTCGTTGTGGAAACCACTCTTTACGGAAGGTTTCTAAAAAACGACCCCGGCTATCGCCGAAGGCTTTAAGGGTGACAATTTGTACATCTTTGATGTGGCTTGATTCCTGAATATCGGGCATCAAAAGTTCTCCTGAAAAAATTGTTATCGGCTTGGAGCAAATGCCGCTGAGTATAGCATAGATGTGATGGTCGTCAACACCTTGCTGGCTCTATACAGGCGTGTTATACTGCCCTCGTTGTGAGGGGCCAAGTTCGAGTAGATTGATTGAGATTAAATATTTATTTCGGTAATTATGATGATGGAGATTATCCAGAAAATCGAGGGCAGTTGTAGGGGCAATGCCTTGTGCTTGCCCACGTTTGGGCACCCGCAAGGGATACCCCTACAAAAATTACCCATTTAATTTTACACATTTCATCATTCTGTCTGCACTGCCATTGGTTCCTTGACGTAACCCAGTATCATTTACGGAAAAAATATAACCATTATGAGTCAAACTTTTTCACACGACACTTTTCTCTCCCCATTTACCTGGCGCTATGGCAGTACAGAAATGCGACATGTCTGGAGTGAGTCACACAAACGTAAACTGTGGCGTAAGTTGTGGGTTGCTTTAGCTGAAGCCCAAGCCAAGCAAGGCTTTGTCACGCCCGCCCAAGTTGAGGATTTGAAAGTCCACGTTGATGAAATTAATATCGAACGTGCTTTTGAAATCGAGGCAGAAATTCATCACGACCTTATGGCTGAGGTCAAGACGTTTGCCGAACAATGCCCCGTTGGCGGTGGGATCATTCACCTGGGGGCCACCTCGATGGATATCGAGGATAATACCGATGCGCTCCGGTTGCGGGAAAGCCTGAGTCTTATCGAAGAAAAATTACAGTCCCTATTGGCTGCATTTGCCACGCAAATCGAGGAATGGGCCGATACGCCAATTATCGCTTTCACCCATTTACAACCCGCTGAACCTACCACCCTGGGCTATCGTCTCGCCCAATATGGCTTCGATCTGCTGACTGATTTAACGGAGATCACGCGAGTCCGGCAAAGTATTCGGGGCAAAGGGTTTCGAGGGGCCGTCGGAACGTCGGCCTCGTATTATGAGTTGTTTACCACAGAAAATGATACCTCCGACTCATTGGCTCAACGCGTGATCGCCTTTGAAAAAGAAATTATGGAAGCCATTGATCTGGAGCCTTTTCCCGTGGCCACCCAAACGTATCCCCGCAAACAGGATTGGTTGGTACTCAATGCCCTAGCGGGTTTGGCTGGATCAATTTACAAATTTGCTTTTGATTTACGGTTGCTGCAAGCCCCATCCCTGGGCGAATGGGCAGAGCCATTTGGCCGAAAACAGGTAGGGTCCAGCGCAATGCCCTTTAAGCGTAATCCCATCAACGCTGAAAATATCGATAGCCTCGCCCGCTTTGTGGTCAACCTGCCCCGCGTCGCTTGGGATAACGCCGCGCATTCTCTGTTGGAACGTACCCTTGATGACTCAGCCAATCGCCGCGAAACATTGCCCAGCGCATTTCTGGCGACGGATGAAATCATTCGCCGAGCCACCCGACTGATCCGTGACCTTCGTCTTGATGAGACAGCAATGGCCCGCAACCTTGAAAAATATGGCACCTTTGCGGCGACGGAACGAGTTCTGATGGCCAGCGTCAAGGCGGGTGCTAGCCGTCAGGAAATGCACGAGGTCATCCGCGAGCACAGTCTCGCCGCTTGGGCTGCAGTCTCCACCGGGCAAGCCAATCCTCTAACCGAACACCTGGCTGCCGATCCACAAATCACCCAATATCTAACCACCGATCAGATACACACTTTGATGGACGCCACCCAATACGTTGGAGATGCTCCCGTTCGAGCCAGACAACTCGCCAGCCAAATTACAACAGCTTTGAATAAAGAGGACTAACAATGCCAATTAAAGCAGTCACGTTTGATTTCTGGTCAACCTTATACAAACCCAAAAATGTCGATTACAATGAGCGATTGCGTCAGCTAAAAAGCTCAATTGAAACTAATGCGCAAACTGCATTTTCATTGGAACAATTTCGCGGGGCTGTCGGTGTTGCCCGCGCAACTTGGGAGCAAACTTGGAAAGAGGCGCATCGGACAATTACGGCAGATGAATGGCTTAGCATTATACTGGAAGAGCTTGATGTACACATTGACTCAGACTATCTTGCCGCAATGATTGAGCAGATGGAGAACAATGTGCTGCGGGATCGCCCGACTTTGGTCCCCGAAGCTCATACTGTTTTAAGTGACCTTGCCAATCACTATCGGCTGGCAATCATTTCCGATACCGGGACGACCCCTGGTCGCGTTTTACGCAAAATATTGGCTGAGGATGATATGCTTGGCTACTTCACCCATCTCACCTTTTCAGATGAAATTGGGTTGAGTAAACCCCATCCTGAAGCATTTATGAGCACACTCAAAGCCCTAGAAACAGTACCCAGTCAGGGCGTCCATATCGGCGATCTCCTGCGGACTGATATTGATGGTGCCCAAGGGGTGGGGATGCGTGGCGTGCAATATGTGGCCTTGAATCAAGATGATTGGCAGCACCCAGAGCGAAACGTTGTGCCTGATGCTGTTATTCAAAATCATCATGAGCTTAAAGATTTAATTGAAAATTGGGGCACCTCCTAAGTTTTCACCTCACAGCATAGCAAAAAAATACTGTCCCAAATAGCTCACCCCTTACTTACAAACCATTGTTTTCTGGTTGGCTCCTGTTGTATAATTGGAGAAGATTATCGTGTCTTGTCTCAAAGAGATGGCACCTTAAATTGACCAATTACAGCAACTTGCCAGATGACATTAATCTCAATCCGTCCATCTTTTCTCCATTTAGCTATTGTAGCCTCTACAACAGCAGATTTGACTTGTCTTCAAACCATCAAATCATTTGCAAATCTTATTCCCCCGTTATTATTAAAACCTAATAAATTTGAGACCTTTACCAAACTTTGGGGTCTAACTTTTTATACATCAAGGAGTGAATCATGAGTGACAACAAAAATAGTACACCTGAAGGAAAAGATGTCGATCGCATTCGAGACATCATCTTTGGCCCACAAATGCGCGATTTTGAACACCGTTTTGAAACAATGAAACGGGATTTTGATCGTTTGCAACAAGACTTGGATCGGCTTACTGAGCAAACATCAAATCAAGATAGTGAGCAAGGCAAAAAGCTGCAGGCTTTGCGTAAGGAAATGCGAGAGGCTGATGATCACATCAGAGACGAGGTACGCCAGACAGCCCAAACTTTGGGTAACGACAAAGTGGACCGGTTGGCTTTGGGCGAGCTATTTATTGAGTTAGGCAATCATCTGAAGACTGGTGGATCTTTAGCAGATTTGCTCAAAGATTTAGCAGAATAAGAACATATAACGTATGGCAAATGAGCAATTACCGGCTGATGAAATAAATACACCTTCAGCTTCAGACGAGAGTCCTTCTAATCATTTGAACGGCGATACATCTGAACCTAGTGCAACTAGCTCAGATATTGAAGCGCTACGCGATATTCTTTTTAGCCATTATCGAGCACAAATTCAAGAGCTAGAGCAAGAACTAGATAATCTTGAAAAACGCGTTTCCGATAAAAATGCCTTTGTGGCAATGGTCACCCCGGTCATTGGTGGGGCTATTCGCCGGAAGATTCGGGACTCACGCGATGAGATGATTGAGGCCTTATATCCCATTATCGGTGATATGGTTGTGCGGGCTGTCTCTGAGGGTATTCGAGATTTAGCCCGCACGATTGACGCGCAACGACGGGCCGCGTTTGATTTTCCAACGATGGGTCGTCGTCTCCAAGCCAGGTTGGGTGGGGCCTCAAGTGCTGAAATGATTTTGCGTGAGTCCTTACCATTTGATGTCATTGAGATTTTCCTCATTCATCGGGAAAATGGCTTGCTTTTATGGCACATTTCCCACGACCCGGAGGCATCCCCTGACTCAGACATCATCAGCGGGATGTTGACGGCAATCCGTGATTTTGTGCAGGACTCGTTTGGGCAAAGTTCAGAAGGGCAACTTGATGAAATTCAGTATGGCTCACGCCGCATTTTGCTTGAAACGGCTCAACACGCCTATTTAGCTGTTGTTATTGAGGGTATTGAGCCACCAGGCTTTCGGGCCGAGATGCGGGAACGGGTTATTGAAATTGATCACGCCCACGAAAATGTTCTTGAGGATTACCAAGGTGACGCCACAGCCCTGCAAACTGTTGATGAACCATTAAGCGCTTTAGTTGATGTGCAAGACGAAACAAAGCTCAAGCCTTGGCAAACTTGGGTATTTGTTGGTATGATCAGTATATTGAGTCTGTGTCTTATTGGAACAGGATTTACTGGATGGTGGGGCTGGCAGCAACTGACGGCCACACCCACGCCAGAGCCAATTGTTATTGTACCGACAGCAACTGCCACCTTTACAAATACACCATCACCCACAGCGACAAATACGCCATCACCGACACCAACGGCCACAAGCACTCCAACTGCAACTCATACACCAACGGCAACGTCTACCCCTTCACCATCACCCACAGCGACAGCAACCCAGACGTCAACACCGACGGCGACGTCTACCCCGCGCCCCATCGAGGGAGTGATGACAGGTAGTGTTTGGTTACGAGAGAATCCATCAGATGACTCTGCGTTACTGGGTATTGCTATCGAGCGAGGTCAACCGATCGAGGTTATTGGTGTATTCGGACAATGGTATCAAATTAGCTGGTTACAAGGGGAGGCCGAAGTTATTGGCTGGACTCCCGCAGAATGGGTCGGCACAATTCTACCCATTCCAAACACCCTTGTTACGCCAACATCGCAATAAGTCATCCACTCGAAGAACCCGAGCCTTATTGGAGTGTCATCAAAATGCAAATCAGCAAAAAAATCTGTTTATTAGGCAATTTTGCGGTCGGTAAAACAAGCTTAGTCCGTCGTTTTATCTACAGTGTTTTTGATGACAAATACATCAGCACCATTGGTGTAAAGGTTAGCCGCAAAAAAGTTTCCGTACCGACAACAAATGGGACGATTGACTTAACGATGATGCTATGGGATTTAGCAGGGGGGGAAACTATCGAGAAAATTCAAACAAGTTATTATCGGGGCACAGAAGGGGCCATTCTAGTATGTGATTTAACCCAGAAAGACACCCTCGATAATCTTCAAATGTATGTAGATAAGACTCACAATGTTAATCCTCAAGCTAAATTTATCATTGCCGCAAACAAGAGTGATTTAACATCAGCCTATCAATTTTCAGAGCCGGAGATAGAGGCAGTCGCCACACAACTCAATGCCCCTTATTATTTTACAAGTGCTAAAACCGGTGATAATGTTGAAGCTTTATTCAGACAATTAGCAAAACTCGTAACGACCTGAAATTATCTCAAATCTGGACCAGCGCTTCGGAGTTTTTATGGAGTCACACATCGCAAAATCAGTCTTTAATGAATTAGGTGTTACCTATGTCATTACTGATCTTAATTTAAAGATTGTTGAAATTGGGGGAAACTTCACAGCTTTCGAATTTCCCCCGTCGGTTGAGACCGATCAAGCTCTAATTGATTTATTTCCAGAGTACATTGGTCTAGAGGATGTCTTGGGAGAAATCTTAGCAGGTGATCTAAATCGTTTTGAACTTTCCTGGATTAACCGTGAAGACTCACTTGGCAATACCATTTACCTCAATTTAACATCATTGCCTTACCAAAATAAAGATAATTCAATTGTTGGTCTATTTCAAATGATTGAAGACATTACCGATGTCGGCTCGCTCAATCAGAAGATTATGCAACAACGGAATAATTTGCACCTCTTACGCCGTCAATTAGCGAACCAAAATTTAGAGCTAAATATAATTAATGAAGAGCTACAACAACTGTCCGAGTTAAAATCTCAATTTATCTCAATTGCAGCCCACGAATTCAAAACACCCTTATCGGTTATCAATGGCTATCTTGAAATATTACTCGACGAGGAACGACAGTTACCTACGGCCAAAGCTCATAAATTTTTGGAGATCATCAAACAAAGTTCAAGTCGTTTGCAATTAATCATTAATGATTTATTGGATGTCACCCAGATTGAAGCCGGATATATCGAGCTTATCCTAAAGCCTGTTGACCTCTCAGCGCTTTTGAACAAATTATCGACAGAATTTATGCCGATCATTAAGGCGAAAACCCAAACACTGACTCTCCAGCCGATATCTTCAGCCCCACCTCTCCTTTTGTGCGATGAGTTACGCACAACTCAAATCTTGAGTAACCTCATCAGTAACGCTAATAAATATACCCCAGCAGAGGGATGTATCTCCATTGAAGTCACGCACGCTACTGAGCCAGGGTTTTTACAGATTTCTATTATCGATAATGGGTATGGTATTTCTGCGGAAGACCAAACAAAATTGTTTAGCCGCTTTTTTCGAGCAAACTCCAATAAACAGCGAGCGACAAAAGGGACAGGCCTCGGCCTATTTATTACGCAGGCCTTGGTTGAACAACACGGGGGGAAAATTTGGGTGGAAAGCGAATTAGGACAGGGAAGCAAATTTCATGTCACACTCCCCACGGTTGATGTTACTTAACGACACACTTACCTTCGTATAAATTTACCACTCTCCACCTCAACCATCGCAGGCAGTACCTCATAACAAGGCATCAAAATCAAGTTATTACTAACTGGTCGCGTAATGACCTCTTGGCCAACTAAATCCCTCGTTATTTGACTAATCCAAACATGATCAATTGAAGCAACTGAAGCAATTTGTTTAGCAATATTTACGGTTTGCCCAACAGCCGTATAAGTTCGGTATTGGCGCGTCCCGATATTTCCCACTAAAGATAACCCAGAATTGATCCCCACACTGAAGTATAACTCTGGCACAGGTTGAGAGCATTCCTCTTGATAAGCCAGGGTGCCTTGCTGCAAGCTTAAGCCAGCCTCTATCGCTTGCATTGGATGATTAGGTTGTTGATCAAATAGGTTAAAAATCGCCATAAGACTATCACCCTGAAGCTGACAAACTGTTCCCCCATTCGCCGAAATAACACTCGAGGCAATGTCTAAATATGAATTTAGGTGTTCAATAATCACATTAGAAGAAAATTGTTGAGGTAATGTTGAGACACCTCGTATCTGTGTGGACAAAATTGAAACTTCTTTCAATTGACCTTCTGGCTCGGGGCTTATCTTACCCGTTAATAAGGCCCCAGTCACCTCAGATGGCACATAATGCCACAACAAATAATCTAACTGATAGTTTAATTCAGACAACTCCTGACGAGCCAGCCGCAATTCGTTTTGGCTTTGAGTTAGTTTTTGGAGTTGTTCACTTTCTTCGGTCACATCAGTGAGGAGGACTACCCAGGCTACATTGGTATGAGGCTCCCCGGGGACAACGGTTATCATAAAATAACGTAACTGATTATGAGGGGTGGTTCGGTGAATATTCTCCAAACGGAGGGAGGGGACCGCACGTTGCTGAATATGATCCAACATTGCTTCCTGCCCAACCAGTTCAGGGATGATATCAATTAAAGGGATCCCTGAAATATCATCGGCTGTACCTCGTATCCATAGCGAAAAACGAGGCGCGTGATCGATAATATTTTGTTCAAAGTCAATCAAGGCATAAGTTGTACGAAGGCCAAATAAACCGGACTTTACGAATTCTGGAATTTGTAGCACGCCTATACTCAACTTTATCTATGTGCTCAAAATCTTACGACCAAGATTTTGAAAGGTTGTTTCGACATTTGTCCCTATTTTAGCACTACACAACGTATAAGTTGCATTACATTGATCTGCAATCTGAGCTAAATCATTTTCTGAACAATCCCATTGCGTCTCAGGTAAGTCTGATTTATTACCGACAATAATCAATGATGCTCCGGGATTAACGGCTGTAAAATCTTGAGCATATAAAGGGATCGCTTCAAGTGTTTCATGGCGGGTCAAATCACACACAAGAATGGCCCCGGCTGCGCCACGGTAGTAACTCATCATCACGCGGTCAAATACTTCACCACCAACCAGGTCCCATACGAGTAAAGTTAGGCCACTGTTCGTTGTTGCTTCGCCATCAAAGGTTAGACGTTTACGGCTTATCTTTGCCCCAATTGTACTCAAATATTTATCGTCAAACGTATTCTCAATAAACCGTTGAATCAGGCTTGTTTTTCCAACAGCAAAATCACCTAAAAGACAAATTTTTGCTTGCTTGATTACACTTGCTTGTTTCATAGAGGGTCGGTCTGATGACGCACTTTGGCTCGTTGGTCGATAGCCACTTGAACTAAACTGCTGCATACTGGTTTGTGGTGTTGATCTAGCTCCCCTATTCATACCTGATTACCTTCATCTTTCTGCTCTATCGTCCCCGAATTTTAACTTGACTTTCTGTAAGTCGTGTATTGGGGACAACTAAGCGTTCTTCATCAATTAAAATTTCTGAATTTAATGTACCAATCGCTTCTAACGTTCCTTCTTGTTCATCAATCACAATCATGTCGCCGATGAAAAAGACATCACGTGCGTAATGCCCAGCCAGCACATTCTTGGCTACATCACGACCGCCTAAACCGAAGGCCAAGGCCAAACCAGCCGCAATGATGGCGATGAGGTTAGTAAAAATGTTGGTCAGTACAGTGACATCTAATCCCAACTGCTCAACAGCCACAATAGCAGTCACAACCATCAAGACCGCTCGAATGGCTTGCCCAATAATCTGATGAAATTCAACGCCCATACTGGCAACACCTGCTTGGGTGAGACGGCCAATAAATTGGGCTAATAAGGCACCAATAATGAAAACAAAAATTGCTGACAGTAACCGTGGCAAATAAGCGATAATGGCTTGTAATTGGGCCACTGCGGCAGATAAACCGAGGCTTTCAAACCCCATCAACAAGAAATTGAGGAAGATGAGCCAGAATACAAATAAGCCCAACATATCAGCCGGTGTTTGTTTAATCTGTGCTTGGCTCAACCCATCAGCCAAGCCTGTTTTTTCAATCGCCTGATTTAGACCAAATCGCTCTGCTAGACGCTGGACGATGCGTTGAATGACTTTTGAAACAAACCACCCAACAACTAGAATAATGATTGTCGTCAAAATACGAGGCGTAAATTCAATCACGCCACCAATTAAATTTGAAAAGGCATCCTGCAAAATCTCTAGATCAATCATTACGTTTATCCTCATCAAAATTAAGATTTGTCCCAAGGACAAGTAGGGGGCGTAACATTGCTAGGCAAGTTTCAACGTATGAAGGGAGCATCTTCATATATGTATCTACAACCCCGGCTGTACCTAGCCATATGGCCCTGCCTCCAAAATTGGATAGCTGGATTTGTCGGACCACTCGACCTTCCAGCCGATTAATTGTCTGAGTATCCAATTCTGGCACATCAATCGCAGGGGCATCGATTGGGCGATTGTCCCACAACTCATCAACAACGGCCAAGCAAGTATTGCAATGGCTCAGATGCTCGATAATTGCCGAATTTTGCACCTCATCAAGCTCCCCAGCAACAAAAGTATTCAAGTTATCAGGATGCTTGGAGTCGTTCATAAGACCTCTCCCTCTAGTTCTCGGTATACATTCATGAGGGCTAATCTAGCTCGTTGCACCCGCATCTTAGCGGCACTAAGGCTAACACCAAGTCGCTCGGCTATTTCAGCGTAGGGCAGTTGTTCAAGATCCTTCAGCTTTATGGCCTCCGCCGCTTCAGGACGAAGAGTCTCGATTGCTTGAGCGAGCTGTTCTTGGCGTGATTTGGCCAACACTTGCTTCTCTGGTGTTTGGTGAGTTGAGAGCGACTCACCTAAAATATCAATCGAGGTTTCGCTTTCCTGCGGACGCCGCGAGCGCCGACGCAACTCATTTTGGCTAACATTTGTGGCAATTCGGTAGAGCCACGTCTTCAAAGATGAGCGTCCTTCAAACTGTCCCAAACTACGATAGGCTCGAAAGAAGACATCCTGAGTCAAATCTTCCGCATCTTCGGCATTTCGGACAAATCGATAACAAACACCCCACACAGTAGCTTTATGGCGTTGAAAAATTTCCTTAAATGGCCGATCATCTTTTGCCCCGATTTTTAAGCATAACTCAACAAGCTCCTGATCCGTCACGGAAGCTAAATCAATTTTAGGCTCGGCACGTTTGACAAATTCACGAACAGCGCCGCCTGACAAATGGATATCAACAGTCCAAAAAAGACCGTCGACAAAATGCCATAAATGACGAAGATTATCCCATACAGAAATTTTAAAAGTCCGGGCAATATTGCTCATTGTCAAGATAGACCCCTATTTTGGAGAAAGGTCACACATTTGGTCTAATGTTGGTCTCAGTCAAGATGGACCCTTTATCTGAGGAAAAGGTCACACATTTGGTCTCAGATGGTCTTAGCCAAAGATTTACCGTAATGTGTTGGTAAATCAATCATGACTCAGTTTTTGTATAGAAGCAAGTATACTCAAAGTTGTACTAAGAAAATACATAAGATTTGTCATAGTTTCTCTATACCTAACCGAAAGTACCAACCTTAAGGGATTGAAATCATGTTAAAAACAAGTATAATAGAGGCGGTCAGGACATTCACCATCAATTTCAATTAGACGTTTCTGTATCATTACATACAGTCTTCCCTCACTTTTTCCTATACCCTTAACGCTAAGCATTATTCCTGATACCCCTCAAAAAAGGATCTGTCATGAACCGTAAACTTGCTGTTATCGGCATCACCAGCCCTTTAATTTTAGGTGTCTGTGCCTTTGCCATTTTGTGTATGAGCATTATGAGTTGGCTGGCTTTTGGCTCAGGTGATGGAGATACCATCACAAAAATTGCCACCGTTGGCCCATTTTTTCGGGCTGCCATTCTCCCAAGTCAAGAGCAGGATGTGGTAGCCATAAGTGAAGGCGCGGAACAAACTATTCTGGCTGAAGCTCAGGCTGACATTCAAACTACGCAAAATGAATTCTCGCCTATTCCACAAGCTGAAGCTGTCTCAATGACCCACGAAGAAGTTGTTGAAGAGCTAGGCTTTTCAATTCCAGAGAATTCTGTCAACTCGATTACTCAGGTGGGTCTGGCAGATCGATTGATTATTCCAAAGATGAATCTGGATGCCCCAATTTCCTTGGCCCCTATTGAAAACCAAACCTGGAAGGTTGACCATTTGGAACATTCAATTGGACATCTAGAAGGCACAGCTCCCCCTGGTGCAGACAGTAACTTTGTTCTAGCCGCACACGTCACTTTGGGTGGTGGAGTTTACGGCCCTTTTGCTGGTTTAGGAAAACTTGAAGATGGGGACATCATAACTGTATATGAAAACGGCGAGAAGTTTGATTATATGATTGATGACCGTCAAATCGTGGATCGCTCAGCCGTTGAAGTCACATACCCCACTGATCGCGCCCAAATCACCCTCATTACCTGTAATGGTTGGGATCCTGAAGCTGAGCTCTATTCAGAGCGATTGGTCATTCAAGGCCATCTCATTACAAATTGAGCATTTATTCCTCAAGAAAACTGATTCTTCTCTTTGAAATGCTGCCAATTGGCAGCATTTTTGTCATTCCCTGTGCCTCGTGATAAACTGCCGAATTTGATTGACTTTAGTGTAGAGAAACAAGGTTAATCAAAGCAATGCGTATCAAGACATTGATGCTTGGCTTTCTTGTTGAGTGCAAAAAAGATTTTTCGGTTGAGCGTTAGAGATTTTTGATATATCCAGTTAGGCTAAAAAGGCAACCACTTTTTCCATGATGAATACAATGTTGAATATACAGTTAAAACGACGATATATTTATTTACTGTTCGTCGCTTTTGTTCTATTTTGGTTCTTTCAATTTACGGGAGCTATGGCCGCTCCTCCAGCCCAAGATCCCCAAGACATTGGTGTTATTCTTGACCCACCCAATAATGGCAGTGTTCGAGGCGTCGTGGAAATTATCGGGAGTGCTGATCACCCTACCTTTCAATTTTATGTCATCGAGGTATCCCCTCAAGATCAAGAAGCGTGGCAATTTCTCGCCGATGGAAGTACCGCTGTTCTAAATGGCCCCTTAGCCACCTGGGATACAAATACACTCCCCGACGGAGTGTATCGATTGAGGCTTAGGGTTGTGCGCGTTGATGGCAACTACGCCGAAAGTTTTGTGCAAGAGGTAACTATTTCGAATGCCCAACCGTTGCCAACGGATACGCCAACGCCCACTGAAACGCCCGATCCAGCAGAATTGACGCCCACTGTCACCCCAACTCCATTGCCTCCAACACCAACAATTGTCATCGAACAACCGATCGTCGACACCCCGACCCCACGCCCCGTCGATACCAGTGAGCCGTTAGAAGATCCAGAAGAGAATACCTCTCTGATTCCCGAAGTCTCCAACTTTTCTGTACTTCCTCTCCGTGATGCGTGCTTATATGGTGGGGCTGTGATGCTAGGCGTGTTCTTATTATTTGGGTTTTTATCATCACTACGAATATTTATCAAAGGCTTTGCCGACCGTTTTAGACGCAGACGTGATTGATTGGTTTTGACCGTGAAAAAATTCTCATTTCCAATATTTGGCCGACGGCAGAAGGAAACAATGGCAGGATCACTTGAGTGGTTAATTGTGGGATTGGGTAATCCGGGCAAAAAATATATCGATACGCGCCACAATGCTGGGTGGCATGTGCTTGATACAATTGTACGTGACTATCCTGGGTTTCGCTTTGATGAAACGAGAAGCAAGGGACTCATTGCTCGGGGCACCATCGCTGATGTCAAAGTTGGGTTGGTCAAACCCCAAAGCTATATGAATAATAGTGGCGAGGTCGTTGGTCCGGTGGCTCGTTTCTACAAAATCCCACCCCAAAACATTTTTGTTATATATGATGAATTAGATTTACCAACCGCCAAAATACGCATCAGACCAAAAGGGGGCGCAGGCGGACATAATGGGATGAAAAGCGTCATCCAGCACCTCAGTACGCAGGATTTCCCTCGAATGCGGATAGGCATTGGCCGCCCCCCTGGCCCGATGCCAGCTCACGCGTATGTCTTACAAAAATTTAAACCTGCTGAGTGGGAAGAAATGTTGGTAACTTACAAAGAAGCAACAGAAGCCATTGAGATACTATTAACTGAAGGAATTGAGCCGGCAATGAACCAGTTCAATCGCTAAGCATCAAGTCGTAATCCAGCGAGTCCCTAAATTATTAAGATGAGTTGCATTCTGATTTAAGGCTCGATTAATACGCAATAATAAATCTTCAACACTGTACGGCTTGACTAAATAATCGGTGGCCCCCAAATCCATCGCCTGTTCGATGTTTTCATGACTATCCATAGCCGAGGTAATAACCACTGGGATATTCTCGGTTAGATGGCTTTCCTTCAATTGCTCAAGCGCCGTAAATCCACTAACCCCTGGCAAATTTAAATCAAGCAATATCAAATTGGGAGCACAATTTAAAGCCAAATCCATTCCTTGTGGAACATCTTCTGCACTCAATGTCGAAAATCCCTCCATGTGCAACAATGTCTGCTCCATTTCCATTAGTTCAGGATCGTCTTCAATAATTAAGATATATTGTGGGCGATCTAATAATGGAAAAAGTAGGTGAACTTTTGTACCAACACCATACTCACTTTCCAGCCAAATTTTACCCCCATGTAGCTCAACAATCAGACGACTAATTGACATCCCCAATCCTGTTCCGCCAATTGCTGTATTAGAGGCGTCTGCTCTGTAAAACTTTTCAAACACCCGATGAAGTTGATCATCAGTCATACCCAGGCCATTATCTGTTAGCGTAATATGCAACAGGTGATAATCTGGCTGAATTTCAGCATCGACAATGATTTCACCCCCATTGGGAGAATATTTAGTTGCATTGCTTATCAAATTTTTAAATAATTGCGCTAATTTAGCCTGATCCCCTTTAATTGAGGTCCAGACTGCACTATCGTCAATCTTATAAACGTGATCAGGGTAGTTTTCCTGAAACCCAAAGATGGCCGGTTTAACAATGGTTAGTGGATCTAATTCGGTCAGGCTTAAATCAAAGCCTTGCTTTGTTTCTAGCTTAGCTAAATCTAACAAATCATTGATAATATTAGCTAAAACACTGGCTTGCTCGTTAATAAAGGTTAAATATCGAGTCTGTTGCTCTTTGCTCATATTATCGCGTGTTAGCAAAATTTCACTAAACCCTTGAACTGATGTCAATGGGGTTCGCAACTCGTGAGCTGCGGTAGAAAGAAATTCGCTTTTAATCCGATCCATCTCTTTCAAGGGCGTAATATCACTTTGCACCCCAACAACGCCTTGGATCTGACCATCTGGCCCAAAAATTGGTGTCAATGATAATAGAATATCATAAAAGGATCCATCTTTGTGTTTAATACTTAACTCACCACGCCACGTTTGCCCCGCCATAATCGTTTGCCACATTTGGGCGTGGAACATACTATTTTTTGTTTCATTTTGCCATAATTTGGCAATCTGATTGCGAATTTCTGCCTCAGTGTATCCTGTCATTCGAATTAAAGCAGGATTGATATATCGAATTTCTCCCGTCAAATCGGTAACGACAACACCCTCACCCACTGCATCCAGAATCGCTTGTAATTCAGCAGTCTTAGCTCTAACCCGTTCATCCAATGTTTGGTTTATATTTTGCAACTCTTGAGTTAACTTTTCTTTTACTAACTCCGCTTGTTTTCGCTCCGTAATATCACTGACGACCCCATAGACTATTTTCATCTCCTCTTCAATATCCACCCGACCGCTATCACGGACCCAAATAATCTCACCATCTTGTCGAATTAACCGATACTCTACCTCATGATCTTGACCAGATGCTAAATGATTCGCTTGTTCTTGTGCTAGGGCTTGATCCATGGGGTAGATAACTTTTGTCGGCCAAAAACTCCAGTCATCACGAAATTTTTCCTGGGGATATCCTGTTAATTGCTCAATATTCGGCGATAAGTATAAGTTAACTAATTGGCCATCTGGGGTTACTTGAGTTACATAAATATGATCTGTAATTGAAGAAATAAATTGTCGGAAGCGAGTCTCATTTTCCCACAACAGGTTTCCATATGTTTGTGGGTCTTTAAGACTTGATATTACATCTTCCTTGATCTGAATTTGATCATCATTATCTTCAGAAAACGGAGGGTATTGTCCTTGTTGCTTTAATCGTACCAATTCTACGCGTTTACGTTCAATGCTATATCGAATGACTCGAGAGAAGGAACGGCTACTCATATAATGTTTAACCAAATAATCCTGAGCACCCGCTTCAATGACCTGAATACCAAGATTGATATCATCCACATCAGTCATCACCAAAAGAGGCAGGGTTTCGGTTAATGCATAAACTTTTCGGATCAGACTAATTCCATGGCCATCAGGTAATGTTAAGTCCAATAAAATAAGATCAATATTCTTATGAGAAAGATATTCTAGACCTTCATATAAGGATGTTGCATGACACACATCAAATTTTTGTTGAGAGTCATTAAGTAAAAATTTTTTTACTCTCTGCGCTTGGCCTAAATCATCCTCAATCAGCAGAATTTGAATATGTTTGTCCACGACAAAAGCCCTTTACTACAATGGTGCTACAGATTATTCTAGATAAATTACGGGAGATATTGAGATGACAATTGATCAGATTGATGATGAGTTACTAAACACTTCAAGCTTAATGATGCGCTCAAATTTTTCTGCATCATAGTGAAACCCTTTTTCGATAAAGGGTTATGCATTAATAGTGTACCTTAAAACGTATTTAAATAAAATTGTTATGACAAAATGACAAAGGTCAAAGTAAAATCGGACAGCTATATAAAGAAAATTTTAGCCTCAACATCAGAAAGCGTATATTTCAATCTGAGTTATCAAAGATCAGTCAGCACTTTTGGCTGATAGCTCTGCATACACCTGATGCATTTCAACAAATGTATCTATTTCTTCTCCAATTTTAGAACAGATATCCACATAATGCTGTTTCATTTGTGAATGCAAGCCAAGCTGATGATATAGCCTCAAGATTTTGCAATGAAATCCCTCTTGTAGGTTATCCACACTCACCCCTTTTTGGAGAATTTCCAAGGCCTTCCAAAGACGCTGATCTTTTATTAAATGAGTGCTAGCTCGGTCTACAACATCAATAAACCATTTTTCACATTTTTCACGATATTGTCTGGCCCAGTCTGGCAGATCAAATCCTGTTAAGAATTCGCCTTCATAAAGTTCAATTAATTCAAGCTGCAAATATAGTGTCTCAATAGGGGCAGCCTTAGAAATTCGCTCATATAATTGCTCAAAAACTATTATATCTGACCACTGGTAATAATCTGGATTGATCCGATAATAATCTGACTCTTGTAAGATACAGTTTGATGATGGGCAAAAGGCATCCCGTAATCGTCGGATATTCTGATGAAATTTGGAATGTGCCGCTGAGCGAGACAGGTTCGGCCAAAAGTCAGTCGCAAGCTTTTCCCAGCGAAATCCATTCTTTTGAGACTCAACAAACAAATAAGCCAAAACTGCAGATAGATCCTGGCCTCGCCCCCGTTGGTTAAAGTAGTGTCGTTTTCCATTGACAATCAAAATAGGGACACCAAATGCGAAAAAATGTAAACCACCACTTTTTACGCCAGCTAATAAATTATTTCGTTTTAATGACGCAAAGAGTTTATCACGCAGTCCAACGGATGTTTTATGGGAATGTAAAAAATAATAGAGAACCAGTTGCGTTTCTTTTATAGTACTTGTTAAACTGGCTTCCAATTCGTTTAATGTGTGAATTAAGCTGAATGCTTGTTCCAATTTTTTTGACGCCGCAGAAATTTGCAAATTAGCAAAAAGAGACAAACTCCACCACAATTGAATTTTAGCTTGTTCAAGCTTATTTCGTTTTGAAAAATAGCTAAATGCCTCACTGAATTTTGACAAACTGGCTGGATAATCTGACTGTCTTACGAAAATTTTTGCCAGCAAAAATTGACCTACCCCTTGTGCATAGATCAATTGCAACTCTGTTGCAATCGCAACTACCCGTGACGCGAGATTGTGTGCTTCATTTAAACTATTTTCAGCCAGCTTACATTCTGCCAGAGCAATTAAACACCACAATTTGAGTGATTGAGCTTGTTCATCCTGAGTAAGATCAATGACTTCATTATAAGATTGTATGGCAAGTTTATATTGACACGCCATTCTTTCTACGTCAGCTAATCCGATACGAGCCTTAGCAATTTGAGCTGTTCGATTCAGACTCTGTGCTAATTCAAGGTTATCTTGGAAATGCCTCTGGGCTTCCTGGTTTTGCCCCGCATTCAACAAAAGCTGCCCAAAATGATAACGAGAGTCTAGTAGATTATCCCAATAGCCCAATGTTTGCCACAATTTAATGGCTTCTTCAAAGTTGTGATTGGCCCCACTAAAATTCCCTTGATCAGCCAAAAGTACACCGAGATAATGGTAGCACAGCCCCATCACCTGTTCATTATCGCTTCTCCGAGCTAAACTCAAGGCCTCACGAAAATCAGCAATTGCGGCGGGTACATTGTCAACCTGATTGAAAATTATGCCACGCTGACAAATAGCCCAGCCCATCAAATCAGCAGAGACCCTTAATTGAGTCAATTTTTCCAAACTACCTTCTATTAATGTAATCGCTTGTTCAGCTTCTCCGAGTTCCGATAAATTCACCGCTTGTATTATATGCGCTTTAGTCACTTCTAGGTCATCTGCCTGATGATACGACTCAGTAGATTGATTTAGGTAAATCATATTTTGATAAGCTACTTCGGTGAACTCATCAAAATTTTGTTGTAGGGGAGAGGGATGTTTGCCAAACAAGGTAGGTGTCAAATTTTTCAACAAGTAACTTTCCATTGAAGGGTCAGAAAATATCTTGGCGCTCTTATTTTCAAATTTTGTTAGCTGATCAACTAGCAAAATTTTAGCAATGTTTCCATCAAAAGCGCTATACAACGCTTCGGCATCTTTAGATGTAATTTGATTGTTAGATTGTTTTAAGATTGTTCCTTGAATCTCTTCAACAGTAAATCGCAAATCTTCTACTCCCAAAAGTCCAATATGCTTCGCTACATGTTTCGGAACAAATTTCAGAAAATTAGTCCGGCCACTCAGTATCAAATTAGTTGTCGCGGGTAATTTTTCAATGAGATGTAGCAGGGTTGAAGCAGTCACCGTATCAAAAATACAATCTAGATTATCAAAAATGAGAATATGTGAGTCAATTTTTGATAACATATCAAGAATCATATCCAACTCAATTTGCGAAGCCTGTTTTTCTAAGTCTAGGTTGAGGTATTGATAGCTTAGCTCAGGAAATCTCTTAATAACTATAGATATAAAATTCAGTATAAAATGTGTTTTACTTTGCGCAGCGGCGTCTAAAGAATACCAACACGTAGGAATTGACGAATTAAGGGCGAAATCAGCTAAAAGCGTTGTCTTTCCATAACCAGTTGGGGCCTGAATATGAATAACTTGTCGCTCAGAATTAACTTCATCTGTAAGCCATTCAATCAGCCGCCCTCGCCGATAAGTAGTGTGAAGAATTGGTGCTAAAAAGTTGTGTGAAATCTCAAATTGTACTTGTTTCATAATGGTATTCCTAAATATTGAATTTATATTATGAGGCATTATAACATGGATGAAACTGAGTAAAAAATTCGAGAGTCACTTAATAAAAATTTTTGAGAATCAAAAAACCCCTTACAATAAGTTTCATTGTAGGGGTTCATTTATTTCACATAAACTAGTCGTTAGTTTGGATGAGTTACGACCACACAATTATCGCCATCAATAAAGTTAGGCACATAATTATCGGCTGCCTCATCGTTATACCATTCGCCACCATCCACAACATATCGGAATTGATATTCACGATCTTTTTCAAGTTCAAGCGTTGTTTTCCAAACACCCTTCACTTTTTTCATTGGGGTTGCTGTTGCATCCCAAGCGTTAAATTCACCTACCAAATTCGCTTCTTTAGCCTCCACATCTTCGGGAAGATGAAATGTGACTTGGCAAGTGGGCTTTGTTTTGAAAAATTTTTTCTTTAACATGGTTTCCTCTCAATTACAATTCAACTTTTTTGGATTTTTGCGGCCCATTCACCGTTGAATTAACCTAAACAGAGAGCGATATTAATCAAAAATCTCGCTTTGTCAAATTGTACAAGCCAACCTAGCGAAGATTAACAAGTTATAGAAGCTAACTTTTCGCAAAATTTTCATTTCCGGGACAAATCCCGCCTCACTCAGTCATATCTTTTTCACTCCGACTATGAATCCATCCCTCACGAGCAGAGGAAACCATATCACGGTCACTCCCTCCCATAAGCATCATCAAGGCTATGCCAATAATGCATACAACCAGCAAAAGTAAACACCCCACAATAATCATCAGCCAACTGATTGTCATCTTCTTCCTCCAAAAATATGTTTACTGAACAAACCAAACATACACAAAACGATCACAATGTCTATTTAGCTGATCCGAAAGGGAAAAATACCTAAAACCCGTTAGTAATCGATCGTTTCGATTGTCCGCTATTCGGCAAAGATGGGGCAGCCTTAACCACAATTAATGATGGAAGGCTAATCTCTCCCTCTAATGGGAGATACATTGTTAGCAATTCAAGTAGGGTTAACAGTGACTGATGACAGGTGCCTGGAATATGTTTCGTCATAAAGTGCATCTTTTCTAGAATTTGTTTCTCACTAATCCACCCCAAGCTACCAGTTAGATTAACCAACTCTAGAAATTTTCGTAATGTTTCTTCATTTGTATCAGGGATATGTCGAACCGCATAGGTTGTCATAGCAGCAACATGTTTTTTCTCAATTTTATGACCGTTCTTTCCCATTATGCTACCTCCATTGGTGATCAGCAATTAGAAATCAAGACAATTCTGCATCGCAATCCTCTTGACCTCTAAGCTCTGATCTATACATTTGCTATTGATCGATACGCACGTGGTGGGCGGCCATTAAACAGATCCCAAGACACCCTAGCAATAAAATTAATACCACAACTAACACAATCGCCAAACTAGTTATCATTCCAAACCTCCTTGCCTGACTAATGACTAACTGTTCTATAAAAAGCATACCTTAAGACAATTACGGATGTTGGTAAAGCTCATACGATTTTTTGGAAATGATCAAATTGTATCGATTTTGTAAGTTGTGATCTAAAATTTGTAGAAATATTTTCCTAACAAACTACGATAATTCGTAACTTAATTACAGTTCCTTGGCATGTTCACTTCTTATAATGTACACTATCAAAGGAGTAGTACTATCTTTAAATCTCCTCTGTACAATTATGACCAGTAATTAGAACCAACCGGAGCTTTAACTATGTCTAATTCAGAATTTAAGCAACTTCTTAAAGAAGGTATTGACAGCATTGCTAATCGGCAAAGCAAAAAGGTACGAGCCATTGAAGAAGAAATTGGCGAGTCCTTGCACGTGTCATATCACACTGTACAACGCTGGAAGCGAGGCTTTGTGCCCAATGATATGGAACGCCTTGAGTTTTTAGTTGGTTACTGTCAACAATACGGACGTGTTGATCGCCGCTGGGCCCATCGATTTCTGACCCAGGCGCGTCATCCTGCCCCAGAGGCAGTGGTTGAGCGCGCTTTTACCGATGAGGCAGGGGAAACAAAAACGAAGGATGTGCCCAGAGTTCGGCACAATCTGCCCCCACGTTATGGTGAATTCATTGGCCGGGAAGCTGAAGTAGCTCGGGTATTAGAGTGGGTCAAGACTTCGCGGTGGCCCTTAGCCTCCATCGAAGGGATGGGTGGCATTGGTAAAACGAGCTTGGCTATTGAAACAGCTCACCGTTGTCTACCAGGTGATCAGCTTGCCATCGAAAACCCATTTGAAGCCGTCATATGGACATCAGCCCGCGACCAACCTGACTTTGATCTCAATTTGGAGCAAGTCCTCGACGCCGTGGCCCATGTATTGGATTACACCTACCTTCTCCAACTGCCCCTCGATCAAAAAAGTAAAGCAATTGATAAATTGCTACGTAATCACCGCGCATTAGTCATTGTAGACAACTTTGAAACGATTACCGATTTAACATTGGTCAAATTTCTTGAGCAAATGCCAGAACCTAGTCTGGCCTTAATCACCTCACGATACAAACAGTTACGTCGCGTTTGGGATATTCCCCTTTATGGTTTGAAAGACGAAGAAATTCTAACGTTGATTCGGCGGCACGGCTATCGAATTGGTTTAAATATTGTCGCGAATGCTGATGATGACACACTCAGTCGCCTGGCGGCGGCAACTGGGAATAACCCTAAAGCAGTTGAGCTTTCGCTAGGGCTTATCAAGCAAAAAGGGCTTCCATTTAATACCGTTGTCGATGAGCTATTCCAAGCCAGCCAGGTCGTTGAAGAGGTCTTCGATTACATATTTATTGAAGCTTGGAATTTGCTTGATCAAAAAAGCCGACAAGTTTTATTAGCAATGCCCCTATTTGTCTCAACAGCTAGTCGAGGTGCCTTGTCTACAGTTTCGGGAGTCGATGGATTTAATTTGCACAAAGCGATTGAAAAATTAGTTGGCATGTCTATGCTAGAGGCGTCAGAGGCCTTGGACCTGACCCAACAGCGTTACAGTATGCATCCCTTAACCCAGGCATTTGCCCGCAACCAGTTGGGAATTGATATATTCTTAAACCCAGTAGATCGACAAAATGGACAAACGCCAGCCATCTTTAATATTGATGAGCTAAAAGTATCCTTCTATCACTACTTTGCAGCCTGGGCGGAGGCGGAAGCAGGCACACAATTTTGGGACTTTGTGTCGTGGGGAATGGAGCGTTATGAGCAAATCAATATAGAACTCACCAACTTAATGCTTAGCCTGAATTGGGCCTACGAACACAAAAATTGGCCTGATGTGTTAACCTTAGCCAAGGTTATCGTTCACCCAACCTATTATCAAGGCCAACTCAACAAGCGCTTGTTGTGTAGTGAGTATGCCTTAAAGGCCGCCCAACAATTAGGCATTGTTGAAGATCAAATTTGGTTTGCTATTCAGGGTTTTGCCTCAATTTATCTTCTTCGAGGTGACTATGTCAACACGAAAAAATATCTAAAATATGGCTTGAAATTGGCCAAAGAACACGGGTTAGCCGATGCGATTGCCTTGGGTGAAACATATTATGGATATATGGATATGCAGAAAGGCAAACTCGCCGAAGCTCAAGCTCATATTGATCTCGCTCTCAATTCAGCCCAAGACCCGCTTTTCCGCTATCGCGCTCACCACGCTGCGGGGCACATTGCTCGTCAAAAAGAAAACTATGAAGAGGCCCGAGATTACTATTTCAAGAGTTCCGAATTTTTAGATGATGCCAACTATATGGATACTTCCGATGTTTGGCTAGGCTTCACAAAGTTAGGGCAAAAGAAGTATGACAAAGCGGCCCGATATTTCCGAACTTATCTTGACTCTCATCAAAACTATGGGAACAAACGCGTATTGGGGATGGCTAAATTGGGGATGGCCCAATATTATGAAATCAGGGGAGACCTGCCCGAAGCCAGAATTTTTGCTCAAGAAGCCTACAATATCTTGTACTCAATGAATGCCCATTGGGAGATGAAGCAAGTGACTGAATTGCTGGAGCGACTGGGCTAAGGCCAAAAACAAAAAGATTCATAAAAATTTATAGTAGCGGAAACTCAAAAAAGCTCTGTAGCGTCTTAACAGCGTTGCAGGGCTTTTTGTATAGAAAAAGCACACCAACTCACCGACTGAATACCTAGATTGCAAAGCCTCATCGCCTATGTTAAACTAAATCAACCTGATCTGAGATGCAGTTCACTGCGCGAAAAATCAGGCCAATTTGAACCATTGGAACAAAACAAAATGAGAAATCTCTTACCTAATCAATCTTTGAAAGCACAGAGAAAAAGCACCTACATACCTCATCAATTTGTGCCACTAATCATAGCTCCGTCTGCCTTTCAAACCAACGATTGGTTTATCCCAACCATCATTACGGCTATGGTCATTATTCTGATTTTAATCGTCATCATTGTCGTTTTGCTGTACATCATTCGCCGTCAGGCAACCAATAAAGATGAACAGCCTCGTTCTCAATCAGCCTCACCAGCCCCGGCAGTTCAATCTAATGTATCAACTCTGCCTTCGATGCCTAAGGTTGACTCTGAACATGAACAAACTGCACAATCATTGCCTCAAGCCAAGAAGGATGATGATCAAACAGATCCTAGCTTACAGAGAAAACACCCTTCAGGTGAAGCAACGGTCCAAACTCATCCGATTTCAGGACAACGGCCAGAAAATATTGCCTGGCAAATCGCAGGATTAACTGACGTGGGCCTTAAACGCGAAATTAATGAAGATCGGTTTGTTATGCTCGAAGCAGCCACGACAGACCAAACGCCCTGTGGATTGTACATTGTTGCGGATGGGATGGGCGGCCATGAACATGGTGAGGTTGCCAGTAAATTAACAATCGATACCATTCAAGCCAGATTCGATCAAACGACATTTGCGAACAATGATTATGAAGGCTGGATGAAAGAGGCGATTAATGCGGCAAACTCAACGGTCATTGCCCACCAAAGCAACGGGGCAGAAGGCGGCTTAAAGATGGGCTCAACGTTGGTGATGGCCCTTGTCGTCGGCAACAAAGCCTACATTGCTAATGTGGGAGACAGCCGCGCCTATCAACTAAATCAAGAAACTATCAGTCAAATCAGTGTCGACCACTCCTTGGTTGAGCGTCTCATTCAACTCGGCCAAATTACTCGCGAAGAAGCCCGCACCCATAATCAGCGAAATGTTATTTATAGCACCATCGGCGACCCCAAAGCCAAGCTACAAATCGGCTTCTACCAAGTCACCCTCCAGCCTGGAGACCGTTTGCTTCTTTGTTCCGATGGATTGACCGGGATGTTGACTGACGAGCAATTACTAAATATCAATCACAGTACCCAAGCCCTCGATGAAGCCTGTAAAATCCTCATCAAAGCTGCCAATGCTTCTGGCGGCGAAGATAATATCACCGCGATTTTAGTTGAGATGAATGGCTCATCATAAGGCTGACCATATAAAAAAGTATGATTGGACGCCACACCAAAAATGGGTAAAATACCCGCCATCCTAGAATTATTCTAGCACCGAAAGAATACAAACCAGCTAATATCCGCTATTTTCGAAGGAGAATATAAATGCAAGCTGATAAATCCGTCCGATCAACCTGCCCCTATTGTGGCGTAGGTTGTCAGGTCACACTTAACGTCAAGGATGATCACATCATCCGGATTGACGCGCCATTCGATGCCGCGCCAAACTACGGACGCTTGTGCGTTAAAGGGCGTTTCGGCACTGATTACGTCCATCACCCCGATCGACTGTCTAAACCACTCATTCGAAAAGCCCCCTCTACACCAGGCCATCGAACCGCCGCAAACTCGCCTGATGACTGGAAAGAAGTCTCCTGGGACGAAGCCCTCGATTTTGCCGCAGAAGGGTTAGCCCGCATTTATAAAACCTACGGCTCCGATGCGATCACCGCAAACGCCTGCGCTAAAGCCACCAACGAAGAAAATTATCTGCATATGAAAATGATGCGCGGGGTACTCGGCACAAACAACGTCGATCACTGCGCCCGCCTCTGCCACGCCGGCAGTGTGACCGGGTTACAATTGGCCATCGGCTCCAGCGCGATGAGCAACTCGATTGCCGAGATGAAAGATCTTGAATGCTTTATTGTTACCGGTAGTAATACCTCTGAAACCCACCCTGTCATCAGCACCTTCCTCAAACAAGCTGTCACTCAAAACGGGGCCAAACTCATTGTTGTCGACCCTCGTCAAACTGAAATGGCCCGTATGGCTGATTTGTGGTTACAGCAAAAGCCTGGGACCGACGTTGCTGTATTCAACGCAATGGCCCACGTTATCGTCAACGAAAAACTGTACAACACTGACTTCATCAACGAACGAACCGAAGGCTTTAGCGATTACATCGAAAGCCTCGAAGAAAAAACACCAGAGTGGGCTGAAGGCATTAGCGGTGTTCCCGCTGATAAAATCCGCCAGGCGGCGCGAATGTACGCTGAGGCTGGCCGAGCGGCCTTCTACTGGGGAATGGGCATCAGCCAAAGCACACACGGAACAGACAACACCCTGACCTTGACCAATCTCGCTCTGATGACAGGGCACGTTGGTAAGGCGGGCACCGGCCTGAATCCGCTGCGCGGCCAGAACAACGTCCAGGGCTGTTCAGACTCAGGCGGATTGCCCAACGTTTACACAGCCTATCAAAAGGTCACTGACGAAGACACCCGTCAAAAGTTCCAAGAATACTGGTATGGCTCAGGCACTGATCGCAAATTGCCGGAAATTCCTGGCCTCACCGTCACCGAAATGGTTGACGGCATTTTGACCGACAAGGTCAAAGGTTGGTGGGTAATGGGCGAAAATCCAATGATGAGCGAGCCAAACTTACGCCACGCGCAAGAAGCGATTGAGCAACTTGAGTTCTTTGTCGCTCAGGATATCTTCTTCAACGAATCTAACGTCTTCGCGGATGTTATTTTGCCAGCTGCCGCCTTTGCTGAAAAAGACGGTACCTTCACCAATTCTGACCGCCGCGTCCAGCGTGTTCGCAAAGCCGTTCCACCCGTTGGGGAGTCTCGGGCCGATTGGGAAATCATCTGCGATTTGGCTAAACGTATCGAAGCTAAGTTAGGTTTAAGCACTGCAGGCTGGGACTTTAGCCATCCTTCCGAAATTTGGGAAGAGATGCGCCAATTGACCCCGGACTTCGGCGGTATCGATTATGATCGCCTAGAGCGTGAGGGCGGCGTTCATTGGCCCTGCCCCGACTTCGATCATCCGGGCACGCCCTATCTCTTCGAAGATGAGTTCCCTAGTGGTCGCGGCAAATTTATCGAAGTGGATTACGGCACCGAAAGTGAATTGCCGGATGAAGAATATCCGCTCTCTTTGAGTACAGGCCGTGTGCTGTACCACTGGCACGGGGGCACAATGACCCGACCTTCAGCCTTGAACAGCATTTGGCCTGAGTGTACGGTTGAGATGCATCCAAATGATGGGGCGCGTCTCGGTCTGAAAACTGGTGACTGGGTTGATCTTTCGTCACGGCGCGGCACCATCACCGTTCGGACGATGATTACAGGCCGCTCACCAGAAGGCACGGTCTTTATTCCGTTCCACTTCGCCGAAGCCGCTGCCAATGTTTTGACCGACAATCGTATCGACAAGCGGGCCAAAATTCCAGATTACAAGGTCTGTGGGGTCAGAGTTGAAAAAGCGGCCCAAGTGCCCGACCGAGATGGCGCAGACATTCCGCTAGAAGATCGCGGCGCGATTAAGGATATGGTCATCGCCTAACAAAGTCGGTAAAAAATCACCAATCACTATTTACAATTACCCAAGCCACGCTTGTTCTAAGCGTGGCTTTTCTCGTATAATGCGCCTGAGGCAATCAGGAATGGACAAACTTTTTCGACAACTCAAAACGTCGCCACTTGCGGCCATGTGCGGGGGAAGTGCCCTCATTTATCTGGCTATTTTTACCCTCCGTTTTCCACTATTTCGTACCTACAACATCATTCCTCCCGTCGATTATACAAAACTCACAGGCTATTCATCGTTTGGGCTAATTCTTTATGTCATTGGCCTGGCTCTGCTGTTTTGGCTGTACATTCTGGCGATTCAACAAACCATTCAGCGTCGTGAAAAAGTGACCCCTCGTTTCGTTTTTAGTAGCAGCGCATTGCTCGCCCTGATCTCAATTTTCTCATATCCCCTCACTGCCATCGACCTTTTTATCTATGCCATTCGCACCCGAGGCTGGGCCTTGTACAATCTCAATCCTCTAGCCACCGCCCCCGAACTTCTGCCCAATGCTGATCCGTGGCTAGGTTTGGCCGCTGAGTGGGTGGATGCCCCCTCACCATACGGGCCAATCTGGGAAATCCTGTCACTAGGGGCCTTTTTTGTCAGTGGCGACAGCTTCCTCACCCACCTTCTCATCCTCAAAGCCCTGATGGCCCTTACCTATCTTGGCTGTGCTTGGCTCATCTATCTGATTTTGCAGGACATCCAGCCAAACTGGGCCACGGTTGGAGCCATTACCTTCGCGTGGAATCCGCTCGTCCTGATGGAAAGTGTGCAAAACGCCCACAATGATATCCTGATGATGTTCTTTTTGCTCGTTGGAGGCTGGCTTTTCGTACGATGGCATAAAAGTCAATCGAACAGCATTCTTTTTCTTTTTGGCCTAACCTTTGCCCTGTCCATTCTCGTTAAATTCGTCACCATCCTCATCCTACCCTTTTTTCTATTAGGTATTGCCACCCTACAACCAACATGGTTACGTCGAGTCGCAATTCCAACCATCGTGGGCCTTTTCATTGGCGCAATCGTCGTCTTGGCGATGATACCGTTATGGCCAGGGTGGGAAAATTGGGCGGTCCTTACGGCAGGCAGGCAGGCCGGTCGATCTTTGCTGGCATTGCTAGTTTTGGGGTTGCGAGACTCACTGGGCACCAACGCTGCCTTTGATTTCGCTCGCAATCTTATTTTGGGCACGTTTGGCTTGATTTACCTCTATTTCCTGGCTCGCCCACTCCTAAAATTTTTCCGTCGTACGGCCAACGGAGTCTTTGATAATCTTACTTTTTCCGAAATTATAACTCCAGCGTTTTATGTCCTGTTTTGGTATGTTCTCCTGGCCGCCCCTGTCTTTCACGCCTGGTATCTGTTATGGTTCTTTCCTCTAGCAACCCTGGTACTTCCCAAACAAAATTTACTCCTGCCCGCCATCGTATTTTCTGTGACTGCCCTCTTGATCATTCCCTACTTTGAAACCATCCGAGTGTGGTATCCGTACCTACTCCGCAACCATTTCCTCGGCCATCTCATTGGTGTTCCGCTTCTCATTCTGCCTGTAGCCATCGCCGTCAGATGGGCCATCGTTCGCCCCAATCCAATTAGCGGTCCGTCTCATTCTGAGGTATGATCTCAAAATATTTTTATCAAAGCGAGGTTACTATGACAAAGACAGTAGCAGTTTTGGGTGGAACAGGAAATGAAGGGCCAGGGCTGGCTTTACGCTGGGCTAAATCTGGCAACTACAACGTAATTATTGGCTCGCGAAAGGCTGAAAAAGGAGAACGGGTTGCCACTGAATTAAATGAACAAATCGGTGAGCCACTGTTGCAAGGGATGGCCAACGACGATGCCGCCAAAGCCGCAGACATCTGTGTTTTAACCGTGCCATACAGTGCCCAAGGCCCCACATTGACGGCCTTGAAAGAATTGCTGCAAGGCAAAATTCTGGTCGATGTCACCGTCCCACTCAAGCCACCAAAAGTGGCACGGGTAAATATCCCCGAAGGAATCTCAGCGGGATTGGAAGCACAAGCTATTCTTGGCGAAGGGGTGCAAGTCGTCTCAGCCTTCCAAAATGTGGGAGCTACCCACCTGACCGAAGATGAAGGGCACATCGATTGTGATGTGCTTATCTGTGGGGATAACAAGGAAGCCAAGATCGAAGCGATTGCCTTAGCCGAAGCCGCCGGAATGCGCGGCATCGACGCTGGACCGCTCCAAAATAGCGTAGTCATCGAAGGTCTCACCTCTGTTCTCATCGGCATCAACATCCGCCACAAAGTCAAAGGCGCGGGGATTAAGATTACTGGAATTTAGGGGGTGGAGAAATTTGTTCAGATTGAGGCATCTGGGGCCTGAGCAAAAGTTAGTGCGTAGAATGGAATTAATGTTAGGAACTACGCACTTTTCTCGTTTACAATTTTCTATATCGATCATCAATCAGCTTATGACTACGCGAATTTCAAGTACCAACTAATGAACACACTCCAATTCATCCCCATTCAAGACATTCCGCTTATCAAACCAGGCGATGATCTGGGGTGGCTTATCTATCAAACGATGGCGAAGCAGGGGCTAACACTCTATGCCAACGACATCGTGATTGTGGCTCAGAAGATTGTGTCCAAGGCCGAGGACTGTTTTGTTCGAATGGCCGATGTCACGCCTTCCCCGCAAGCAATGGCCTTATCAGAGACAACGGGCAAACCGCCTGCGTTGGTTGAAGTCATTCTATGGGATACGGCTGAAATTATTCGGATGCAAAAGGACGTGCTGATTGTGGAGCATAAGCTCGGCTTTATCAGCGCCAATGCTGGAGTTGACCACTCTAATGTCAGCCCGGAGGAGGGAGTGCTCCTGCGACTTCCCCCCGATCCCGGTCACTCAGCCCGACAGTTGCGACGGCGATTGGGTGAATTGATGGAGAAAAATCGCCCCTCCCCAAAGGGAGCAAAGACTTCTCCCCTTGCAGGGGGGACCACCTTTCCGAAGGAAAGGGAGGGGGGTAGAGCTTCTCACCAATTAGACAACACAAACCTAAACGAAAACTCAACCATTGAAATTCCCCCCTCTGGGGGGCTAGGGGGGCCACCCGTCCTCATCATCGACAGCCACGGTCGCCCCTGGCGCTTTGGCACCGTCGGCGTCACCATCGGCTTGAGCGGCATCGCCCCACTTCAAGATTTACGACAAGCTCCTGACCTCTTCGACACGCCCCTTGAAATCACCATCGTCGGCTTCACCGACCAACTCGCCGCCGCCGCCAGCCTCGCGATGGGACAAGCCGCCGAAGGCTGTCCCGTGGTCATCGCCCGTGGTGTCAAATTCACGCCTGATGACACTGCCACCGCTGCGGATGTTCTGCGACCAAAAAATATGGATCTTTTCCGATAACTGTAAATTTTGGAAGGCTGAAAGATTGGAAGGTTGGAAGATTGATTCGTGATCAACTAGTGGTGCCCACTTAAGTTTCACTCCACCTCCCTCAACCCTCTAATTACCATTTACTAATTACCAATTACCGAGCAAAGCCTATGCATTTCGATAATCTAACCAACCTCATCAAAAGCCGCCGCTCCATCCGGCGTTATCTCGATGAGCCAATCCCCAATGAAACAATCACCCAACTACTTGACACCGCCGTCTGGGCACCCTCGGCCCACAATCGGCAGCCGTGGCGCTTTGCCGTCCTCACCGAATTTGCGGACAAAGATCGGCTGGCCAAGGCAATGGGGGGCAAGTTGCGGGCTGACCGCACCGCCGATGGCGATGACCCCGATGACATCGAGAAGGACGTGGCTCGCAGCTACGCCCGGCTGACCGATGCCCCCGTTCTGATCGTCATCTGCGTCAGTATGGTCCATATGGACACCTACCCTGATCCCCAACGCACTCAAAATGAGCGGGTGATGGCTACCCAAAGCACCGCAATGGCCGCCCAAAATTTTCTCCTCCTCGCCCACGCCGCAGGCCTCGCTGCCTGCTGGCTCTGCGCCCCGCTTTTCGTGCCCGACCTCGTCCGCACCACCCTTGACCTCCCCAGCGATTGGCAGCCCCAAGGTCTGATCACTCTCGGCAAACCCGCCGTCGAACGGGAAAAAACCCGCGAGGATTTAGCCACTAAGGTACGATTTTTGTAGGAAACGCCACCTTCTTCTTTCCCTGCAAAAAATTACTTCAAAAAACCTCGCTAACTGTCCAGTATTAATACCATTCACTTGACTGACAAAATTAACGAATATTTAAGGTATCGTAAACTATAGGTGTAATAAGGGGGAGTTTTTCAGGCGATGGTGCATCGATTTTTTATTGAATGCACCATCGCTATGTTTACTGACCAGTCATAACTTTCTAGACTTTTTACAATGGTTCAGACGAAAGAATTTTTAGTTGCTTTTCTATGGTCGGGTCAGTAATCAAGAGGTGTCAAGATCTTTATTGATCCCACTTCTTTCCCCACACTAATTGAAATTCCACACACTAATTTTACAGGGGAACGCATTATGACTCGAGAACAGGTAACAATTGATGGCAATGAAGCAGCAGCTTACGTTGCCCATCAAACCAATGAGGTCATCGCCATTTATCCGATTACCCCTTCCTCGCCAATGGGTGAACACGCCGATCTGTGGAGTGCCAAAGGGCAAGCCAATATCTGGGGCACAGTTCCAATGGTGGTCGAGATGCAGGCCGAGGGGGGCGCAGCTGGGGCAGTACACGGGGCCTTGCAGACAGGTTCACTGACGACCACATTTACGGCCAGTCAGGGCTTGTTGTTGATGATCCCAAACATGTACAAGATTGCTGGGGAGTTGACCAGCTCCGTTTTCCACATCGCAGCCCGCTCAATAGCCGCTCAGGGGCTCTCAATTTTTGGTGACCATAGTGATGTGATGGCCGCCAGAGCAACCGGTTGGGGAATGCTCTTTGCCAATTCGGTGCAGGAAGTGATGGATATGGCCTTGATTGCCCAGGCCAGCACCCTCGAATCGCGAGTGCCGTTCTTGCACATCTTTGATGGCTTCCGCACCTCGCACGAGGTGATGAAGGTCGAAAAGCTAGCCATCGAAGACATCCGCGCAATGATTGATGATGAGACAGTGCGAGCGCATCGCAGCAGAGGGTTGTCACCCGACCAACCCGTGATGCGCGGCACGGCCCAAAACCCCGATGTATTCTTCCAGGCTCGTGAAACGGTCAATCCCTACTACTTGAAAACCCCAGACATTGTCCAAGCAATGATGGATAAATTCGCCGGTATTGTTGGCCGACAGTACAACCTGTTCGACTATGTTGGCACGCCGGATGCTGAACGGGTGATTGTGATGATGGGGTCTGGCTGTGAAACGGCGCAGGAGACCGTTGAGCATCTGGTTTCACAAGGCGAAAAAGTGGGCTTGATCAAAATTCGGCTCTATCGGCCTTTCGCCATAGACCGGTTCCTGGCTGCCTTGCCAGAAACCGTGCAGGTGATTGCTGCTTTAGATCGAACCAAAGAACCCGGCAGTACAGGCGAGCCACTTTATCTGGATGTGATGACCGCCATCAATGAGGGAATACATGACGAAACGGTCCCCTTTACCAAAGCCCCTCGAGTGATTGGTGGACGCTATGGTCTGTCGTCAAAAGAGTTTAATCCGGCGATGATTAAGGGCATTTTTGATGAGATGGCCAAGGCAAAGCCCAAGAATCACTTCACAGTCGGCATTGTTGACGATGTGACCCATACCAGTCTTGATTACGATCCCGATTTTAACATTGAGCCAGATGATGTCGTTCGGGCTGTTTTTTGGGGATTAGGCTCTGATGGGACGGTCAGTGCAAACAAAAACTCAATCAAAATCATCAGCGAAGAGACCCCGAACTACGGCCAAGGCTACTTTGTTTATGACTCCAAAAAAGCCGGAGCACGGACCATTTCCCACCTGCGCTTTGGGCCTCGTCCCATTCACAGCACCTACCTGATCCAGCGAGCCAACTTTGTGGCCGTTCATCAATTTGGCTTTTTGGAGCGATACAATGTTCTGGAGACGGCAGAGGAGGGGGCAACCTTTTTACTCAACAGCCCCTACGGAGCAGACGAGGTTTGGGATCGATTGCCGAAGTCGGTGCAGGAACAAATTCTGGCCAAAAAGCTTAAGGTTTATGTGATTGATGCCTATGCGGTGGCGAAAGAGACCGGGATGGGTGTGCGGATCAATACGATTATGCAGACCTGTTTCTTTGCCATCAGCGGGGTTTTGCCCCGTGATGAGGCCATTGACAAAATCAAACAAGCCATCAAGAAAACCTACGGGGTTCGGGGTGACGTCGTTGTTCAGAAAAACTTTGCTGCGGTCGATGCCTCGCTGGCCCATCTTTATGAAGTCGCAATCCCAGAACGGGCGACCAGCTCGATCCCGATCCCGCTGATTGTGCCCGCCGAAGCCCCTCAATTTGTCCAAGATGTGACCGCCAAAATGATTGCGGGCGAGGGCGATATGCTGCCCGTGAGTATGTTACCGATTGATGGCACCTACCCTACTGCAACAACACAGTGGGAAAAGCGAAACATCGCTCAGGAAGTGCCTGTTTGGGAACCGGATATCTGTATCCAGTGTGGCAAGTGTGTGTTGGTTTGCCCCCACGCCGTTATTCGAGCCAAAGCGTACGAAGAAAGTGCGCTGGCTGGGGCACCGGATGGGTTCAAGTCGGCTGATGCTCGCTGGAAAGAGTTGGGCGATCAGAAATATACCCTGCAGGTGTCGCTCGAAGATTGTACCGGCTGTCAATTGTGCGTTGAGGTTTGTCCTGCTAAAGACAAACGACAGGTTGGTCGCAAAGCCATCAATATGGCTCCAGAAGCACCGCTTCGCGAGCAAGAAAAGGCCAACTGGGACTACTTCCTACAAATCCCTGAGTTTCCCCGCACAGATGGCCTAAACTTTACTAATGTCAAAAATGTGCAATTGCTCCGCCCTTTGTTTGAGTTCTCTGGTGCCTGTGCGGGCTGTGGCGAAACGCCTTATCTGAAGCTGCTCAGCCAGCTCTTTGGCGACCGAGCCATCATCGCCAACGCCACGGGCTGTTCCAGTATCTACGGGGGGAACCTGCCCACAACGCCTTGGGCGAAAGATGACCAAGGACGCGGTCCGGCTTGGAGCAACTCTCTGTTTGAGGACAACGCCGAGTTTGGTTTGGGGATGCGCTTGACGATGGAAAAACAGGCCCAATATGCCCAGGAGCTGGTGACCCGCTTGCAAGACACCATCGGGGTTGATTTGGCTGAGGCCTTGGTCACCGCCGATCAATCCGGCGAAACTGGCCTTGAAGCGCAACGCCAACGGGTTGTCACTTTGAAAGAAAAACTGGCTAACGTCGATGATCCAGCAGCTCGTGATCTGTTCAGTTTGGCCGATAAGTTGGTTAAAAAGAGCATTTGGATTGTAGGAGGTGATGGCTGGGCCTATGACATTGGTTATGGCGGGCTGGATCACGTCCTTGCCAGCGGACGCAACATCAATGTCTTGGTCGTTGACACCGAAGTTTACTCCAATACCGGGGGGCAGGCCTCCAAGGCCACCCCACTGGGTGCTGTCGCCAAGTTTGCAGCGGGCGGGAAGCCACTAGCCAAAAAAGATTTGGGCTTGATGGCGATGAGTTATGGCAACATCTATGTGGCTCAAATCGCAATGGGGGCCAATGATGGGCAAACGGTCAAAGCCTTCCTTGAAGCCGAAGCCTATGATGGCCCTTCCCTGATCATTGCCTACAGCCATTGTATCGCCCACGGGATCGATATGACCAAGGGATTGGAACAACAGAAAAAGGCCACTCTTTCAGGCTACTGGCCTCTCTATCGGTACAATCCTGACAGACAGGCCGAGGACAAAAATCCGCTACAATTGGACTCAAAAGCTCCCAAGATTTCGTTGCAAGATTACATCTACAATGAAAATCGGTATCGCATACTCACTCAAAGCAATCCAAAGGTCGCCGCCGCATTGCTCAAGGAAGCCGAAGCTGCGGTCAAGACCCGCTGGGAAAAGTATGAGCAAATGGCGAAGGATGTGCCAGAGCCTACAGCAGAGCAATAAGAATACTGACCCTCACCTCCGTCCTCCCAGTGGGAGAGTGTCTCTGCAAGCAGAGGGCTGGGGTGAGGGCCGTTACAGGAGAACAACATGGATCTAACAACAACCTATATGGGGTTAACCTTAAAAAATCCAATCGTTCCTTCGGCATCACCATTGTCCCAAGAGCTTGATCAAATCCGAAAAATGGAGGATGCTGGGGCCAGTGCCATTGTGATGTATTCGCTATTCGAGGAGCAAATTACGCATCAAAGTCATCAACTGGATCACTATCTCAGTTATGGAGCGGAGAGTTTTGCCGAAGCCCTCAACTATTTTCCCGATATGCAGCAGTATCATATTGGACCCGAGGGCTATCTCAACTTGATCCAGCAAGCCAAGGCAGCCACAGACATTCCAATCATCGGCAGTCTCAATGGGGTTTCGACAGGCGGTTGGATTGAGTACGCCCGCAAAATCGAAGAGGCAGGGGCCGATGGCCTGGAGTTGAATATCTACTACATTCCCACCGATATTCGGATGATGGGTCCCGACGTCGAGCAGATGTATATCGATATCGTCAAAGATGTGCGCAATGAGATTTCGATTCCGATCGCAGTCAAACTCAGCCCCTATTTTAGCGCCACGGCCAATATGATCTCCCGGCTGGCCGAGGCCAAAGCCGACGCCGTGGTTCTCTTCAATCGCTTTTACCAACCTGACTTTGATTTGGAAACCCTGGAAGTCACCCCCCACCTCGTGCTCAGCAGTTCACATGAGATGCGCCTTCCCCTGCGTTGGGTCGCCATCCTCTACGGTCAGGTGCCCATCGATTTTGCCATCACCAGTGGGGTTCACACCCACGAGGATGTGATCAAAGGACTGATGGCCGGAGCCAAAACCACGATGATGGCCTCCGAACTTCTGCGCAACGGCATTGGTCGCATCAGCGAGATATTAACTGACTTGACCAATTGGCTCGAAGAGAACGAGTACGAGTCGGTCGAGCAGATGCAGGGCAGTATGAGTCAGCAAAGCGTGGCTGAACCCGCCGCCTTTGAGCGAGCCAACTATATGAAGGTCTTGCAGTCGTGGCGACCTGACCCGGCCGGTCAGCTTGTGTGAGTGAAAGTGTGTGTTTAATGAACGGCCTCTGCGTGATGCGGAGGCCGTTTTTTTGTTCGGTTGAATCTCCTGATATTTGCTTATACGAACTCAAGTTCATACAATACAGGAAATACAGAGTTAACGCGAACTTAAGTTCGTATAAATCAGAATATATCAAAATTAGGCGAACTATGGTTCGCTCAATAAGATTGTTAGGCGGTAAGGAATTAGATAATCAATGCCGGTATGAAGCCCAATTATTGAATTTACTCTGACAAGCAGATCAAATTATGAGTGTAACATCCAAACGAAAAAATCCGCCTCCAGAGATAGTCGAAATGGGGCCTGAAGCCATCGAGCAGTATTTTGTTGACTCCGTGGATTATCTTTACGAGGCAAAATTAATCATCGTTGGAGAACCTGGAGCGGGCAAGACGACCTTGGCCAAAAAGATTGTAGACCCAGATTATCCACTAACTCTAGATGAAGCCTCAACCGAAGGGATTGATGTGCTTCAATGGCGATTTGAACTGGAAAACGGCCAACCTTTTCGGGTGAATATCTGGGATTTTGGAGGACAAGAGATTTATCACAATACCCACCAGTTTTTTCTGACCAGCCGATCACTTTATGTCTTAGTTGCCGATGTCCGCAGGGAGGATACAGATTTTTATTACTGGCTCAATATTATAGAGGGGCTAGGCGGGAATAGTCCACTATTGATTGTGAAAAATGAAAAGCAAGACCGCAGACGCGAAATCAATGAACGGCAATTAAGGGGGCAGTTTGCCATTCTCAAAGAAACGCTGGCCACCAATCTTGAGACCAACCGGGGACTGAAACAGGTACGGGACAGCATCAAGTATCATATTTCTCATCTGCCGCACATTGGCAATATGGTACCCAAAACATGGGTCAACGTGCGGCAGGCATTGGAGCAAGACTCTCGCCCTTACATTAGTTTGGAAACCTATTTAGACATCTGTCAGGTATACGACTTTGAGCGATTGGAAGACAAACTACAATTGAGCGGATACCTGCACGATATGGGTATTTGTCTGCACTTTCAAAATGACCCTCTCCTGAGGAAAACAGTCATTCTCAATCCACAGTGGGGTACCGATGCCGTTTACCGCATTTTGGATAACCACTTGGTCATCAACAACTTTGGCCGTTTCACGCGGGAAGACTTGGCCAAAATCTGGTATGAGGATGAATTTGCTTATATGCAAGATGAGCTACTGCGGTTGATGCTCAACTTCCAATTGTGTTATGAAATCCCCAACAGCGAAGGCACTTACATTGCCCCTCAACTTCTCACGGAGAACCAACCGGAATATTATTGGGTTGAAGCTGATAACCTGATCCTGCGTTACACCTATGAATTTATGCCCAAAGGAATATTGCCCCGCCTCATCGTGCGGATGCGTGACTTCATTACCGATCAAAGTTATATGTGGCGGAGTGGAGTAGTACTCAGCAAAGATGAAACACAGGCAGAGGTGATTGAATATTACTATAAACGTGAAATTAGAATTCGATTAGTAGGAAAACACAAACGAGATTTACTGAATACTGTCACTTATGAGTTGGACGCGATCCATTCCTCATATCACCGATTGAAATACAGTCAATTGATTCCTTGCAATTGTACTAAATGTAATGGAAGTCAAAACCCACATTTTTACCCATTCGAAAGGTTAAAAGCATTTGTAGCACATGGAAAAATTTCTATCGAATGTGACAAAAGCTTCGAGAGCATAAATGTTTTTGACTTACTTGGTGAATTGGTAGAAATAGGAGATCAGTCTGAGCAGTTAATAGTTTCATCTGTTGAATTTGTAAATCAAGATATCAGTACGCTTGATAGCTATATCAGGTCATTTGAGACACAAGAGACCAGACATTTATTTGAAGCCAAACTCCTAATCGTAGGAGAACCCGGTGCTGGAAAAACTTCGCTTATGAAAAAATTGCTAGATTCGAGTTATCCAGTACCTAATGAGGAAGATCCCACTTTAGGTATTGAAGTTGTATCAGGTTGGCGATTTCCATACCAAAACGACCAAGTATTTGACTTCATAGCGAATATCTGGGATTTTGGGGGACATCAAATTCAGTATATGATTCATCAGTTTTTCTTGACACCTGGATCTTTATATGTATTAGTTGCAGATGACCGTGAACAACGAACTGAATTTGATTATTGGTTTAATATGATTTATCTACTTGGAAAAGGCAGCCCTGTATTGGTCGTTCTCAATGAGAGAAATTATAAGTCGATTACAAATTTTGACGTGAACAGATATAAAAAACAGTTTGGTGACAAACTCATTATCGAACGTAGAGATGTAGATTTAGCAAACGATGATGGTCGCATTAAAGCTACACGTAACAAAATTCAAACAATGCTTTCAGAATTAGATCATATTGGTGACAAACTTCCAAAACAATGGATAGCGATTCGCCGAGATTTGGAGTTGCTAAGATCAGAGCATCATATCTCAGCCGAAGAATATTTTGAAATATGTGAAAAACATGGCTTGGAGGAAGAAATTGAGCAGTTAAGATTGAGCCGATATCTACACAATCTAGGAGTTATTCTGCATTTTCAGGGTGATAGTAGTTTGGCCGATTATATTTTTTTAGATCCCCAGTGGATTTCAGACGCAATGTACAAGATTTTTTCAAGTAAAGAACTGGTACGAAACAGTGGTAAATTTAGCAAGGATTGGCTATTTAGCATTTGGAAGCGAGATGGCTATAAGTATGAAGAGCGGAATAAATTGTTAAGCTTGATGCAAAAGAACAATTTTGAGCTTTGTTATCCTATACCGTTTACTGGCAAAATTGGATATGAATATATTGCGTCGCAGTTCCTGCCGTCAGTTAAGCCAATTTACTTCTGGGATAATCATAATAATTTGCAGTTTCGTTTTCAATATCCATTTATGCCGAAAGGAATAATTTCTCGACTAATTGTTCGTCTGCACCCCTATGTTTGTCAAGATGAAGGTGGAAATGACTTAGTTTGGAAGCACGGTGCTGTTTTTACAAAAGAGGACGCAAGTACCGAACTCAATGATAATATGACCAAAGCGCAAGTTACTGAAGATGTCACAAAGGAAGGTTTGAAAACGATACACATTCGCGTTACCGGCTCTCCTAGCAAACGAAAAGAGTTACTAACCATTATTCGTGAGGAGATAAAGAGAATACATGAAAGTCCCTTAAGGGGTATTCCGTGTGAAGAAATGATTCCTTGTAACTGCTCACATTGCCGCAATAGAGAGTTTCCCGATTATTTTTCATATGAAACTTTAAGCAGATTTTCCCATGATCAGAAGTTAATTCAGTGCCACATAAGCGGTGATATGTTGGATCCGTGGAGTTTAATTGACGACGTAATTGGAGAAAAACAGTTTATTGAAGAAGAAACAGAAAAAGGTAGAGTTGTGTTTAGAGGGGATGTAAATGTAGATCAAATTGTGTATCAAGAAGCGAAGCAAATGTTCACAAATGTCATGGAGACAAAAATGATTAAAGAGAAAGTTATCGAAATTGGTGATAATAATAAGATTTCTGCTCCAATTGTTATCGCGGATAGTATTGAAAGTAGCTTTAATGCTTTGAGAGAAACCACGGTTGAAAAAGATGTAAAAATACTATTAGAACAGTTGTTAAAAGCGATTAATGAGATCAGTAAGAAAGTGCCAAAAGATAAATTAGGCGAGACAGAGATAATGGCGCGAGACGCTGAAACCTTAGTTAAGGAGGCTAGTGCTTCTAAACCTCGCCAGAAGTGGTATGAGATTAGTTTAGAAGGGCTAAAGCAAGCAGCAGTCAATATCGGAGAAATAGCCGACCCCGTACTTAACATTGTTAAAAAGCTGATACCTCTCCTACTAACATAACCGCCTAACAATCGCGTTTGTGCTGACCGCCCAAGCTGCGCTGTTTGCGCGGGACTTGGCGTTAATTGGGTCACACTAACGGCAGCACAACGCGGGCGTTAGGGTAACCAAATTCCACAATCAGATCGAAAATTTGTATGATTATTGATAATTTCAAAGCCTTCTTGTTTGATTTAGATGATACTTTGGTAGATTCATCGCAGGTTGTGTATTTATCGATGAAGAAGTGGTGTGCGGAAAACAATATCGATCTAGATATGGCTTTGAAAACAGGAAAGGGCGGACGTACCGAAGATACCGTATCTATCCTGGCACCCCATTTAGATGCTAGTAAAGAAGCAAAAAAATTGTAGCCTTCGAAGCTTTACTTTTAAAAGAGCTACAACCGATAAATGGGGCTGCAAAATTTTTGAAACGGTTACCTACATCTCGATGGGCTATCGTAACTTCAAGTGCTTCAGCAGTTGCAGCGTTAAAGTTACGGGCAAGTAATTTACCTGAGCCAGATATCCTCATTACCGCTGATTGTGTTTCAAAAGGTAAGCCTGATCCTGAGCCATTTGAGAAAGCAATTGAGCGATTGAATGTAACGCCAGAAGAATGTTTGGTTTTTGAAGACGCAGATAATGGGGTACACTCTGCCCTAAATACAGGGTGTAAGGTCGTGGTTATCGGCAATAATTGTAGTGTTTGCAATGCCAATATAATCGCTAGAGTTGAAAATTTTAACCAACTACAGTTAGTTGTTGGTGATTCTTTGCAGGTAATAGCAAGATAAAAGTAAAATGACGATAACCTAAGTTTGGTGAGGCACGGAATGGCGACAAGATTCAATCCATCTTCGATTTGGCCAAAAGAGGGGCGCACCTTCAATCACGGTGTCGTACAACCTGAGGGCAAAGTGATCCACATATCAGGCCAAGTCGCCTATGATAAAGAGGGCGACTTGGTCGGCGTAGGGGATTGTGGCGCACAGCTTCGTCAATGTTTCGTCAACGTGACGAGCATACTGGAAGCCGTTGGGGGTCAACTCGAGGATATCGTATCGCTCACGATCCATTATATGTATCGTGGGGACTTGCCAGTCATTGAGGCTGTGTTATCCGAAAACTTTGAGGCAGGTGATGCGCCAGCGGTCATATTGATCCAAAGCTCGGGCTTTGTAGCCAGGGAGTTTTGATACAATTGGTTCCTATTGCGGTCGTTCCACACGAAAGATACCATGAGCCTGTTTGGTGAGGCGTAGTCATAGACATTGTGGTGGTGTAGGGGCACGGCAGCCTAACAAGCACATGAAACCGACCACCAAAGCAGGGCCGTGGATTAATTTAGTCTACGCCTGTGGAGCGCAGTGTTGATGGCGTTGATCGTACTAGCCTTTGGCAGCGGCACTAGGCGTTAGTTGTATGAAACAACCAAATCTCCTACAAAATCTTTAAGATCAGCGAGCCAGCAAGATCACCTAAACCAAGAAAAGCCCACCTTGATGGGCTTTTCTTTTTTCTCGTACCACCCCCAATTACTCATCATCAAATTCGTGAGCCATTAGGCGGATAATGTCAGAGCGACTGACAATCCCGACCAGTCGATTATCATCGACCACGGGAATAGGATTCACCCGGCGATCAGCCATCAAGCTGGCTAAGTCTTCGATAGGCGCATCGGAGGTGATTGTCACCGGGGGTGTGGACATAATCTCTTCGGCGGTCGTGCCCAGGACGTGTCGTAATCGATCCTGAAAGTGTTTTGGCCGTTCTAAATAGATAATCGAGTCCAAAATCATAAAGTAGGTCGGCATTTTGAAACGGGCATTGCGAATAATCATATCCAACTCGGTAATCACCCCGACCACCTCACCAGCTTCATTCACCACCGGCAGCCCGCTGATGGCGTGTTCCGACATCAGGTGAGCAATTTCACGAACAGGTGTTGTGAGCTGAGCGGTAATCACCGCTGTTGTCATGACATCGCCTACTCGCTTTTTTGCAGAATCAGGAATTTCTACATCTTCAGTCATTGCTGTTTGCTCCTATGCTTATATGTGGATAGAGATTATATAACACGCTGACCAAGGGGACAATGTCATTTGGAATGGACTAAAAAAGAAAGAATCAAACCTTGGGTTAATTCAAAAAACGACCGATTAAATTTATCGGTCGTTTTTTGCTCTGTTCAATTTAAGCTTAGGGCTAAGGATTAAATAATCAACCTCCCGTCTAGCGGGAGGTATTAGGAAGCCCCCCAGAGGAGGGCGAAAAGATTATTCGTCTCGGCCACGTTACTTTTGAACCCGATCTTGTTTCTAAATCCGCCTTTGATGGTTCTGATTTCATTGTTTTTCGTTCTTTGTCTCTTGGCATTTGTGATAATCACTCTCGCCGGAACGGCAGAGCCTTCTCGGGTCTCTCAGCCCTAGGCTGAGGTTTTATTTGGATAATAACTTATGTACTTGTAAGGCTACAGGCAGGCTCTCAAATACCGAAGTTATTTCTTTTCCATTCCTTAAGATTAGATAAAGATCACCTGAGCCCCTTCACTCATTTCCATAAATTCCATGGCCCCAATCACATCATCAACTTCCTCACACAAATCCTCTTTTTCGAGATGCATCATATCCATCGCCATTCGACAGCCGTACATTTTGCCGCCAGCATCGTGGATCATTTCCAGGAATTCATCGACGGGGGGGAAGTCTAGCTTGGCAATCTCTTTTTTCATCATCGTGGTGGCTAGATCAGTGACGCCGGGCAATACCCCAACAAGGTTTGGCATATGCATGCTCGGGTTACCGAGCGGGGTAGCTTTAAGATGGTTCATCGTTTTCTTATTGACCATTTCCAAGCCCCAGAAGGTGAAAAACATTGTGACGTCAATCCCTTCCATCAAGGCGGCGTTGGCCAGAACCAAGCCGGGATAGGCCATATCGAGTGTGCCTTTAGAACAGATAATTGATAATTTACGTTCACCATTTTCAGTACACATCTTTATATCTCCCTTCGTGGATAACTTCGTTGTTAATATTCGTTAGGTGTTAGTTCACTGGTATCCAAACTGAGTTTGAACACCAGTGAAACTTGAGTTTTATTCGTTAAATACAACCGTGCGGTTTGCCCAGACCGGAGACCAGGGCGACCTTCTTGGCTGGTCCTTTGGGGAAGAGCTTGTACAATGCTTTGGTTGGAACGCCGCCCACTTTGGTGATGCGGCGCAAGCCAGGGGCTTCCCCCTTGGTTTGAAAATCGCTGCGGGAGAACTCAATGACCCGCCAGTGATCTTCTGTCAATTCAGTGATACCAATTTCGTTGGCTAATTCAGTGGCAATCTCTTTTGTCCAATCGGTTGGATTTGTCATGAAACCGTCTTCGTCAAATTCTACAACTTTACCAGCAATTTCTCGGGTTGACATTTTATTTTCTCCTAAAATCTTGTTTGCTATATTCAAAAATTAATGTATTTTCCCAGCCATTGACATTTCGGCGGGGATGGGTATGGGTCTTCCTCTAAGAAGCATGTTCCAGTAGACCCAACGGAAGAAGAGTTTGCCCCAGTGATTCATTCGTGACTCTTTCAAGAGTGGCAAAGGCCCAATGCCGGGAATTGGGAATTTGCCAGGCAGAGGTTCGACATCATAGTTGAAGTCAATCAACATACCTTTGCCAAAGCCTGACTCCACAAAACAGTTGGCGTGACCGTCAAATTTTTCGGTCATCTCGCGCCCTTCGATGTACTTCATAAAGTTTTCGACAAAAATTTCACCAGCAAAGTGGGCGACCGACCCTGCTTTAGACGTAGGGATGGCTGCTACATCGCCCAAGGCAAAGATGTTGTTGTACTCGGTTGAAAGGAAAGTGTGTTTATCGACCGGAACATGGTTCAACTCGTCGCCCAAGCCTGATCGTTCGATGTAGTCGGCCCCCATATTGACCGGAACGGTGACTAGAAGATCGTAGGGAACCTCTTCCTCTTCATACGAGACCAATACTTTTTGTTCCGCGTCGACGTGTTCCACCATAAATTCAGGGACGACCTTGATGTTCTTTTCCTCTAACATTTTGCTCAACAGTTTGGTTGCAACAGGCTTGGTAAATGCGCCTGGTAATGGCGTGGTTAGCGTTAGTTCAACTTTGTCCCGCACCCCCTGCTCTTGGAAGTACCAGTCTGCCAAGAAGAGAAACTCAAGTGGAGCAACCGGACATTTAATCGGCATTTCCATGATGTTGACCACTAAGCGCCCGCCTGGCCAAGTGCGTAGATGCTCAGCGAGAGCTTTGGCCCCTTCAAAGGTATAGAAGTCGTGGATACTCTTGCCCCATTCTTCACCCTCAAGCCCTTCGGTTTCTTCTGGACGCGGTTGGGTTCCGGTTGCGATGATGAGGTAATCATAATCCAACACCCGTTCTTGATCGACCAGCCGAACCCGGTTTTGTTCTGGTTCAATGACATCGATTTCGGATATGATCAATTCGACAGTAGAGGGGATAAAGTTTTCGCGGGGTTTGATCACGTCGTTCTCATCATAAATGCCAAATGGCACGAAAAGAAAGCCAGGTTGATAATAATGCGTTTCATCTTGATCGACGACCGTAATTTTCCAATCGTGTTTATCCAAAAGTCGGTTCAATTTATTGGCAACCATTGTGCCGGCGGTGCCAGCACCGAGAATAACAAGCTTTTTCATGAGAGCATCTCCTTTGTATCAACGGTCAGATCAGCCATCGCTGCCAATTGACCGGTCAGGGTTCGACGTTCGCCGATGATGTGGGCGATGATGTCGGCGATACGTTGGATTGTTGTTAAAACTTTGGCCTGTTGTGATGGGTCTAAGGTGTAGACCTCATTCAGTTTTGGCCCTATAGTATTGGGGGTAACCCCAAACTCGTTGGCAATATCAAAAATATCATCTGGGGCGGGCGGCCACTGCTCTGGGGCGATCCCCCCAGCCACCACCATTCCTTTCAACTCCGTGCCCACCCGAATCACCCCTCGGGCACACAACAATCCTAAATGGCTGGGGCGCAATTTTGGCTCCAGATCAAGGGTGTTGGCTAAGGTGTGCCAACTGTCAATACAGCGTTGCACAGCACCGGGTTGTTGGTTGATGGTTTCAAACAGTCCACATGGGTTGCTAAACTCCGTGATCGGGCGACCTGCCATATCAGTGATGACCAGCATTACATCCAGGGTGTCGGCAAAGGTGTCCTGAATAAGCTGCACACAATCCAGTGGGAGCAAATCAGCCAAATTTGCCGTTGGTGTTGGCCCTGGTTCTGGCGCGGAAGATGTCTGATTTTGCAGCCATTGATCGACCTGTGCGGTTGGAAATCGCCATTGTTTGCCAATTTTGATAGCTGGCAATCGACCTTGTTCCGCCATCCGATAGACGGTGGAGCGATCAACGTGGAGTATTTGTTGCATATCTTTGGCGGTTAACATTTCAGTCATCTCATTCAATCCTGTCTACGACTGAAGCAAATTTCAATAGGTCTTTAAGATTTAGTACCTTGCTTCTGTATGTCTCTATAATACTGCCGTTTATGCCGATAATGCAGGGGCATGTGACCTAATTTAATTGTGACAAGTGTCACTAATCTGCATTGTATGCACCTGATGCACATAATGCAGCGAATTTTGCAGTGTATGCAGATGAGAAGGTTGGAAGGCTGAGACACTTTGAGTCCTTTGTGCTTTATCTTTTCCCCTCATCAAAAACCACTTGTCGGGCCGACGAAAGAGTGTTATGATCGGAGTTGGGAGCACAATAACAAATCAACAGGACGGAGAATGAGTACGCTACGGATTTTGCTGGTTGATGATCACAAAGTGGTGCGTCTAGGGCTACGGGCCTTACTAGAAAGTGAACCCGATTTAGAGGTAGCTGGCGAGGCTGGCACCGCAGCAGAGGGCATTCAGCAGGCAGGGCATTTGCAGCCCGATGTAGTGTTGATGGACCTACGGCTGCCTGATCACAACGGTGTTGATGCCTGCCGCCAGATCCGACGACGCTGGCCAGAGATACAGGTGCTGATACTGACCTCCTACCCCAACGAAGACTTGGTGCTGGAGGCCATTGAGTCCGGCGCAGCGGGCTATGTGCTCAAAGACTCGGACACCCTCGACCTGTTGCGAGCGGTGCGGGCGGTAGGTCACGGCGATGCGGTGCTCGATCCTGCTGTGACCCGCAAGGTGCTCCAGGAAATTCGTCAGGCCCAGCATGAGGTTCACGCCCAAGCCTTTCGAGCCCTCTCCGAGCGCGAGTTGGAGACGCTGGCCCTCGTCGCTGATGGTAAAACCAATGCCGAAATCGGCGATGAGATGGGTCTCAGCGAAAAGACCGTCCGCAACCACGTCAGCGTCATCCTCAGCAAACTCAACGTCACCAACCGCATCGAAGCTGCCACCTATGCTGTCCGTCATCATATCGAGCGGTATCTGCCGGGCAGTGAATAGGGAACATCTCCTTTATTAATTCCAATGAATAATCTCTCATTACGCCCCGTCATTGAAGATGATCTGCCGATATTCTTCCAGTATCAGTTAGACCCGAAAGCGAACTATTTGGCTGCGTTCACGGCCAAGGATCCAACAAATTATGAAGGGTTCATCAGCCATTGGAAGAAGATCTTGGCCGATACTACAGTCATCATCAGAACGATCATCGCTGATCAACAAGTCGTTGGTTATGTCCTGAGTTATGAAACGGCTGGCAAGCCAGAAGTAAGTTATTGGCTTGGCAAAGCATATTGGGGCAAAGGTATCGCCACCCAAGCGCTGTCAAGCTTCCTAACTGACGTAAACACAGTTCGACCAATGTACGCCCGGGTCGCCAAAGACAACTTCGGCTCGCTTCGGGTGTTGCAAAAGTGTGGGTTCGTTATAATTGATGAGACGCAGGGCTATGCCAATGCTCGGAATGAAGAGATTGAGGAATTGGTGCTTGAATTAGGTTGAGCGGTGCTTTAGCCCCCCTTAGCAAACACAACACGTCGACACAACGAGGAGAGTGTAAGCAGTTGACAGCCTAGTTGTTTGATATAAACAGTTTATTCCATATACTGTCTAGTGTTCTGGGCTATATTAATGATCAAAAACAAGGCGAGTATGGCGAGTAAAAAAAGCAAAAAACTTAGCAACCCATTTTCAACTGGTGGAAGAGGTGAACATTTTGAAGCCCACATTCAAGCTTCATTTGTTACCTTAATGCTTACTGGAGGGTATGCACCATGCTTGCCCTGTTGGCCCATTACAGAGATCAAACTACAAGGCAAAATAGATGGATTCAATACCGACGACTTGATTGTTTTTGTTGAGAGACCAGATACAAAGGAGCAGCGAAAACTTCTTGGGCAGATAAAAAGTTCGGTTAGTGTTACTCAAAGTAGTGACAAATTCTCAGACTTCATCCAAGGAGCTTGGAATGATTTCAATAACCCAGACATTTTTATCAAAGGCAAGGACATCATCACTCTAATTACTGGTCCATTAAATGCGACGGATTCTCGTAATGTGCAATGGTTGTTGGATGAAGCCAAACATACCAAGAGTGTAGATGAGTTTTTTAGAAACGTCGAACGGACCAATTTCAGTCCTCCAAAAAGTGTTGAAAAACTCGCGGTTATTCGACACCATCTAAAAGCTGCGAACAATAATATCGATATTTCGAGAGACGATCTTTACTCTTTTCTTAACCATTTTTATCTGCTCGGATATGATTTGGGGAACGAAGTTGGGGTCATCTTGTCTCTTCTACACTCTCATATTTCACAGTTCAATAGGCAAAATCCGGAGTGGATTTGGTCACGAGTTGTCGATACTGTACAAACTTGGAATCAGTATGCGGGAACCATTACGCTAGACAGACTTCCCGAAGATCTGTTAGAAGCCTTCAAACAACCAACTATTGCCCAGATTCCAAAAGTATTGACAGTCCCAAAAATAGAGACAGCTCAAATAGACTGGAACCAACATCAGTATTTCACTGATCTTGCGCTCGCAAATTTGGTTGGATCTTGGAATGAAAATAATGCTTCAGACATTGAGATTTTACAGAAGTTAATTGGTGAAAAATACTCCTCATGGGTACTCAAAGCTAGAGGTATTCTACATCTTCAAGACAGCCCTTTGTCACTAAAAAACGGGGTATGGAAAATAACGGAACGTGTCAGTTTATGGGATGCTTTAGGCTCACACATTTTTGATCAGAATTTAGAAACTTTCAAAGATGCTGTTATCACCGTACTAACTGAACATAGCCCTTCCTTTGAATTGCCAACTCACGAACGCTATGCGGCAAATATTCGTGGAAAAGTGCTTACTTATTCGCCAGACCTTAGAAAAGGTTTAGCTGAGGGGTTGGCCATACTCGGCAACAAACCGGAAGCCTTAATTAACTGCTCACAGAATAAACCAGAGATAACAGCGGTTCTTACCATCCGAGAAATATTCGCCAAGGCGGACTGGGTATTGTGGGGCAGTCTTAATGATTTATTACCGATTTTGGCTGAGGCTGCTCCTGAAGAGTTTTTGAGTAGAGTGGAAAAGGCCTTAAGTTTATCACCTGGCCCGTTTAACGAGCTTTTCTCTCAGGAAGGCAGCGGTATCACGGGAAGGAATTATTTGACTGGGCTACTTTGGGCATTGGAGGGTCTGGCCTGGGATGAAAAATACCTCGTTCGAGTCTACGTCATCCTTGGTGAACTTGCTAGCCATGATCCAGGCGGAAATTGGGCAAATCGACCAGAAAATTCCTTATCAACTATTTTGCTACCCTGGCTTCCACAAACTATCGCTCCAATTGAAAAACGCAAGGTTGCTGTTCAAACACTCTGCCAAGAATGGCCAGAAATCGGTTGGAAACTAATTATTAGTTTATTGCCTAATCAAAATCAGGTGTCAACAGGCTCCTACAAACCGTTCTGGCACAATCCTATACCTGATGATTGGGAAAATGTAGTAACACGTCAGGAGTATTGGGATCAAGTCTCATTTTATGCGGAGCTTGCAATTTCAATTGCGGATCATGATTTTGCAAAGCTCGCTGAGCTTATTGGTCATTTTGATAATCTACCTAAAACTTCGTTTGACAAATTAATTGACATTTTATCTTCGGAGACCATCTCCAGCACTCCTGAAGATCAACGGCTTCTTCTCTGGGATCGTCTTAGGGATTTCACAGCCCAACACCGACGATTTTCCGATGCAACCTGGGCTTTGAATGATGACTTACTTTCTGCTATCGAGGCGATTGCCGACAAATTAGCTCCCTCTCATCCACTAAATCTTTATCAGCACCTATTCTCTGACAATGACTTCAATCTTTATGAAGAAAATGGCAATTGGAAAGAACAGGAGAAAAAACTCAAGGAACGGCGTCAAAATGCTGTAAAGGAGATATTACAAGTAAGTGGCATTGATGAACTTATCAAATTTGCTAGCGAAGTTGAGTCACCAAGACAGGTTGGGCATTCGCTTGGTCGCATCGCAAACGCTACAATCGATTCAGTTTTATTGCCAGAACATCTAGAATCAGATAATCACAAGCTTTTGACCTTCATAAGTACCTATATTTGGAGCCGCCGTCACACTAATAGCTGGCAATGGGTTGATGAGTTAGACAAGACAAATTGGTCTAATAATCAACTTGTCCAACTTTTAAGTTTCCTCCCATTTACTAATGAAACCTGGGAACGTGTAGCACATTTATCTAATGAGGTACAGAGCGAATATTGGTCAAAAACTAATGCAAATCCTTACCAGACGAATGACGAGTTAGAAATTGCAATTGATAGGCTTCTTGAACATGAAAGGCCCCACGCTGCAATTGACTGTTTAGATAGGATGCGTCATGCCAATAAACCAATTAATGCAGCCCAATCTATTCGCGCATTGCTTGCTGCGTTGTCATCATCGGAACCAACTTCTACAATAGATAGATATCAGGTAGTTGAGCTTATCAAATTTCTTCAAGAGAGTTCTGATGTGTCTTCGGATGATCTTTTGCGCATTGAATGGGCATATCTCCCATTACTAGATGGTCGTCAGGAAGCCTCACCTAAATTACTCGAAACCCATCTTGCTAACGACCCAGAATTTTTCTGCGAAGTAATCCGAATAGTTTATCGCTCGAAGAAAGAGAATACATTCAATAATGAACCATCCGAGGATTTGAAAGCGATTGCGATGAATGCTGGGCGGTTACTTCACGAATGGAAAACTCCCCCAGGAACAAAAGATGACAATAGTTTCGACGACACCCAATTCGCACATTGGCTTAATCGTGTAATAGAAATTTGTAATGAAACTGGTCACTTGGAGGTCGCCCTTATCACTATTGGAGGAGTATTAATTTATTGTCCCCCTGACGAGGATGGCCTGTGGATCAACCGCACAGTAGCTAAGGCACTGAACCATCGTGATGCATCAGATATGCGAGATGGGTTTAGTATAGGAATATCTAACTCGCGTGGTGTCCACTGGGTTGACCCAACAGGGAAACCAGAGCGAGAGTTAGCAGAAAAATTCAGGCAAAGAGCAGAAGATGTCGAAAATGCAGGGTTTCAGCGCCTGACGGTAACACTGAGAGGTTTGGCTGATAGTTATGATCGTGAGGCTAAACGTATCATAGCTGAACATAAAAAAGAAAGTGAGGAGGACCAGGGAAAGTAAGCATTTCAACCCTCACACCCACTCCCCAAAAACCCCAAAACCGCCTCACGCATCGCCGCCGTCTCAACGTGCCCGACCTCTAACACTCCCCTCACATCGCCACCCTATACCTAGCCCTTCATCCAAAAAATCACGTCAGTGGCAGATAAAGCAACTGATCCTGATAATCCTCAAGCTCAGAGACAGACCAAATCAGCACCAACTCCTCAATGGTTTCACCGACACTCATATTAGGGTTAAGCTCAAAAATACCAGGGGTATGATGTCCTTCGGCAAGATGATCCTGTAAATGACGGGGCATCGATTTACGATTGTTGGTCACGAGAATGAAGGCGTTCGCCTCGCACCAAATCAAAATATCAGGATCAGAGGTTCCTCTGGCGGGTGTGGTTGGATCACCCACCCGCCAAACAATCATTTCTGGGGCGTGCCGAAGCAGTTCTGTCCGAAAAATTGGATCCACATTTTCATCTAATAGATAGCGAATGAGGGTCATGAAACAGTGACAGTGTTTTGCTGTTCAGCCTTCAACGCTCTAAGGCGGACAACAACAGGGGGCGGATTAAGGTCTTGATCTTCACGAACCTGTTTACTCCAGGCTAACCAATCGACCAGATAAGCATCAACTTCTGTTTGGTTGTGAAGATAGTAAAGAATGGTGGCGTAAATCTGTTCTAGTGTAAGCGAGGGAAAACGATTTTTGATGGTATTTGGGGTTTGTTCGCGATAGACATACTCATACAGGACGGACTCAATGCCAATCCGCGATCCTTTAAGTCGAATATCATCCGGGGCTAGAAAATCAAAATAATCTTCAAGTTGCATCATCATCCTCCAAAATCACAATCAAATAAATTATACTATACCTGATAATATCTGACTAGACGAAAATCATTATAGAATATAACTCCCCACAAATTTTGTGGGACGAATTTCGAACCCTCACAACCACTCCCCCAAAAACCCCAAAGCCGCCTCCCGCATCGCCGCTGTCTCAACGTGCCCCACATCATACCGCAATAACTGCCACGCCTCAGTTGCGCCCTCGGTCCGATAAACCTGCTGCAATTCGGCATCAATGCGGTCCAGCCCATCAGGTGGGGTGAGGGGATCGAGATTGCCAGCGAGGCTGAGATGGGCGCGGGGGGCGATGAGGGCGTTGATTTGGGCGGTGGTGAAGTGGTTGAGCAGGTTGGGGACGTAGTAGTAGATGCCATGACCGTCGAGGCCACGGGCATCGATCAGGGCTTGATAATCGGTCAGGCAGCAAATATCGATGCAGACCTTAATCCGCGTATCGAGGGCGGCTAGCCACCAGGCCATCGTGCTGCCCATCGACATTCCAAGGGTGCCGAGACGAGTCTCATCGACATCAGGCCGGGAGACCAGATAATCAATCGCCCGCAGGCTATCATAAACCATCATCCCCCACATCACCTGCCCAGACCACAACATTTCCTTGAATATTTCAGACTCTGTTCGGCCCTGTCGCTCGCCAAAGGCCCAGTGATCGATACAGAGGGTGGCGTAGCCTTGCTGGGTGAGAGCGTCGGCGTAGGGGGGGGCTTGAAGGCTTCGCCGAGGGGTAATCAACTCACTTTTGCCAATACCATAATCATTGCCGTGGGCGTGATTGTATAGAATGGTGGGGAAGGGGCCGGACTGATCTTTGGGGTAGACAAAGTAGGCGGGGACGGGTTCTCGTCCGTTTAAGTCGAGCTGCAAGGTTTCTAGAATGTAGGTAGGACGGATTGCTTCGCTAACTTTGGTCGCGCTGATTGGGCGAATGCGGTCGGGGAGATCGCCAAGTAGGTTGTATAAGGTTTGGCGGCGGGTTTCTTTGGCGTGAGTCATTCTGTCTGCATCTTACACTGGTACAACAATATGGCGGCGGCCAGCCTCATCAACTGTGATTTTTCGGATCGACTTGAGAATAACGGGCCGGGTTTCACCGGCGGGCAAAATAAATTCGATTTCCTGATAGGGCAAAGTTATCCCCTGCTGACCAAAGTTAAGATTAATTTCGATTTGCTCTGGGTTGGCCTTGACCGAGAGGATGAGTTCGGTGTACTCACCATCTTTATAGGCCAGGCTCAGCCCGTCATCTTCAATCAGGGTAAACGAACCTTCACCCGTTTCAGGATGAGGGAAACAATGGATCTGACGGACATCGTCAGGGCGTTCGCCGACGTAGCGCATTGCTCGGCCTAGCGGAATGAAGCTACCCGCCGGGGCGAACAGGGGAATGCGCTCTAAGGGGGCGTCTGCCTCAATCGTTTGACCACCTGAGACCCATTCACCTGTGTGGAAGTTGCACCATTGCCCTGCATCATTGGGGGAGATGGTAGGCAAATAGACCTCACGAGACCGTACCCCTTCCTCCAAAATGGAGGCGACTAGCAAGTTTGGCCCACACATAAAATCAAACGACTCAGTGTGGCAGTTTGGGTCGTGCTGGAATTGATAGACCAACGGACGAATCATTGGCTCGCCAGTGCGGGTGGCTTCAAAAAACAAGGTGTAGAGATAGGGGATGAGTTGGTAGCGGAATTGGAAGAGTGACCGCATCAAATTTTCAACATCGGGATACATCCAGGGACTGGTGTAGGTCTCATCATCGGTCCAGGAGTGAATGGTGAAGCGGGGGTGGAATATGCCATTCTGCACCCAACGCACCAACAGTTCGGCAGAGGGCACCGCACCCACTAGTCCGCCCACATCGTGGCCAATACTGGGTGCGTTAGACAAGCTCATACTCAACCCCATCGGAATGTTAAAGCGGAGGGTGTGCCAGGATGTTTCGTTGTCGCCGCTCCAAGTTTGGGCATATCGCTGCAAACCAATCCCACCAGAGCGCGTGATGACAAAGGGTCGCTCATTCGGAGCGAACGCTTGCTGGGCTTCGTAGGAGGCTTGCATCATCAGCAAGCCGTGTAGGGGGCGTGATAATCCAATCCGCAGGGGATCACCAAAGCCGTGACAGCGAGCTTCGTCGTCCCACAACGTGTACTCATTATTATCATTCCAAGTCACATCCACGCCAAAGGCAAGCAGTTGCTCGCGTACTTGTGTTTTCCACCACTCAAAGGTGAAGGGGTTGGTGAAGTCGAGAAAGCCACCGTCGCCGCCCCAAAACATATTGAGAAACGGCTCGTCTGCCTCAGCCGCTTGAATAAAACCTTGGGCTGCGGCCAATGTTTCAAAGTGTGGGTGACTGGTGAGCAGACCCGGCTTGATATTGGCGGCAACACGAATGCCCGCCTCATGAAAGTAGTCGGTCATTGCTTTGGGGTCGGGGATACGGCTCCGATTCCAATGAAAGACGTAGCGAGGACTGCTTCGAATATCGACGCCAGAGGAGGTTTTCTCCTGCTCCATCACGCTAAAGCCAGAGGACATTTGGTACAACGAACAGGGCATTCGATGTTCGCCATACTGATCAACCAGTCGTTTCAACTGATCCTGCGCATCTGGCATCTCCGTGGGCGACCAAGCCGAGGCTACAAAGCCCAACGACCAGCGCGGCGGCAGCACCATTCGGCCCGTCAGCTTGGCTAACTTCTGAACCACCTCGGCCACCGTTGGACCGTAAATCAAATAGTAGTCGATGTCGCCATCATCCGCCTGATAATAGCGAAACGGCTCGTAATAATTATCAATCTCGCTACCCATATCAAAGGTAGCCGTGGCCATATTGTCGTACAACAGGCCGTAGGCGATGTTTAACTCTGGCACGAGGGTGATATAAAAAGGAAAATGTTTGTAAAGCGGATCACTGGTTTCGGCGTTATAGCCCAACGCATCCACATTAAACATTCGCATGCGCCGACCCCGTTTATCCAAGGCCCCCGCCTTTTCGCCAAAGCCATAGTAATGCTCCTCTGGCCGACGGACCAAATAATGGGTCACGGACCTACTCTGCTGATCATACGTATAGGCTCGATCTAGCTGATCGGAGGCAAACACTTGCCCCGCCGCATCAGCCCAGGTCAGACCAAAGTGACCGGTGGTAATCTGAATTTGAAGGGCGGCGGTTTTAAGGTGGAGGGTCCTCCCTAGCCCCCCAGAGGGGGGAAGTTCGTTCAGGTGATCTTCATTTAAGGTCGGATTATTGGATTGGTGGGTAGCTCTCCCCCCCTCAATCCCCCCCGCTAGGGGGGAAGCTTTGGTTTCTCCCATCTTTGGGGGGGCGGGGAGGCTTACCTCAAATGAGGGCAAACTAAACGGCGATAAATCGTCGCGGGATCGTCCCTCACGGGGAACCGTTCCATCCTGCCCAACAATCATCCAGGTTCGATCCAGACGAGGTTGGCCTTCAGGCAAAAATTGAACGCGGACACAATCATCTTCAAGTACGGTGATCTGAAATTTCTCATTTCGCTGACCCTCAAAAGTAAGCGAATGTTCGGTGGATTGGGCCAATGAAATATGTGTAGGTTTGATAATACGCATGGCTGCGAGATTAACTCCAATCAATGATGACGCCCAGATGGTCCTGAGGGCGTTCGGCCAGGGCATCGTAGATAGAAAGGGCCTCATTTGGGGTAATGGTGTGGCTAATTAGGCCGTCGGCTTTGAGTTTGCCTGTGGCAAAGAGGTCGGCTAGCAGTTGCAGGTTGCGCGACTGAGACCAGCGTTGTGGGGCAAAATCAAAGCCTTGCACTCGCTCGTGCGCGCCAATCACTCGAACGCCTTTACGGTGAATATGGCTGTAGGGGTCAATCTCGATGGTGCCCCGGGTGCTTCCGAGCAATACAACACGCCCAGCTTCGGCCACCAACTCTAAACTAAGTTTGACCACAGGCGGTGCGCCCGTCGCCTCAACGACAATATCCGGGCCACGACCGTTGGTTAACCGATTGACCTCAGCAGGCACATCAACCTCATCGGCATTGAGCACAGTCAGGCCATTGACTTCCGCAATTTTCAATCGGGTGGGGATACGATCAATCCCAATGACAGGGTGTCCCCCACTCAGTTGAAAGAGTTGGGCCGCAAATTGACCGACCAAGCCCAGACCATACACGACAACGGCATCACCTAAATCAGGGGGGGAGACCCGCGCGGCGGTCAAGGCAATCTCAGCCATTCGGATGAAGCCTGCGGCTTGATCGGACACGGCATCGGGGAGAGCAACCAACGCTGTCTCTCGAACGTCCACGACCCCGACGGTTCCATGCCCCGTGGCCATCATCACCCGTTGACCCGGTTGGTAATCCTGCACTTTGGCCCCAACCGCCGTAATCTGGCCAACCAAGGCATAACCAGGCCGATGAGGCATCAATTGGAACGGAGGTGGCGACATCGAATAGCCGATATGGGTACCACTATAGATGGCCATCTCGGTGCCCACGCTAATCAAACTACATCGCGTTTCAGCTACAACAGTAAAAGGATCAGGCGGATTTGGCACCTCAAATGATTGCCACTCCGCCTGTTTAACTTGAGGAAAGTAAATTCGTTTTGCGTTTGTCATAGTTGGTTTGTAGGGGAATTTAGGGGGCTGAGGAGGGTATTGGTAATTGAGGCTACTTTTGCTTGACATCACGTGATGCGTGATACGTAGGATAAATTTTCACGCATCACGCATCAAGAATAATCGGAGGCAACTCTACCCCGCAATAATTACCAAATGAACAGCCATCTAAACTCCAACTAAATCCTACTTCATCCCCGTCGTGGCAATGCCCGTGGTGATAAATCGTTGCAGGAAGGCAAAGACGAGGGTGATAGGTAATAGAGTGAGCACTGTCATCGCCAAGACGAAGTGCCATTGGGTATTCAGCTCACCTTGGAAGGAGTTCAAGCCGACCTGCAAGGTAAATACTTCGCTGCGGCTCAAAACGATAAGCGGCCATAGGAAATCGTTCCAACGCCACATAACGGAGAAGATGGTGAGTACCGCCAGCGCGGGTCTGGCCAAGGGCAAAATAATTTGCCAATAAATCCGCCATTCGCTGGCCCCATCGATCCGAGCGGCATCAATCAGCTCGTCAGGAATGGTGAGCATATATTGACGAAGCAGGAAAACACCGGTGGGTGTGGCTGCCCCAGGGATGATAACCCCCCACAAGTTGTTGTTCCAACCGATGGTCGTGATTACCAGGAATACAGGCACCAGAATAACCGAAATAGGAATGAGCAGGGTGCTGATAATGATCACAAAAATCGTATTTCGACCTCTAAATTTGTACTTGCTCAAGGCAAACGCGGCCATACTGTTGATCAACAGGGTAATGGCCGTCGCGACCACCGTCACCACAACACTATTCCGCAAATAGACCAAAAAGTTGAAGCGGCCTAACGGTTCAATATAATTTTCCCAGGCCAATTGGATCGAACGCACCTCCGTTCGTTGATCAATCGGGACCCGGACGATTTCTTCTGGGTTGGCGGGGTCAACCATCTGACCTTCTAACCCAATCCGGCGGACCTGAGCCATTCGCTGGGTAGAACCATCCTCCAAGGTGACATCAAAGAGGGGGAGCGGTTCATCGTAGCCTTCAACTTCAACGGTATTTTGCGTATAGGGCAGGAAACTCGGTGGAAACTCAACCAATGCCGCTTGCGTTTTAAAGGATGACATGACCAGCCATAAAACTGGCCCAAACATTAAGATCGTCCCAAATAAGAGATAGAGATAGGCCAGAACATCACTGCCATCTAACCGATTTTTACCACTTGTCCTTGTTAAAAATTGTCCAACACTCATTTTTGCTCTTGCCCCCTATGCGCTTCCACTTTGTTGACCGACACGAAGTTGAATCAAGGTGAAGATCAACAGAACCACACCCATGATGACTGAAGCCGCGGCTGCCAGACCAAATAGCTGAATTTGATTTGAGAAGCCGGTGTCATAAATGTATTGAACGATGTAAAGGTTGGCCGTACCTGGTCCACCACCGGTCAAAACGAAAATTTCATCAAAGATTTGCACAGCCCGGATTAGGGATAAAACGAGGACCACGAATAGTGTTGGCATCAGCAGGGGTAAGGTGATATAACGAAAGCCCTGCCACTGATTTGTGCCATCAATCGCCGCTGCATCATAAAGCGAGGGCGGAATGGCCTGCAATCCAGCCAAAAGTATCAACGTATAGAAGCCCATGTGGGCCCAAATACTGACAAAGATTGCCCAGAAAACAGCCCACGTTGGGTCTAATAGATATAAAATGGGTTCAATACCAAAACTAGAGATAATTCCATTTAAAATTCCTTCACGTTGCAATACCCATTTCCAAATCAACGCCACAACCACAGGCGATAACAAGACTGGATAAAAGAAAACGCTTCGGAAAAAGCCTCGGCCAATAATATTACGATTCAAGACAACGGCGGTTACTAATGAAAATATAACCATTCCGATGACTTGAAAGGTGATGAAGAAGGCCGTATTGTAGATGGATCGCCAGAAATGATCCTGATTACAGGTGTTGGGGTCGATAAAGTTTTCGCAGTCGAATAATGTTTCAAAATTTTGCATACCAACAAAAGGCCGGTCTTGCGGAAAAAGTTGTGTTCCGCCGGTGAACGCATAGTAAAAATTCAACAACATCGGGAACAAAACAAATATCCCAAAAATCAGTAGATTTGGCACCAGAAAAAAATACGCCATATTGTTGACACCAATACGACGCTGAATAGGGTCCAGCACCGAATCGATAAGACTCATTAACATTGGCCATCTCTCCTTAGTTTATAAAAAAGCGGCGCCTTGCTTTATAACAAGACGCCGCTCTTCATACAGATTTATCTATTGACCAGCTTCTTCTAGGGCTTGGTCAACATCGGTTTGAATACGCTCAATCGCTTCATCCAAGCTCAACTCACCCAAGATAGCCTGGGTCAGACGATCACGGGTAGCGTCGAAGAGAACGCGGTTGAAGGCGTAGGCTTGCAGATTGAAGGCAGTGTCATCCAACACGCCAACCTGACCAACAAAAGTACTCAAAGCATTAGAGGCTTGCTCTAAGTCAGTGTCAAAGGCAACACCGCTCTCAGAGAGACCAAGGTGTCCAGGAATGAACAGGGTTCGGGCAGAGAACTCTTCCAGCACTTCAGCGCTAGAGAGGTATTCCATGACACGAGCCACTTGCTCAGGATGCTCAGTATCTTTGATGGCAACCAAAGCCGCACCACCAGGCATACCAGAACAGGCGCCAGGACCACAGGGGTTGGGCACGACTTGCCAGTCAAAGCCGTCGCCAATCTGCTCGCTGAACTGACCAATCTGCCAGCTACCAGACATGTACATTACAATCTGGCCGTTAACAAACAGTTCGTTCGCCGGAGCATAACCTGTTGAGCCAGCCCATACTTCCAACGGCATTGTGCCATCCGCGTGCCAGTCGATGAGCAATTGTGACATTGCTCTGAAGCCTTCATCACCAGCGACGACAGGATTGCCGTCAGCATCGAAGTAGGCCGCGCCTTGGCTGATCGCGGGACCCGCAAAGCGGTGGCCAGTGCGGTCCATCGCCATTGCAAAGTCAGTGCCAGTCGCCTCAGCCACTTCACGGGTTACGGCGGCCCACTCTTCCCAAGTGACGTCGCCCGTTGGCACTTCGATACCAGCTTGGTCGAATAGGGTTTTGTTGATGTAAGGACCAGTGACGGTCAACTGAGTCATGAACCCAGGAATGCTGCTATCTTCCGGAGGACGTAACCAGTTCAGGAACGGACCAAAGTTACCTTCCCAGTAAGCAGTATCGCTGAGGTAGGGACCCATATCGAGGTAGAACTCAGACAGACCACCCAAGTCAGTGACACGGGCAATGTCAGGGCCTTCGCCAGCGGCCAATTGGATCGGCAAGTTCTCGAGGATCGTGTTGTAAGCCACATTGTCCATGACAACAGTGATATCAGGATTGTCTGCTTCAAAGCGATCCAACAGATCACGCATCACAACATCTTCGTTACCATCAGTGTACCAGGTCATACGCAGTTCAACAGCTTCACCTGGCTCGGCAGCGGGGGCTGCTTCGGCAGCTTCTTCCTCAACTTCGGCGGGTTCAACACCAGCTTCGGCTAAGGCGCTGTCGACATCACTTTGGATACGCTCAATCGCTTCATCCAGGCTCAACTCACCCAAGATAGCCTGGGTCAGACGATCACGAGTAGCATCAAAGATAACGCGGTTGAAGCCGTATGCTTGCAGATCAAAGGCGGTTTGATCCAATTTCCCAACCTGACCAACAAATGCACTCAAGGCATTTGCGGCCAAATCAAGATCTGTTTCATAGGTCACGCCGGTTTGAGACAAACCAAGATGCCCAGGAATGAACAATGTTTGTGCAGAGAATTCATCCAAAGCTGCTTCACTGGCGAGGAATTCCATCACTTTAGCAACTTCTTCGGGGTACTCAGTATCTTTGATCGCGACCAAAGCCGCACCACCCGGCATACCTGAACAGGCACCAGGACCACAGGGGTTTGGCACAACTTCCCAATCGAAGGCATCGCCAATCTGCTCGCTGAACTGACCAATCTGCCAGCTACCAGACATGTACATGACGATCTGGCCGTTAACAAACAGTTCGTTCGCCGGCGCATAACCAGTTGAGCCAGCCCATACTTCCAATGGCATTGTGCCATCCGCGTGCCAGTCAAGCATAAGTTGTGACATGGCCTTGAAGCCTTCGTCACCAGCGATAACAGGGTTACCCGCTGAGTCGAAGTAAGCAGCACCTTGGCTAATTGCCGGGCCAGCAAAACGGTGACCGGTGCGGTCCATGGCTAAAGCAAAGTCAGTACCAGTGGCTTCGGCGACTTGACGAGTGGCTTCAGCCCACTCTTCCCAGGTGACTTCGTCAGAGCTATCGCTTGGTACAGGAACACCAGCTTGTTCAAACAGAGTACGGTTGATGTAAGGACCAGTGACAGTCAACTGAGTCATAAAGCCGTTGATGGCCGCATCTTCACCCGCTGGGCGGAGCCAGTTGAGGAACGGACCAAAGCTCTCTTCCCAGTATGCGGGGCTGCTCAAGTGGGGGGTCATATCAAGGTAGAACTCAGACAAACCGCCCAAGTCGGTGACACGAGCAATGTCAGGACCTTCGCCAGCGGCCAATTGGATTGGCAGGTTTTCGAGGATCGTGTTGTAAGCCACATTATCCATCACAACTTTGATGTTTGGATTTTCAGCTTCAAACTGATCCAAAAGACCACGCATAACGACGTCTTCGTTACCATCAGTGTACCACGTCATGCGCAGTTCGACGGCTTCACCTTCAGCCATGGCTTCTTCTTCCATAGCTTCCTCTTCCATCGCTTCGCCTTCAGCCATCGCAACATCAACACCAGCTTCTGCTAAGGCGCTGTTAACATCGCTCTGGATCCGATCGATCGCTTCATCCAAGCTCAACTCACCCAAGATAGCCTGGGTCAGACGATCACGAGTAGCATCGAAGACCACACGGTTAAAAGCATAAGCTTGCAAATTGAAGGCAGTGTCATCCAATACACCAACTTGACCGACAAAGGTGCTTAAAGCATTAGAGGCTTGCTCTAAATCAGTGTCAAACTCAACACCGCTTTCAGACAGGCCAAGGTGACCAGGAATGAACAATGTTTTTGCAGAGAACTCTTCCAAAACTTCAGTGCTAGAGAGGTATTCCATCACACGAGCCACTTCTGCGGGGTGCTCAGTATCTTTAATGGCAACCAAAGCTGCACCACCGGGCATACCTGAACAGGCGCCAGGGCCACAGGGGTTTGGAATGACTTGCCAGTCAAAGGCATCACCGATTTGCTCGCTGAACTGACCAATCTGCCAGCTACCAGACATGTACAGAACAACTTGCCCATTAACAAACATTTCATTGGCCGGAGCATAGCCCGTTGAACCTGCCCATACTTCAATCGGCATGGTGCCATCATCGTGCCAGTCAATGAGCAATTGTGACATGGCCTTGAAACCTTCGTCGCCAACAACAATAGGGTTACCATCAGCGCCAAAGTAAGTAGCACCTTGGCTGATTGCGGGGCCAGCAAAGCGGTGACCAGTGCGGTCCATCGCCATTGCAAAGTCAGTGCCGGTGGCTTCGGCGACTTGGCGCGTTACGTCAGCCCACTCTTCCCAAGTGACATCGCCAGTCGGAACTTCGATGCCAGCTTGGTCGAACAAGGTTTTATTGATGTAAGGACCTGTTACGGTCAACTGGGTCATGAACCCAGGAATACTGCTGTCTCCTGGCGGGCGCAACCAGTTCAGGAATGGACCAAAGTTGTCTTCCCAGTAGCCAGTATCACTCAAGTTTGGACTCATATCAAGGTAGAATTGAGACAAACCACCCAAGTCAGTGACTCGAGCCATATCAGGCCCTTCGCCAGCGGCCAATTGGATTGGCAGATTCTCAAGAATAGAGTTGTAGGCAACATTATCCATGACAACTTTGATGTCGGGGTTATCCGCTTCAAAGCGATCCAACAATTCACGCAGGACAACGTCTTCATTACCGTCGGTGTACCACGTCATTCGTAGTTCAACAACATCACCAGAGGCTTCCATGGCTTCTTCCTCTTCCATGGCTTCCTCTTCCATGGCCTCTTCCTCTTCCATGGCTTCTTCTTCAGCTTCGGCTTCTTCTTCAGCTGCCTCTTCTGCGGCTGGCGCGGCTTCTTCCTCTGCTGGCTCTGCTGGAGGCGGTGCCTCACCACCACATGCGGCCAAGACTAACGCCATTGCTACAAACAGTGAAACGAGCCAGAATAATTTGTTCCTTTTCACAAGGATTCCTCCTTTTTGACTGTTTTTGAGTTAATAAAAGTAAAATACGATACTAATGAATAATTCTATGCAAAGTTCGTCACCTCAAATAGGCTACTCACCTCCTCTCAATTTATAGTTATATTTAACTACCGATTACCAAGTTGTTGCAATAAAATAACTCTGGTACATTGAATTTAAGTAATTGGTAATTGGTAAGTAGTAATTGATCCTATAAGCTAAAATCCCCATTTACCAATTACTATTTACTGTTATAGATCATCCAAATCCAAGTCATTATTTTTTGCTTCCAAGGCGCTAATTTCACCTAACCATACAACCTCGGAGGGGCACAGGACTCTCGCTCAGTGAGCGAACTCTTAAACGTAACTTGCAAACTCTCAAGCAAGGGGTTGCGAATTTGCTCGACCAAGGCTCGCACAGCCCATAGCCCGGTTTGATAACGTGGGAAGCGAATTGAGGTCAGAGTTGGATCACAAGCACGGGCGGCCTCAGTATCATCAAAGGAAACAACTGACAGGTCATCAGGAATGGTTCGACCCGCTGCTTTAAATACAGGCAACCCAGCCGTGGCATAAGCATCATTCACAAAAACGGCTGCGGTCACTTCAGGGCAATGAGCTAGGATATTTTCCGCAGCAATTTGCCCTTTGCCCAATGCGACCCAACTTGGCTCAGGCATGATCCCTCTGGCTTGTAACGCCAAACGATATCCCTGTAGTCGCCCGTGGGTATAGGCATAAACCTCTTCACCACCCACAAACGCAATCGCACGATGCCCCAGATTTAACAAGTGATCAGTTGCCTTTTGGGCCGCTTCTATCTCATCCCACCCCACGGCGGTGGTGGTTGCGTCGGGAGCCTGACGACTAATCAACAAGTAGGGCAGCCCCAATTCGCGGGCCTCTATGGCAAAAGGTTCATCCTGCCGTGCGCCCATAATCAGTAAGCCATCAGGCCGTAAAGCAGGATCAGTAATATACAAACGACTGATATGCTCATTCGATGAATTCGGCTCATTTGTTGCCAAACGAAGTTGAATTTTGTAAATATCTGCCCCAGCCTGAATACCTTGCAGAAACTCACTATACACTTGATTTGATTCTAAAATTGAGGGGTGAAGCACAACCACGGAGAGTGGTTCGTGATTGAGGGAAGGGGTGGGATTCCCTTTATCAGCCACGATTGAGGTTTCCTCTTGCACCCGAAGCGCACTAATTGCGTTCAAAACCTGTTGGCGTTTATGTTGAGACACCCCAGGTTTATTATTCAAGACAAGGGAAACCGTACTTTTTGATACACCAGCGTATTGGGCAATGCGACTGACAGACGGCATCGTCTCTCCCGTAGTTTCGAACAAAACTACGAACGGATTTCGTTCGTATCGTTCGAGCATTCTACATGATCACCACAAAACTGTCAAACAAGTATGGCTTAATTCTTAAAATTGTCAATCTTTCTTATTTATTCCAGCAGCTTTATAGATAGACAAAACAGCCGCCAAGCTGCGTTGGCCTTCCACTCCGTCTACAAGCGGTGAACGGTCCTCTTGAATGGCCTGCATAAAATCCTTAACCAAGGCGATGTGTCCGGTCGGGGCGATATTTTTTGGATCGCCGCCAGCCCCAGCATCAGCCGCAGCCCCTAGCTCTGGCGGCGTCACGGCGGCTTTGGCTGGATCGGCTAAGGCCCAGCGGCTGACATTTTCACCTTCAAGCTGGATGCTGCCATGTGTCCCGTATACCTCAACCCGATGAGGGAAGCCAGGGGCTGCTGTCGTGGTAGCTGTTACGGTGGCTTGTGAGCCATTGGCAAATCGAAGCGTCGCTGTCAACGTATCCTCCACCTCAACCGCCCGACGCAACGTGGCAGCTTGCGCCTGAATATCGACTGGATCACCCATGTACCAAACCAACAGGTCGATCAAATGAATACCTTGGTTCATCAACACCCCACCCCCATCGAGCGCCCAGGTACCCCGCCATTCAGCCTGATTGTAATAGGCTTCGGACCGAAAATAGGGAATTGTGACGAGCCCTAACGTCAGCTCACCGAGGTCACCCGCCTCAACCGCGTCTTTAATCCGCATAAACGTTGGCTCGGCCCGACGTTGCAACAACACCCCTAGCTTCACCCCAGCCTCTTCAGCCGCCGCAATCATCGCTTCAGCATCAGCCAGTGTTAGGGCCATCGGCTTTTCAACCAAAATGTGCTTGCCTGCCTGTGCCGCCGCAATCGCTTGGGCCGCGTGTTGGCCGCTCGGCGTGGATAAACAAACAACGTCAACCTCTGGATGCGCCAGCAACTCGGCCTCACTCAGACAAGGCACCCCAAACTCAGTACTGACCTCATCAAATCGAGCGGGGTTGTAATGGCCCATCGCTACCAGCCGCGCTCCATCAGCCGCATTCGCTTCAATGGCCCGCCGATGAAAATTGGCGATCATGCCTGCGCCTAAGATGGCAAAACCGATAGTATTTGTAGACATATTAATTTCTCCTCTGAAAACAGGCTTGTAACACAGGCTTCTAGCCTGTCCGTTCGCAGGCAGGGATGCCTACGGTACATTTTCATTCTCGGTGTCAAAACGTGTTTCTGTAGCACTCCGTAGAAATAGTTTTGAGGAATCCGAAAATGCACTTTCGGATTCCTTATATTCACCATTCTTGTATAGCAGCGCTTCCACAAGATTGTTAAACAATCTTTTCAGCTTGCATCTGCGCCTGAACACACAACTCAGCGGCTTTGAAGGCGTGGGCTTGAGTCATCGCATTCTCGGTGCGGTTTAGACAGTCTAAAATGAGTTGACCAAAATAAGGAAAGCCCACCTTGCCCTCGACGTGGATGTGCTGCTCCCCCTGATGATCGACCAGATAGACGTGATCGCCGGTTGTCTCGCGAGCCACATCGACATATTTGCGTAGCTCGATGTAGCCGTCTGCACCCAAAATGGTGGTGCGGCCATCACCCCAGGTACTCAAGCCATTTGGGGTAAACCAATCGACGCGAAAATAGTTCGTAGCTCCGTTGTCGGCCAGGAGCGTAGCATCGCCAAAATCTTCAAGCTCGGGGTATTGCGGATGATTGTAGTTGCCAACTTTGCTGTGTAGCACCTTGGCATCGCTGGCCCCGGCAAAGAAAAGGAACTGTTCGATCTGATGGCTACCGATATCACACAAAATACCGCCGTAACGCTCATGCTGAAAAAACCAATCGGGTCTGTTGGGCAAATTGATCCGATGCGGCCCCAGCCCAACCACTTGAATGACCCTGCCAATGGCCCCGTCCGCGATGAGCTGTCCCGCAAAGACAGCACTTTCTGCGTGCAATCGCTCACTGTAATAGATCGCATACTTCTGCCCCGTTTCAGCTACCTTTTGCTTAACTACATCAAGCTGATCCAACGTGGTCAACGGCGGCTTGTCTACAAAGTAATCTTTGCCGTGTGACATCACTCGCAAACCTAGACCGGCTCGGTCAGCTGGCACGGAGGCCCCAGCGACCAGATGAATGGTCGCATCATCCAAAATCGCTTGCTCTGTTGCAGCAGGCTTTACGTCAGGGTATCGCTGACAAAAATTGGCCACCTTTTGCTCGTCAGGATCATACACCCAGACCAATTCTCCACCCGCTTCCAATAAGCCATTACACATCCCATAAATGTGGCCGTGATCCAATCCAACGGCGGCAAACCGAAATTCCCCTTTTTCACACACCGGGCTCGGCTTACCCGTCGGGGCATAGTTCATTCCATCTGCTTTTGACATTGAAACCCTCCTCAATATCTTTATATTCATTAGCGTCTTTAAAATTTCGGCGCAATTAATTGTGTTCGTCAGTGAGTATCGAGGCCTTTCTACGAACTACGCACTACGTCCACTCAACTGAAATCAATATATTTCTTACAAAGTCTTCCCCACAAAACTAAAGGCCATTTTGCACCCGGCATTTCTCAAACACCGCAATCTGTCGGCGAACACTTTCAGGGGTGATAGCCAGAGGGACCCCGACGCGAATGGTCTGATACAAATCTCGATACATCAGCCTGACCTCATTGTGAAAATTATGATGCGGTTTGAAAGCGGCTTCCTGCCACGGTAACTCTTCCGAATTGTAACTACGGTCTGGGGTCGGCTTCTCATCCAAGACCAAGGGGGCTACATCATCTGGCTCAAAATAACGCCAGCGAATATGTTTGCGGGTGCCCGATAAGCTACCCTGTGTGGCCATGACCAGAAACTCATCTTGGGGAAAGGCGTTGGCGTGGGTTAACTCAATATCAACGAGAGGGCCATTTTTGGGTCGTAGCCACACTTTTACGTGACTATCGGCATCCCCAGCGTAGAGGGGCGTAGTCTCCATCTGAGCAATCACCTCTGGCTCTGGATCATCGATGAGCAGCAAGGCCCAATCGATAAGATGTGGCCCATGATTGTTCAAAACACCGCCCCCCTTTTCTTTGAGTGTTTGCCAATCCCAGCGCCGACTAAAGCCGTGTTTGACAAAGCGCATCTGGAGAATGCGCCCCAATACACCAGCCTCAATCACTTCTTTAATTTTCAAAAAGTCAGGGGCATATCGATAATTTTGATTAGCCGTCAGAATTTGTTCCGTCCGCTGTGCCGTAGCCATCATCTCATCCACCTCGGCCACAGTAAGGGCCATCGGCTTTTCAACCAAAACGTGCTTCCCAGCTTCCATCGCTTCCATCGCGTCATTTCGATGCATTTGGCTCGGTGTGGCGACAACGACTAATTCAACTGCATCATCGTCAACAAAGTCAGTGTAATAATCATAGGTGCGACAGCCAAAACGAATGTTTGCCTCGTCTTGACGGGTTTGATCGGGGTCACAGACAGCGACAATCGAAAAATGCTCAGTCATTTCGGCCAACGCATTCGCGTGGATACCCCAGCCGCTACGACCTAATCCGACAATGCCTACACGAACAGGGTCAAATGTGTCTTGGTTCGTCATCATTAGGCCAGCCCCATTGCCTGCAAATTATTGTAGCTGATCGTCAAGCTCTCAAACGGAGCACGTTGGCAAATATCCTGTTCGACAGCATACCATTCCACGTTCGCATCACGACAAGCGTCCAAAATACCCACCCAGTTCATATTTCCCTCACCCACCTCAGCCATCGTTTGTTCCCGATCCACAATGACCATATCTTTCAAATGAACGACAGGCATTCGATTCTTCAAGCGTTTAATCCAGGCAATCGGATCACCACCGCCGTGTTGCACCCAATAGGTATCTAACGTTGCTTGTAAATAGGCCGGGTCCGTCTCATCAAACAAGATGTCCAGTCCAGTTCGATGGCCAAACCGAACAAACTCAAAACTGTGATTGTGGTAGCTAAAGGTCAGCCCTGCCTGATGAAGCTTCTCGCCAATTTGATTAGCCTCCGCCGCAAAATGCTGGTAGCCAGCTTCACCGTCCGCCAAATAAGCTTTGGGCATCATCCCGATGGCGACGTGTTTACAATTCCAAAAATGGTGTTGCTCAATCACCGCATCTAAATCAGTCCACAACGCCTCAGGCGGTCGAACGTGGGTAATGCAGATGGTCAGGCCGTTGTCATCGGCAATTCGTTTTACATCCGCATCCGAAATCGGACCAATTGCGGACACTTGGACTGCTGTATAACCAATCTCTCGAATTTTAGTCATACTCGCGGCGAAATCTTCGGTTGTTTTAGTAAAGTCACGGATGGTGTACAGTTGGGCAGCTAGAACGGGTTTAGTCATTATCAACTCCTTTTGGTCGCCAGCTCACATATTTTGAATGCTCGGCCCCCAACGGCAACTCGACAGCACAGCCTGTTTCAGCAGCGTGATAGATGGCAGTAATCAACTCAGCGGAGACACGCGCATCTTCCAGGGTAACAGGAAGTTCGTCACCGTTTTGCACGGCCTGATAGAAGCGATAAAACTGTCCAGCGTGTCGTTCGGGAAGGGGGGAGAAATCAGCGAGAGCAGCCTCAATTTCAGCTTCGATTTCGGGCGTGTCACCATTGAAGGTCCAGGGATCGTTGGTGTTGGCGTAGGGTTCGGTGTTACTCTCGGCGGTCAGGTTTTCAAAGCAAAAACGGTGTCGGCTGATCTGCTTGGCCGAACCAGTGGTCACCGCCAACGTCGCCAATGAGCCACCGGCCATCTGGACTGAGGCGGCGACACTATCCTCGGTTTCAATGGGATTCACCAATGTGGCTGTTTGGGCCATCACCCGTTGGGCTGGACCAAGCACATAGTTCAACAAATCGTGGGCGTGAATAGCCAGCGTGACTAAGGCCCCACCCCATTCGGTCTCCCATTTACCCCGCCACGGCACGGCATAGTAATCGGGGCCACGTCGCCACGCGGTTTCAATGACGGTCAGATAGGGCCGTCCGGTAATGCCTGCTGATTGTAAATGTTTGAGTTTTTGCACGCCGTGCCCAAAGCGGTATTGAAAAATGGGCATCATTCGTTTACCATAGCTGGCTTCAGCGGCCAACAACTCGTCGATCTCGGCTAAAGAACTAGCCACAGGTTTTTCACAAATCGCGTGCTTGCCTGCCGCTAGCACCTGATTTGTCTGGGCCACATGCAAAAAGGATGGGGTGCAAATACTAATCACATCCAGATCGTCCATCGCGCACAAATCATCCAAGCTGGTCACGCCACGCTCAATATGATAGGTTTTGGTGATTTCTTGCACACGATTTGGATCGATATCACCGAAGGCCACCACCTCAAATTGTTCTGGCAATGATTGAAAGGCCTTGATTTGCGACTGGCCGATACCACCGCCTAGGACACCGACTCGAATTTTTTCACCCATAATTTCGTCTACTCCAGTTTGTAGGCTTGCTTCGCCAAATCATACACCAAAGCCTGCATCATCTGCTCGGCATCATCCAGATCAACCATATGACAGGCCACTAAATTGGCCACCCAATTCGCGCTGGCCCGTCGCCAAACATCGTGGCGGGCGGGGATGGAGGGGTAGGCCCGTGTATCATCATTAAATCCGGTCGTATTGTAAATACCTGCTGTTTCAACCACCTGATCAAAGTACCGCTGCATCCCATTCCAACTATCATGAAACCACCACGGCGGCCCCAATTTCACGGCAGGATAATGTCCAGCCAAGGGGGCCAACTCACGGGCATAGGTTGTTTCATCCAAATTAAAGATAATCAAAGTCAAGTCGGGGTGATTGCCAAATCTTGTCAACAACGGTAGCAAGTTTTTGGTAAATTCAGTGGAGAGGGGGATATCCGCCCCCATATTTGGGCCAAACTGTTGAAACAGGGCTTGATTATGGTTACGATACGAACCAACATGCAGTTGCATCACCAAGCCATCTTCAATGCTCATACGGGCCATCTCAATCAACATATGCCCCGTGAAGCGCCGGGCATCTTCGGCCGTTGTCTCACCTCGCAAGGCCCGTTGAAAAATCGTCTCGGCCTCAGTATCACTCAAAGCCTCTGTGTAGGCCGTCGTTGCTGCGTGATCGGTCGCTGTCGCGCCCATCGTTTTGAAAAACGTCCGCCGATTTTCCAAGGCCGTGAGGTACGAGCGATAATCAACAATATCGAGACCAGAGATAGCGCTCAATGTTTCAATCTCATTGATCCAATTTGGGGTACCAAGATGGATAACGGTATCGGGGCGGAAGGTCGGCAAAATTCGGCCCGACCAGCCTGAGTCGCGGATCACCTGATGATGCTCAAGGGTATCCGTTGCGACATCGGTTGTACACAACACTTCGATGTTAAACTGTTCATACAACGCACGAGGTGTAAAAGCAGGCGATGCTAGTTTGGCCCCAATCTGATCATAAATCTCCTGAGCCGTCTCCCCAGTCAACTTGGTTTCAATACCGAAGACATCATAAAATTCGTGGGTCAACCACAACCCAGTCGGGGTCCCTTGAAACAGATAAAAATAGTCAGCAAAGATTTGCCAAATCTGGCGAGGATCAGTCTCAACCTCACCGCCATCACAACGCGTAATTCCCAAACGCTCTAAAGGAACACCCTGTGAATATAACATTCGGAACACATAGTGATCGGGGATAATCAACAGTTCAGCTGGATTACCAAACGTGTAATCCGCCTCGGCAAACAGTTGCGGCTCCACGTGCCCATGCGGGCAAATCAAGGGCAAGTCCGCAATCTGCCGATACAAATGCAGGGCGATTTCTTTCTGACGGGGATCGGGACCAAAATAACGATCTTCAGGCAGTGAAATTTTACGGGAATTTGACATGAGAAATTCCTGATAATGCGGCACTAAATGCCATTAAAGGCCGAAAAGCCACCATCGACGGGGACGACTACGCCCGTCACAAAGCGAGCTGCATCACTGGCCAGCCAAACCGTAGTACCGACAAGTTCATCCGGCTCGCCGAAACGGCTCATCGGGGTATGGTCGATAATGAGTTGACCGCGCTCAGTGTAGCTGCCATCCTCTTGCAGCAAAAAGCTACGATTTTGCTCACCCACAAAAAAGCCGGGGGCAATGGCATTCACGCGCAGCCCTGCCCCATATTTTAGAGCCAACTCGATTGATAGCCATTGGGTAAAGTTGTCCACAGCAGCCTTAGCATTACCATAACCCAACACCCGCGTGAGCGGTTTCTTGGAGGCCATTGAGGATATGTTGATAATGGAGCCTTGCTTCTGTTCAGCCATCACCGCCCCGAAGACCTGACTCGGCAGGAGTGTACCGGTTAAGTTGAGGGAAAGCACCTGTTCATAGGCATCTCGGCTCATATCGAAAAAGGTCAAGTCACCAAAAATCGTAGCTCCCGGCATATTACCGCCCGCTGCATTGACCAAAATATCAATTTGCCCCCACGTTTCTAAAATTGTATTGCGGGCTGTTGCCAACTGGGCTTTATCTAAAACATCGGCAGGCAGGGCAAGCGCTTGGCCTCCGTTCCCTTCAATCGCCGCAACGACAGCCTCAGCCTTTTCAGCCCGACGCCCCAAAATTCCAATACGGGCTCCAGCCGTTGCCAAACCGTGCGTTATTGCCCCGCCTAAAACACCGGTTCCCCCCGTGACAATGGCGACTTTGTCCTTTAATGAGAATAATGAATCGGACACTTTTTTATCCCCTCACCTTATTTGATTAATTTGGGGACATTATATTGAGAAGTGAATTGTCCCAAATTAAAGTTAGGGCGACATGGTAGAGGGGGGACGATTATTGCGCAAAATTGAGTAAGAGCCTAAAAAATGATAATAAGTGGGTTAGCCAAGATCTTCAGCCACCAACTCAGCCACAACCCGGCCAGAGAGGGTGACCATCGGGACACCGCCCCCCGGATGCGTGGTGCCACCGACAAAGTATAGACCGTTTACATCCTTGGCTCGATTGTGTGGGCGGCGGAAAGCAGCCCAGGGGGAATTCGAGGAGGCCCCATACAAGGCCCCTCTTTGGGCACCGGTCAAACGGGCCAAATCGAGCGGCGTCAGTTGATGTTCAACCTCAATATGTTGGCGAACATCAAAGCCAAATTCGGCCATTTGCGCCAAAATGAGGTCGCGATAAGCGTTCGCTTGTAAATCCCAATCAAAATTTGGACCAATCGGCGGAACATTCACCAAAACGAACCAATTTTCGCTGCCGGGAGGGGCGTGATCAACATCAGTTTTAGAGGTAATAGCCACATAAATTGTCGGCTCAGCCGGAGGGATATCTCTTTGGAAGATATCCTTAAATTCATTTTGATAATCACTCGAGAAAAATATATTGTGGTGGGCCAATTCGGGATGTTCCTTATTGACACCCAACATCAGAATGAAACCAGAGCTGGATGGCTCGGCAGCATCGAGTTTCGCTTGTCGTCGTTTGAGGCTTGGGTCATTTGAAAGAAGGTGGTGATAAACACTCGCTACATCGACATTCGCGATTACGGTTTTAGCAGGTTGAACTGTATCATCGGCCAATAACACCCCCGTAACTTTGCCCGCCTCGGTCATAATCTGTTGGGCTGGACAATTTGTATGAATTTCCACGCCCAATTCCTCCGCCAATTTGGCTAAGCCTTGAGCAATGGCGTAGATACCTCCCTTTGGATACCAAACCCCGCCAGCCAATTCGACGTGGGCGATGACGTTGAGGGTGGCTGGGGCTTGATAGGGGCTGGCCCCAACATAGGTCGCAAATCGCCCCAACAGTTGCCGTAAATGGGGGGAATGGACGTGGCTACGGATAGCAGCATCCATCGTCCGCCACGGGTCCACTTTGAGGGCATCCGTAGGGGGCACTTTGGTAAAGCTCCGCCACGTGGGCGGTTGATCATAAATGAAGGCGGGACCAGTAATACGATGCAGTCGAGCGGCATAAGCCAGAAAGCTGAAGTAGCCCTCAACATCTCGCTCATCCAAGGCTGCAATTTGTTGGGTCATCTCCGATAAATCGCGACTGGCATCAAAAATTGTACCATCTGGATAGAAGTAGCGGGTCAGCGGATCAACGGGTTGCAAGGTGATGTAATCGTCTAGGCATCGACCCGCTGTGGCAAACAAATCCTCGAAAACAGGGCGCATCGTGATCACTGAGGGGCCAGTATCCCAACGAAAGCCACAATCTTGGACCTCATTCATTTTACCGCCGACCTTAGGATTTTGTTCAAAAATCTTGACAGAATGACCAGCAGTAGCAAGACGAATAGCGGTGCTTAATCCACCAATTCCTGCACCAATAACAACAATCGGTTCAGCCATAGGATTTCTCGGAGGAGGATTGCCTAGATGTAATCGTTCGGCCCTTCCAGCGGGGGCCACCAAAGCGCCATTTCCACCAAATGGCTTGGAAGGCAATGCGGGTCATTAACAGGACAGACACCGGCATCAACAGGGCATCAGTCAAGCGTTGCTGGGTCACGGCGGCTGTCAATGCACGCAGCCCTACGCCTAAACTAATTAATATCAGTGGCGTTAGAGGCCAGCCAAAAGCAACAGGGGCAAGCCATCCAAAGGCCAACCAGAGCCAAGGACCCCAAAAAAGCATCCAGTGAAAAATCGTCGCTAATAGTAGAATTGAAACGCGGTCGCCATAGCCAGCCAAAATATTTTTAGCAAAACCATCCCGAACCGCTGACCAATTTTCATACATTCGACAGGTGATCTGCCCGGCCCCGTCAACCATACGGAGCTTAAATCCATTCCTCTTAATATGACGTGAAAGAATCACATCCTCCAACACTTCACTTTGCACACTGCGATGACCACGAATGGTTTGATAGGCGTGACGACGAAACGCTAGACATTGTCCATTTGCCGCAGCAAATATCGACCAAGGGGTGAAATGAACTAAGGGTAAAGGGAGGTATCCTATAATTGCAAAGGCCATCAGGGGGACTGTCAAGCGTTCAGTCCAACTTTGAGTTTTTTGGGTGGACCAAATTGTTAACAGATCAGCCTGTGTTTGCTCGATCTCCGCCACAAGGCTGGACAGGGCCTGAGGTGCCCAAGATACATCTGCATCGGTAAAGACAAGGACATCTCCTTTGGCTAATTGGCTTAGCTGATGACAAGCCCAATTTTTGCCTAACCACTCTGAGGGTAAGGGGTTGCCCGATACAATCTGCAATCGTGAGCTTGAGCCAGCTACATCTCGAACAGCGTTGGCGGTTCCATCAGTCGAGTTATCATCCAGCACAATAATTTCAAAATTGAGATAAGTCTGGGTTAACAAGCTCCGAATGGTATTGGCAATACCATTCGCTTCATTGCGGGCCGGAATGAGAAGGGAGACCAATGGTTGTTGCCCCGATTTAGCAGCTTGCCCTAGGCGGGGAAAGGTAAAGGTATTTACAATGGCAATAGTTACCATTCCTATTAACGTGAGACCCACAAAAATAACAACAAAAATCATCATAGCACCTGATTTGGCCAGGAGCGGGCTACAGGTAATTGTGCCAATTTTTGCCGATGTTTCCAAGCCATAATCAACAAATTAGCAGTCCAAACCAAAAATAGGCTTGGGCTTGGATTAAAAAGAAGTAGATAAATCAAGAATGTCAGTAGGGTCAAGATGACAACCCAACCATCATCCCCAATTATCAAATACCAAAATAAAAATGGGGGAATGATGTAAATTACCGCTACCCCTGAGGTAAGTCCGATCCATATCCCCAGTGAGACAGCAATTGCTTTCCCCCCCCGAAACTTTAAGAATGGAGAGTAAGCATGACCTAAAATTGGAGCGACAGCAACGACTGCCAAAGCAAATCCACTCAGCTCCAACCAATACCACGCCAAGCCAACAGGTAATGCCCCTTTCGTGATATCTAAAATTAAGGCCAACAGGCCCCACTGCCAGCCAGAGGCCCGGGCTACGTTTGTAGCCCCTGGATTGTGATCGCCATATTGACGAATATCAGTTTGAGATGCAATACGCCCTACCCAAACAGAAAAGGGTAATGAGCCAGAGAGAAAAGCAACGAGAGTCCAAGTCAATGTAATCATCTATCTATCCTTTGCCGTGTTTCGAAGAGCCAGCCAGAGTAGGCTTCCCATTGCAAGGAACCCAACCACCGCCGGGCCAGGCAATCCCCAAAAGAGCAGGAGTCCTAAAGACTCAAGCACCCAAGTGAACCCATAAACTAACAATAAGAGGCCTGTTGGGAGTGGTTTGGGCTGAACCACTCTTGTAATGATCATGGCGGTAATCACCCAACCAAAAAAGTTAAGCCAAGGGATACCAAAGTACCCGCCTGGTTCTGTCCAAACCCAAAATCCCCACGCTACCATTTGGGGGTCCAAGAAAAGATCCCACGCTGTTAGGGCCAATGCGCTCAGCAGAATAAAGGTCGGGCCAGACCATTTTCCACTAATCAATGCCGCAACGGTCCACGCCGAAGGCAACATCATTAGCCAAGCAAGCGGAATGAGTAATGGAACGTGGGCAACTTGAGGCTGCAGTAGGTCAGTATAAATATAAACACCAAAGGGAAGACCTGTAGCCGTCCCAATCGCTTCAGCCAGCCAAGTGAGTAACACAATGCCAGTAACAGTGATCGATGTTTTGGATAGGCCCCAAGCTTGTTGAAGAATTGTCACTACCAAACCTGCCTGAGCTACCACAGCAAGGGATACGGCCCAAGGTAGCCCAGGAGGTCCCCACACAAATTTAACAATCGGCAAGGCGATCATCGAAACCAGCCAAAGCAAAAATAACAACATGGCTACAGGATGTTGGGCAAAAAGATTAACTGACGACAAATTCAGTATCTTTTTATTTTTTAATAGAGGCCATTCAAGCTTTAAGGTTGAATTTTTCATTTTGGTACGCTACTGACTCACTGACTTGGTAAACCAAGTGCTAAATAATTTTATCTATTTTAATACAAATATGTCTTTTGTCAATATTTTGTCCATATAAAACTTGCAAAAGCCGGACAATTGATTACCATATCCTCTATTATTTATTAGTTTACGCCTAAACGACAGGGAGAAATATCTTGTCAGATTACGATGCTCTATTTATTGGAGCTGGACACAACGCCTTAGTTTGCGCAGCTTACTTGGCGCAGGCTGGATATCGAGTTTTGTTGTTGGAACGACGCCACAAAGTCGGCGGGGCGGTTGTCACTGAGGAAATTGTACCCGGCTTTCGTTTTGACCTTGGCGGCTCGGCCCATATTCTGATCCATCACACGCCAATTGTCCAGGATTTGAAGCTCACTGACTATGGCTTGACTTATCTCGACCTTGATCCGCTCTTTTTCGCACCTTTTCCCGACAATAGCCATATCACCATTTGGAAAGATGTGGACAAAACGTGTGAAAGCATTGCCGCTGTTTCACCAGAAGATGCTGAGGCCTATCGCCGCTTTATCAAAACGTGGCAACCAATGGCTGAGGCGACCGTTGAAGCCTTTCTAAATAGCCCAACGCCCTTGAATGTTGTCCGATATTTGGGGTTGGGTAGCGGGTTGGGACCAGGCAATTGGGAACGATTGAGTGACATTTTGCGCGGCTATGGACAGCTTTTACGTCAATCATTTCAAACTGAAAAAATGCAAGGGGTGATCGGCTGGATGGCGGCCCAGTCTGGGCCACCACCAACAGAGCCACTATCAACCCCATTTGCTCTGTGGCATCCGATGTATCACGTCAGCGGAATGAAACGACCACAAGGTGGCTCTGGAATGTTGACCCAAGCCCTTGCGAAAATGATCGAAGCACACGGGGGTAATATTAAGGTATCGAGTCCCGTCCGCCGAATTTTGGTGGAGGGGAAGCGAGCGGTCGGTGTGGAAACTACTGATGGTGATCGTTACACAGCAAAGGTCGTAGTTTCAGGGGCGCACGTACACTCGACAATAAAAATGATTGATGAAGCCCTTGTGCCGACACAAGCAAAAAATTTAATTGATGGGACTCGGATTGGCAATGGGTTTGGTATGGTGGTGCGATATGCGATGGAGGAATTACCAAACTATACCGCCCTGCCAACCGAGGGACAAGCTGCCCCCCAGCATACGGCTTTGCAATTCATTTGTCCAGATTTGGACTATTTGGAAAGAGCCTATGGTGATTATCTGGCTAAACGCCCAGCACAAGATCCCGCTCTGATTGCCATGACATTTTCGGCGGTCGACCCCACCCTCGCGCCCCAAGGCAAGCACACGCTCTTTTTATGGGGACAATATTACCCATATGAATTAGCCTCTGGCGAGTCGTGGGATGACATCGCCCAATGTCAGGCAGACCGAATGCTAGCAACCTTGGCTCAGTATGCCCCAAATGTGACCGATGCGGTTATCGATCAACTCATTGAGACCCCGCTTTACTTGGAGCAGGAGTTAGGTTTGTTACGGGGGAATGTGATGCATCTGGAAATGTCAATCGACCAGATGTTTATGATGCGACCCGCTTTAACGATGAGCAATTATCGAGGGCCACTCAAGGGCTTGTACCTGACGGGGGCCAGCACCCATCCTGGAGGCGGAATTATGGGGGCAGCGGGCCGAAATGCAGCGGCCGTGCTTCTCCACGATTTATCGCGCCGTCGCTGGTTCAGTAGACATTAGATCAGTGGCGCTTGTTTGTGGAACGATGTACTCCGAAAAATCCACGATAGCTTGGTGAATCGTGTTCCAAGTGGGTGCGTTTACATCAACTAAATCGTGTCCAGACTCAACCTCCAAATACCGTAACTGTCCTGGTAAACGTTGTATCAACTTGCGGGTATCGCTAAGTTGGACAACCTCATCCTGCCTGCCCTGGATGAGGAGGGTGGGGGTATCCACTTGATGAGCCAGACGTGCCCCTTGGCTACCCGCCCGATTGAGGTGTCCAAAAATGCGAGTAGGCACTCGCAACTCTCGGACAGATTGTTGAATCGCAAGATCAGCCAAATCAAGATCGGGAAAAAAGTTGAGTAAACCTGCTCGTGTCTCAGGATCGCTGAAGTCGGCTTTTTGAAAGGGCTGAATTTCTCGAAAAAACGGCTTTAAGAGTTGTCCGAATAAATTTTGATACCAATTACCATACTGGCGAAAAGGTGCCAGTAATACCAAGCCAGTGGGTCGATGCTTCGCTGCAACCTGCATTGCCAAAGCAGCCCCCATCGAGTAGCCAATTACCAAGACGGGGTCATAATCACGCTTCAATTCAAGCAGAGCTGTTCGAACAGCAGTGAGCCATTCTGTGTGATCTCGATCAAATAGGGTGCCGATATCGGGACCAAATCCAGGTAATAGCAGGCCCTGTACAGTCCAGCCTTGCTGATGGAGCACGTTTCCAATTGGACGCAGTTCAGCCGGTGTGCCAGGGAAGCCGTGTATGAGTAACGCTGCAGCAGGTCCGCCCTCCCACTTGAAGGGATGATGCACCTCGCTCTGAAATAGTCCCCATTCGCTCAAGCTCATCACTGACCTAGCTCTGTCCGCCAAGCTAAGGTTTGTTGTATCTCATGTTGGAGCCTGACGTGACTTTCACGGGCCAAGACCAACACTATGCCAAATACCAACAAAATGTTGGTCAGGGCAAAGAAGAGCAACTCCTCAAGCGGTAAGACACCGCCAAGGTATATCTGCAATGACCGAGCCGGATTGATAGTCCAGGTCCCTGAGGCAATGGCGAGCGCATCGGCCAAACTGAGGTAAATAGTCGTTGGCAACAGACTCCACAATACCAGCCGTCGGTGGTGCCACAAGATATCAGCCCCAAAGCTCATTTGCAACATGATTGGGGGTATCGCCCAGACCAATTCAAGGGCTAGGTAAGTTCCTGGAAGCCAGTTAACAATCAAAATTGCTACGGACACAAGCCATAGGCTGAACAGCAACAGGGTTGAGGTACGGCGTAGTGGGTGTGGCCGGGCCGAAATCTCCCGCTCAGGGACTGGTGACAACCGTCGAGCGACAAAGAGCAACCACAGCCCCGTAAAAATTGGCTGAAGGACAAAAAAGGTGTACTCTTCGATTGGTACCCAACCAAAGACAATTCCAGTAACCAGATCAGGGTCATACCACCAGATCCGATTAGCGACGAGATAATTATCCCAAGGCGTAGTATAAGCCACAGCTACAACAATGTGAGCCACCAACACAATGGTAGGTGACCATTGACCAAGCTGAGGCGATAGCCGTCTACCTTGCCGTTTATCAAGCCACATCAGGCCACTGAGAATCAAAATTGGAATCACCAAGAATATGATAAGAAAGCCAAAATAACTCACGTTCTCTACCTTACATTCTGTCTAAAAATTAACTTTACAGTATTTAGATTTCTGTACAAAATTCTTGACAACATCAAAATTTCGCCCTTTATTGTCAAGGTTTCACAAAGAAGTTACCATAGCAACGACCTGTTGTCAATATATTGTCCATATAAAATTTGACAATCATAAACAAAAGATGCACAATTTATCCACAAATACTCTAAAAGTCCAAATTTATGAGAAAGGATTGTTGCTATGACATTGCAAACCCACGCTTGGGAGCATTCGCTTCTGAATTTAGCCTATGAGGCAATGCATACTAAACCAACACATCAACAAAAATCAACGATTGATGAAAATCTGCTTGAGGAAGCCTATACCTACTGTGAGGAAATCACGGCTGAACATAGCCGATCCTTTTTTCTAGCATCAGGGCTATTACCAAAGGAAAAGCGCCGAGCCACTCGGGCGCTGTATGCGTTTTGTCGGGTAAGTGATGATATTGTTGATGACTTAGATGCAGACGAAGCTAAGATTAGACTGAGTTCTTGGGAGAAGCAAGTTCTAGTTCCCCAACCAAAACAGGACGACTTAGTTGCCTTGGCTTGGTCGGATGCAAGATTACAGTATCAAATACCCCATAAATATGCGGAGCAGTTGATACAGGGGGTCGCCCGAGACTTGACGCAGCAACGTTACAAAAATTTTTCAGACTTGGCCACATACGCCTATGGCGTTGCCTCCACAGTCGGTTTGATGAGTATGCACATCACGGGCTTCAAAGGGCAAATTGCAGTGCCTTACGCGGTTAAGTTGGGCGTAGCCTTGCAAATCACAAATATTCTGCGTGATGTCAAAGAAGATTGGCTAGCGGGTCGAGTGTATTTACCGCTAGATGAGATAGAGGCGTTTGGCTTAATTGAAGATGATCTTGACCGAGGCTTTGTCGATGATCGATGGCGAGCATTTATGCGTTTTCAAATCCAACGTAATCGACGACTCTATGCAGAGGCTTGGCCAGGAATTGCTCTGCTCGACCCCGATGGACGCTTCGCCATCGGAGCTGCGGCTCGGCTCTATGAGGGCATTCTGGCTGATATTGAACAAAACGATTATGACGTTTTTAATCGCCGCGCCCACGTGACTAAGTGGGGTAAATTAGCAATGCTACCAAAGATCTGGTGGCAAACCAGATAATTAGTTTGATTTGTTATTGAGGTTATGATGAAAAAGCAAAAAGTTATTGTAATTGGTAGTGGATTTGGTGGATTAGCTACAGCGGTTCGTCTTGCTATCAAAGGGTATGATGTTGAGATTTTTGAAAAGCGCGACAAATTAGGGGGGCGCGCTTATGTATATGAGCAGGACGGCTTTAAGTTTGATGGTGGACCAACTGTTATCACGGCTCCTTTTCTGTTCGATGAAATATTTGAAGCAGCCGGTAAACGTCGGGAAGACTACTTTCAGATGGTCCCCTGCGACCCCTTCTATCGCATTTTCAATCACGAAGGGTTAAGATTTGATTACAATGGCGATGAAAACTTTATTTTAGATCAGATCGAACAGTGGAATCCGCCTGATAAAGCCAATTATCAAAAGTTTATGAACACGACCAAAGCCATCTTCCAAAAAGGCTTTGTGGAGTTAGCCGATAAGCCATTTCTATCGGTGACTGATATGATCAAGGTGGCCCCAGATTTAGTCAAACTCCAATCATATCTAAGTGTCTATCGTTACGCCTCACAATTTATGCAGGATGAGTTTTTGCGACGTTGTTTTTCCTTCCACCCCCTTCTTGTGGGTGGCAATCCCTTTGATTCGCCCTCAATCTACAGTATGATCCACTATTTAGAACGTGAGTGGGGCATCCACTATGCTGTCGGCGGCACGGGCGCGATTGTTGAGGCTTTGGGGCGATTATTCACCGAGCTTGGCGGCAAAATCTATTTGAATGCCGAGATCGATGAAATTCTCGTCAGCGGCAAGGGCGGAAAAGCAACCGGCATTCGGCTCACCGACGGTACGGTGCAAACGGCGGACAAGATTGTGAGCAATGCCGATGTCGCCTTTACCTACCGTAACTTAATTCCGGCTGAGTATCGCCGAAAATATTCTAATCGCAAAGTTGAGCGGATGAAGTACAGTATGTCGCTCTTTGTGATTTACTTCGGCACCAAGCGCCGCTATACTGATAGTGAGCTAGCCCATCACAATATTATTTTGGGAAGCCGTTATAAAGATTTGTTGGATGATATTTTCAAAAACAAGGTCTTAGCTGATGATTTTTCGCTCTATCTCCATATGCCAACCATCACCGACTCCTCAATTGCCCCAGAAGGACATGAGAACTTCTATGTGCTTTCGCCAGTACCTCATCTAGGAAGCGGCATCGATTGGACCACCGAGGCCAAGCCGTACCGTGACAAAATCATCCAGTTTCTAGAGGACACTTACCTACCAGGCCTGCAAGAAAACATCGTGGCCGAGCACTACATCGACCCCTTACACTTCCAGGGGACACTCAACAGCTACCTTGGTTCGGCCTTCTCTATTCAACCCACCCTAACCCAATCAGCTTGGTTTAGACCGCACAATCGCTCTGAGGATTTCGAAAACCTTTACTTTGTCGGGGCTGGCACCCATCCTGGGGCTGGTTTGCCAGGAGTTTTGTCTTCAGCCAAGATTGCGGAGAATTTGATCTCTTTGAATTGATAAAACTTAAGGGGGCTATTTGAGGGCAACCAAACAAAAACCTAGGCGATATTGGCTTCGATTAGCCACATTCTTCTTCACAATTTTGATTGTTGCCCTCGCTTGTCTTCCCTTTGCCCTTGGCACTATAACCACCATTGGCTTACTCTACCTGCCATGCCAGGGGGGGGAACCCAATCCGGCTGATTATGGCTATACGTGGGAAGATGTTGCCATCAAAGCCAGCACAGATGGTGAGTTTCGAGCTTTTTTTATTTCCGGAACCAATGGGGCAACCATCATTGTCCCTCCCCCTCTCGCAGGTCCACGGGGCAGCCGCTGGGCGGAAACACAACTACTACTAAAACACGGGTACAGCGTTCTATCACTTGAGTCACGTCGCTGTGCAGGGATGGGATCGCTCAGTTTGGGCTATAAGGAAGTCAATGAAGTTGGCGACGCCCTAACTTATCTGCAACGTCGGCCTGATGTTGACCCAAATCGCATTGGTATCCACGGCTTCTCATCTGCCGGGGCCACCAGCATTATGGCTACGGCTCGATACCCACAACTAAAAGCGGTCGTTGCTGAAGGCGGGTATGGTGATTTTCAAGTCGACTCATTTGGCGGGCCAGACAATGGACTCGATGGATATGTGGAACGCGGGTACAGGTGGAGTTTTCCTGTCGTTTATAAAGCGATCACAGGGCTAGATTTAGCAGTACTGAGTCCAGAAAGCGTTATCGACCAGATCAATCCTCGGCCAATCCTACTCATTTATGGGTCGAACGAGGTCAGTCTGAATGGAGCGCGGCGACAAAAAGCTGCTGCTGGGGACAATGCGGATTTATGGATTGTGGAGGGAGCGGGGCATGGAAATTACTACAGGGTTGCCCCAAAAATGTATGAGGAACGTTTGATCAACTTTTTTGATCAAACCATCGGGCCATCAAATCCAGCGCCCTAAAATCATCCCGATCGAAAATAGTAGGCTATACACCAGTTCTAAACGGGCTGTTCCGGCTAACCCCGCATTGAGAGGCGAGCCTGTTTGTGTATAAATCATACGGATGAGTGGAACAGCTAGGAAAATGGAGATCCAGCTCAACAAAACCCATACTGGAACGATGCCCATCAGCCACATCACCAAAGGAATGATGTAGGCAAGAGCGATAGCGATTACATACTCAAGACGCGCCCCAGTTGCCCCAAATCGGACCGCCAGTGTCTTCTTGCCTGCCGCTCGGTCCGTGTCAATGTCACGTAAATTATTGACCACCAAAATAGCAGTAGCTAACAAACCAATCGCCACTGAAGCCCAAATGGCAGCCAAACTAACCATACCGGCCTGGACGTAGTAGGTCCCACATACGGCGATTAGTCCAAAGAAAATAAAGACAAACAAATCACCCAAACCGTTATAGCCCAACGGAAATGGTCCACCAGTGTACGCAATGGCTGAGGCAATAGAAAGCAGCCCAATCACTACAATTGGCCAGCCCCCGACCCAAACGAGATAAAAACCAACGATGGTCGCTAAAAAAAAGGTGAGCCACATTCCGAACATCACCTTATCCGGGCTTAACAAGCCAGCTTGGGTTACTCGCCTGGGACCCAAACGGTCCGCAGTATCGGCCCCCTTCTTAAAATCAAACACATCATTGGCTAAGTTTGAGCCAATTTGCAGCAATAAGGCCCCAGCCAAAGCAGCCAAGGCAGGCCACAGCCGAAAAACACCCTCTCCAAAAGCGACAGCCGTGCCAACAATCACTGGCGCGGCTGCGGCGGGCAAGGTTTTGGGACGAGCGGCTAAAAGCCAAATCTGAATTGGATTTAATTTAGGCTGATTGAGCGGCGTAGAAGGGCTAGAGCTCATTCTCCTCCCGAGCATTGTTGCGGCTTTCCAGCAACGTTTCAAAGAAAATGTAGCCCTGACTAAATGGGGAAATTTCTACTTTAAAGCGAGTCCCATCATCTCCCTTTATTTCAATGACATCGCCAACAAACAACTCGGTACGATGAGTGATATCTTCAATCTCGACCAAATCAAGCGATGTAGTCCGGCCCCCTTTGTGATAGATCATGCGATCCGTCGTGAGGATGGCTGCCTCGGAACCATCTAATGAAAAAGAAGCGTCGTAGTACATGATCAACTCTTCGGAGTCATTCAGAATATTATTTTGATCCAAGTAGTCAATTGCATATTGCTCCATCTCGTTACTCATTAACACACCGCTTTCTGGTCTGTTCGCAAACCACGAAACACCATAAACGATAAGTACGCCACAGACCACAGCAGGTAGAACAATTGCAATAATGGCTCCAATATAACTGATAATAGTTGATACTTTGACGCTTCCTAGCATATTTCCATCCCTTCTATCACTTAAGGAGTCCAACTGATACGTTCTTCAAGCCATCCCCGACTTACATTTGGATCTGCTTCAACAAATCCGTCAGGAGAGCCTTCCATCGCAAACAGTTGGCGTACTTCACGACCATCCGGTGTGGTAGCCCACATAGCCCAAGTCCCGTCACGGCTACTAACAAAGGCGATCACCTGACCATCAGGCGACCAGGTGGGTAACCCATCTTCGGCTGGATTATCGGTTAATTGTTGCACCTCCGAGCCATCACTATTGGCAATAAATATTTCCCAATTCCCAGTACGGGAGGACATAAACACAACCTTCTGCCCATCCGGCGAAAGGGCTGGAGCCGTATCTCCATCTAAGTCGGTAACGGGTTGTAGATTTTCCAGGGTGGCTGTTGATAAACGTATGCCAGTCGCAGTGCTCCCCCATCCTCGAAAAACAAGTTGGTTGGTCAAGCCTATAGTAGGGTATTCACCTTCTCCTAGAACCACACCAGCCCCGCGTTCTTCAAAACTACCAACACGATAAATTCGCGATTTGCGATCCCCCTCACGGCGAGATAGGAACAGAATTTGGCTTCCATCCGCACTCCAGGTTGGCAATTGGTCCTCAAAGAAATTGGCAACTAGAATAGCGTTCCCTCCAGACCTATCCATCGTCATCAAACCACGCGCATCCAAACGCCACGAGTGGATGGCTATTCGACTGCCATCTGGGCTAAACGCAGGTTGGCTCGCATTGCCTTGAAACAAGCTCGTTCCCGATCCATCTGCCTGCCCAAAATAGATATCATAGGTGCTACCATTAAAAACAGGGTAAGCGATTGTTCCCACGAGTGAGGCATCTGAAATTCCTTGAGACTGAACTGGAGCAGGTACTAGCGTTGCCTCCTCTTCCGTAGGGGTTTCTTCGGTTGGTTCGAGTGATGGTGTGGTATTAGCCTCATCTGTCTCGTCTAAAGAGACCGGTGTAATTGTCGGTAGTCTGGTAGGCACATCTGTGGGGGCGGGCGTATCTGTCGGGGCATCATTAAACCCTGCCACCACCGGAGCTTCTTCAGTGGCTTCAAGAATTTCTTCGGTAGGTTCGGTGGTCTGTACGACAACAGGCTGTTCAGGCGTTGGGGGCTGTGATAAACCACTACCAAAAAACACAAAGTAAGCAACGGCTGCTAATATCAACAAAACTGCCAACGCCCCAACAGCAGCAAACAAAATTGGTGATGAGCTAGCAGCCTTACTCTTTTGTGGCGTTGCTGCGGGCAGAACGGTTGTTGGGTTATCTCTTTTCCCGTGTAGGGCATCTCTCATTTGTTGGGCCGTTTGATAGCGATTATCAGGATAAATCTCCATCGCTCGTAACACAACCCGTTCTAAATTTTCGGAGACGTCTGGATTAACTTGGCGAATGGGGACAAGGACTTCAGAGTTTAACAGCCGTTGATGCACATCGGGGGGAAATAGGTTTGTCAACAAATGATACATCGTTGCCCCGAGAGAATACAGATCAGAGCGAGTATCCGTGTGTTGATCACTTGTGGCAAACTGTTCTAAGGGCGCATATGCGGGTGTTCCAATGCCACGCAGCTCCAGCTTAGTTTCTGGGTTCTCTTCATCAAAGAGCTTGACCAAGCCAAAATCCACCAGCTTCACCCGATTTTGTTGGAGATTTAGACGAATATTGGCTGGTTTGATATCGCGATGAATAATGGGCTTTTCGCCATGCGTATGCAGATAGGCTAACCCATCCAAAACTTGGTCCATCCAAGCCACAATCTGGTTTTCGGCCAGAGGTTGACTAGTGCGTTGCAGCAGGCTATCTAAATCCTCCCCTTCCACATAATCCATGACCAGGAATTCATTATCATTTTCAACGAAAAAGTCAGACACTTTGGGCAGGCTAGGATGGTCTAGACGGGCCAAAACGTTGGCTTCGGCCAAAAATTGTTCGCGGGATTGATTGCGTACTTCAACGGTGGCATTAACATCGGGTCGGTTCTGTTTAATTGCACAACGTCGCCCGGTTAATCGTTGATCCTCAGCCAGATAAACGGCGCCCATGGCACCACATCCCAGGATGCTGACAACTTCATAACGATTACTTAAAACCGTTTTATAACCAAGTAGGTTTCGTAAAGAACCGTTACAATTGGTGCAGGTGTTCGCATCATCAGGATTATCGTGACTACAATTGGGACACATTTGGGACATTACGAGTCACCTATAAAAAAGAGTTAGACACTTCGAAATTTACGATTGACGATTTTGCATTTACGGTTAGGTCGATTGTGATTTTCTGTAAATCATCAATCTGTAATCGTAAAGCGAGGGATGCCTTAACCCGATAAAGCGCTTATCTTTGAGGCAAGCTGTTGATATCACTTTCGAGTAGGCTAGTGTTCCGCCAAATAATATTTGTTGGTTAGGATATTTGAGGTCGAACACTTAGGCTGAGGCAAGTCACAAAATTTTATCCACAAAAGAAGTCCGCTTCAGCACTAGACACAATCATACAAATTTTACAAGAAAACAGCAAGTATCACGGAGTGTACATAAAGAATGTAAGTAACAAACTTAAGTCTACAAATCAACTATTGGGGCAAAAGTAAATTAGACCCAAATCACCCAATCTTCGAGGCTTCAGACACCCGACTATTCACATAATCCACCACGGTTTGAACCGCTGCCTCTCGCTCACAATCACGAAACATCTCGTGTTCGGTCACCTCAAACCAGGTGATTTCTTTTTGACCTGCAGGCGTAGCTATCCCCTCATAGACAATATTGGCACTTTCTGGCGCAACAACCGTATCTTTATGACTCTGCATAATCAAAGTGGGAACCTGTATGTCAGTCAATCGCTGCCGCGTCTTTTCCCCAAATTCAAGGAAGGAGGCTATCGTATCTGTGGGTGCCCACATATAGTTAGTATCATCCTTAACCAATTCCATATCGGCATAAAGCGGTGGTAAATCCCACTTCTTAAAGAGGCGGACAAAGAGGGGGGCGAGAAACCGCAAGGGTTTACCCGGGGCAAACGGTGAGGTCATTTGTATCGCCGGAGCAGCCACAACAAGACTGTCAATTTTAGGACCGTACTCAGCCGCCAAGGTCAAAGCCACAAGCCCGCCCATACTATGGCCAAATAGAATTACTCGTTCAGCCTCATCCAACAGTTCTTTGAGGGCTACCTCAGCATCCGCCACCCAGTCCGGCCAACGCACTCCTCGCAATGCCTCCGGCGACTCCGCCCCGTGCCCCCGCAACACGGGCATCCGTGTGGGCACGTCCAAGGCTCGCAACGGCGGCTCTACATCACGCACACAATCCAAGCTGGCCGTAAAGCCGTGAATAATCAAAACGCCATAGGGATGTTTAGACATAGCGACACTCCTTCTCAAACAAGACATAAATATCGACCGATTATAGGAGGGAATGTTAGGCACGTCAAGGGGGTTAAATCAAGCAATAAACAAATCAACGAACAATTATAAATACCTACAAAAAGCCTACAAGATATTTACAATTATTCGTATCATTCGTAGTTTTATATTAGACTATTGCCACAATTCACATCAAACGGAGGAGCATAAAAGCAAATGTCTCAAAGTAACAAAAATTCAATAAATCGCAGAAAAGAACGGGCTGGTTCCAATTTTAACAGTACGTCTCGTAGAATTGCCAGGGGCAAGGGGTTTGACCCATTCCTATTATATCTTGACCCAGCAATGGCCATCGAGTTAGATACACTTTCAAAAATGCAACAGCATAAGAAAGGTGATTTCTAAATCAGTAAATCATTGGCAATCTAAATTAAGATAAGCTTATCCCATCCATTCATAGCGAATATCATCTAAGCCCAAGTCAGGCTCGAAGCCACGGCCAATGATCTGAAAGCCGTGGCGTTCGTAGAATCGTTGGGCTTTTTCATTTACAGCGAAGGTATAAAGTTGTAACTTCTGCGGGGATAGCTGCTTGGCCATCTCCAGAAAGCGAGTGCCAAGCCCTTGCCCTTGATAATTGATGTGAAGATAAAGCTGGTTTAGTTCAGTATCCGTCAGGGCCATAAAGCCAACTACTTTTTTTGCAGCCTCATCTATAGCTAGAAAGACCTGATTATTGGGCACCACAACCGTTTCCAGATAGTTAAGCTGGTCTTCAAGTGGATGCTTATCCTTGATGCCCAAGGCCTGCTCCATACTCTCGCGCCACATCAGGACGGTCTCCCAGGCATATTTTTCGTCGTATTTGATGATGGAAATGTTGGGACTTGTCATTGAGCTTAAGTTTGGGTGGCAGGGAGTGTGTTACCGTTTAATGTTTTACTGTTATCACATATTTCGTATTGCGTAAAAATTAAAATTATAAATACGCAATACGGAATACGCACACGATTTTTACTGTAGTTGTATTAAAAAGCTAGACCACCAGCCTACTACCTACTTCTCAATCACCACCGGCAGCACCATCGGACGACGCCGGGTTTCACTATAAAGTAGGTTTGAGAGGGTCTTGCGAATGGTTGAGGCTGGATCTTTGCCATCAGAATGCAAGGCTTTGATGACCTCAGACTCAGCTCGCTCAATCAAATCAAGCTGCTCTTTGACATAGACAAAGCCTCTGGTGATGATCCGAGGCCGATCAACCGGCTCACCCGTTTTATCATCTAAACGTACAACAGCCAGTACAAAGCCGTCTTGCGACAGGATCTCACGATCGCGCAATACCGCCGGGCCAACATCACCCACGCCACTGCCATCAACAAACACAAGACCGTTGTCATAAGCTTCGCGGGTGACGCGAGCGCGCTGTTTGTTGCTATCAAACTCTACTATGTCACCATTTTCCACTACAAAGATATTTTCAGCGGGAATGCCCTGATTGATGGCTAGTTCCGCATGAGCATGAAGATGCTGTAGCTCACCGTGAACGGGGATGAAGTACTTTGGCTTGACCAGGCTCAACAATAGCTTGAGCTCTTCCTGACTCGCGTGCCCACTGACGTGGACATTGCCCGTCCGACCGTGGATGACACGGGCACCCTGTTTGAACAGCTTGTTGATGGCCCGCCCGACGACCTGCTCATTACCAGGAATAATTCGCGAGGACATAATCACAGTATCTCCCTCTTTAATGGTAATGTGTCGATGCCGGCCATCGGCCATTCGCCCCAAGGCCGCACTCGGTTCGCCCTGACTGCCTGTAGCAATAATTGTGACTTGGTGATCGGGTCTCCCTTTCAGCTTCGATGACTCGACGAGCAAGCCAGGTGGAATATCAAGATAGCCGAGATTTTGGGCCTGTTGCAGCGCCTCCTCCAGACTACGACCATCCACGGCTACGACCCGATTGTGCCGGGCCGCCACGTTGATGATTTGTTGAATACGAGATAACAAGGAAGCAAAAGTCGTAACAATGATACGCCCTTCGGCCTCACGAAAAGCTTTATCCAACCCCTCATCGACCGTTCGCTCCGAAGGGGTAAACCCCGGGCGGTCGGCGTTGGTGCTATCTGATAACAAAGCGAGCACACCCTCTGAACCAAAGCGGGCCAAAGCCCCAAAATCGGGTGGCTCTCCCCAACTCGGGGTATGATCAAATTTGAAATCACCGGTATGAACAATCAAACCAGCGGGGGTGCGGATAGCCAAACCTACAGCATCCGGGACTGAGTGGCACACGTGAAAAAACTCAACATCAAATAGCCCGCCAAGCGTATGTCGCTCGCCCGGTTGGACGACATTGATATTCACGTGGCTAGACAAACCACGCTTACTTAGCTTGACATCGATCAAGCCTGCGGTCAGACCTGTTGCGTAAAGCGGCGCATCAATTTCTTCAAGTAAAAAAGGAAGCGCCCCAATATGATCCTCGTGGCCGTGGGTAACTACCACCCCACGAATCCAATCCTTTTTATCTTCTAAATAGTGGGTGTAATCGGGAATGACCAAATCAACGCCAAGCATATCGTACTCGGGGAACATCACCCCAGCGTCGATAATCAATACATTGCGACCATACTCAATGGCCGTCATATTTTTTCCAATTTCACCAAGCCCACCAAGGGGCACAATTCGTAATTTGTTTGTCATATAAATCTCCTTAAGAAGGTCCTGTTCTGGTCGAAAACAATTCTGGGTCTCCTGGGTTGAACTAGTATTTCGCGGCGTAAATCAAGCAACAAATATTAGAGGCGAAATACTTAACAGTTGGGCGTTGAGGTGTTCGTTACTCTATAGCTATCTACACCCAACTGTACTCGTTTTTCGATTTTGTACTTTATAAAGAAAAACCCCGGAGAGCCGGGGTCTGTCAAATCATTCGTTTGTGGTTTACACGAGTTACACCCGCGTTACATCGTGGGCAACTGGGCCACTGGGTTTTGTTGTGACTTTAAACTCTACTCGATCTCCAACAAGCAACGTCTTTAGGCCGTTATCAATAATTGATTCATAGTGGACAAATACTTCCTCACCACTCCCTGCTTCAATGTAGCCATAGCCTTTTGACGTATCGAAAGATTTAACTGTTCCCGTCATCTTATTAGACACGGTTCAGAACCTCCTGAAATATTATTTTTTACAAAAGAAAACCGCTGGGGGCCAAAAATACTGCCCCCAACGGCTGTATTTAACTCATAAATTCGTTAACCAATAGAAAATTATACAAAACTTAAGATTATTGTCAAGCCCCAATTTTTTGATCTAGACGCAAAAACTGCCAAATGGCCGCATCAAACCGCTCTGGTTGCTCATCAATCGGCAGGTGTCTGCAATCTTGAATGTTGTCATGACCAACATTGGTATCTGTAGATCTGTCACTTGATCGCTAATGTCAGCAGACCATATCGCGGTCAAGCTACCAAAAAATGTATGGACCGGGCATTGAGTCATATCCGTGGATAAGAACAGCAGGCGAATCTTGTCCTGCCACAGTATAGTGAACATCCAGGCTGTTTACAGTGGTGAATGGCATAATTAATATTCCAATTATAAAAATTATGATTTACTCATCCATCTCAATTGGAGGGATTACCCGTTGGGGGATTGTATTTGATAACACAACGTGCGTTGTTGTTTGCCCATACTTCATCAATCTACCCAACAACTGGTCCAAATCGTTCATCGAGGAAACGGCCGCTTTGACGATAAATGACTCATCCCCCGTCAAATTGTAGCACTCCAGAATGACCTGCTCTTCCCGCAAATAGTTAATCAGTGGGATCTCTCGCTCGGCTCGCACCCCCAACTCAATAAAGACCGTAATCGGGGCACCCAACGCCTCGGTATTAATCTTGGCATGATAGCCACCAATAATACCAGCCTCTTCCATCTTTCGAACCCGCTCAGCCACAGCCGGAGCAGTTAAATTTACCAATTTTGCCAATTCAGCATAGCTAATCCGGGCATTCTCTTGTAGTGCTGAGAGAATTTTCCAGCCAGTTCGGTCAAGCACTTTGTTTTCGAAAGTCAACGTAACAAATCACCTTTTTTAGCAAATAAAAATGAGACAAACCTTTTGGATTACCCATTCAGTTTTTACCCCATTTCCCATAGAATTTTGTGGTCTCGGCCGTATCTTAGCACAAAACAAAACGGGGCCAAAGTTGTAATTTTTGGAAAGTTGGAAGTCTGGAAGGTTGGGCTAGATTTATCACCCTTCCAGGCTTACCAAACTGTGCTTTTGCTCACCTTGTCCAAAATTGAAATATATCAATCTAAGGAGGAACATATGCAACTTATACGAATTTGGCGAGCCTCATATTTAGGTAGTCTACGTATCAGTTTGTTACAAAATTGGGTTCGCTATCAAATGCTGTTCAGTGAAATCGTCTTTTTTGTTATTGTAGCCATTTGGGGGATTACCTTTGTGGTCAGCAAAGATGCCCTGCAAGTGGTCGGGCCGTTGACTTACAACACCAGCCGAATGGTGCTAGGAGGCATCACGCTGGCTATTCTCGCTGGATCACACTGGAAGCAGGTCAATCGAAGTTATATCTGGCCAGCAATCGTAACTGGCACCGTCGTCTTTCTATCATACACGGCTCAATCCTACGGCCAACAATTTACGACGGCTAGTAAGGCTGGCTTTTTGACGGGAACCAATCTAATCTACATTCCGATCTTCTCAGCCATTTTGCTCAAACGATTTCCAAGCCGTTTTGCCCTACTCGGTGTGGCGATCGCCTTTGTGGGTTTGAGTTTATTGTCCGTACAGGGTAGTTTGACCGAGCTACAATTCGGTCAAGGCGACATTGCTGTTGCCTTGGGTGGCATTGGTTGGGCGCTGTACTTCATCGTTCTCGCCCACTATTCCCCCAAGTTCAATGTCCTTGTCTTTGGGGCACTGCATGTCTTTGTGGCTAGCCTAATGAGCGGCATTACCTGGCTTTGGCTTGAGCCTGCCACCATCCCGTTGACCTCATTTCCATTTTGGGTTGGGGTGATCTCAACCGGGTTCCTGATCCTCGGCTTGGGCACGAGCATCCAAACGTGGGTGATGCGCTGGGCCTCTCCCACTCGGGTTGGAGTGATTGCCACACTAGAGCCGTTATTTGCGGGATTAGCAGGCTGGTGAGTCGGGGAGAGCATCACCTTCAAAATTGTCATTGGCGGCACGCTTATTTTAGGCGGAGTTTTTCTGGCTGAATTTGGGGAGCGGAGGAGGAAACCAACAATACCAACAGAATGATTGAGATTTATAAATCAATTCGATTATGTAGGGATGTCCCTCGTGGGCACCCGAAGCTGGGCACCCACAAGGGACGTCCCTACAACTACCCCCGATTTTCTGTGCAAATCCTATCATCACAACGACCGAAGTAAATTCTTAATGTTCATAAATCAACCCATACTCATAAAATATTTCCAAAGGAGATTAATCAATGCCAATCACAAAACACAATCCGAGCGAACTGTTTCCTCAATATCGCAACTACAGCCACGCGATTGAGGTACAGGGCGACTCACGTATTTTGTTCATCAGTGGTCTCAATGGCTACCTCAAGGATGGAAAAACGATGCCAGAGTCGTTTGAAGAGCAAGGTGATATCATCTATCAGCATATCGGCGCTATCTTGAAATCAGCCGGGATGGAGTATAAAAATATTGTTTCATTACGAACTTATCTGGCCAGTCCTGAATATGACGAAGCCAACGTACAGTTACGGGTGAAGTATCTAGGCGATAACGAACCAGCCTCAACCGTAATTTGCTGCCAATTGCTTGAAACAAAGTGGAAGTTGGAGGTTGAGGCAGTAGCTGCAGCTTAAGTGATACCCATTGGAATTTGTTAGATAATTCTAGTTTGGGCTAACGAGACCTTAAGAGGGCGTTTGAATATTCGGCATTTGACCGATTTCATGGCAATGAGACCTATGGAAAGCGCAAGGGAAATGTCATTTCGACGACGTAGAAGGTCGTGTCAAAGACATGCGAAATCTTCTAGGTCGGTCATTGTATAAGCCCCACCTGGAAGATTTCTCACCCTAAAGGATTCGAAATGACATCCTCACGTTTCGTCAAGTTCGTAATTCTCAAATGGCCTCACTTCCGTCGGATTACACCCCGTCCGCCCAACCGACTACCAACTTGGACAATCTGAATGTCGTGAGATGAGGCCTCGATCTTCTTATCACGCTCAACCTTAACGTCTGTCGATGGCAAAATAGATTGATTTGATGTTAGATGCAATATTCCAAAAATGTTTTTGGTCATTTGATTGATGCTCATAATGATGTCTCCTATCACATTAATTCATACAGACAGGTCTGTCTATATTTGGCAAAAAATTTATTCAATAAGCTTACGAACAGTCTCACGGGCTTGATGAATAGGCCAATTATCATCAAAAACCTGGCTTTCGACCATTGCTGCTTCATACAACATAAAAATGGTATCCCCTAAAGATTGGACGTGTGCTTCATTAGATGTATCTTGGAGCGCTTCTCGGGTGAGTGCCCGAATGCCATCTCGCAAAAATGCCTTATACTCAGTCACATCTTGCCGGATCTTTGAGTGGGGATCAGGAAATTCCGGCGCGATATTCAACAAGTGACAACCCCGCATGTTGGTCTCAGACGTCCAGTGCTCCAAAAAGTCGAATAAGCCGAGTAACCGCGCTTTTGGGTCATCAAATTGAGCGAGATATCGTTCTCGCGCATCGAGCTTGCGTTGCCGCACCCGTTGCAGATAAGCTACGCCAAGCTCTTCCTTTGACCCGAAATGGTCATAGAAACTCGCCTTCGCCACCTTCGCTTCTTTGATAATCTGGTTGATACCTGTGGCTTGATACCCTTGATCAGAAAAAAGACGGGTCACGGTATCTAATATTCGCGTTTTGGGATCACTTTTTGTTTGAGTAACCATAGCTAAATCATAACACAGACAGACTGGTCTGTCAAGAACTTTCTCATATTAAGTTTTCATTCGACTTCGCTCCCGAATGTGAGCCACCTCGTCAACACCCAAGCCGAGTGACTCCAAAAAGTCCTGATGAGCTTCGGGTAACGACTTCTCAAAGGCCTGATGCCACCGCCACATTGCGGCATCATCAAGCCCTGCTTCACGTAGCAAGGCGGTCCAAGTGGAGACATCGAGGACTCGTCGCTGGTTGAGTTGTTGGGTTTGGCCTAGTAATTCAATCACCAAACGCTGTTGCTCTCGTAGCTCCTGCATCTCCTGATTGAGCGTAATGAGCCGAGCTTCTAACGCCTGGGTGAGCGTGCTGGAGTCATCTTCTTGAAGCAGATCTTTGATCCGCTCCAGAGGCAAGCCTGTCGCTCGATAGGTCCGTATTCGTTCCAGCCGGGCGAGGTCGGCCTCACTGTAGAGCCGATACCCCGCCTCGCTTTTCTTGCTGGGCGACAACAAGCCAATACGGTCATAATACAACAATGTACTCCGCGACAGGTCAGCCAATCGACCTAATTGGCCAATGGTGTACATACATTCTCCTCTAAAGGCAATCGATCCGGCTCCAGAAAACGAAGGCGGGCTTCGGGGCTAAAGAGCCGCTCAGAGGTATAATGTTGGAGCAATACCTCTTTTGCTTGCTGTACCAAATCAGGGTTGGTTGCCACAAATGTTTGCCAATCGGAAACAGGCCGCTGGATTACGCGTAAGTCAATGATGCGCACCAACGCCTCGGTGATGGTCTGATGGTATTTATCCTTCGCCCCTTTACTTTCGGCAAACGCTCGAATGTTCTGCCCCGTTCGCACGATACCACCTTCAAGGCCATTTGACTGAAGGTACAAAAAGCAAAGTCGCAAATGATTGACGTGGTTAAAATTACCTGTAAAGGTCAAACTCTCAAATTCTTCTAAAAACTGTTTATCTTCTGGGGAAACCATTGTTCACTCCTCATATAATTTGCAAGATTGAGCGTATTATAAACCCTACACTTGTAGTCGAGTCAAGCGCTGATTTTGGGATTGCTCAATGTTCAAGAAAGTCTTTGCAACAAAGACGCTTTATGCTTTTTAGCGCGTAACCGATTATGCATATTACAAGAAAAATGTTGGTTCATGTCATTTCCGCATGTTTTTGTGCTATGGGTTCCATAGCCAGAATCCATTGCTCACAACCAGTGGGGGCCCGACAAAACCATTCGGGCATGACACTCTAAACTCTCAACATTCCTAATTTACATAATCGGTTGCATAGTACATGGTATGAAGTAACGTCAAATTCATACTATACACTAGCTTTCCGACCTACCCATTTTTCTAGGTACCCACCTCATCAGATCACCGATGTATGAAAATCGCTCCAGTGCTAAACTATCACATATCTCTATAAATATCCACAACTAGTGATTCAAAGGAGCTTTTCGGAATGAGTGACGTATTACAGAATTTATCGGAAACATTAGGTACGACGGTGGAAACGGTTGGTCAAGGTGTGGTCCAGGTGGATGCCCGCAAGCGAATGCCGGCCAGTGGTGTCGTTTGGTCGGCGGATGGTGTGATTGTAACCTCACACCACGTGGTGCAACGTGAGGACAAAATCAAGGTCGGTTTGGCTGATGGCAAAACGGTCAATGCAACGCTGGTTGGGCGTGATCCCAGCACGGATTTAGCGGTGTTGCGGGCCGAAGCCAGCGATCTAGCCCCAGCCACGTGGGCTGAGTTCGATGGCAGTACGGTCAAAGTCGGCCATCTCGTTTTAGCCTTGGGCCGCCCTGGAAAAACTGTTCAAGCCACCCTTGGTATTGTCAGTGCCTTAGGCCCTGAGTGGCGTACTCCGGCCGGTGGCAAAGTTGAGCATTACTTGCAAACCGACGTGGTGATGTACCCCGGTTTCTCTGGGGGAGCTTTGGTTGGTGCCGACGGTACAGTATTAGGCATCACTACCTCGGCGCTGATGCGCGGTGTCAGTCTTGCTATTCCTAGCCCAACTGTCAGCCGAGTGATTGACACCCTGATCTCACACGGACGCGTTCGACGCGGTTATCTTGGCGTCAGCACCCAAGCTGTACGCCTGCCCACCGCCTTGAGTACTGAACTTGAGCAAGAAACAGGGCTTCTGCTTGCCGCCGTTGAGCCAAACAGTCCCGCCGAAAAAGGTGGTTTGTTGCTTGGTGACACAATTGTTGCGGTAGATGATACCAACGTTCGACAACACGATGATCTGTTGGCCTTCCTAACCTCAGATCGAGTGGACACTACGGTTGCGGTTAAAATTATTCGTAGCGGAACTATCCAGACCGTTGATGTCGTCGTTGGTGAACGAGAGTAAATCGATGACTAATAATTTAGTTGAACAGCTAAATGAGCGGCTCTCAGGAACGCTTGAGACGGTTCACCGTAGCCTCGTGCAGGTCCACAATGGTCGACGAGGTAATGGGGCAGGGACCATTTGGCATAGTGATGGCCTCATTATCACCAACGCGCACGTGATTGGTGGTGCGGGTCGAGGCAAAAATGGCATCAAGGTGACCCTACCCAATGGCGAGACCATTCCCGCACAGGTTCTGGCCAGCGATAACAGTCTTGATCTCGCTGCCTTGGCGGTTGATGCTAAGGGCCTACCCACCATCGAACTAGGTCATTCACGCCGTCTTCATCCTGGTCAGTGGGTAATGGCTGTGGGCCATCCCTGGGGGGTTAAAGGTGCGGCCAGTGCAGGCGTGGTCATCGATATGGGGCCACCGCCTGAAATTCAAACGCATCGCGAGTTTGTCCAAGTTGGTCTACAACTCCGACCCGGTCACTCCGGCGGCCCCTTAGTCGACGTTGAGGGCCGACTAGTCGGCATCAACACGATGATTACTGGCCCCGAAGTTGGTCTGGCAGTCCCCGTCCACGTGGTCAAAGAATTTCTCCGCGAAACAATCGGGATGCCTGAAATGGTGTTTGTGTAAAGTAATTAGTAAATAGTAATTGGTAATTAAAATCAGACCAACTTACTATTTACTAATTACCAATTACGCTTTCTTCCAATCTCCCCTCCTTTTTCCACTCCAAAAAAATATGGCATAATACGGCTTGAGGTTATTAGAATGCAATTTGACTCAAGTTATAACGATATTGTCTTTGTTGATTTGAAGGGGCAGCTAGGCACAATCCGACACGATGGGGCCAACTTGCAGCAGATAACAGCCCCTGATATATCCTTTCAATTCCCCGCTTGGTCACCGAATGGGCAATGGATTGCGGCAACTGGCCGCACTGCAACTGGGGTTGGGGTGTACACTGTAGCGGCTCAACCCTCGGGCGATGATCCGCTGACGTTGTATGAAAGTTCGGAACAAATCCCATTTTATCTGTACTGGCGTCCTGACAATCAAGCCGTAACGTTTATTGCCAATCATCCTACAGAAGGTCTGGGATTTTATACCGCCTCACTTTCGGCCTATAGCAGTCGCTTGCTCCGCACTGGACAGCCTTGCTTTTGGGATTGGACGCCACAAGGCGACCAAATCCTGTTGCACACGGGAGCCAATTCCGAAAATGCCGAGCTAATGTTTATTGACCCCGATGGTGATCCCTTTAGCCAAAAGAATATTGCTCAACCAGGCCTATTTCAAGCGCCTGGCATCTCATCTGACGGTGAATTTTGGGCCTTTGCCAGCTCGGATTGGATGGGAAACCAGCAGATTGTGGTTCACAATAGTGTGGGCGAAGTTGCAAGAGCAGCGTATGACGGGGCGACGGCCTTTAATTGGAACCCGGCCGGACGGCAAATTGCCTTTATTGCCCCAAACTCACCGATCCAACGTTACTATGGTTCGTTACGCGTACTGAATGTCGAAGATGGCCAAATTGAGTTAGTAAGTGATGGCACAATTCTTGCCTTCTTCTGGTCACCCGATGGGGAACACCTTTTGTACTTCACGGTCAGCGACGACTCGCCAGAAACAAGCGAGTTGATTACTCCCCCTCAGCAATACTCGCGCAATGGAACGACAGGCACCAATGGCGTCTATCGAAACGGCAACGGGAGTCACGCGACGGCATCGTTACACGAATCGCTGGGTCTCTATGAAATACCCACGCGGCATAGACAAGTGCCTGGAACGCTCTATTTAGATGCTTGGTTGGTCAATGTCAAAAGCAAACGACGACGCAGGTTGCTGACGTTTGAACCGTTTAATTTATTCATCAATCAATTTTTACCCTTCTTCGATCAATATGCCCTGAGTCACCGCATTTGGTCACCCGACAGTCAGGCCATTGTTTTGCCTGTAGTAGATGAAGAGACGATTCAGGTGATGGTTCTACCGATTGATGGGCGACCAGCCCAAGCCATCACTGAAGGGGCGCTCGCCTTTTGGAGATGGCAGTGAGTGGGGTGTATGAAGCTTGGCCAGCCCTAACCGAGTTGTTTCCAACCTCATTTCCGGGGATCAAAACGGGACGTGATGCCCTGTTGGTCGACATCGATCGAGAGCGGCTGCAACAGCGGATGGAGCATTACTTTGATCCGGCTATCTCCCACACCAAAATCGCCAAGAGTTTTCCAACCGCAATGGAAGACACCAAACAATTTCAAAGTGTCACGGTTCGAGAGCAGTTGCAGAAAAGGGGCCTCTTACCAGAAAATATTGTCCGCTACTGCTATCGCCCCTTTGATATGCGCTGGCTCTACTGGGAGCCAGAAACAACCTTGCTGGCCCAAAATCGCCCAAACTATACGCGCCAACCGTTCACCAACAATCTTTGGATTGAGGCCCGCCAAAAATCAGGCGCTATATTTGATCGGGGTTACGTCGTCCATACCCTAGCCGATCATTTTGGAAACGGCACCTCCCGCTTCTTTCCCCTCTTTCTCAATCCTGAGCACAAACAATTTTCCTATTTTGAGACGGATGATGAAAACCTCCGCCCCAATTTGTCGGTCAAGGCGATGGTCTACGCCAAAGATTTGGATGTGACCGCCCCAAATTTGTTTTATCATCTAATCACAATCTTACACACTCCCACCTATCGTGAAGAGCAACAAGAACACTTAGAACAGGGCTGGGCGCATCTTCCCTTGCCCCGTGACAAGGAGCTACTCCGCCAGTCAGCGCTCTTGGGACAACGTCTGGCGATGTTGCTCAATCCTGAAATCAAGGTTAAAGATGTGACCGCTGGTTTGATTCGGGCTGATTTAAAGACCATTGCTGCCTTAAGCTACAACGAGGATGTGTCATACCCCGATCTGACGTTACTCGCTGAATGGGGCCGCTTAGGCCGTCGCCCGCAACCGCTGTTGGGACCGGGGGAGGCCGTCGAGCGGGAGTACACCGCCGAGGAGCGTGTTGCCCTGGAAAAAGGTGGGGCCACAGCCGGGCTGACCATCGATCAGTTGTACGCCTGTTTGGGGCGCACCACCTTCGACATCTATCTCAATGAAACCACCTTTTGGGCCAACATCCCTCACCACGTCTGGCACTACACAGCGAGCGGTTATTCCGTGTTGCACAAATGGTTATCCTATCGTGGCAGAGCTATCTTGGGGCGACCACTCCAGCGAGAGGAAGGGATTGAGTTCACCAACATTGCCCGCCGGATCACCTCAATTTTGTTGATGAAACAGGCCCTAAACACAAATTACAAGGCGATCAAGCAGTCCACATATGACTGGCCAAAAGCCGAGTAATCGCGTGATAGTACCTACAATCGCCTATTTTGTAACACCCCACGGCTACGGTCACGCCGCCCGTTCGTCAGCGGTGATGGCCGCATTGCGAGAGCAACTGCCTCAAATTCGTTTCGAGATTTTTACCCAGGTCCCGCTTGCTTTCTTCGAGGACTCCGTCAGTCAGCCATTGGGCTATCATTCGCTCTTAACAGACATCGGTCTGGCCCAGAAGAACACCTTGCGTGAAGACATTCCTGAGACACTACGATTGTTGTCCGATTTTTATCCCTTAGAGCGAAGCTTTATCGAAGACCTTGCCCAAAAAGTCCAGAAACTTGGCTGTCAGGCCGTGTTATGTGATATCGCCCCGCTTGGCATCGCGGTGGCGAAGGCGGCCAATCTGCCCTCGGTGTTGATCGAAAATTTTACGTGGGATTGGATTTATCAAGGCTACATAAAGCCAACATCTACGTTGGCCCAAGCACCCGCACTATCCGAATATGTCAGCTATTTGCAAGAAATATTTACAAGTGCCGATCATCACATTCAAGTACAGCCATTTTGCCAGCCGGATCAACCCAACTTGATCACCAACCCAGTCAGCCGAAAATCCCGCACGTCCGGAACGGCCATTCGGGAGCGACTTACGATTCCAACCGAGAAAAAAATCGTGATGGTCACGATGGGTGGTGGTACGTGGGATTACACTTTTATCGATCAGCTCAAGTATTACAATGAGGCCCACTTCATCATTGCGGGGCTTGGAGACAGCATTCAGCAGGTTCACAACTGTATGATGCTACCACGCCACTCCGATTTTTTTCACCCTGATGTGGTCAATGCGTCCAATGTCGTCATCGGCAAGGTGGGCTACAGCACCTTGGCCGAGGTCTATCACGCGGGCGTTGCCTTTGGCTATGTGCCCCGTGAACATTTTCCAGAGTCGCCGATTTTACAGGCCTACATTGAGCAGCACATCCCCAGCCTGTCCCTGACCGAAGCGCAACTACAAAGCCAGGCCTGGCTTGATGTTCTGCCGAAGTTGCTAGCCCTGCCGAATGTTGCACGACAGGAAAAAAATGGGGCAGATGAGATTGCGATGTTTGTTTTGGAGTTACTGGGCTAACCTCAATATTTGCTCTTTTCGACTCCAAGATCATTTGTGGTATGATTTCCTACGACCAAAGGAGACATCAGATGATGACAGAGCGCTTAATATTCAGTTCAGCAACGACCACAAAACCACATACAGTCGATGCAGCGGATGAGTTGATCAGCCAAATTAAGGAAGAGATGGACACCCATCCCATTGATTTCTTGCAGCTTTTTCTCACCCCCCATTTCCGCTTACGGGTTGGTGAGATTTCTGAAAGGCTTCGGGCAGAATTAGCCCCAAAGGTTTTGCTTGGCTGTACAGCCGAGGCTGTCATTGGTCGAGATCAAGAAATCGAAAAACAGCCCGCGATGTCTGCGGTGGCCGCCAGTCTGCCACAGGTGACTTTGACTCCCTTCAAGCTACAATCGATGAAGTGGCACGAAACGCTTGATAATGAGACGATATTTCAGGAGGCTATTCAGGCACCCCCCGACACCAAATTAGTCATTCTTCAAGCCGATCCTTTCACCACACCCATCGACCGTGCTTTAGCCTCCTTCAATAAGTTTTACCCGAATCTCCCCGTCATTGGGGGGCTAGCCAGTGGCTCAACGCGGCCTGGTGGCAATGCCCTATTATTTAATGATGAAGTTCTAAGTAATGGCGGTGTGGGTGTAGCCTTCTCTGGGGCTATCGATGTTGACATTATTGTTTCGCAAGGCTGTCGCCCCATTGGGGAGCCGATCACCGTAACCGAAACGCACGAAAATACGATTGTCAGTATCGACGAGCAAATGCCGCTGGAGTATCTACAAAATTTGGTCCACCATCTCCCTCCCGAGGATCAGGAATTGCTACAACAAGGCCTATTCATTGGACGCGCCATCGACTCCTCGCAGGATGTCTTAGGGCGAGGAGACTTCTTGATCCGTGGGGTGATGGGGATCGACCGTGAGAAAGGCAGTTTGGTGGTTGGAGATCGCTTTAAAGTTGGGGAAAAGGTACAGTTTCATTTGCGAGATGCTACCACAGCCGAAGAAGATTTGGAGATGATGCTCACCCCACAGATGCTCTATGGTGAGCCAGCGGGCGGGTTGCTTTTCTCTTGCAATGGCCGGGGAATGCGGCTATATGATCACCCCGATGGAGATATTTCCACCATCCAAAAAATTGTTGGCGGAGTCAATATGGCGGGCTTCTTCTGTGCTGGTGAGATCGGTCCGGTGGGGGGCAAAAATTTCATCCATGGTCACACAGCCAGTATGGTTTTATTTCGATCATTGGGTGAGTAATCTTGCTAACAAGTATACTGTAAATTTGACATACAGTGGCCGATAATAGGCCCCTAAACCGACACTAACAGGGTTGCAAAGTAAGCAGGGATTTTGACAGTTGTGACCTTGCTACCCTGCAACTTGCTACCTTGCCGAATGAAGCGTTTATTTGTTATGAGTTTATCTGTGAAATTTTAGGACTGAACTTATATGGCAAAACAAAAACATCATAAGCGACGTAAACATTTAGAAAATATTCGTGAAGTCAAGGAAAATCAGCAAGACCAGCTCAATGAAGAGAGCAATGACGAAGAAGAGATACAGCTGCCACCGACAGGTGACGATCTGCGGGCTCGAGAAGCAGCCCGTCGAACGCTGGTCGAACAGCGTATTCAGCAGGCGATGAATGAAGGCGCATTTGACAATTTGTCAGGCTATGGCAAGCCGCTCAATCTCAAAAAAAATCCCTACACTGACTCAGATTGGGGCTTGGCCTATGATCTCTTGCAAAACAATGATTTGGCCCCCGAATGGATTGAGCGAGACAAAGAAATCCGCCGACTGTTGGAAGCGGCCCACCACAAGCTTGCGTTGGCTTGGCAACAGTGTGCCAAAGATGAAACGTCCCCTGATTGGCAACGTGCCGTAGAAAAATTCAGCGAACAGATTACCAAGCTCAATCGCAAAATCAACGACTTCAACCTGATTGTGCCGATCCTCTCATCACATCGACCTCGGCTTAATGTCGATAAAGAGATCGCTAAAGTGCAAGAGGGTTCCATTTATGATTGACGATTTTCGATTTACGAAAAATTGTCAGGAATAAGCGTATGGGCAACAAAATTACAACAACGAATGATTGAAAGAAGCGAGCTATAGACCTGGGTTTATTTGTTGATTTCTGTAATTCATTTTGTGATGTGCGAAAATCCAGCTACAACCTATTTCCCAAACACCCTCGTAAATGTCAATCAAAAATCGCAAATCACCCCACGGTTAGCTAACTTACAGAACAGTTTCGGCTTTGTGCTATAGTGGGATACAGAAAATCAAGTTCGTAATAAAGGAGGTTTTTATGGCAAAGCGCTCCCATAAAAAAGGATCTGCTAAAGGCAGAGGCTTCCAAGGATCAGCTGCTCCAAAAAAGTCTAAAAACGGTCTTATTTTAGGCCTTGGGGTTGGGGTGATCGTCTTGGCGCTTTTAGGATTTGGAATGTTTCAATTAGGCTCTGGGTCATCAAGTTCAGCCGCCGCTCCTCTTGACGGAGAAACCCAATATTTAGGCTTGGATAGCGATCCAGACAAGCTTTTATTAGCAGAAGCAGGGTCACTGGGCAAGCCAACGCTCGTCTTCTTCCACGCTGATTGGTGACACGTTTGTCAAGAAATTGAACCCGAGGTCGTGCATCTCGGTCAAGAGTTTGAAGGTGATATTGAGTTTGTCCGTATCAACTTGAGTAACGATAACAGCCGTGCCGCCGTACAGCGATATGGTGTTCGCGCCACCCCTACATTTGTTTTGTTTGATCAAACTGGCGAAGTTCGGGGGCAAATTCCCGGCTGGCCAGGGTATACTGCCTTCACTGATGCGTTCGAGCAGTTGTTGGCAGACAGCTAGACAAGGTAGCAATGTAAGAAAAGGCCAAGGTAGCAGGTTAGCTGTTACCTTGGCCTTTTTGTTTCCCCCAGCTTTATAGATCTCACAGTAAATTCTCTCGTTGTTCCTCCTATTCTCTCATGTTAAAATCAAATTGTAATTCTCTACATACGGTAGTACGAAATTGATCAATAATAAACCCAAGTCAAGACGATGGGGGGAACTAGTCATCACCATTGGCGTCCTCATCTTACCTGTCTTCTTCCTGTTTCGAGATACACAAGATATGCTTGCGGCCCAAAACTGGGCTAGTGTAGAAGGCACATTTACCGTACCCAGTAAGCGAGGGATTATCGCCTACCAATATACGGTTGAGGGGCAGTTGTTTGTCAATGACCGACTCTATTTTTTTCAGCGGTTACGCTTTGGCATCAATGCGGAAAGTGCAGAACGCAACCGCTATCGTGACCGTATTGACCAACCCATTACGGTCTACTACGACCCCCAAAATCCGCAACGCTCTGTTATTTTTCGAGATGATCTTTCTATCCCATGGAGCACCTTCTGTTGCGGGGGCCTCATCTATCTTGTGATATTTGGCCGCATAGGTTGGCTCCTATTGGGTGTGCTTCGGAGATAGTTTTCGATGTCTAAGGCAACTACTGACCCAGACCTAACTTTCTAAACTCTTCAAGATGGTCCATGGAACAAAGAATCTTGTTTAGTTTTCTATGTCCGGGTCAGTAATTCCCTGAGGTAAAAATCTCTAAGTTGTAGACAAATGCTGCTAATAACAAACAAAGTGCACCAAATATAACTAACCACTGTGAGGATGCTAGCGACTGAGGCCTATCTCCCTCACTCGTTGTGTTAGCGGTGGCGGTCGCTTCAATGGGCACCTCGACCTGAAGGGTATCATTCGGTTGAGCCAACATCCGCCTTATTCCCTGCGTCGCTCCCACGACACCAAGCAACATAACAATTGTCAAAATCAAAACTAATCCTGTTTTTTGCGACCGCACATTATTAAACATTATTTTTTACACCTTTCTTCAATTATCTTATCAAGTTGATTTACAAAAGACAAGAGCACCCAGATGCCCCAATTAACTCTGAAACTGTGCTGACTGAGTTAGAGGCTGAACTATCCGATGAAGCCTTTCTGACTGCCGTGATTGCGGCGAGACGAGGGAGTTAGGGGTAATATTGAATTTGGTCGATAATTGGGCTAAAAGTTTGTTTGCTTTAAAGATTGATGTTGTGTGGTTGGTGTGGTACAGTCACTGAATAGGTATGACAATTTTTCGGGGTATTACGCAACAGACGGGATATACGAAAATTCTTGGAAATGAATAAGGGCAATACAACGTCAGGGCAACGGTGACAAATAATGAGCACAAAGAAGCATAAGATGAATACCTATATCATACTTATCCGCGGTATCAACGTCGGTGGGAAAAATAAAGTACCGATGACTGACTTGAAAAAATGTTTGGAACAGCTAGGATTTTCTAATGTTTCAACTTATCTTGCCAGTGGGAATGTGATCTTGAAATCCGATAAGGCCGCCGATGAGATAAAAGCTCGTATTGAGAAGGCTTTGCCTGAAAACTTTAAGCTTGATGACGAGCTCATTAGGGTCTTGGTCTTGACGAGCGATCAATTACAAGCCGTCATTGACAACAAGCCAGAAGGTTTTGGTGAGCAACCAGAAACCTATCATAGCGACACGATTTTTCTGATAGGGATTGATCCGGCCCAAGCTATGCTCGTATTCAAACCGCGAGAGGGAGTCGACAAGGTTTGGCCGGGGGATGATGTGATCTACTCACAACGCCTCAGCGCTCAACTTACCAAGAGTCGGCTTAGTAAAATTGTCGGAACCCCGGAATACAAATCCATGACAATCCGGAGTTGGCGGACCACAACAAAGCTGTGGGATATGACTAAAAAAATGAGCAGCTAAATCTGGAGTATAACGATGGACCCAAGCGATAAGCAAAACGAAGCTACGGCGATTATGCACGTGATTGCCAATGAGTCTTCTGAAAGATTAAACTTCTGGCCAAGATTCAACCGCCTCTCAATTGGAATCGAACGCTGCCTTTAAAGCAATTCCCAAATCATAAAAATACCTCTCTATCTCTCCTCACAGTCGTGCGATAGATCTACAGACAAATCTTTGGATTGAACCGTAAACACCGTCGAAATAATTTCAAAATTGAACAATTTTAGGCAATTCTGGGTTTGTGTTGTAATATTGGGCGCGTGCTGTAAACGCTTGTAGTGGGGCTGTGAGATTAGCGAAAATGGATTGGCTTTATAAACAAAAGTTGCCAAAGAAATATGAAGACCCATTTTTTGTAACATCAGGAGAGATATGATTACCAATAATGTAAAAAGATACATTGAAAAGGTAAGAAATATTCGTGGTAAAGTGACCTCAGCCTTTCAATCGGTATTGACCAAAACAGATGTCAGCGGTATTCTGTCAGAATCCCCACGCGGGGATTTGAGGGTTTTACTATCGAAGCAATACATTAAGGGGTCCGGTTTAGAAATAGGGGCTTTATACCTCCCTTTGTTTGTATCAGAGGGGGTAACTGTCACATATGTTGATTTGTTTAGCCGGGAGGAGAGTATAGCGAAATACCCTGAATTAAATGCTGCAGAAATTGTGCCAATCGATCACATCGATGATGGCTTTGTACTTTCAACGATCCCTGAAGCATCTCAAGATTTTTTGATTGCCAATCATGTGCTAGAACACACCCCAAATCCCATCCAAGTCCTCCTGAATTGGGTAAGAGTCCTAAAACCAAATGGTGTCCTGTTTGTTACGGTGCCTATCTTGGATATGTGTTTCGATAAAGGGAGAGCGTTGACCCCCCTCCAACATTTGATTGATGATTTCAATCTGTACAAGAGACAAGATCAAGCGCAAATTAATGAGCGAAATAAGGGCCATCTTATTGAATGGGTGACCATATCAGAACCAGCTATTCTCAGTGAGAGGGAGGCTGATTATGTTCCTCTATCGCCATCAAAGCTACAGCAACGAATTGATGGAGAGGACTTGGAAAATTTAGATATACATTTCCATACCTTTTCTCTCGACTCGGTTAAGAGTTTAATACATTTTTTTACAACAGAGCTTGATGACAGTCTCAAAGTAGAAGTTGTTAGAGCCAGTGAGACAGAGATAATCACGGTGTTAAGAAAAGAACATACGTTACATAGTTCTGCGAGATAGCTGATGTGATGTTACGCTCTCAGCCAGCTCGAGTCCGACCCCGCCGAGGCCGAACGCCTCTATCAACAAGCCCACAACATCATCGACTATTTTGTCGAGCACACCCCGCCCGAGTTTCGGGAGTCGTTTCTCGGTTTGCCGGAGGGCGGGGAGGGTGGTTGAATAGAGGAATATTTGTTGAAACAGCCTGCTATCCCAGTGTGATACAACACCTCTCCTAAAAATAGAAACTCATTTGATTTGAGGATTGATTTTACGGTGTTCTTGTGGTACATTAACTCATTGTAAATGTTTTTCAGGGTCTGCAACAAATAGTAGGATATACTCACATTCCTGAGAATAAATAGTTAGGCGTTGATTTTCAAATAAATTTGTGAACTACTAAAACCGAAACCCCTTAAATTTACCAGTTACAGAGATACTGAGAGGTCTTCATGAGTGAACAAAAACGTGATAAATCACCAGCAATACAACTTAAACCTGAACAAAAACTAGATGAAGGACAGGTTGTTTTACCGTACAATCGGGCTCAATTTAGGGAATTTATAAAAGGTCTTCTGGGAAGCCCTCAAGTTATCAGCAATACCATAAACGGTGGGTTTGCAATAGAAGCACACGACTTATCTAATTTACACCAGCTAATTATGCAACGTGTTTCTCAGCAGAATGATGGCATTCTTGTTCAGTTTCGTGCTAAATTGGTATTCTCAGATAACTCAACTGTCGAGTTAGCCGGAATTCAGGAGCTATTAACCTATAACGAAATACGCCCAGTAATTTGCAGAGGTATTCACCTACTGTGGGACTTCATAATGAATTTTCAAGATAGGGAAACCCCAGAGAAGCAAAGAATTCAAGTATCGATTATTTCTTCCGGAGACAAACTTCCAGCCATTGATTCAGTGATAGAAGATCATATAAGACCAAAGTTTGATACGAGAATTAGTGAAGGATTCATAAGTTTCAGGATAGATCATACAGCGAGGACGTGGGGAGCAGACATAGAGGCAATGCTAAAAAATCATATTGAGTCGCTATTGATCAAACCTCATCCAATAAGAGATTTTATTGACAAATATAATATTTCTGGTTTCTTTGTAATGTTTGCTGTTCTGGAGTCGATAATACTTTTGGGAATATATTTCTCATTTCAGCAGTTTAGCCAGAACCAACTATTACATGTAAATGAAATATTTCTAGGCAAAGACCTCAATGATCCGATTGAACTAGAAATAGCCTTTACTTTTCTTGCAAATTATTTAGCAGAAGGTGAATGGTCAACGTTTGTGTTTCAATCAGTGATATTCATAATATTTTTCAGTTTGGCAGCATTGATAGCTAGTTTGATTACTCTTGAATGGGCACGTCCTTACCATCAATCTTTCCTTCTTCTCACAAAAAAAACTTATGAGGAACGAGAGGATATCATACGAAAAAACAATCGGGATTGGATCCTATTTATAATATCAATCCCAGTGAGTATTGCAACAAGTATCATTGCTGGTCTATTATTTAATTGGTTCTTTACCTAAAATTGAAAATGTAACTATAATTGACACCAATTAATGCTTTTCCATAAAGTGCCACAACTGTAAGTGATTATGTGGTAGGACATTTTGAATTGGTTTGTGGTGAGTTCACATTGCTGAGTCGTATGCAGGTTCACTTTGTAAGTTGACATTTAAGGTTTGTACACTTTATTGGTCACGCAATGAGTTTAGCATTGTCATAGACAAGTAGGTTGAATTGAACGGCAAAAAGCGCAAAATAGTCAATTTTTCCCTGATTACGAAACTAGAGTTTCGTAACCCAATCTAGTACCAAAATTGAGTATTGACACCAATAGATTAAAAAATGATCCGCTTCTACCCCCAGTTCATTATGCTCCCCCGCCCACAACTTCAAGTCAATGTAATTACAAAAAGAAAGACCGATCTTCATATGACCAAAGTTGCCATCATAGGAAACGCGGGTGGAGGCAAATCCACACTAGCCAGACTTCTCAGTCAGTCGCTGAATATTGATAACTTCACCATTGACAATATCCAATGGCAACCCGGCTGGCAACCCTTGCCTGAAGATGATTTCAATAAGATTCACAATGAACTTTTGTTGCGTGACACCTGGATTATTGATGGTTGGGGCAATTGGCCTGCTTTGACGAAACGGTTCAGTCAGGCCGACACGATCATTTTTATCGATTTTCCGCTGGCCCTTCACTACTGGTGGGCCATTAAACGGCAAGTCAAATCGTTTTTTAAGCCCTATGCTTATAGCCCGCCAGGGTGCCCACTCCCCCCAGTTACAATCAGAATGATGAGAGTCGTCTGGACGGTTCACCATCACTATCGTCCAAAGTTACTCACCCTAATTGAGCAATCAAAAAATGAGACGACGCAGGTGTTTCACATCCGCTCCAGAAAAGAGCTCAATCAGTTCAAGGCTACTTATTGTTAATCAGCCTATGGCTCTGGATTATCTGGTAAGGCCTCCAACGAACTCAAATAAACGTACAACGCTTCAACCTCAACCTCAGACATCCCGGCGTAGTTGGCCCAAGGCATTTTAATGGGATCAAGTTGTCGTCCATCTGGAGTTTGGCCAGCCTGTAGCGCCAAGGCAAATTCCTCAAGCGTCCACGCCCCAAAATCACCGCCAGGTGTAATGTTCGGGCCTAACAGTTCAGCATTTACTCCCCCGGCCAGATTATCATCATGACAGGATGTACAAGAGGTAATATCGACCAAATATTTTCCATATTCGGTCGTAACCGCCATTTCAGGCGCATTATGTCCCCCCACCGACGCGTGGTCTGTCTGATTCACCGCCCAATCGTTATAGGCCAAGACACCAAAAATAATCGTGCCAGGGAATTGAATCTGACGTGATCCCACGTCATTGTCCGCAGGGTCAACTGATTTGAAGAACGCAATCAAATTCGCCAAATCGTCATCCCCATAATGGGTGTAGTGATGTGAAGGCATAATCGTCATAAGCCGCCCATCTTTTGTTACGCCGTGCCGAATGGCACCAGCCCAATCTTCATCCGTGTAGTCAGCTACGGGCCCATTTGAGGTCAAGTTTGGGGCCGGGAGATAGCCAATCGGGGCTTCATCAATCAACACTCTTCCTCCATAATTTGCCGCGTGACATTCATTACAACTACTGATTCTGGCCAAATGCTCACCCCGCACCAGATCAGCATCATCGGGCACATTAACCATGGCAATCGTTACATCCGGCCCGCTATTCAATCGACTTTGCCCAAAGAAGTGTAACCCACCTGATAAAACAACGAGCAGGACGAGCAACGCACCGAGGACAATACCAATCAACTTCAAAATTTTCATTCATTTCCTCCTGAAAGAATTTAATCTGTCGTAAAGAGCAATCTATTTGAGGAGATTACCCCATCGCCCCAAGCTGCTGCATCATACCCATCATATCGAACTCGCCCCACCGTTCGACAATCTTGCCATCGGCAAAACGAAATATTTCAATCCCCGTTACGCTGATATCTTTACCTGTGGCGGGCATACCCATAAACTCGCCCGTGTTGACGCCTACAAATTTAAAACGGGCCACCACCTTATCTTCATTGGCAATCATATCCTCCGCCATCAAGTGAAAATCTGAAAAAACGGTGTGAAACATACCCAAGTTTTGCTTGGCCCCAGCCAAACCAGGCGCTACCTCAGGTGGCGCACTGTGGTCCTTGAAGTCAACGGCAATGAAGGCATCAAGGCCATCCAATTCACCGCTACTAATCACATTATGAACCTGTTGAACAACTGCTTTGTTTTCTGCTGACATCATAATCTCCTTTTTTGATTGAGTAAGTAAGTAAGGGGTGCACGAGCGACAAAATCAGGGCCACCAAGTGTGTAGTTCGGAGCGCGTAGTATGGATTTTATTCATTACGTCCTACGTCCTACGCACTACGCGGTGCCACATCGGCGTACTCGAAGCTTGATACCCTATTGCCATAACCGATCCACACCCCTCGATTCCTGATCTGACATCATCGCGACGTTGTTATATAATCTGATCGCGACGACATGTTCTACACTTGAGGTCCAGTATAGACGTTGGGCGTGGACAAAGCGTGGACAAACACCGTGGACAGTGTGAACCATTCAAAATGAGCCACCTAAAATTATCATGTCTGGGTTCGCCAGAGATTTATCATAACAATCAGCCGCTCACCTTCCGTACCCGGAAAACCTTGGCTTTGCTCATCTATTTGGCGGTCGAGGGGGGACAACAATCGCGCGAGAAGTTGACCGCCCTCTTCTGGCCGGAAAGCGACAGCAGCCGGGGACGCGGGATGCTGCGGACCACGCTGCGCCATCTGCGCAAGGTGATGGACCCGCTGGATGAGCGCTATTTGATTATTGATAATCAAACCTTGGGATTTAATACCACGCTCAATGTTGATTTCGATCTTCAGTTGGTGGAAACGACGATCAACAAATTGGAGCAAGGGCAGCCCCAATCAAATGACGATCAATTCATAGCCAAACTGCAAATGGCGGTCGATTGTTATCGCGGGAGTTTTCTGGAGGGCTTTACGCTCGGGGATACGCCAGACTTTGATGACTGGATCACCTTACAACGCGAGATGTGGCAGGAACGGGCCAATCGCCTGTTTGAGACGCTCACGCAACGTTACTTTGAGCGGGGTGATTTAGGCCGAGGGATCGAAACAGCCACCCGTTGGCAAGCGCACGATCCATTTAATGAAGCCGCCGCCTTACAACTGATTCAACTTCATTTTGCTAACCACAATCGCACCGCAGCCTTACAAACCTACGAGGCCTACCAAACGGTGGTTGAAGCAGAATTTGGGGTTGTCCCCTCAGCTCGGATGGAGGCCCTAACGAAACGAATTCGGGCCAGCACCATCATCCCGATGCCAAGCCCGACGATTGAGAAACAGGCCCCTAATGATTTAACGTTTGTCGGTCGATCGGATGAATTCGCCCGTTTGAAAGCGATTTTTGAACAGACCCGTCAGGGACAAACGCAAGTGGCAATCCTCACTGGCGAAGCTGGCATCGGTAAAACACGCCTGGCCACCCAGTTTCTCACCTGGGCCACTGCCAATGGCGCCGATATTTTGACCGGCCGCGCCTTTGAAGCAGGGGGACGATTGCCCTATCAGCCGCTCGTTCAATGCTTTCGATCACGAATAGCCCAAGAAAACGCGCCCGATGACCTCCTGCCCGATATTTGGCTAGCCGAGTTGAGCCGCCTGTTACCCGATCTCCGCGACCGTTATCCCGATTTAAGCGAACCACAAGCCGATGAGTCCACCGCCCAAACGCGGCTCTTTGAAGCGATGGCTCGCTTGGGTCAAGCTTTGGCCGAGCGGGGCCCGTTGCTCATCTTTTTGGATGATGCCCAATGGGCCGATCTCGCCTCGCTGGATGCGCTCCAATTCGTCTTGGCTCATTGGAACGAGACCGAAGCCCCAATTTTACTCCTCCTCAGTGCCCGAAGCGAGGCCTTTGCCACAAACGCTGAAAGCAAAAGCGGACTGATGCGGCTGACCTCAGAGGTATCAAGCACGCGCTTCGACCTGGATAACCTCAGCCAAGAAGAGATCTTGGGCCTCGTAACAACGTTACAACCTAATCAGGCCAAAACAATGGACGCCAGCGCTACGTCCGAGGAAACCAAGGCAACGACTATTAAACTCGATGTTTTTGCGGAGGCCCTGCATACTGAAACCGCTGGGCATCCCTTTTTTGTCACGGAAACCATCAAAGCGCTGTTAGAGCAGCGCATCTTGGTCCCGGCTCAAACGAGTCAGGGTGGGGCACAACTGATGTGGCGGACTTTAACCGGAGACACAAAGGGACGATTACCCTTTCTGCGGGTCATTCCGATGTCAGTACGACAGGCTATTCTGGATCGGTTGGCTCGTCTAACCCCGACGGCAAAGACACTGCTTACGAGTGCAGCTGTTTTAGGACAGGAGACCACCTTCGAGCAGCTTTGTCAGGTCTCGGCGCTCGAGGAGATGGCTGGGCTGGATGCACTCGAAGCCTTGGTTGAGCGACGATTGCTTCTCGAGCGGCCAGAGATGACGCCCACTTACCTAGTGGCCCACGATCTCATGCGGGATGTCCTTTATGAAGAAGTCGGGACGGCTCGCAAACGCATTCTCCACCGCCGAGCGATGACCGTTTTGCCCGAGGCAGAGCCCGCCCGGCTGGCCTACCACGCTCTCGCGGCTGGGGCCATTGATGCAGCGTTCGATTATAGCATTGCTGCCGGTGACGCAGCCTTCGCCCTATCGGCGGCAGATGAGGCGGTCAGTCACTATGAAACAGCCCATCAGCTTCTCAGCGACACCTCCCTGTCCACGCCTGAAATGTCTGTCTACCAACACCTGTATACACGATTAGGACGAGCCCTTGAGTTAAAATCCACATTTGAAGCGGCGCTGGCAATCTACGAGGAGTTGGAGCAAGTCGCCAAGCAGCACAACGACCCTACCGTGGAAATGGCAGCGGTAATGGGGCAAATCACAATCTGCGCGCTTGGTGGCTCCCCGCTGTTTGATCCTGAACGCGCTGCAGCGTTATTGACCCATGCTTCAGATCGGGCTAAGGTTCTCAATGACCAGGCCATCGAGGTTGAAATCCTGTGGCGAATGATGCAATTGTATATCTTTGGCACAGGCCAATTGCAAGACGCTATCGAGATAGGCGAGCGGGCGCTGGCGCTGGCCCGTGAACTCGATCTTCCCGAACAAATCGGCTATGTTCTCGGCGATTTATCGATTGCGGCTAATTTTGCCCACATCCAACCCTACAGCTACAGTCTCGAACTCATGACGGAAGCAGGCCAGATATGGCAAGCCCTTGGTAATCGCTCGATGGAGACGAACGCACTGTCTATCTGTGCCTCAATCTATAGTTACATGGGGCGGTATGACGAGGCCTTCGCGCTCTCTGCCAAATCACACAAAATGTGTCTAGAGACGGATAATCTATGGGGGCTGTGGGCCAGTCGAAGTTTTATCGGGTATTCCTATTTAGAGCGAGGACAGGTCGATCAAGCCCTTGAGGTTCTTGAATATCTCGTTGGGTTAGGCGAAGAACACGGCTTTCCTTACCCGCTCACCTATTGTCGGGCAAACCTGGCCCTCGTCTATGGCGCGATCGGGCTGCTCGACAAAGGTTTGGAGACCGCCTATCTTGCCCTCGAAGCTGACGTTGCAACCCGCCAAGTCGTCATTCACATTTCGGCCATCTTGGCCCAGCTTTATCTAAAGCAAGGTCAACCGGAGAAAGCCCAATCTCTTGTTGATCAAGCACTGACTGACCCGCAGCGGCAAAAGCAACCGAAATGGGCCGTATACCTGCCAGTGGTTCAGGCAGAGTTAGCCCTTCATCACCAGAATTACGAACAGGTCCTCGAAATCACAGCGGCTTACATCGCGGACCTACATCACTTGGGGATACGGAAGTATCTCCTCCCTCCCCTCTTTTTTCGAGGCCAAGCCTTGCTGGGCCAAAACCAACCTGACGCCGCCCGCGCTTGCTGGCTGGAGGCCCTCGCTGCTGCTGAGGAGATGAAAGCCCACCGCTGGCAGTGGCAAATCCTGTTCGCCCTTAGCCAACTCGAATCCGACCCCGCCGAGGCCGAACGCCACCATCAACAGGCCCGCGACATCATCGCCACCATCGTCGAGGGCACTCCGCTTAATTTACGAGACTCCTTTCTTACTCTACCAGAGGTGCAGGCAGTGGTTGCATAAAACGGCGCTTGTTCAAGCCATTTACCGTCCCAATTTTGTTTGATCTCACGTTATTGGTGTGATTCATTATTGGGATTTGAACCGTATGTAATTGAATCCCGAGAAGATAAACAGGGTCATAAGGTAGCCTTAATCCACATAATGTTGCGCAGAAAATAAGACCAGCGTCAAGCCAACAACCTACCCCCACAACACATCCGAGGCGATTTGAGCACCCTCGCTCATCGCGGCGAACTTGGCCCACATAATCGACGGGGCGATGCGGGGATGGGGGCCGGCAAAGGTGCTAAAGCCACAATCAGTGCCTGCCATTACGCGCTCTCGGCCCACCAGATTGGCCCAATTGATGATGCGTTGGGCAATCAATTTGGGATGTTCGACAAAGTTGGTGGTGGAGTCGAGCACGCCGGGCACCATAATTTTGTCGTCAGGGATCATATCGCTGGTGAAATCGGCAAATTCGTGCGCGTGGCGCGGATTGGCCGATTCAAAGAGAATAGCCTGCGGTTTTGCCTTGAAGACCACTGGTGCAACTTTGGCCCAAGCCACATCGTGGGTGTGAGGTCCCTCATAATTCCCCCAGCAGATGTGCATCCGCATCTTATCAGCGGGAATGTTTCGCACCGCGTGGTTGAGTACCTCAATGTGCGTCTCAATCACCTTGAGCCACTCATCTTCGGAAATATCTTGATACACGGTATGATTGCTAGCCGCAAGATCGGGACAATCGATTTGCAGGACAAAGCCCGCGTCAACGATGGCTTCGTATTCCGTTTGCATTGCATCAGCCAGCCCCACCAAATATTCCTTGTTGGTGGCATAATGTTTATTGGCAACAAACGTCGAGATGACCCCCGGCGAAGCGGCAGGCAAGAAGGCATCGGTCGGGGTGTGTTTATCAACGGTAGTTCGATAACGGGCCAAATCCTGCTCCAGCGGCTCGGTGTTTTCATAATGAAGCGGGCCGACACATTGGGGAAACTTGATATTCCCCACAATGCGTATCTCTCGCTGCTGAATTTGCGCCACATAATCGGGGTGCTCGGCCATATCACTTTGTCGCACCTTGGGTTTCTCCGCCTTAGCCTCCTCTTGAGAAGGCATCCCACCCAATGCTCCCACATCGGTCGTGTACGTCATCCCCGCCAGCCGTCGGGTGATGTAGGTGGTGTAGCTGAGCTTGCTCATCTCCCCATCACTGACCACATCAACGCCAGCCGCCACTTGCTGCTCGACCGCATCGTCAACAGTGCTGGCGATCATTTGCTAATGTTGCTCCTTGATCGTTGTGCTTCCTGTGAAAACTATTTCTAATAAGGAATCCCCAAGTGCACTTGGGGATTCCTTATTTTCGTCACTCGTTGGCACGGCTAAGCAAACGCCGCTGGGGGTGGTGTAAACGGACGGCTCTTCGGGATGTTACCAAGGACAGTCTCAACCCCACCCAAGCGTTCAATCTGGGCCTCGTGAAAGGTGCGTACCCGCTCGGCCACCTCATCGGGTGAGAAATGCTGACGCATCTTGCCCGCACATTCGGCCAAAGTATCAGCGTAAGCTGGGTCAGCCGCGAGGTCGTGCTGATCGTCAGGATCGTTGATCATATCAAATAGTTGGGGCACATAGCCTGGATACTCAATGTACTTCCAGCGAGTATTCCGCATTATGAAAATGCTGGTTGGGGTGGCCACCGCGTGATACTCGCTAAACACGGTTCGGTCGTAATCAGGCTGATTGGCGATATCGATCAGATTTTGACCTGGGAGATCAGCATCCTGGTCGGTGAACTGCGCGCCGACAGCTTCAACAACAGTGGGGTAAACATCGACCAAATTGACGGGTGTGTGGCACACGTGACCAGCCGGGACATCAGCCCCAGCCAAAATCATTGGAATGCCTGCCGAACCTTCGTGCATCGTACCTTTGAACCAAAAGCCATGTTCACCCAGCGACTCACCGTGATCGGAGATGTACAAAATTCGGGTGTTGTCAGCATAGTCGCTGTCGGTGAGGGCGTCCAAAACCAAGCCAATTTGGTCATCCAAAAAAGAGATCATACCAAAGTAGACCGCCGTGGCCCAGCGAATTTCCTGCTCGGTGAAGGGGATGTCCAAGCTTTGCCGATGCTGCCGCCAGCGTAAAACGGGATGATCGGACCAATCTTGCTCCCGCCAATTGATCGGTAATGGCAATGTGGCTGGGTCATAACGATTGACATATTCGGCGGGCGCGACAAACGGGTAGTGTGGATAGGTGAAGGAGGCGAAGCTACACCAGGGTTTATCTGTCGGTGGGCGAGTTTGCAGCCATTCTGCTGCAGCTTGTCCGATACTCCGATCATAGCGCGTGTATCCTGCCTCGCCTGTCTCAGCCGCCAGCACCTCTTCACGTAAACCACTGCCAACCGGCATTTTCTCCCCCAACCAGCTAAATAGAGCAGCGGTGTACCCCTCTTCAGCCAACTTCGCGTGCAATGGTAAATGCTCCTCGTAGCCGGAATTACCGCGTGGATGAAAATGGAGTTTACCAAAGGTGGGGGCATCGAAACCCTGCGCTTGCAGGCGATGGCCCCAACTATCGGCCTCTTGCCCGGTGTAGGGGGTGCCGTTGTCCCACGTCTCGATTTGGTAAACGTAACGCCCCGTTGCCAGCGCCGCCCGTGCTGGCATACAAATCGGCGAGGGGGTGTAGGCGTTGGTAAAGCGGGTGCCCATCGCCGCCAACCGATCTAAGTTCGGCGTTTGCACAATGTCGTGCCCATAACAGCCAAGAAAACGTTTGTTGTGCTCATCAGAGCAGATAATCAGAAGATTAGTTGGTGTCATTGTGTCTCCAAAAATGACCGTATCTCTTTAACGTAAGCTTCGGGTTGATCTACGTGGATATGATGTCCAGCTCCATCAATCATCTGGTAATTGAAATGACGGATATGTTGCCGTGCCGTTTCCACATCCTGACCCTCAACGGCTGAACGAATTGATGGGTCTGCTCGTAGCAAGAGGGTGGGACAGGTCAACGTCTGCATATCGGCCACATAATCGTATCCAGAAATATTCCGGCGCTCTATGAAGGCTCGCAAGGCGTCTGGATCTAGCTGCTTCCAACTTGTCGCTCGCTCAAGAACAGAGGGCGGGATTGGTCCCGCCGCCTCCGCTCCTCGTATTTTGGTAGCCAAGTCTTCAACCGAGTTCGCGGCATCTATCATATTGAGAATGTTGGTGAAGACGACCGTTCGATCACTGGCAGCAAAGCGCTCATCGTTGGTACCGAAAAATGGGGGATCTTCCAGAACGAGTTTGCTGACTGTATCAGGCATCCGAGCGGCGACACCCAGCGCCACCAAAGCGCCAAGCGAGTGACCGTGTAAGTAGATGGGACGATTTAGCATCTGGATAAATGCAACAATATCGGCGATGTAACCCTCAATCCGGTAGCTCTCGGCTCGGTCGGACTGACCGTGCCCGCGCAGGTCGGGGGCAAAGAGATGAAATTGAGCGGCCAAGGTTTCTAGCACGCCGCCAAATCCTTGCCAGCGATTTGTCCCGCCATGTAGCATCACCAAGGGGTGGCCATTGGCTGAACCTTCTGCATAATTGAGGGTCAATTGCCCTGTTGAGAATTGTTTTTCAACAAACATTGTAGACATCTTCGTCAAATAGACTCGACATTCGCTAAATTAAGCTAAATGATCGAGGCGATTGTAGTAATGCAATCGCCACACTTCCCGACCTGGATGCTCAACGTATTCAAAATAGGTGACCCCTGTATTGCTGGTCCAGGTTTCACAGCGTCGCCAGGGACCGACATTGAAGATGTGGTCGAAGGCGGCGTCGATGACGCCCCCGTGGCAAACGACCACGACGGTTTGGTTATGATGATTTTCGATGATGGTCTCGATGGCCGCCCCAACCCGAATTTTGAAATGCATCCAACTTTCGCCGGGATCGGGGATAACGGTCGTGGGAGTAAAAGGTCGGGCCGTGCCCCAGAAGCCTGCAAATTCATGAGGTTCATCATCATCCCAGGTCCAAGGCGAGTGATCAAGCAAGGTGGTACCAATCTCCCGAATGCGATCCTCTTTCACGGACTCCATTCCGTAGGCCTCACTAAGCGGTTCTGTCGTTTCCATCGCCCGTTTGAGGGTGCTGGTGTAGAGCACGTCGATTTTGGGGAGATGGCTGGGTAGCCATTGTCCCAAGGCTGCTGCTTGTTTTTGTCCCAATTCAGTTAGTCCTACATCTATATAGCCATGCTCCCAATCTTCTAAATTGACAAAACTTTCCCCGTGACGAATGAGGTATAAATGCATAATTATTTTCCTTTTCATTGGTGAGAATGCGGCAGTGTTCCACTGCTTCTGTAAAAGTACTGATATTCTCAAGGGGTTTATCAAATTTACAGAAAACAACTTACACAACCGAGAGTGGCGGGGATTATAACACATCTAGATAGGATCAACGATTGTTCTTTGTTAGCTCAAAAGAACAATTTCAAGCTGAATGTCGTCAAGAATCTGGTAAAACAACCAAACAGGACAATTCAAAATGTATAAATGTAAAAATCCGAAAAAGAACCGTTATGCATCAAAATTACGACAACATCGTTCGCTTTATTCGCCGTGCTAAACGAGATAAAGCGACCATCTTTGAAATTTTCAACAAGCGATTAGACCAACTGCCGCCAGAAATCGGGATGTTGACGCACATCAAAACGCTCAGGCTGCGTAACGTCAGCGTGAAAGCCTTTCCAGCGGAGATGGGGCAACTCAAGGCTTTGAAACATCTGTGGCTAGAGGATGTGCGTGGACTGACCGAACTCCCCCCAGAAATTGGTCAGTTAAAAAATCTGACGCATATCGAATTCAAAAATGTCCGCGATTTGGAGTGGTTACCGCCAGAGATTGGAGAGTTATCCCAGTTGACCCACTTTGAAGCAGAAAGAACGGCTCTGACGCACTTTCCTGAAACAGTTGGGGGATGGCAGAACATCTCGCAGGTCATCCTAAAGAAAAATGCATTTACCCACCTGCCTGAAAAGATGGGCAACTGGTCCAAGCTAAATGTCCTAAAACTTGATACCGAACAGACCAGCCAATTGCCTGAAAGCATCGGTCAGTGTCAAACCTTGCGCACAGTGGAATTAAGACGTTTGCCATTGCAAGCCCTACCCGACAGTATGGCTGGTTGTACTCAATTGCAAATAGTAATTACCGAAAATTGTCCACTTCGGTCGGTGCCCGCTCAAATAGGGCGTTGGTCGAAGTTACAAACTCTGGAACTGGCCGGCGAGATGTCGCAACTCCCCGCTTCATTTGGAAATCTGAAACATCTCAAAACCTTGCATATCAGTACACCACTGACAACCTTACCTGAGACATTTGGTAACCTAGAAAACTTGGCAGAGTGTTCGATTTGGGCGAAACCATTAAGCCATCTGCCCGATATGTTGGAAGGCTTGAAACAGCTACAACGTTTGGTCATATCGAGTAATGCTTTAACTGAACTGCCAGCTTCGGTCGGTCAACTTGAACAGCTAAAATCTCTCTCACTTTATCATCTGCCGCTGACAGTCCTTCCCCCAGAAATCGGCCAACTCCAGCAACTAGAGGAGCTTCATGTCGAAGATGTCCCCTTGTCCAAGCTCCCCTCGGAAATTGGGCAACTCCAGCGGTTAAAAGATTTGCATCTGAGCAAGATACCGCTCCGTGAACTTCCCCCAGAAATTGGTCAACTCAACCGACTAAATGGACTTTATTTAAGGGAAACCGCTCTAGAGCAACTCCCCCCAGAAATTGGACAGTTGCGAATTCATCACCTCCATATTTATGAATGTCCGATTGAGCAACTCCCCCCAGAAATTGGTCAACTCGCGGCCCTATGGAGTCTTTCTATCGTAAACACATCGCTACGCGAATTACTTTTAGAGATCGGACAGTTGAAAAATCTCAATACATTAGAGATTACCAACACACCCATCGAGTCATTACCACCAGAAATTGGTGAGATGAGCAACCTGCAAACGCTAAAACTCACACACAATCAATTAAAGGCATTACCGCCAACGTTTGGTCAACTCTCGCAATTACGCCGACTTGATCTTTCACACAATCAGTTACAGACGTTACCAACTGAGTTTGCCCAGCTAAAATCTCTGCGTGACCTAAACCTTAGCCATAACCAACTCACTCATATCCCACTTGAACTCAGTCACCTCTCCGATCTACGTGATGAGGATGATTATGAACGAAAACGCTTTTTCATCCTGCCCAATCCATTTGAAGATTGGCCAGAGGGCGTGCGTCAGTCGGATTATGCCTTATTTCAGTGGCTAGTAAACAGAACAAGATAAAACAACTTATGCGCTTACACTTCAACTCAACCAAACCCATCCATCATTTTCCAGCCGTATCCGTTCTGCCTGGCAGCCGAGGCTTTGCTTGGATTGAGATTCCTCTGCACCACGCGACCACACCGACCTTACCAGGCCCGTTGGAAGCGCTCCTCATTGCAGGTGACTTACAAGCCGTAGATGACTCAAATCAGCCGATTGAACAGCGTCGTCTGGCCGGAATTGCCATTGCCGAGCAATGTGTTGCCTTGGCCGAAGCGGAACGCCTCCCTGATCCGAAAAAAACAGGTGTCTTGCTTGCTGGGGATTTATACACGGATTTCGCCTTGCAAAAACGGGGCGGGACGGGTGATGTGCGCCCAGTGTGGGAGGCTTTTGCTGCCCGTTTCCGTTGGGTATACGGCGTAGCGGGCAACCACGATCTCTTTGGACAGCAAGCTCAACCCCCTTGGCAACCGCCTCAAGGGCAAGGTGAGTTGCTGCACGGCACAAGTGTCCAGCCAGACGGATTGCATATTGCTGGGATCAGTGGAGTCATCGGCAAATCGGAAAAACCGTGGCGCATTCTGCTGAAGGATCACACCAAAATGGTCCGTAACCTGCTCGCCAAAACGCCCGATATTCTGCTCTTACATGAAGGACCCCAAGATTTCATCGATGAGCAAACAGGGAATGCTGATATTCTGAAGGCCTTACAACGGAACGGTTGTAAATCTTTGGTCGTCTGTGGGCATAGACATTGGAAAAATCCAATTGCCTCGAATGACAAAATGCAGATTCTTAACGTCGATTTTCGGATGGTTTTGGTGACGGCTGAGGTGTAATAAAAATGTACTGCACGATGTTTTCCTGCGAACCGACAATCTAGAAGCAGGTGGCTACCCTCAACGAAAATTTCAACTACGCCCTTGGCGGGGCGAGTGCAGTCAGTTTCATCAGTCCGCTACAAATTCTGGAGTTGCGAGAGGGGGAGTTGCAAGACATCACCCAGACCTATCCCCAGGAAATCGAGAACCATCTTGGCATATATTTCGACTCAGACGGTAATCTCGATTGCATTCCGTTTGCTGTTGGTGGGTATTTGGCCGAAGTGGCGATGCTAGGGTGTTACGAAGAAGGACTAGCAGAGGCTGAAGCGATGTGCGGCGAATGGCTTGCAGTGGAGGATTGGATAGCCATCAATGAGGCGCTGGTAATGTATGGCTATTTAGATAAGTAGCTTGAAAGTCCATTAAACGTAATCGTTTTAATAGCAGGGCCTATGTAGTTCAAGTGGAAACAAAAGAAAATCGACATAGAAACGGAAGTTTAGATGAACACCTTATCTCAGTGGATACACCAACACAATTTTCTACTTTTGGTCTGTGCTATTTTCTTGGTAAGTTTGGTGCTATTGTTATGGCTCAAACGTTGGAATAAACATACAGCAATCGTTTGGGGGATAAGTGCCGTATTGGCGATTGCTCTGCTTTTCAGCCTTAGAACCCCCAACGCCACCGTTAGCCAACGTTTAGATAAGCCTGTACAGCTAGAAACCACGATCTCAATTGAGTCAACGATACTAGATTTTGAAACGGTTGATGACATCGAAACATATCTGGCAAATGGTGACAAACCAACACTGGTCGAAATTTATGCAGATCTTGGCATCAGCTGACTATTGGTCATTCCGGCCGTGAGCCAGATTGAAGCCACCTGGGAAAATGGAAAAGTCTTGCGTCTAAATACAGTGGCCGATCTTAACAAAATATATGCAGACAAACTGGGGGCCATAGAAACACCAACATTTATACTTTTTGATGCCCAAGGAAAAGAGTTAAATCGTTGGGTGGGTGAAATACCGCTATTAGATGAGTTACCTTAAATCACTTTCATATAGGGAACCTAAATAGGATGTAGACAGATCATTGAGAAGAATTTTGAGTCCACAGTGAATTATACTGAATAAGTTTTAATGATAAATTATGGCTCTGTTAAGCTTTGTTTACAATAACATTCACATTTATTTGCCACCTCCAAAACTTGCATCTTGACCACTCTGTGCCACAATGCTGGCATATCAGGCCCCACTCTCTAAAAATTAATTCATTTATTTGCAAAGGAGCGTTTCAATGACTTATCTTGAAGGTGTAACCTCACAATCCATCAAAACAGATCGGTTAGAGATGCATTATCTGGCCTATGGCCCAGAAGATGGCACTCCGGTGGTTCTTATTCACGGTAATTTATCGACAGGTCGTTTTTATGAGCACCTAATGCCAAATGCCCCAGCCGGCTATCGTTTCATTATGCCGGATATGCGTGGATTTGGTGATACAGAACGTGTTCCGATTGATGCCACCCGAGGTTTGCGAGATTGGGCCGATGACACCTATAGCTTAGTCAAAGCCTTGGGGATTACGGATCCGGTTCATCTGGCTGGCTGGTCCACAGGTGGGGCCGCGATTGCCGCCTATGCAATCGATCATCCGACAGAAGTCGCCTCCCTCACCTTTATCGATCCAGTTTCACCCTACGGCTTTGGCGGCACCAAGCTAGATGGTACCCCCTGTTTCCCCGATTGGGCTGGTTCAGGTGGGGGGACCGGAAATCCCGAGTTCACCCAGCGTCTGGCCGATAACGATACCTCCGACGAGTCGCCATTTTCTCCTCGAAATATAATGACCACCTCCTATTGGTCGGCTGAGTACAAGCTAGCCGATGACCGCCTCGATATTTTGGTCGCCGAAGTCGTCAAATCAGAAACCGGGGAGGACGGCTATCCCGGCGACTTGACTGCCTCAGATAATTGGCCCGGAATGGCCCCTGGCACACGCGGCATCCTCAACGCCCTGTCCGGCAAATATTGCAACTGGGCCGATATTGTGAACATCGATCCCAAACCACCCATCTTGTGGACCCACGGCACCGCTGACATTGTCGTAGCTGACGGTTCGGCTTGGGAGATGGGCACCTTGGGGCAAATGGAAGTGATCCCTGGCTGGCCTGGTGCGGATGTATTCCCACCCCAGCCAATGGTGACCCAAATTCGGAATGTGTTGGAACAATATGGCGCAAACGGCGGTAGTGTCAAAATGGAGATGTTTGAGGGCTCCGGGCACGGCCCAATGATTGATGCCGCTGACCGTTGGAGTGAGGTATACTTCGGCTTTTTGCAAGCTTATGCTTAAAATCTGCAAGTTTTATTTGAAGGTGTTGTGCAAAACACGCTTCGACAATGAATAACACAAAAAAGGACTCCCAAAGTGCACTTTGGGAGTCCTTTTTGAGAAGGCTTGCGGCAGCCGACACAAATTTTCAAACTATGGCAATCTTGACAACCTCACGCACTTTGCGATTGATGTTGCACCGTGAGATAGCGCGTTTGATACAGATAAAAGCCAACCAGTAGTAGAAGCCCCACCACATTTGTGAGCAAGCTCGGCCACAACAAAATCAGAGCCACCCCCGCTAGCAGAAACCGCTCAAACATATTCTGGATTGGCCTAAATAAGAATCCTGTAAAGACCGAGGCAAAGACATACAGACCCATTAAACCAAAAATGAAGACTTGGAGTTGTTGAACCAGGGTACCATCAATCAACATGGAGTAGGCAAAGAGGGCGGGCATAATATAAAGCCCTTTGGATATCTTCCAAGACTCAAAGCCCGTGGCCATCGGTTTGGATTGGGCAATCCCCGCAGCGGCATAAGCGGCTAAACAGACAGGTGGGGTCACGTTGGAGTCCTGTGACAGCCAGAAAATGATCATATGCGCAGCCAATAAAGAGACTCCCATATCCACCAACGCAGGGGCAGCCAAAACGGCCAGCATAATGTAGGAGGCCGTTACGGGCAGGCCCATCCCCAGCAGGAGTGAAGCCAGGGCAATCAGGATCAACGCCAAGAAGAGGATGCCCCCGGACATGTCAACGATCAATTGGGAGAAGGTGATTGATGCCCCAGACAGATTGATGGCCCCCACGATAATCCCGGCAGCGACCAACATAATCCCGGTGGTAACCATGTTGCGGGTGCCATCAGCCAAAGAGTCCAAAATCTGGCGAGGCCCCATTTTGTGATTTTTGCTGATCCAGGAACTCACCACCACGGCAATGATGCTAAAGCCCGCCGAGTAGGTTGGGGTGTAGCCCGCGATCAACATTCCGACTAGAACACCAATTGGCAGCAAAAAGTGAATGCCTTCCCGCAAAATTTCGGAAACCGGCTGAACCTTTTCGGCATCCATATCAAGCCCGCCGATGTTATTGTATTGGGCCACCTGATAGACATAGAAGCCGACCGTGGCAAAGTACATCAGGGCAGGCAAGAAGGCCACGGCGATGATGGCGGAGTAGGGCAAGCCCGTCCATTGGGCCATAATAAAGGCCCCTGCCCCCATAATCGGGGGCATCAGTTGCCCTCCGGTTGAGGCCGCCGTCTCAACCCCACCCGCAAATTTTGGACTGAATCCAGCCCGCTTCATCATTGGAATGGTAATCGATCCCGTTGAAACGGTATTAGCCACGGCACTGCCCGAGATGGTACCCATCAAGCCTGACCCCAATACGGCGACCAACCCTGTGCCGCCGGTGATACGATGGGTCATCGATTGGGCCAACTTTATGATAAAGTCACCCCCCCCCGATTTGAGCAAGAAGGAGGCAAACAGAATAAACATAAAGACAAAGGTAGATGAGATTGAAGCGGTAATACCAAACAAGCCTTCATCAGTGAAATACATCCGATACAACACGCGTGGCACGGTCATCCCCCGAAAATAGAACATCCCTGAAATTAGACTACCCCACCACAAAACGTAAGTTAGGAAGAAGGCCCCCAAAATGGGGATAACGGGTCCAGCTGTCCGCCGATTCAACTCCAACACCAACACCACACTGATCGCCGCAAAGATCAGATCAGCGAGAATCGGCACCTCATTTCGGTCATGCAAAGCATCTTCAAATAGCACGAGATAAATTGAGCAGCTAAAGATCAAAACAGCCAGAAAAATATCAACCCACAAACCAAATTTCAAACCACGTTTCTTCCAACCAGGATAAATCAAAAAGCCGAGTGCGCCCAACATTCCCATGTGTAGCGCATTACGCCACAATTCACTCACCAAGCTAAAGTTATTGGCCCAGATATGAAAGATGGCCACAGCTACGGCCAGCCAATAGACAATTTTACCGAGAATGGTGCTATCTAGATTTCGGACCGTCGCTTCTGACTCAGCACCTATTTCTTTCTGTAGATTTGATGTATCACTCATTCAACTATGTTCGCTTTCCACGTTTTTACCAAAGGAGCACCTATTCACCTGAATGATGTTCAGGTGAATAGGTTAGTTAGATTAATAATTTAGTTCGACGCCATCAACTCTTCGGGAATTTCAATGCCCATTTCTTGGTAGTAGCGAGCCGCACCGGGGTGCAAGGGCACAGGCAAACCGATGATAGCACGTTCTAAGCTCATCGCACCGGTGGCTTTATGAATGTTGACCAAGAAATCTAGGTTTTCATAGATGTTTTTGGTGATCTGATAAACGGTTTCTTCATCTAGGTCAGGATGAACCGCCAGGAAGTTTGGCTGGGAGATGGTGTTGATGTCAACTTCTTGACCGGGGTAGGTATTAGCCGGGATGACATACCGACCCCAAACGGGGAATTCACTGTTAACTTGGTCAATTTGATCATCAGTGAACTCAAGGATGGTGATACTATCACCGCCCATTGTGGCAAAGGCTTGGGTGACCGCCGAGACAGGTGGGCCAGCCGGGGTGTTCATTCCAGCAATACGACCATCTTGCAAGGCGGCGGATGATTCGGAGTAGCCAACACGCTCAGGGGTGAAGTCTGCCTCAGGGTCATAGCCCAACGCCCCCAAAATTGTCGTACCTGATGTTTCCGTCCCAGAGCCACGTCGCCCAATTGAGAAGCCTTCCCCCTTCATATTTTCGAGGTCCGCAATATTCCCCGTGGTCGCATACTCAGCATCGACGACGAAATGCTCTACATTTTCCCAGAGCATACTAATCGCTCGCATATCCTGCTCCGGCGTGCCATCATACTTCCCTTTACCCTGCCAAGCCATTGCCCCAAAAAGCCCTTGTAAAATGGCGAGATCAGCTTCTTTATTTTTAATCAACTGGATGTTTTCACCGGAGCCAGCCGAGCTAATCGCATTCATCTGAATGCCTGAATTGGCGAGCTTGACGTTGGTCAGGGTAGAGAGGGCCACCCCAACCGGGTAGTAAGTGCCACCGGTCGAGGCCGTGGCAATGATCAGAGCTTGGCTATCGCCCGATTGCGGAGCGGCAGCTTCAGCGGTTACTTCAACAACGCGAGTTACTTCAACTTCTACTTCTTTTTCAACTTCTACAATTTCTGGCTCAGCTTGGCACGCCACCACCAATAGAAGGGCTGTGGTCAGCGCCACAAATACCAACATTTCTGACAACACTCTTTTTCTCATCTTTTTCCTCATTTCATTGAGATTAATTTATTTGGCCACTTAGCCTACCTCAACTATATCAAAATTGGCCAGTCTTTTCATCAAGCGGAAGTAGTAACTTTCAAATAAAAAAATCGGCCATTTTAGGCCGATTTCTAAACCTTTAGTTTTAGTACTCAATGTAATTATCAATGAAACGCCTGGGTGTTACCTATTTTTTGACAATAACCCCAATTCGGTCGCGACAACGACGGCTTCGGTACGATTGTTTACATTGAGTTTACCAAAAATATTTCGGACGTGGATTTTAACCGTCTGCTCCACAATCACAAGTTCGTCGGCAATCTCTTTATTGCTGGCCCCTCTGGCCATAATGTGCAGGACCTCTGTTTCACGTTTGGTCAATTTGGGCCGAGGGTCAGCGGCTTTAGGAGGGGCATAGGTGGAGGAAGCGGGAGTGGTTTTTTGTTGCATCAAGCTAGAAAATTGCTCCAGAATGCGGGCGGCAACCTCTGGGCTAAGGAGTGACTCACCGCGATAGGCGGCTTTGATGGCTTCGACCAATCGCTCAGGGGGGGCATCCTTGAGCAGATAGCCTTTTGCCCCAGCCGCAATACCTTGATAGATCAACTCATCATCAGCATAAGAGGTTAGAATAATGGCTTTTGTTTCTGGAGCCAAGGTCAGGATTTGTTTGATAGCGGCTACACCATCCAGCACCGGCATCTTTAGATCGATCAGCACCACATCCGGCTTGAGCGATTGCGTTAAGCTGACTGCCTCCGCCCCATTATCGGCTTCACCAACCACTTCGATATCATCTTCAGCATCAACCACAGCCGCCAAACCACGCCGGACAATGGGATGGTCATCGGCTAAAATCACTCGGATTATGTTGGTCATTTTGGAATCACCACCTTAATTTCTGTACCAGCCACAGCCGAACTATCAATTGTGACCTGCCCACCAATGAGCCGCACCCGCTCTTGAATACCAACCAAACCAAAACCGCCTTCAAGTTTATCTTGATCACGCGACGCACTATCCGTTCCGTTAAGGCCAACGCCGTTATCGGTAATGGCTAAAGTGACGGATTGTGGCTCAAAGGTCAATTTCACCCCCACTTTGGTTGCTTGAGCGTGGCGCTTGATGTTGGTTAAGGCCTCTTGGGTAATTCGATACAGGTGTTGCTCCACATCGGACTTCAAGGGGCTGGGATAGCCTTCGACCTCAAACTGACTCTGTAGATTATCCGCTTTCGCAATCCGTTTCACCTGTTGGGCAATGGCTTGATGCAAGGGCAAGGCCTCCAGCTCAATTGGGCGCAAGTTTAAGACCGAGCGACGGGCCTCACGCAGACTTTCCTGCGACAATTCCAGCGCATCATCCAATCGCTGCGTGGCCTGCTCCGGCTTTTTCTCATTCAGCCGTTTGGCCCCTTGCAGATGAACCAAGATGCCAGTCAGCCCTTGAATCAGGGTGTCGTGAATTTCACGGGCCACCCGATTGCGCTCCTCAAGGGTGGCCAGTTCTCGGCTCTGGCGATAAAGCCGCGCATTGACCACGGCAATGGCAATTTGATCCCCAATCGCTTGTAGTAGCTCAACCTCATTTTCGGTGTAGGTTCGATCCCCCCGCGTCGTCATCCCCAACACCCCAATCGGCGTATCCTTCGCTCGTAACGGCACAGCGGCCAACCAACGCCAATCGCCCTCACTGACAAGTGGATCAACCGTCCAGCGGCCCATTGGTAATTTTTCTGGATTGAGCAACAGCGGCTGATCACTGGCGACGATATATCCAGGGACACTGTGATGCATATTGGGGGAGTGTGCCTGAATCTGTTCAAGCAGCGCGGGAGCTAGACCTCGTTGCGCTCGCAATCGTAAAAACTCCTCCATCTCACGTCGCAAAAAAATCCAGCAGGCGTCACTGGGTGTAATCTCAAAGACCGTATCGATGGCGTTGTTGAGAATTTCATCCATCACCAAGGACTGACTGACCGTGTGACCGACTTGATGTAGGGCGCTGAGAAAACGGACTTGTTTTTGTAGCTCGGTGTCGGTCAGCCTGAACAAGAGCGCGTGTTCCAAGGCGGTGGCAGCCTGATTAGCAAAGTTAGCCGCCAAATCCACCTCCTGTAGACTAAATTGATGCACATCCGGACGATAGATGACTAAGGCGGCGGGTGGGCCGTGTAGGGTAATCAGCGGGATAGCCAACAGGGCACGATACTTGCCAATCTCGGCGAGCGGCAAAATCGAGCTAAAGGTCTCTGCATCGATATCGGGGATTTGCACAGGCTTCTTGGTGGTGATAGTCCAAAAGGCCGGTAACTCTTCAAAATCAATCGCCTCATTAAGATGAAGCGCATAGGATTCCGGCAGGCCCCGACTGGCCTGTATTTCCAAGCGATTTGTCACCTCATTAACCACTTGTACAGCGCACTGCTCGACTTGCAGAAGGCGTTGAATCTCATTCAAAATGGTATCAATCACCTGCTCAGTATCCAGCGTTGAGAGTACTGCGAGGCTAGTTTTATTCAGCGTGGTCAACTCGGTCAGCCGGCGACGCACGCTTTGCTCGGCCTCCAGCAGCGTCAAGGCCAATCGCCCGACCTGGTCTTCTCTTTGCGCCAAGGGGTAAATTCTCTGGCCTTGCGGGGTACTGTCGATGAGTTGTTCCCCCACCCGCTCCCCATAACGGGTTAGGCGTTGGAGTGGACCGATCACCCGATAGGACAAAAATGTCCAAAATAAAAGTGCGCCACCACCAAATATCACCAAGGCAATGAATAATCCACGTTGAAAATTATATAAGGAAGCGTAAGCCAGATCAGTCCGATGTTGGACAATGACCGTCCAGCCCGCACTGGAGATAGGGGTATAGTTGTACAACCATTCGGTGCCAACTGCATCGGTAGCGATAAAATCGCCCTCTTCCCCAGCTAATGCCGCCTCAAGAAACGGCAGGTCGTCGGAAATATCATCAAGTAAATTTTCCGGTCGAGAATGGGCCGTAATACGCCGATTATTATCCACTACGATAATGTTTACTTTGTCGCTTTGGGCCCGTTGCAAATTGATTTGTTCAAGCGTTTTCACCAGCCCTGTTAGCTCCAAATTCAAGGCGACCACCCCATCAAAACGACCATCTTCAAATACGGGATGGGCACTGGTGATAACTGGGCCATCGGTCGAAGGGGAAATGTGGGGCTTTGAAAAAACGTGATCTTTGGTTGTTTGTGCTTCCTGAAAATAGTCGGTAAAGGAAAAATCTTGGCCAATGATCGAGCTAAGGTTGAGCGGGTAGTGGTAGCGCATGACTCCATTGGCCGACAACCGAGCAATCCGACTCACATCCTGTCGGGCTGAACTGCCTGCTGTAAAGACAGCCTCCATCTCATTAGGATCGGCCTGAATAACGGCCTCCATCTGCGAAAAAGAAATGGCCGCGTGTTTGGCTTTGAGCAAAAGATCGTCTGTTTCCAAGGCAATCGCCCGCGCTAAGCTGAGATCTGCCTCAGTGACATTATGCTGCAAACGTTGTGCCTCTCGGGCATAAAACATCAACGCCAGCACAAACACAGACACCACGAACAGCGAATATAAAATGAGTAGTTGTAATCGTAAATCTTGGCGGTAGGCTTTCATGGGGGTTACTACAATCTCTGGGTCGTCACTATTTAGCTTGATTATAACACAATGATGGTGTCAACGGCATATTATTATTCGCAGCCCATTTGCTCCCCTGCTAGAATTGATTATTATGCCACGCACTATCATCAATAATTCAACATCTTTACTTTTTATGGAGGATACAATGTCGTATGATAAAGCACGGTTAGTCATTGTGGGATCGGGGATTGTGGGGGCCAGTGCCGCCTATCACCTGACCAAAATGGGGTGGAGAGATATTATGGTTTTGGATCAGGGGCATCCCCACCAAAACGCAGGTTCTACCTCGCACGCGCCCGGTGGGGTAGTTCCCCTAAGTCACTCAATGCAAATGACTCGATTTGCCGCCTACTCGTCAAAGTTGTTTAGCCAGCTCACGCCCTATCGTGAGGATATGCACACCTTTCATCCGGTGGGTCAAATGGAAATCGCCATTAGTCAGGAACGATGGGTTGATTTGAAGCGATTGCACGGTGAAGCCAAATCATTTGGGATGGAAGCGCATCTGCTATCGCCCTCAGAAATGAAAGCAATGGTGCCGACCTTCAACGAGGATGCCCTAGTTGGTTGTGTCTACACCCCAGAAGGTGCGATGGTCGCCGCTTGGCACGTTTCAGCGGCCCTAGCACGTGATGCGATGGCGACGGGTGGGGCTGAGTTTATCGGCAACACTGAAGTGACTAAGCTTGATGTCAAGAACGGGAAGATCACGGGTGTTTCAACTAATAATCCTGAAATGCCTTATATTGCTTGCGAGCAGGTGTTGCTTTGTACAAATATTTGGGGGCCGGTCCTAACTGAGGAATATGGTATTCGGTTGCCGTTTATGGGCTACGAACACCAATATGTCATCACCAAGCCCTTGGAAGGCTTGTCAGAGTACGATCCAACCAATAAAGATGACGAAACGACCTACCCTATTATGCGTGAGTTGGACTCAGCGATGTATTACCGCAAACACTGGGATCAAATCGGAATTGGGAGCTACCAACACGCCCCCTTGACCGTGGCTCCACGTGAGGTGGGTGCGACCGCGATGCGTGATTTCACGCCTGAGCACTTTGCCGAGCCGTGGAAGCAAGCCCAACATGTTATGCCCATTCTAAAAACCGCCGATCCCGAATTCCACCACGCTTTCAACGGCATCTTTGCCTTCCCAGTTGATGGCTACCCAATGCTCGGTGAAACAACAATCAACGGCCTGTGGACCGCGATCGGTTCGTGGATTACCCACTCTGGCGGCGTGGGCAAGACCATCGCTGAGTGGATGACCGAGGGCGACACCGAGTGGGATATGCGACAGTGCGATGTCAATCGCTTCGCCGATTACCAAACTACCCCCACCTTTGTCCGAGCCATTTGCGATAAAAACTACCGTGAAATTTACGACATCATTCACCCAAAAAATGAGTTGAGCGCGCCGCGCAACGTCCGCTTGTCACCTTTCCACCCTCGCCTAGAAGCGTTGGATGCCCATCTTATTGCAGCAGCTGGGATCGAGTCACCCAACTGGTTTGAGAGCAACGCCCGTTTGTTGGAAAAGTATGAGGATCAAATCCCAGATCGCTCTGGCTGGGGGGCGATGTTCTGGTCGCGTATCCAAGGGGCCGAGCATTTGGAAACCCGCAATAACGCCGCGCTGTTCGATCTAACCGGTCTGTCAATCATCGAGGTTCGTGGTTCGGGGGCCTTATCCTATGTCAATCAGTTGTGCAGCAACGATGTGGCAAAACCGATTGGGAAGGTCGTTTACACCCTGTGGCTCACACCCAAAGGTGGGGTCAAACGAGACTTGGCCGTAGTTCGCCTAGCCGAGGATCAAATCTGGATGTTCGTCGGTGAAGGTTCGCTGCCGCAGGATTTGGATTGGGTCAAACGCAACGCGCCAAAAGATGGCTCGGTTACAATCAACGATGTTTCAAATAGCTACAGCGCACTGGGGCTGTGGGGACCGAATGCACGAAAGATTCTGGAAAAGGTTACACCCAACGATGTTAGCAATGAAGCCTTCCCCTACTTCACCGCCCAATGGATCGACATCGCCGGTGCCTTTGTGTTGGCCTTACGCGTTTCGTATGCGGGGGAACTCGGCTGGGAGTTGCACATTCCGATGGATCAAAGTTTGCCGGTGTGGGATGCGGTCTGGGAAGCGGGTCGTGAGTTTGATATGATTCCGGCGGGAATGGGCGCCTTCGACTCGCTACGCCTAGAAAAAGGCTATCGTCTGTGGGGCGGCGATGTCTACACCGAGTACGATCCATACCAATCGGGTCTCGGCTGGACTGTCCGATTGAAGAAGGACGATTTCATTGGTAAGAATGCTTGTGTTGAACTCAAAGAAAAGCCACTCAAGAAAAAGCTATGCTGTCTCACGCTGGATGATCCCGAGGCCACCTTGTTTGGCTATGAGCCAATTATGAACAACGGTGACTGCGTCGGTCACATCACCACCGCAAACTACGGCTACAGCGTTGGCAAATACATCGCCTACGGCTATCTGCCCAAAGATTACACCCAGCCCGGCACCGAGTTGGATGTGATCTATCTGACGGGTCGCTACAAAGCCGTCGTCACCGATGAGCCGCTGTATGATAAGGAGATGGCGCGGTTGAAGGCGTAGGTTCAAAGAGATTTTAAAGCGACTTTGTAACAGCCCTTCACCAGATTGGTCCACACTTCAAAAGTTCAATGTTTGGGACTATAATAACCATCTCCAATGGCATTTGCACCCAAATCGTTCTTGGTAGAGTGGGCCAATCTCATAAAGCAGGACTTACGCAGAATGGGTAAAATGTCGGTTGAGCTTGTCGAAACCGGGCGCTTTGGTCCGCAGAGCGTTGATTTCGACAGGCTCAATCAACGGTATGTGTAAGTCCTAAAAGTAAGCTATTAGAGGGGGCTATGGTCGTATTTGAACTCAAAAACGTCAGCTTAAACTACGGCTCGTTTCCGGCGATTAAAAATGTGGATTTACAAATTAACGCTGGGGAGCGGGTGGCCTTGGTTGGGCCGAGTGGGGCAGGAAAGAGTAGTTTAATCAATCTCCTCAATGGTACCTTACGCCCCTCTTCGGGGGAGGTCTGGGCCTTGGGTCATAATTTGGCCACACTAAAACCCAAAGCCCTCCGCCAGGTCCAGGGACAAATTGGTACGATTTATCAACAATTCCACCTGGTCAATAATTTGCGCGTCATCCACAATGTTAATGCCGGACATCTGGGGCGATGGTCTTTTCCTAAGGCAGTTTTCTCGTTGCTTTGGCCGCTCGAGGTGGCCGACGCGACCCATGCTTTGACTCAAGTGGGTATCCCGGAGAAAATTTACGAACCCACCTCACAACTATCGGGCGGGCAGCAGCAACGGGTCGCGATTGCCCGGGTCTTGGTACAGCGCCCCCAAGCCATTCTGGCCGATGAACCGATTGCCAGCCTTGATCCCGCCCGCAGCCGTGAAGTTTTAAATTTGCTTTCGGACTTGACCCAAACCACCGGAAAAACGCTAGTGACCAGTATCCACGCTATCGATTTTGCCCGCAGCCACTTTGAGCGCATCATCGGCATCCGTTCTGGAGAAAAACTATTCGACACCCCTGCTGCTGAATTAACCGAAAGCACCATTTCAACGCTGTACGAAATTTGATATGCAAAACACCGTGTCAGAGTCTCCACCCCAGCAGACTGCCCCGCTCATCGCCCGCCCTTCATATTTCAACAAAAAGACATTTTGGGTCGCGCTGCTTTTTGGCGCGGTGATCTGGTCATTGTACCAAGCGGGACTATTCCAAAGGGAGATCATCAACACCGGAGGGTGGACCCTGGCGGCGCGCTTTATTCAAGCGAGCGTCAATCCCGAATTGAGCGGTGAGTTCCTGCAACTCACCGTCAACGCCACCTTGGTGACCTTGGCTTTTGCTGTATGCGGTGTCGTCCTGAGTCTGATATTTGGCTTTGTGGGTGGTATTTTGGCCTCTGAAGTGTGGTGGCAGGCCCTCGTGCCACGACGGCACCAGCGTCTCTTCCGTGGGCCGTGGCTGGTATTTCGGGCGGTGTTGGCCACGCTCCGCGCGATTCATGAGATCATCTGGGGTTTAATATTTGTTAATATTATCGGCCTGGACCCCTTAAGCGCCATTTTAGCCATTGCCGTTCCCTTCGGGGCCGTCACGGCCAAGGTTTATTCCGAAATTTTGGATGAAATTCCCCGCAGTGCCTTCAACACCTTACGAAATAGTGGGGTTAGTCCATTAAAAGCATTTGCCTACACCCTCATCCCTCAAGCCTCGCTCGACTGGTTGTCATACGGCTTCTATCGTTTTGAATGTTCCATTCGGGCTGCGGCGGTCTTGGGGCTGATTGGGGCTGGTGGGTTGGGCCACGAAATTTTCCTCAGCTTTCAAACGCTAAAATACGAACAGATTTGGACTCTCTTTTATGCCCTGTTCTTGCTCAATGGTCTGGCCGATTTCTGGAGCAGCCTACTGCGGCGCAGGCTGGGGTCCCAAATTAGCTGTGCAGGCGGCAATTGCCTAGATTTGGATGTGATTAATCTGGGGGCCAAGCCAGCCCAACCGACCTATCGTCGTGATCCAGTGCTCAGATGGTCGATGTTTATCGCCTTTATCCTGATTCCCTTCTCGTTTTGGTATGTGCAACCTGAGTATAGCCGACTTTTCTCAGCACGGGCGTGGAATAATTTTCTAGACGTGTTACGCTTCTCATTCCCCCCCGATTTTGCCGTCGTCTCCTTGGAAGAATGGATCACACTCGCTCAAACCACAGTGGCCATGTCGCTGCTGGCTGTAGTCGGGGCTGGACTATTTGGGTTGTTCCTATCCTTTCCGGCGGCCAATAACTTCTTACTCCCCGGCGGACTGCTAGACCTTGGCCGTGGCAGTCGGCTTCAGGCGATTTTTGCCGTTGTCATTTTGGTTTTGGCTCGGATTTTTTTGCTGGTATCCCGTTCAATTCCCCCGCCAATTTGGGCTTTGGTGTTTCTGTTTGTCATGTTTCCCGGCATTTTACCTGGGGCCGTAGCGTTGGGACTATACACCTTGGGCGTGTTGGGTCGGCTGATGGCGGAAGTCACCGAAAATCTGTATGATCGCCCGCTCACAGCCTTAAAGGCGCAGGGAGCCGCCGGCGGGCAGGTCTTCACCTATGGCGTACTGCCCGCGACCCTGCCTCGCTTTATGGCCTACTTCTTATATCGCTGGGAGGAAACTATTCGAGCCACCGTGGTGATTGGTCTGGTCGGGGCTGGCGGCCTTGGTCGCCTTTTGATTGACCGGTTGAGTGCCTTTGACTATCAAGGCGTTGTCGCCACCCTCATCATCTTTGTCGCGATCATCTTTATCGTTGATCTCATAAGCGCCACCAGTCGCCGCGCAACGAGAGAGGTGTAGCACTTTTTCGATCCGTTAGACCAAAATCCACACATCTCCTTCTGTTAGCTAAAAATCAGTAGAGTAACAAATATCACAGTTGATCCGCATTCAGAAATAATTGAACCTCTGATAACATCACAAACGACTCCCTCAATTCACCCTCGGGAATATGCTCAGTTATATACTCAAGGGTGGTGCGGGCTTCTTGGCGAAGATTAGCCGCTTGAGTTTCATTGCTCCAAGCTTCTTCAAGCTCGGCCATCTAAGTGGCTTAGCCCTGGAGAGCGACCGGCTCATCATCTTCGCCCGCCGAAGCGATTTGCCCCCCATCACCGAGCGGACCACCTTCGAGGCCGCGACCACTCGGCGATGGTCACAGATGGGGCATATGAACGGGGGCCTGTAGCTCCGACGAAATGATTTGTTTTGTGGAAAAAATCGGGATGGGGCTTATTCTACCTCAAACACGATTTTGAAGCAGCGGCAGGCCGGGGTCGGGTCAGCGATGAGCCCGACTGTGACTTAGGAGATTTATGGTCGAATTTGAATACGTTGTGGTATACGGATTTCGTCGTAAATGGGAACAGTTTGATTGCGAGACTCGATAGATACGACTAAAGCAAACTGTTGAGTAAGCGGTTCTGGTGGTGTGCGCCAGGGCGCAACTTTAGCTAAAACAGCTATATCTAGGGGAGTAGGTAGTTCATTCGCCCGCACATCAAACCAGTCGCGTATGATTGTGCCCCGACGATTTTTATTGCGAGGACTCAAAGTGGGTCTCAGATACCAGGGCCAGGGTGTTGATTTTAAACTGTTGTCTTTATCAATCTCCTCACCGTTGCTCTCCTCATCCTCTACCTCTGCCATCCATTGCGCACGAAAGTCATCGACACGCTGATTCTGCGGAATTAACTCCCAGCGCATCTCTATTCCCTGATAATTTCGTCGCCAAGTTTTTCTGACAGGCGGGTTGTAAGCCAGGGTAATGCTGACCCGAATTTCAGTTCCTGGAGGTAATCCAAACAAAGCATCTTGGTCTAAATTAACCTGAAAAAATGAAACTTTGCTTGGGTATTTATCGCTGCTAGTTTTTTCATCCTCCATCCATTTAAACTCATCTTCAGTTGTGTAAACTATATAATGAGTATTAGCCGAAAGTGCTTTATCTGGCTGCGGGACTCCATACCCACACAGGCGTAACATATTTCGCTTGAATTCGTCAGGAGTTGCGCCTAATATTGAAAAATTCAGAAGAAATGCATGTTCGAGCCATTCAGCAGAATTAACAATCAAAGCACGGATCAAATTAGCACTGGCATCTGGATATTGACTGTGGATACGCCCGGCTAAATTAGCCACTTTGGGAGCAGCCATACTGGTACCAGACTGAAAACCGACTAATCCCCCTTGTTGACCTGAGATAAAGTTTCGATTTGCAACGGGAATCGATAACTCCGGTAACTGTCGGAGCCTGTCGGTAAGATTATTATGACTAAGGTTACCCCCTATTTCTACGACATCGGGTTTCACTATCCCATCAGTTAACAGCCCGCTACGGCTAAATGGTGAGGGATGGTGAGCGGGGGCAAAAAATGTATCAGTATTCCGATGAGGGGCAGGAATGACATCGCTATAGGTTAACGATCCTACGGTAAGGGCTGTGTGTGCTTGGGCAGGGTCCCGGAGCCTTGCTCGCCGATCAAGCAAATATCGAGGGTAATCTCCCACTTCTTGGCTCAAAGACAGGATTTCGTTTAGATGTAAGTTTCCGCTGGAAAGAACGAAGAGAACATCATTATTGGCTGAGAGATTATCTAACTCCTCAGCCCAGTTTGAGATTGGTTGCTGAAGACGATGAGGGAGACTGCCTACCGATAGGTTGAAAATTTTGCAAAGCTGTGGGCTGGATTGATGAAAATTTGCAACCACTTGGCGCATTAATTTTTTTGGTAATTGAGAAGGGTGTAGTTTGGGCAAGTCAGGTGGCCCTAGAGGATCAAGTTTAGAAGCAGGAATTAAAATTTTGGCATTCTCTACCCAAAATATTGGATAGGTATCTGGAGTCTGATCCAGAATAAATTTTCCCACATCCCCGTAAGCTGCAATACTGGCGACTGCGGTCCCGTGACCACCATCTACCTCATCAGCCGTCAACTCTGGAGGTTCGACCGAATCCGGCAAAAGATTAACTTGACGACCCAAGATGGTTTGCCCATCACCATCTTGAAAGAGAGGATGATTAGCCGCAATACCAGAGTCAATAACAACAACGCGAGGGGCATCTTCCGTAAGAATTGGCAATGGAGGAATAGCGGCTGCTTTTACTTCACGTAGACGCATTACTTCATCTTCAATTTCTGGTATTAGGTCAATGAGTAGAATCCAACTGGCTTGGCTATTATCAAGTAAATCCTCGATAGCTATTCCTGGCAACCAAGCTCGATGTAATGAATAGTCATCTTCAATGAGAGAGGGGCCTATATAGGCAATAGCCTGATCCGGATCGGATGATAATTTGTTGTTAAGTTGGCTGACATACTCATAAAATTCTTGACGATTTTGTTCACCTATTTCAGAACGCCCACCCCCTAACTCTATATCAACCCATAATGATTCGTCAGGATGCAACTTGTCTTGGTTAATCCACTCTTCTAGGCGGTCACCAAGTTTATCACTACGAGTTGACGGAAGAATTTTGTTAACTGGTTCAATCACCGTTCGATTTACAGGATTACCTTTGGGAGTTCTCTCAGAAATGTAGTTTTGGGCCTTATCCGTCAATGTCTCCAGCTTTGCATCGGGAGATATGGTTACTAAAGTTCCTTCTTCACGTTCTTCAATAAAGTCTAAACCAAGTGATTTAAGCTTTTCAGGAGATAAATCTTCGGCCTTGATAATCACTTGTACTTTCTCAGGTAAATCGGGGAGTTGTGAGGCACGTTTAGTTTGCTGGTCATTAATGATTTGTTGAAAGTCTTCGGCCTGTCGTAATAAATTTTCTCCATGTTCATCAGGGTCCTGACGCTTAGTAGAAGAACCTCCTCCACCGGATGTTTTACGGCGTTGATTCTTGGGGCCTTCTTCTAATGGCATAAACGGGCGAGGTTGAACGGGTGAAACTTCTTCGGACATTGCTATACCCTGCTATTTCAAGTGAAGTTTGTTAATTTTTGGGGCGATTTTCAAAAAAGTCATCTAAAGAGATAAGCACATCTTGTTTGGTCAGTTGAGTACGATGATCCAAAATCATTTTTTTTATGGAGTCTACACAAATATGGGTGATGTCACTATAGGATAGATTAGCAAAATTAGCGGCTAAATGCTCAGGAATAAAATCACGTATTCTTACGTTTCTAAGTCGCAGTTTTAGCAATTCAGCGATTTCTTTTTGGGAAGGCATAGGAAAATAAACAACTTCATCAAATCGTCGCCACAAAGCAGAGTCTAAGAGATTCTCATGATTTGTAGCAGTAATGATGATAGTATCTCCCCGAAAATTATCTATCATTTGTAAGAAACTGTTAACAACACGTTTTAATTCTCCTACCTCCTGATCAATATCACGGCTTTTGCCAATAGCATCAAACTCATCAAAAAATAGAACAAATAAATCATTGCTTCCAAAATCAAAAACACGTCGAAGATTAGTTGATGTTTCACCTAAATATGAAGAAATGATACTATCGAAACGCGCATAAAGCATTTGCCATCCCAATAGCCCTGAAATCACATTAGCCGCAAGTGTTTTTCCACAACCAGGCGGTCCGTAGAAAAGAATCTTGTTAATTGGTTGTAATCCATAGTTAGCTAATTCTGAGCGATGGGTTTGCTCATGAATGATTCGATGAAGGCGATGTTTGGTGGAAGTATTAAGGATTATATCATCGTAGGTAAACCGAGGCTCTCTAATTTCTATTAGAGGAATTTGGTCTCCTTTTGACAGAGGAATGGATTTCGAGGATCCAGAAAAATGGACACCATTTTTGGGCAATGGGGACATTTTTTTTTCTGTAGAAAATCCATTTACTAGGGCCTTCTCTAGTTCATCCGCAACCCGATTATGCCCACGTTCTCGTTCAAGAGCAATGATTTCTCTTGCGGCAGCAGTAAACACCTCTTGATGTCCCGTGCGATGGGCATGTATCATTTTCTTGAGGCTGTCTTTATAGCTCATTTACCCACCCAACCCGACTTTAGTTAAACAAAAGCGATTATAACATTAGTTCAAATTGGTGACAATGTTTTTTATTATTAATTATACCAGAATGTTTGTTCTAAACCAATTACACATATCTATTTTCTTGTTGGGTCATATAGACTTAATAAATAAGTCAGATTAAACACATGCAATTTTCGACCTATATCCCTTTGAGTTGGCGATCTGATTGTATACTTTAATTTGGTTCCACTAGACCATGGATCATCTTTCCACTCATAATTTTGAATGACCTTACCTCCGGCAGCCCCACAAACAACTCCCGTAATTCACTTTCGAAAATGTATTCAATCACCGACTCGAGGATGATGTGGTGCTTCAGATACAAATGGTTGAAGAACCTAATACCTATGCTATAATACTCCCAGCGAGGTAAACAACATGTCTCTAACGGTTGAAGCACAAATCATTCCCCTCAAAGCAGATAACGATGGCGTGATGCGCGTGGGTGAAACGCGGGTAACGCTGGACACGGTGGTTCATTCCTTTGAACAGGGTCATACCGCAGAGGAAATTGTTAGCCATTTTCCGGTGTTGCGCTTGGCCGATGTGTATGCAGTGATTGCATACTACTTGAATAATCGGGCAGAAATTCAAACATATTTACAACAACAGCAGGAAGCGGCTCAAAAGGTCTGGGAACAGATCGAAAGCCAAACAGACAGCCAAAACTTTCGTGAGCGATTGTTGGCCCGTCATCAAGCTAAGACCAAGCTGGACGCATCCTCTTGACCCACGACGCCAGAACTATCCCGCAGTATGCCTACGAACGACTGGCCACAGGTCAAAGCATCGCTGGCGTCATTGTCGCCAGTGACAGTTTAGCGATGAGTGTGGTGATTGCAGATATTCTCCTCATTGTGGCGTGTAGCTCCGCAGAAGAATGGATTAATCAATTACAGCGGTTACCACTATAATTCTCTTCGTAAATTGTTTCAGCCAATTTCTAATAGACGAAACATTTTAAACCCGTAAAATCGGTTCCTGTCATTCCCGCGTGCTTCTGGCGGGAATCCACCGCTACAACGCCACGTGGATGCCCGACAAAATCATTCGGGCATGACAGGATGGTTTTTTGTCCGGATTTTATTTGATGTTTCTATAAGCTAACAGTTTTTCTACTTCCGGCAAAGCCACAAACGACGCTCGCAGCTTTCCTTCGGGAATGCCTTTCGCCCTCGGGAATATGCTCGATAATGTACTCAAAGGTGAGGTGGGCTTTATGATTTTTCGACACTTACCCCACCCGCTTCCCAGCGACGATTGTAACCCAAATTTGGCACGCCCCAGCAGGATGCATGTTCGGCTCGCAAATAAGTCAGGAATCAATTTTATCCGCTTTGGAAACATTAGATTGTGCAACGTTTGACACCTGCTTATCTCGCCACCCCAGCCTACACTCAAATTGCTTTGCCCACTCCGCCCACTATAATAGACCCCACAAGTTGATGAAGACAAGCAGCAAGGAGATCTTGACCATGTCAGCGACAGCCCCAAGCGTATTGGAAGCCAAGCCACCGACATTTTCGGCGAGCGAGGCTGAACAAATAGCCCTGGAAACCTTTCATATCCAAGCCTCCGCCCACCCACTAGACAGCGAGCGGGATCAGAACTTTCGCTTGCAGGCCGACGATGGGCACGAGTGGGTGCTCAAAATCGCCAACCCCGCCGAGAATCCAGCCCTGTTAGAGATGCAGACCCAAGCCCTGCTGCACATTGCCAAGGTCGATCTGACTCTCCCGATCCCACGCGTTAAACCAACCATCGACGGCGCCCTATTTCGTGAAGTTGATGGGCTTGACGGGCGTAGCTCAATCGTCCGCCTGCTCAGCTACTTACCAGGACAGCTACTCGGTAATGTCGTCCTTCACCCGGCGCTCGCTCGTGAGGTGGGGGCCACGACCGCACTATTAGCCCGCGCCCTACGTGGCTTCTTCCACCCAGCCGCACGGCACAAACTCCTTTGGGATCTGACCCAGGCGTCAGACCTGCGGACACACACCCACCATATCCAAGACCCACAACACCGTCGTGTTGTTGAAGCCATCTTCGATCATCTCGATGCTGAGGTCTTGCCACGGCTACAGAAACAGCGGGCGCAAATCATTCACAATGATGTCAGTGAACTGAACACCGTCGTCGCTGAAAATCGAGTCACGGGGGTGATCGACTTCGGCGATCTCATTCATGCGCCGCTTGTTTGCGACCTCGCGGTTCCTATTTCCGAATTGCTGTGTAATCACCCCCACCCCATCGCAACCGCAGCCGAAATCACCGCTGGCTATCACGCCATCACCCCCTTAGAGGACGACGAACTTCGCCTGATTTTTGATCTCGTCGCCACCCGTTGTGCGATGGTGGTGGCGGTGGCACATTGGCGGGTGGCCAATCATCCTGAAAACCGCGATTACATCATGGATGGTGCTGACGAGACGCTGAGCCTGCTTGACCAGCTGCAAGCGTGGGGGGCAGAGCGCCTATATCGAGCGCTGCGCCGTGCCTGCGCGACACCGATTTCCATCGCCGTTCCCGATCTCACGCAAGCCGCCAACGAGGACAATCTGAAAGCGCTCCTCGAGCGACGACGAAAACAGTTCGGGGCAGAGTTTGAGCTTTCCTACAATAACCCTGTTCATGTCGTGCGCGGTGACGGGGTCTGGCTGACGGATGCGACTGGGCGCCCGATGCTCGATGCCTACAACAACGTGCCCTCCGTTGGCCATTGCCATCCCACCGTCGTCCAGGCCATCGCCCAACAAGCGGCGACGCTCAACACCAATACCCGCTACATCTACAAATCAATGATTGCCTATGCCGAACGTCTCACGGCCACGATGCCCGATGAGCTTTCGATCTGTATGTTTGTCTGCTCGGGGAGCGAAGCCAACGACTTAGCTTGGCGTCTGGCCAAAGCACATACAGGCAACGCGGGCGCCATCGTGATGGAGGATGCCTATCACGGCACCACCGACGCCGTTTATGAGCTCTCACCAGCAGAGTATGGGGCGGATAGAGGTCGAGTTGTGGCCGAGCACGTCACGATGGTTCCCGCCCCTGACGGCTATCGGGGGCAATTCCATCGCGACGATCCTGAGTACAGCAGCCGTTACGCGGCTTGCTTTGATAACGCGATTGCCACCCTCAACGAACGGGGCTTTGGCACAGCCGCATTTTTCATCGACCCAATCCTTTCCAGCAATGGCATTATGGTGCCGCCACCGGGCTATCTTGCCGAAGCATTTGCCAAAGTCCGGACCGCTGGTGGCTTGTGCGTAGCCGATGAGGTGCAGTCGGGGTTTGGCCGCATGGGCAGCCACTTTTGGGTCTTTGCCGCCCATGACGTCATCCCCGACATCGTTACCCTAGGCAAGCCGATCGGCAACGGCCTTTCAATGGCGGCGGTGGTCACAACCCCGGCAATTATGGCCTCCTTAACGGCCAAAGCCGATTTCTTTAGCACGACGGGCGGCAATCCGGTGTCATGCGCTGCTGGGCTTGCGGTGCTCGACGTAATGGAAGAGGAAGGCTTACAAGCCCAAGCCGCACGGGTCGGGACTGCGCTGCGAGCGGCGATTGACACGCTGGCTGAGCGACATGCTCTGATTGGTGACGTGCGTGGCGCTGGGCTTTTTATTGGCGTAGAGCTTGTGCGCGACCCCGTAACGCTTGAGCCAGCCTCAGAAGAAACAACGGCCGTTGCTAATCGAATGCGTGAGTTGGGGGTTTTAGTCGGTGTTGAAGGGCCTCACAGCAATGTGTTGAAGATTCGCCCGCCCCTCGTCTTCGACGAGAATCACGTCCTGCAATTCAGTGACGTGCTTGATCAGGCACTTAAGACGATTTCGCTAGCTTAAGTGAGAGGTGGTCATAAACAGGATTTGGATGCCGTTTGCAGTCGTCATGTCATTTCGAACGCAGCGGAATGAAGTGGAGCGCAGTGAGAAATCCCCAGAGCGATCTCTTTCCCCGATAGTTGACGGGCAGAAAAATAAATTTTCTGGTTATCCCTGCCGAATCGCCTCTAATTGTAACATCTCGGGGATTTCGCGCATCACGATGCGACTTCCATCTCCACTACGTCCCATTTCGCCCCTAAGAAACCTGTTGGTTTGTGTCATACCCGAATGAAGTTATCGGGTATCCATTGCCTGGGGTCAACGAACGGTGGACTCCCGCCAAAAGCACGCGGGGGTGACATGGTCCGAGGTTTCTTTCTTGTTACAAAAGGCCAGTGGTCGGCTTTCTTATTTTCTCGAAATGAGATTAATCAAATTCTCAAACTCAGTTCATTAGCCCAGTCAGCAAAGGAGCTTGCCAATGCCAAAATCCACACCACAAAGCATCACCGTCATCGGCGCAGGAATCAATGGGCTGGTTGTGGCCAACTATCTGGCGCGGGCCGGTCACCGGGTGACGCTGCTCGAGCGGGCGCAGCAGGTGGGTGGGGCCTGCGTGTCGGCGACGGCCGAAGTGGAGGGCATCCAGCATGATTACGCCCTTGGCGCGTCGACGCTGGGGCTCATGCAGGACTTTGTCTGGCAGGAGACCGGCCTGGCCGAGCGGCTGCAAATCTGGGCACCGAGCTATCCCGATCTCGTCTTCTTCCCTGACAGCAAACAACCCGTTCGGCTCTACCACGACGTGGGCCAGTTGCGCCAAGAGCTAGCCAATAAATGGGGCGAGCGAGGTGATGTGGCGGCGTATCATACCGATCTTGGGCGGGTGGTGCGCTTTCTGCAAACTGGCTATCGGGCGGGGCAGCCGCCCAGCGTCCCGAAAACGGTGGCCGCATTGGGCGCCGAACTGACCGCGTTGTGGATTACGGGGAGTGCCAAAACGTTGTTAGACCACTACTTTACGGCCGATCACACCAAGCTGCAAATTGCCCAGAACGTCTCCGAGAGCGGTCCGGTCTCCCTGTCCGAGCCATACTCTGCTTTCACCATTCCGATGATGAATTCAGGATCGGTTTTTGGCGGTGACTACGGCTTTGTGCGTGGCGGCATTTGGCAAATCACGCGTGCGCTTGGCCAGATTAATCGCGAACTCGGCGTCGTGATCGTCCTAGACTGCACGGTCCGTGAAGCCGATCCGAAAAGTGGTATTGTGCGTTATGAAACGTCTTCCGGCGCACAAACGCTGCACTCAGACCACATCATCTTTGCCACCGACCCCCAAACAGCCGCTCGCCTGACGGGCGATACAACCCTCATCGAACAGACCGCCCAAGAACGGGTGCTCGGCACCTCAGGCAAACTGAACCTCCTCTTCCGCAACCCGGTCTGGTGGCAACACGACAGCCTAGAACCAGAAGCAGACACGGCGTTCCGCTACTTCTTTGCGGTGGACAGCGTCGCGGCGTTTGAAGCGGCGACACTGGCCGTTTTAGAGGGCGAGGATTTTGTACCGAGCTTCTACCAAGTCTACTGCGAAGGGGCGTCGATGCGACAAATGGGTCTCGACGAGCCTTTTGATCGGCTGGCGGTCTTTTTTAAGAATTTGGCATTGGACAAAAGCGGGGAACAGCTGGCAGAGGTCGAAGCCGAGGTAAAGGGCGTTATCTTGAACCATATCGCCAATCCCGAAGATTGCATTTGGTCAGGCTTGCTCACGCCACGCGACTTGCAACAAATGTTTGGCTTTCCCGGCGGCAATATTGAACACACGATGCTGGTTGTTGGACAGAGCTACGATGGCCGACACTATGCCGAGGATGGGGGGCGGCGCTTCTACCAATTTGGCCCGTTTGAGAACATCTCAATCTGTGGCTCCAGCACCTACCCCTGCGGCTCGGTCGCCGGAACCCCAGCCTATATGTGCGCCAGTGAGTTGCTACGCCAAATGGGCTGATTTGGCTCTGGGATAGCTTGGCTGGAATAATAAGCGGCTATTATTTAACAACAAATTGCCCCATTCCTGTTGACTAATTTTGGCAAGATGCAGACGTTAACACGCGGAAATTGTGTCAAACATCTCCTATAGGAAATGAAATGGAGCCTGGCACCCGAACCTTATTGAACTCCCGCAAGCGGGCAAAGACATCGACCCCAAGTTGACGATACGCATCTAACAAGTCCACCATGACCCAATTTTCACGAATCAGGCCGTTCTCGATTCGCCAAAAGTCCAGAGAACACATCATAATCTTCTTACCCGCCGGGGCGATCCCCATCCAGCCATCATCCGTGATGGTCTGGATCATATTAGGCCAGCCCGTGACCGCAGCATAATCACCATCGCCGAAGAAGTGATATGTGATTTCGTCGATATATGTGCCACGGTCAGGCATTGCATTGATGAACGGGATTTGGTGCCAGTTGCGAAACCCCGCAATGCCCCGCCCCGTACCAATGCCAGCCGGTCCATACCAGTTCATTTTTGAATGCCAGAAGCGAGACATCTCCATCACTTCTGGTCCACCCTGAGTGGGATGTCGCTTCATGTACGTCAGCATGTCAACAATATGCTGACAAGACGCCTGAGCACGTTCTTCGTTCCATTCGCCTGGCACAAGACCATCCAGAGTGGCAGGGCCGGGAATGTGATATTCTAAGCCCAGCGAAGGGGCCATCGGCCAAGCCTTGGCCTGCATCATCAATTCAGGAATGTCCCAGAGTGATTGGATCTCAACCACCTTGCCATCCACAAAACGGTAAAACTCGTGGAATCGCATATGCGCCAGATGACCGGTCGGTGGAATATCCAGCCAAGGGGCGACAAACGTCCCCGAATAGTGTCCCCCACAACCAATCCAGTCGTCTCCGTGTTCGGTACGCCCGCCCATGACGATCCAGTCGCGGCGCTCTAAATCGGGGATTGCCTCAAATAAAGGGGCATAACATTGATCATACAATGCGTCTGGCCCAGTCATATCGCCAAGCGGCCAAGGCATATGAATCACCGCATCTGGTTCGATCAGCACCTTCAATGTTGCCTGAACACGCTCCGTTTCAAAGTCATACATCGCCGCACGCATAGGTGCGATTAGCGACTTGTTCTGTGTGTGAATATCGCTCATTATTTTCTCATGATATGCTTGATTTGTACTACATTCTCAAGTTGTAGGGTCGGTGTCATCGATACCATATCAACCGACAAATTGACACCGTCCCCCCTAATATAGAGCAAAAATGGTCTTTTGCAAGGGGGCGCCGAATTTCTTGAGCAGAACCCCAAATTGCTATGGAGCGTATCGTTCTCCGTCGCCAGAATGGCTGTGACCTCCGGCAGCCCGACAAACGCCTCTCGCAACTCTAACAATGGACACCCAACGACTCGTTAAGCTTTAACAAATCCGCAGTATCAAATCAGACTTGATTAGCCTTGAACAAGTGTGCTACACTGTGCATTATACTCAGGCAAAAATGGATAAAATAAAATGACCAAGAAAAGAGCCCCCAGAAATCGCACTTTAACAATCGATCAAAGTGAAATTGATCGACTGAAAAAAAAGCTACTTCATGTTTCAAATTCAATTTCGCTCACTGAAGTTTTAGGTAAAACAATCCAGCAAAATTTATTTGATGTCTTGGATTATCTACCCAAAAAATCAGTCGACCTCCTGTTTATCGATCCACCTTACAACCTTGATAAATCCTTCAACAAGTTAAATTTTAAACAAACCTCAATTGAGGCATATAATCAATACATTGACTCTTGGTTATCTAAATTGGTGCCTTTATTAACGCCAAATGCTTCAGTATATATTTGTGGGGATTGGCGTTCCTCAACATCTATACATTTAGTTGCCCAAAAATATCTTAATTTAGTGAATCGTATTACTTGGGAACGAGAAAAAGGAAGAGGAGCAAAACGAAATTGGAAAAATGCATCAGAAGATATTTGGTTCTTCACCGTATCAAATAACTATACTTTTAATGTTGACAATGTAAAATTAAAAAGAAAAGTAATAGCCCCCTACAAAGTTAATGAGAAACCAAAAGATTGGGATGAAACAAAACAAGGTAATTTTCGACTTACACATCCGTCAAATGTCTGGACTGATCTAACAGTACCCTATTGGTCTATGCCTGAAAATACTGATCATCCGACTCAAAAGCCTGAAAAACTCTTGGCAAAAATTATATTAGCTAGCACAAATGAAGGTGATGTAGTCCTTGACCCATTTTTAGGCTCTGGCACAACCTCTGTAGTTGCAAAAAAACTTAAAAGAAATTTCTTCGGTGTCGAGATGGATGAACTGTATGCCTGTTGGGCTGAAAAGAGATTAGAACTCGCCGAAACTGATAACGCTATTCAAGGTTACAGCGATGGGGTCTTTTGGGAAAGAAATACACTTAACTTGCAAAAAGCAAATGGCAAAAACAATGGAAGCGTTATGTAAATACCAGAAAGATATTTACTCAAAAATGTTATAATCCTTTTGTCATCACAAAACACACTCTATTGTCTATCCTCAACATCGCCCCACCAACAGGACATTCCAGCAAGATGGCTTGACTCGTTTGGTTTAGCCTGTGACAATCACGGTTATGGCCTCATCAGCCAAACAATGGACAATAGCGGCCACGTCTCCATAAATCCTAATACACCTAATAAATTTGGGGCACCACGTTTCGTGGGCGGTTCGGTTCGACATAATCGCCCTTCTCCTGATGGGGTGGTAAGGTGACCTCAGGCTCTGGAATATCTTCATAGGGAATTAGGTCTAGCAAGTGGGTGATGCAGTTGAGGCGGGCCGAGCGTTGGTTCTCGGAGGGGACGACATACCAGGGTGACAGAGAGGTGTCTGTCGCCGCAAACATCGCATCACGGGCACGGGAGTAGTCGTAGTAACGGCGATGGCTTTCCAAATCGATGGGACTCAACTTCCAGGTTTTGCGCTCATCCTCAATCCGCTCCATAAAGCGCTTAGTTTGCTCGCCCTGGCTCACCTCAAGCCAATATTTGATTAGAATGATGCCATCTTCAATCAATGTCTGTTCAAAGCTGGGCACTTGATGCAGAAAGGCCTCGACTTGCGCCTCGGTGGCAAAGCCCATCACCCGCTCAACGCCAGCCCGGTTGTACCAACTACGATCAAAGAGAACGACCTCACCCGCCGCAGGCAGGTGAGCGATATAGCGTTGGAAGTAATACTGGCTCTTTTCGCGATCATTGGGAGCTGGTAGGGCCACCACTCGGAAAATGCGAGGACTAACCCGTTCGGTAATGCGTTTGATAACGCCCCCTTTTCCAGCCGCATCTCGCCCTTCAAAAATAACACAGATTCGAGCACCTGTATGCTTCACCCAGCGCTGTAGCTTCACCAACTCAATGTGGAGAGGTTCTAACTTCTCTTCGAAGTCCTTACGCTTGATCTTTTTATTCTTGTCTTTCTTCTTTACCATCCCTGGCTCCTTTCATCCAATAAGGTCATCCAAGCCTATCCAATTCGGTAACAGCAACGTTGCTGTTGCTATAATGTAGACATTGGTTTGAGAAAATCGAAATAGGCTTATACATCTTAACATAAGATTTACCTGGATTTACTTTAGAAGAAAGCGGCATTAAAGGCAAATTGGGAAAATAAACGTTATAGGGTCAACACCATACCGGACTACAATTATTGTTGATGGTGGTATCAGTACATCATTGTGTTGTGGTTGGGTTACCCGTCGATACAGGCAGATGAGATCGAATTTGGGCAAAATTGTCCTGAGAAAACAAAAATGGGATCACGCCTACTAAGCTAAAAAGGGTTGTTGTAATGAGAAAGAAATTGAAAACATCTGCGCCCCCCATCAAACCAAAGCCATTAAAAAGCAAATCAAAGACGAAATGCCCTACCCCGATTCCGCCCGGCGCAATTGGCAAAATCGTAGTCAAAAGACCAATGGCAAAAATCGCTGCCATCAACTGAAATTCAATCCCCTGTGAGGTGATCGCTTGTGTGATTACAACGAAAAAAAGAATATTTAGCAGTTGGATAAAAATTGATAGAGTCAAGCCACTGGCTAGATGCTGTTTATTATCCCGAGTCAATTTAATAGTCTTAGCTATTGTGGCGAAGAACGGCCAGCGACTTTCTATTTTTCGATATGGCGTAAGGAGGGTCTCTGGGAAGCTAAGGGGTACTACTATTATAAATAAACCGATCAACGAAATGAATAGCCATAGTCCAACTAGTAATATTGGGAGGTAGGCATAATCAAGAGCTAACCATTCATCTAAATTTAGAAGGACGGCAATGGCCCCGCAACAAATAATAGCGTAGAGGCCCAGCGCCCGATCGACAAAAACAGTGAGATAGGCTAAGTGCTTTTCAGTCGATAGGGTATGCTGCCTCCCAAAAAGATAAGCTTTCCAAATATCGCCACCAATTCCCCCTGGCAGCCAGGTACTGATAAAAATACCTGTAGCGTGAGTCTTCGCTGCAAAGAGAAAAGGGAGATTGAGATTAAATATTTTCGAAATTCTTTGCCAACGCCAGGCCACAAGCAACACGAAGCTAAACCCCCAAATGATAAATAACCAAATGATGAGAAGTGGTTGTTGTAAGGCCGTGAGTTGTCGCTGGAAGTCAAATCGGCCATTGACAACAAGGAAGTAAATAAGTAGCCCCGCGATTAATATCTTTATTACTATAATCGCATATTTTTTCACCCTATTTTGCTGTTTAGGTGGCATTTTCACGATCAAGCCTACTGTTGAAGAATGAGAAGCCTCTCGCAGACGAACCTCGCCGGAAAGGATAGAACATAACAAGAGCGGCTAGAGCAATATGGACGGCAATAAAAACATAAGCTTCATACAAAGTCACTGGTCGACCCACCCGAACGGTCATATGCGAAGCCCATTCCCAGACCTGAGGCATCCCTGCCCAATTTGGGTCGTATTGACTGCTTAGCAATAAGAAGGCGAGATCTTCAATACCGGAAATCATTAATAACAACATCGCAAACGATAATCTAATTGTTGTCCCAGTAGACCCACCGCCCATTCGGTAAGAAAACGCCAAGGACAGAATGATATACGGAACCGTCAACAACATTGTTTGATACATTACCTCAAACTCATTTGAATAGTAAAAAAGTGTGGGAACAAAATAGCAAAAAAAGCCAAGAAACGTGATCGGTACACTAAGTAAACTGAGTGGTTTTCTTACGGCCTCATCAAAGTCGAGATAGGCAACGCTGATGGTCGCAAACACAAAGGGCAACAGTTTAAACAAAAAGACACCGAGGGAAGGAATTTCTTTCTCCATCGATACTTGGGTTAGGATAAAAAGTGTCAAAACTATCGTAATAAATAGAAAAATCAACGAGATTAAATTCTTACGTAAGTTTGTCATTAAGAAATGCATTCTTATTCTCCACACATATTTTTAAGGTTTGTTCAACGATTCTCATTTTTTGATAAAGTTCGCTGGCAGAATCCCCTTCGATAACCAGATAGCCAAGCTTATGGGATCCCTCTTTAAATTTTTTAACGAATTGGCCTGGTTCATAGAACATTTCATAGGTTGTAATAATGTCCTCAGTAAGCAGGGTATCAAAGCCAGTCAAGGCTTTAATGCGTCCCGACATTGTACTAACAATGGTCATGAGAGCAATATGCTTATAAAAACGAGGCTTCACCGGAATGTATTGCCCGGCATGCAGCCCCAATGACGCATCAATGTAATTTACGCCATAGGCTTGATTCATTAAAATACTGATCCCATTGCCACCGGCTCTGGCTCCCATCTCGATAAAATGAATGGCCTTATCCTGATCTCTGATGACAACATCACAGGTGATTGGCCCAGACCTGATTTCAAGCCCTTGGCATATTTTTTCTACATAATCCTGCATTGTGGCTCGGGTGGTTGTAGGGATATTTGCAGGCATAATGTAATGTAAGGGAATCATCAACGGCTCATCGGTCATAATTTTTTGCGCAACAGTCATAAATTCAACTTGAGAGTCGCGTAGAAAGGCATCCACCGAACAGTGAGTCCCAACCACCAGTTCTTCGCAGACAACAATTTTGGTTGGGGAAAAAGATTGGGCCAGGTTAAGGGCCTGTTCAAGTTCGGCTGTTGAGTTGACAACCCGTACTCCCTTGCTCCCCGAACTATCGTTGGGTTTAACGACAAATGGGTAGGTCCAATTTTTCACACTTTCTTTAAGCTCAGCGAGATTATCGCTTCTAATATGGGTATGATGAGGCAGCCCAACATTTTGCAGCGTGTCTAAAAAATAGCCCTTATTCATGGACCCCTGTACTGACCCCATCGAGACCTTTTTCGGAGTGCCGAAGGTTTTTGCCAAATAATATTCGCTTAAACGGGCTGCATCACTAGCTGGGCTGTAGATGGCATCAATTTTTCGCCCCTTCAGGATTCCCTCTATCTTCTCATAATTCCTCACACTCACTGGATAAGTCTCATCTGCGAACCTGAAGGCAAATGCGTCAGGATTACCATCAAAGCTGATGATATAAAAGTCCATCTCACGAGCAGTCCGATATGAAGGAGACTGATCGACACTTGCTCCTAGAAAAACAATGGTTGGATTACTCATATCGCCCATCGCTCCACTTCTTCATCCAAAGAGACACACTCAAACTCATATAGGTCATCAGTGGGATCAATCGGAACGTTTGCCTCTCGGATGAGGTACAAATTTTGAAAGGTAGCTTCATCGACCATGCGGGCAATGTAACTGGCATTGAGCCAGAGACCAAAAGCAAAGCAGATTGCACTGAGGGCCAGGGCTAGATTTAAGGGGAGGATTACAAAGAAAATTCCAACAATCGCAGTGAGACAAAGAAAGAAATTTAACGGCACCAGCGAATGGCCAATAAACAAATCCATCGTCGCCTGGATCGATCTAATCAAATTGAATTTCGATTTGCCAGCCAGACGGGGGTGATGGACGACTTCGACAAAGGTATATTTAGCCCCAACAGCCAAACACTCTGGCAGAAAGTAAGGGCGGGCTGTTTTTTTATGAATAATTTTTTTAGCAACCCGACTATCGATAATCCGAAAAGTTGAAGCACCTTGCGGCATTTTTATATTGAGAATATGAGAAGCAACAAAATGTTGACTGATTGACCCCCATTTTTTAAGCAGGCTATCCTGTCGATTCTGGCGTAGGGCAAAAACAATATCATAGCCTTGCTGTACTTTATCAATGAGTTTGGGAATTTCCTCTGGCGGTGATTGGAGATCAGCATCAAGCTGGATAATCCACTGTTTGGTGGCATATTTGAAGCCAGCCCGAAAGGCTGCCTCCAAGCCAAAATTCTGGGAAAAGGAGATATATCTAACCCGTCTATCAGAGGCGGCAAGTTCCTTAATGAGGATCAAGGTTTTGTCACTACTTCCATCATCAATAAAAATGATTTCAAACTCATCAAATTGAGCGAACTGTTGACACACCCGATCATAAAGCAGGCTGATATTCTGCTCTTCATTGAAGCAGGGGACAACGACACTGAAGCTAGCCATACAGGGACTCCTTATATAAATTTTTAGCAAGAATATTGTGCGAGGGTGTACTACACCGTTCCATTCAACTGGGTCGGGTACAATTCTTATGACGGAAATTCAAAGGTAGTGAAGTCTAAGGTCGAAATGGGGTTCAGCTAACAGAGGTCTTCTAAACTAATATGATCAACAACAAAGGTTGGTCACGATCTTACAGCTTTTTAGCGTAATTGAAAAATTTACTCAGTCTATCTGGTCAAAATAGATATGATTAGTGTAGAAAAAACCATTTATCTTTTATCACACTTCTACTTTTTTATACGTTATCTTGATTACAGCTTTTCAGAAATTTCCTAATTGATAGAGGAAGACATTGAGGATTTCAAGCCCCTTCATCCGTAGCTAGTCCTTGCAACTCATCATAAAATTGTTGCAGCAAATTAATGGTTTCTTCAATTTCATCATCAGCTAGCTCTGACCACGGGGCATAGAAATATTCATCGGTTAACTGTTCAACCTTCTGCCAGATTTGTTGACCTAAATCACTCACTTCATAACGATCTGCGTCATTAGAACTAACCACCCAGCCTTTTTCTTGAAGCGCGTGGAGGGCAGCAGCATAATCACTCCGTGAATAGCCACGGAATATTAGAGCATCGTACACCTCATTCGCAGTTGTCGCTTGCCCTGAATGAATCAGGCTGAACGCTTCCCAAACATAGCCTTCAACCGCTTGAGCCTGCCAAGCGGCCATATGCGCGTCATCCCGAAAGGCATTGAAGTCCGAGAAGTATTGATTGATCCTGACCAGTGGCGCAGATCCTTCAGACGGGGCGCGATTTCGGGAGTGGGCTAAACACCAATTTCCTGGTGGCGTACTTGATTTCAGGCTTAACTCGATAATTTGCTCTAATCGTGCCAGCAATTGGTTCATCGTCTCGGTAGGCAGTGATGGGTTCGCCGTCGATAATAATTGATTAATCCCATCTTGGCGCTGGTTGATCAGAGTACGCCCGGCCGAGGTTAAATGATACGCCTCATCCATTCGGTCCAGCCACCCCTCGCCTGCCAGCATCTCAAGAATAGCCTGGACTATCCGCTCGGAGGCATAAATATCACGCACCCGAAGATTCTCAACCGTGAGCGGCTCTGGATCAAACTCAGCCGCTTGGATCATAAACCAACCTGGACTTTCGGCATGGCCTGATCTTATTTGTAACAACGGGGGCAATGAGGGCAAATCTGCTAGACGTTGTGGTTCAATCGCTTTGATGGTAGCAAAGATTTGCCCTTGTGTTTGCTGGGTTAGATCATAAAGGCTTGAGTTTAGTTTCATTGCGTTCCTCGCCACACTCAACGTCAATTTTCGGCAAGTTTCGCCATTGATTTAGGCGAGTAGGAGTGGTGTAAGGTGAAATATTACACCAAGTCTTTGTAATGAGCCTCAGAAGCTGTTTTAAAGCCTAACTTCGCCAGAGGTTTTCACTTTCATCCTCACCGTCGATCAACAAAACGAGGCGGTTTAACCGCCCCTTCAAACAACTTGGCAATCGTGCCTCGCTCAGAAATTTCAACCTCAGGAGTTACTTCGAAGGTTGTTTTGATCTGATCCTGCAATTGATTGATTATCATCGCGGCGTCGGTATCGTCAGCAATCTCGACCTGAACTCGCAACAGATCAAGCCCATCTTGGGCAACCGCCTCCACGCGAAAATCGGCCACAGTGGGGATACCAAACATCATATCCTCAAATTCGGTGTGCCCGATATTGATGCCACGTACTTTGAAGAAGCCAGCGGTGCGATGGGCGTGTTTGACCACAGGGAAGACAGCGAACGGCCCTTCACCAGGTACATTCTCGTGCATCGTCACAATATCGCCTGTATTCCAGCGCAAAAACGGGGTAGCATTGTTGGTTGCCAGAGGTGTCACGACTAACACCCCCTGCTCGCCATCAGCGACAGGAGTCAATGTTTCGGGGTCAAGCACTTCCAAATAATTAAAATCAGACCAAATGCGAAAGCCGTTCCGCCGTTCATCCTCCGAAGCCATCATCATTGCTTCGGTCATACCAAAAGAGTCGTAGACTGTCGCACCCCATTCCGTCTCAAGCTTGGTTCGTTTCGCCTGTGACAACGGCTCGGCAGTGCAGATAATCTTGGAAACGCCCAAGTCGGCAATCTTGAGATTTTGGTTGGCGGCGACATTGGACAAATGCAGGCCATAACTACTCATTCCTACCCAGATATCCGGTTTGAACATCTTAAGAAATTCGATTTGTAAATGGGAGGGCAGCGAGGTGCCTGCGCCCGCCCAAACCGCGCCAACGCCGTAGGCTTCGGCGGCACGCGCCATCAAGTGTCCCGCTGGATGAATGCCTAGCGGAAGAGAGACGTGGGCGATGTCTTCGGCGGTCGCGCCGGTGCAGGCATAAACGCGTTGAAAGCCGATCAAGGCGTAGTGAATGTCCTGTTGGGTGCGGGGGTAAAACAAGGGTTTGCCCGTCGATCCACCGGAACGCCAATACTCGACGATTTCCTTTCGATCCGCAATCATAAAATCTCGCTGGAAGGCTTCGGTCGATAATGCCCGGAGTTGTGATTTTTCCAGCACCGGAATTTTTTGCCACTCTACTGGATCATCCAAACGATTGAGATCAATATCATCCAGTTTACCTTGCCAAAACGGGGCTTGGCGGGCGCGTTCCACGGCTTGCCGTTTGCCCTCATTCTGTGTTTTCAACAAAGTTACTTTGTCTTTGGGAATTAAAAGATCACGCATTGGTTTGTCTCCTTGTGGAATTTTCATATCTTATCATTGATGGGTTACTATCGCAATGAGTTCGGAAAAATCCCATTTATATTATAATGCCAAGATAAAGCTAGCTCATAACAAACTGTGATATTCTAATTAGCTTCAAAATTAGCAAAGAGTTAAACTAATTCCGCTAATTTTCAGGTTTCTTTTCGTGTTAATTCGTGTAATTCGTTGCAATAAGATTTAAGCAGTTTGATCGTGTTAATGCTCAAGGAGATATGATGCAGAGAAGAAATATTTGGGGAGTTTTAATTATTATGACATTGCTGATTGGATGTAACTCGGCCAACGAGACAGAATCGTCGGCTCCGTTAGCAGATATTCAAGAGCCTACACCAACTACCGTCGCGGTTGCTCCCACACAAGAGGATGTCGCGACCACCGCCCCAACCGTCACCGCAACAGTGGAGATCAACGAGCCAACATCGACAACTGAACCGACTAAAGTCGCTACTGAACCCGCACCATCCCCGCAACCAGAAGAATTAGCCGCGACAGCTACCGATGAGTCAGTCACAGAGCCTGAGGTTCTGCCTATCTTCGACACCCATATTCACTACAGCGATGACGCCTGGCTTGAATATACGCCTGAGGAAATTATCGAGAAGTTAGAGCGGGCTGAGGTACCACGGGCGCTCTTTTCCAGCTCGCCTGATGAAGGCACACGAATGTTGTACGAATTAGATCCCGACCGCATTGTACCCTCATTGCGCCCCTATCATGGTCAGGTCACCTCAAGCAATTGGTTTGAGGATGTGACGATTTTATCCTATTTCAGAGATCGCTTGGAGACTCCAGTTTATGAGGGCATCGGTGAGTTTCACATTCATCTTAATGAAGATGCCGACTCGCCCATCATTCAGGAAACAGTGGCCCTAGCCATCGAACAAGATCTGATCTTGCAAATTCACACCAAAGCCCCTGCTATTGATACTATTTTTGGTTATGCCCCGGAGGCCAAAATTTTGTGGGGACACGCAGGCTTGAGTGAGCCGCCCGAGGTAGTGATGGCGATGCTGGATAAGTATGAAAATCTGTGGATCGATACCTCGCTACGGCAAGGACAGATTGCCCCAAATGGTGTGTTAGACCCAACTTGGGAGGCTCTGTTCCTCAAACACCCCGACCGAGTTACGATCGGGAGTGATACCTGGATTCCATCGCGCTGGGGGGTCTATCAAGAAATTATCGAGTATGATCGAGTCTGGCTCGACCAATTGCCCCCCGACATCGCCCGCCAAATCGCCTACGGCAATGCCGTTCGGCTGTTTGGGGCAGGGCCGCATGAGCATTTGGAGTAATCATTTTGAGGGGGAAACGGCTTTAGCTGTGAATATCAGAGTGGCCACAAGAATGGTAATCAGAAATAATGAAATCCGAAGTGATGTACCTTCGGCAATCAAGCCAATAAGTGGCGGGCCAGCTAGAAACCCTGCATAACCAATCGTTGCTACACTCGCGATGCCTGCGCCGGTTGGAATATTAGGGTAATTGCCTGCTGCACTAAAAGCAAGGGGTATGATATTGGCTAACCCCAGCCCAATCGCAGCAAACCCGACGAGCACAATCATTGGATTCGTAGCGATTACAGCGGTCAGTAAGCCCAGGGTAGCTACCAGTCCACCGATTCTGACGATACTGATAGGGGTCCAGATGGAAGTGAGCCGATCCCCAACCAGACGGCCAATTGTCATTGTTAGAGAGAAAGCGGCAAAGCCCAGCGCAGCAAAGGCCGCATCTGTGTTCAAAACCTTGGTCAAGTAGACAGCACTCCAATCCGCCATTGCCCCTTCGGCGATGGCGGCGCTAAAGGCCACCGCACCCAACGGCCACAAGGCCCGCTCGGGGATACGAAACACTGCTTCGCCCTCCGAAGCCTCAGGTTTAATTGGCAATAAATATCGAGCCACAATCAACATCACGCCACTAAACAAAATTGAAATAATCAGAAAGTGAAGGAATGGGGTCAATGCTGAAATTGAAGCCATCCCTGCCCCAATCAAGGCTCCAGCCAAACCACCAACGCTGTAGGCTGCGTGAAACGAGGACATCAGCGGGCGCGCTTCATTGCGTTCTACCAAAATCGCCTGCTCATTCATCGCCACGTCCATGGCACTGATCGCCCCACCAAATAGGAACAGAATAAACCACAAAACAACCGCGTACGGAGTGAGTGCAAAAAAAGGCAAGGTCAGGCACATTCCGATAGCACCCCAGATGGTCACTTTGAGACTACCAAACCGGGCGATCAGCCCCCCCGCCAAAGACAGAGCAACCAGTACGCCAACAGATAATCCCATCAGGATCAAACCGAGATCACCTTCACTAAGATTCAGCTTTGCTTGTATGGCAGGAATTCGGGAAACCCAAGTGGCTAACAGGGCACCATTGATAAAAAATGCGGTAAGTACAGCCAATCTAGCTTGGCTCATCGATTTCATCATAAGTTTACTCCGTTGATTTAACTCTCTCTGAGGATAGGACATCAACTTGTTTTTAAGATTTGAAGGCCTTGAGCCTGATAGGGAGCCAGAATATCGTCTGAAATATTACGCTCAGTTACGATATGGGTGATTTGATCTAGGGAAGAAACGACAAAAGGAGAGATTGTACCCAGCTTATCAGCCGTTGCCGTGGCCACAACATCACTCGATTGAGCAATCATCGTTTGCAAGAGCGCGACCTCTTCATAGCGATTAGCGCTGTAGCCAGCCTCTGGATGCAGGCTACATACCCCCAAAAAACAGATGTCGGCGTGAAATTGCTTGAGTTGGGTTACTGCCTCAGCATCAACGGTGACCAGCTCCGCCTTGCTGAGACGCCCACCAATTAAGATGATATCCAGATATTGATATCCAGCTAAATATAACGCAATCTGCGGGCTAATTGTCACTACAGTTGCTCTTAAATTAGACGGCAAGTGTTTAGCAATTTCATTGTTTGTAGTGCCCCCACCAAAGATAATAAGTTGATCATTTTGCACTAAATCCTGAGCGGCTTGGGCCAATTTAGCTTTGGCGGCTGAGGATTGCCCATCTCGCTCACGGTAAGATGTAAGCGGGGGGGCAATGGGCAAGGCCCCCCCATGCACTCGCTTCAACAGCCCTTCTGCTGCCAAGTCACGTAAATCTCGGCGAATAGTGTCGATCGATACCCCATATCGTTTACTTAGGTCTAAGGCCACGACCTTCCCTTTTTGTCGCAGTTCCTCAAGAATGCTTTGCCGTCTTTCTTGGGGTAAATCTAATTCTCTCATACTGACTAGCTCCAGAATTTGCACGATACTTAATTTCTATACCTGATTTTGCATTATAATGCACGTTTTATAGGAATACAAATAACGTCAACAATAATTTTATCGATATCACTTTTCGTATAAATTCGGTTTGGTTAAATATTTTTGTGGGTTAGTCTATGCGTTTCCGAGGCCGTTGCATAAACAGAATCAAAATGGCCATGATCGCGGGGTAGAGGGCCGAAATCCAGAGCGAGGGCCAGTAGTTTCCGGCGAGATCACGACCTAAGCCGTAAATCAGGGGACCGACGCCTGAAGACGCAGCGGCGAAGGTTGCCGTGATCCCCGAAATTGCTCCCAAATTCTGGCGGCCAAAGTAATTGGCCCAAATCACATTACTAACGATTCCAGAAAAGCCTAAGGACATACCAAATATGATCCCATAGAGAATACCTAGCTGTGGATTGGCAATACTCGCCGAGAAGAGAATGGTGATGGTCAGGCAGACTAAACCTAGGGAAAGCATATATTTGGCGTCTATGCGATCGAGCAGCCAGCCGCCGGGAATACCAATGGCAGAAGCCGTGATTGACATCGGGAGAAATACACCTGCGGCCAAATCAGCGGAGAGACCATTGTCGGCAAAGATGCTGACGATATGAAAGGTTAGGCCCGTGACCAGCATGTTGAACGCCCCAATGCCAAGTACAATCAACCAAAAGGCGCTCGTTCGTAAGGCTTCACCAGCAGTCCAGTTTTCTTCGTAAGGGTAAATGAGGGCCTCAACAGGTTCCTCTGTCTCATCAGCCGCTAAAGTCTCGGGCGTATCGCCATCCGGCAGCAGACCGTACAGTTCGGGCTTATCGCGAAAAAAGAGATACCCGAGCGGCACCATTGTGCCCATCACCAAGCCACCCAAGATAAAATATGAGACGCGCCAACCAAATTGAGGGATGAGCCAATTGATCAAATTTGGAAAGAGGCCCGTTCCTGAAACCGAAGCAATGAGGGTGCCGATCCCTAAGACAAAGCCGCGTCGTCGCACCCACCACTGATTCATTACATTTTGGCTGACGATCACAATGCTGTTTTGGCCCAGCATCCGCATCACCACAAAGCCGCAGACGAGCATCACGGCATTGGTCACGAGTCCCATATAAATGCAGGCCAGCCCAAAAGCAGCGGCAATAACAACCACCATCATCCGCGGACCACGTTTATCAATTTGTCGGCCAATGTAGGGCAGAGCCAGGCTCCCCGTAATTGTCCCCACCATATAAAGAGTGCTAACCAAGGATCGACTCAATCCAAGATCCTTAATGAAAGACTCAACAAATATGGAAAAGGAGTAGGTTTGGCCGGGGCTAGACATAATTACCCCCAACGTACCCACAGCGAGAATAATCCACCCATAATAAACAGGCGATTTTTTAATAATACGACTATGTAGAACGGATTGTGATCGAGAGGTCATAGCAGGCTCATTTCTAAAAGAATTGTAGCGCAGATTGTATCGATAATGTTAGGGCAGGCAAAGAAAAGAAACCTCAACAAAAATTGGACAGGCAGGGCAGGTATGCTATAGTAAAATCGACTCCATTGAAATGATACTCAGCCACCTACAAAAGCAGAAGAGGAGCAGACCAATGCGTGCCGAATTTCATCAAGGCATTACAAAAGTACGAAATGAGATCTTTGAGATGGGAAATCTGGTCTTTGAGGCGTTGAAGTTTGCCCTCAGAGCTTTGGAAAACTTGGATATTGACCTAGCCGAACGGGTGAAGGCAGAGGACAAGATCATCAATGATTTGCGAACAAAAATTGAAGAGGAATGTTTTACAATAATTGCGACCCAACAACCTGCAGCCAGTGATCTACGCACAGTAACAGCGATTATGCACATGGGTGTTGATTTAGAGCGAATGGGGGATCAGGCAAAGGGTATCGCCAAGGTTATTCCATTTCTTGTGCCTGATCCCGAAGTTCGGGTGCCTGAATTGAAAACACTTGGTGCAATTGTTGGCGACATGCTTGTCGATGCGATGAAGGCATACGCAGAAGATGATGTCGACTTGGCCTACAAGATCATTGAAACAGACGAAGAGGCCGACAAAATTTATGCCACAATTTTTACTCAAATTATGAGCCAAATGGTCGATGCCCAAGATACTGCTGCTGCGGAGGCTAGTTATAAAGTGCTGCGGGCGGCTCGCGAGTTGGAGCGGTTTGGGGACCTCACCACGAATATTGCCGAGCAGGTCATTTTTAAAGTCACCGGTCATTTTTCCGGTGATCTAAATAATTAGCGATCCGACGCCGCTGATCTCGCCTGTTCTTGTTTTGTTACCCGATTCATTTGTAGTCGGTGATCCTCGGCCCGCTTTTCAGATTTAGCATCCTCTTGCATTCCCTCCCACCAATGCAGGGGATGCTGACGATCATGCAAACGCAGTTTATCATCGATATAGAGCACAAATCGTCTGAGGGGTGTATTTAACAAAAAGCGTTCAAGCCGAAAATACCACTTTGAAAAATCTTTGTTGTAGGGGCAGGTCCGAATGCAAATGGCACAATCTGTACCCTGTCCAACCCAGAAACTAAAACACTTTTCAGGGTCAGTGGTCCATTTTCGCACCCCTTTGATGATCGAGGAATTAAGCATTGTCTCAGGCTCGCCGTGGTCGATGGCTTGAGGGGGGCAATTATTGGCGCAACGCCGACAGATTTGGCAAGTTTCAGTCACGCCAAATGTGGTGGGTTGATCGACAGCGAGGGGCAAATCGGTCAGAATGGTACCAAAGCGTACTCTGGGGCCAAACTCCTCGGTAATGACCATTCCGTGTCGGCCATATTCCCCAAGCCCCGCCTTGATCGCCAGGGGAATGGAGAGAACTGTATCATTCTGACAGGCTACGGCTTGATAGCCCAGCGTCCGAATAAATTGGGCCAGGGCTAAAAGCGTGACGATGTCTTCGGCATAACCCAAACCCGGAGCAGTGCTGGCCGTGGCTGAAGGGGTGGTGCGGATCAGATTATAATCCATTGATTTGGCGATGACGATGGCGCGTGTCAATCCTTCTGGCAGTTCTATCGGTTTACAAGCCACACGCCGCGCGGTAAATCTAGTTGCGTAGACCCATCGCTCATCAAAATCAGTCACCCCACACAAATCGGCCCCATACAATTTGGCCACCTGTTTGATCTCCGCTGTCATCGCTACCGAATCATCGATAGGCCTTGGCTCTACTTTGGGAGGGCGATAGGGTTTGAAATGATCGGTAAAACCATCTCGCCGATCTTCCCCCTTGTTCATTTCGGCCAACATCTCAGTCACCACCCAAGGGCCATTGCGGAGCGCATAATCCCGCTGGGCATAACCCTCGACTTTGCGCATTCGCTCCTGTGGTTTAACAAAGCTGCGATAAAATTGGAAGGTTTTCTGGGTTTTGATATCCTCATCCCAAAAGCCTCGGCTAAACATATCATTGGCTTGATTGAATCGCTCAAAGTCAGGCAGAATTTGGATCGAGTGTAGTCCAGCAAAATTTTCAACTTCTTTCGGTGCCCAATGATTGGGAACAAAGAGAGGAATGGGTTGCGATTGTGGGGATAATGTCATCGCTCAACCTAAATACGGTTCCATCTTGGCCCGAATGTCAGCGGGAATGGGGGCACTTTTGCCTTTAGCTTTGTCAACAAAAACCACCACAGTTGTGATTTCAAAGCGAACTTCCTCTTGGCAAGTCGCGGTGAAGTTAAGGATAAATGACGCGTTACCAATTTTGCCAAGTCTCAGGGTAATCAGCAGGACATCTTCCAAGGCGGACGGGCTAGTAAATTGGCTTTCAGTCCGCACTGTAGGGACAATCAAACCTCGCTCATTGATCAGATGCCCAATTGAGGCCCCCAAGCCGTCCTCCAGCCACATCTCCATCAACGTATTGACCATGTCAAAATAGCGGGGATAAAAAACAATCCCTGCCGGGTCACAATGCTCAAATCGAATGGCGACTTCTCGGGTAAATGGCTTCATTATTCCCCTAAAACGGACCGTCGTAGCTCCGACCGAATGACCTTTCGGGTTGGCGTCAGGGGCATCTCATCAACCAGCGCCAGTCGTTCCGGCCACTTAAATTTGGCGATACCGACCGCTTCCAATCGCGCCGTGATGTTTTCCAAGCTGGGTACATCATCACCCATCGGCTGGATACAAATACAGGCCCGTTCCCCCAACACATCATCAGGATAGGGCACTACAGCCACGGCAGCCACGCCTGGCATCTGCATTACAATATCCTCAACTTCTTTCGGATGATATTTGACTCCACCCCGATTGATGATGTCCTTAAAGCGGCCGGTGATCTGGAGTTGACCTGTCTCGTTTATTTTGGCGGTATCACCGGAGATAAACCAGCCATCGTCAGTGAAGGCTTCTTGGGTTGCCGCCTCGTTATTGAGATAGCCCGTAAAAACCGCGCAGCCTTTGAACAACAACTGGCCCTCTTTACCATCGGGTAAATCCTGCCCAGCCTCATCGACAATTTTCAATTGCATCCCCCGTGGGGCTTGGCCTGATGTGGCTACACGAATGTCACGAGGGGTATCGAATTTGGTGTAGGAGCCGCATTGTAGCTCGCTCATCCCAAACAACTGGAGTACTTTGCCATTTGGTAGCTTTTCATCGACGGCCTCAGCGATATGTTGCGGCACAATGATACCGGCCTGCACCATAAAGCGAATACTCGACGTGTCCAATTGATCCCACAATCCCAAGTTAATCATCGCAGCGACGTGGGCTGGCACAGCAAAAACACCCGTCGGTTTGTAGGTATTGACAATGCGTAGAAAGTCGGGCGGGGTAAAGGCCGGCATCAAAATGTGCAGTCCACCATAATAGAGAGTGAGGATAATCGTCCACAGGCCGTAAAGGTGGGTGTATGAAGCCACAGATAAAATCCGCTCATCATCCGTAAACTCCCAATCCTGGGCGGCAATGAGGGCATTGCTCATAAACCACTTGTATTTGATTGGCACACCTTTGGGATTGCCCGTAGTACCGGAGGTGTATAGCAGCACAAAGGCATCATCACCCGTCAGTTCAGGCAAATCAGTCGCTGGGGGGTGCTGGATTGCGTCATCGTAGGCGATGGCCCCATCAACCACACCGCCCACAGAAATAACCGCTTCCAACGTGTTCAGTTGATCTTTTAAGCGTAACGCCTCACCAGCAGGGGAGTACCCTTTGGTATCGGCCACCCCAATAAAACATTTGGCCCCGCTGTGTTCTAACAAAAATGATAGCTCCGCATCACGATAGGGCATATGAATGGTTTGTAGGATAACGCCTAGGGCCGCCGTCGCCAGCCAGCCAACAAAGAAGGGTACTGAGTTTGACAACTGCACTGCCACGACATCGCCCTTTTTAACCCCGATGGCTTGCAATTGTCCCGCCAGAGCCAGCACTTGCGCGTGCCATTGGGCATAGGTTACCTCTAATCCGTCACCGATGATGGCCAATTTATCGGGATGTTTTGTAATACACTGTTTCAGCAAGCTATACAATGTGTCGTCATTCCAAATCCCTGCATCAATATATTCTTGCGCCTCGCTGGCTAGTTTTGGTTGAATGGTTAGCATCATTACCCCCAAATTTTGTTCGCAGCTTCAACGACGAGAGCCAATTTTCGCCGCTCATCATCAATCGTCACGGGATTACCGCCCACGGTGCTGGCAAACCCACACTGAGGGCTAATACCCAGTTGATTAGCGTCGATAAACTGAGCTGCTTCATCGACCCGGCGTTGTAGCATCTCAATGTCTTCTAACTCGGTCGTCTTGGAGCTAATCAAGCCAAGGACCACCGATTTATCCGATGGGACAAAACGCAACGGCTGAAAATCGCCAGCGCGGGGGGTGTCATACTCCAAAAAGAATGTATCTACATTCAGATCATTGAACAGTCGCTCAGCCACATGCTCATAGCTGCCCTCTGAAAGCCAGCGGCCCTTAAAGTTACCCCGACAGAGGTGTGTGGCCACAGTCATCTCATCAGGGCGGTCGGCCACGGAGTCGTTAATGAGCTTGATATATCGATCAATCAGGGCCTCTGGTTCACCACCACCGACAGAAACCTGATCCCGTACCTCGGCAGCACTAAGCATCGCCAAGGGAACTTCGTCAATTTGGATATAAGTACAGCCTCGACTGCCCAAGTCAGCGATCTCTTGCCGGAAAATATGGGCTAAATCGTCAAAATAAGCATCAACACTGTCATAAGTATCGGGGCCAATCGTCTCATCGCCACGCCAGAAGTGCATCGTCGGTGGCGAAGGGAGGGTTACTTTAGGGGTGCGGTGGGTGTTGGCTTTGACAAAATCATACTCATCGCCAGAAATCGGCTGGCTCCGTTTGAGCGGGGCAGTAACCTGTGGGGCCAGAAATTCTGTTTCATTCCCCTCACCATCGTGAAAGGTGTATAAGGATTTACCGGTGGACAAGCCGTCAACAAGATCAACAAAGTGCCCCCAGTAAGAGATGCGCCGAAACTCGCCATCGGTGATCGACTGTAGGCCAGCCTCTTCTTGTAGTTTGATTACATTCTTAATCACTTGATCCTGAATCGACTTAAATTCAGTGGCATCAATGTCACCCTGCCGCTGCAATTTAAACGCCTGACGTAACTCAAGCGGACGTAGCAAACTACCGACATGATCGGCTCGAAATAAAGGAGTTTGAGACATAAAAAGCTCCTAGCCCTCAAAGTTTTTTTGACATATGCTTGTGATAGTAGCTTTCATCACGGATTCCCAATTATTTATCGTTCTGGTTTCACCCAGATATCACGATCATGCATCAATTTTATTTGGGTTTTGATCACCTTCTCTTCATATTCGGCGTGCTTCATCGGCTCACGATCGAGATAGAGATTCTTGGGATAGATTGGTTCTTCATAGAGCATTTGATACAGTTCGGTGCGCAAATCTTTCATCCAGTTATCCCACTTCGCTCGGGCCCGATGATCGCGCATCGCCTCGATGTCGATGACACCACCAACGTAGGTTGAACCCGCCCCATAGTCTTGCCGCCCAACGATTTGGCCTTTGTAATTCACGATAAAGGAGCGCCCACCAAAGGTATCGATGGGAATATCCGAGTCGGGAAAGAGATAGTAGGTGCCCATATTCGGAGCAATAATGTACATATTGTTATCAAGAGCACGGGCTCGGGTTTGGATTTCGAAAATTTCATTCCCGGTGGCAGGGTGGGGATAGGAGGCGCGGTAGACCACCTCGGCCCCGTTCATTGCCAAGGCTCGGGCATTTTCCGGGTACGAGCCTTCATTGGCCATCATAATGCCCAACCGACCAATCTCGGTATCGACGACAGGCCAGAAGGCATCTAAATTGCGACCATACTTCTCAATCCACCAATCGTAAACATCGTGGGGGCAAACAGAGTGCTCTACGGGGAACAGAGGTGAGACTTTGTAATGCTGCAAAATGACCTCGCCGTGCGGGTCAATGATAAAGCCAACATTGAAAAATCGATCTTTCATATCCGGGTCGGGGTGCCGGGCTTTGGCCTGAGCCATAATATAGGAGTTGTATTGCTTGGCAATCTCACCCAAAGCATCAGTCTCTTTACCTGGAATGTCAATGGCACATTCACGGGCGAATTCAACGTGATCCATATCCAGCACCTCATCATTAAAGGCCTGCAAAGCCCCTTCGGGAAAGGCGATCAATCGTACTGGCAAGTCAAGGCTGGATAGCCACGAGGCGGCCTTGACCAGATGGGTCAAATGCTCGATGTTGAGCATCACGTCATCCCGCTTTCGCACCCCTCGCACGGTCGGGATCAATCCAACAGCAGTGTATGGCTTTATCATATTTACCTCCGTTGTAAATAGTGGATAGTTGGTAATCGGTAATTAGTAAATAGTAATTGCGTAAGCGCGGCTATAATTACTATTTACTTTTTCGGTTAAACGCCTAGCAATTGATCCATCAACTCAGCCTGCTGGCGTAACTCATTTGGGGTACCTTCATATTCGATGCGGCCTTTGCTCATCACATACACGCGATCAACAACACCGAGGGCCATTGCCAGGTTTTGTTCGACAAGCAGGATCGAAAGGCCCTTAGCCTTAACTTCAGTAATAATTCTGGCGATTTCTTCGACGATGAGGGGAGCAAGGCCTTCGGAGGGTTCATCCAGCAGGAGAAGTTCGGGATTAGTCATCAAAGCTCGGCCTATCGCCAGCATCTGTTGTTCACCACCGCTCAATTGTCGACCATAGTTGTTCATCCGATCCCGTAAATTTGGAAAAAGCGGTAGCAAACGATCGAGGGTCCAGCCGCCATTTTGGGTATTTCGAGCGGCCAGCGTCAGGTTCTCACGAACGGTTAGGGTGGGAAAAATGCCACGCCCTTGGGGAACCAAACCAACACCACTTTGGGCAATCTCGTATGGAGGCCGACCTGTAATATTTTGGCCCTGTAGTAAGATTTTACCACGGCGCGGGGGTTCAAAGCCGATGATTGAGCTGATCGTCGTCGTCTTGCCGACACCATTGCGACCGAGCAACGCGACAGCTTCCCCTTTTTTCACCTCAAGAGTCACGCCTTGCAAAATATGACTATCACCGTAGTAGGTATGAATATCGTTTATGTTTAACATCAGATTTCTGTCGATCCCAAATAGATTTCACGGACGGTTGGGTTATGGCGAACCTCATCGGGGGTTCCGGTGGCAATCACCTCACCATAATGGAGCACCGTGATTCGGTCCGCAATGTTGAAAATGACGTCCATATCATGCTCAACGATCATCATCGTCAGCGTGCGAGGCAAGGTCTGTATAAGTTTAACCATATCAGTGGTTTCAGCCGGTGACATGCCTGCCGTCGGCTCATCAAGCAAAAGAATTTTGGGCTGAGTGGCTAAGGCCAAGGCAATTTCAAGGGCCCGCTGCTGACCATAGGCCAGCTCACTCACCTTTCGATCACGGATATCACCCAAGCCCACTTGCGCCAGCACCTGCTCAGATACTTCGGCAACCTCATGAAACGTGGAAATAGGACGAAAGATATGTCGGGTGATGCCATATTTATGCTGCACAGCGATACGCACATTTTCTAGTGCGGTCATCCCCAAAAAGAGATTGTTACGCTGAAAGGTACGGCCAATGCCCAAATTAGCGCATTCATTGGCTTTGAGCGAGGTAATGTCTTGACCGTCCAGCCAAATTTGGCCATTGGTGACGGGGAGTTCACCTGAAATCAAATTGAAGAAGGTACTTTTGCCAGCTCCATTCGGACCGATCACTGCATATCGCTCACCACTATTGACCGAGATCGAGACGTTGTTAACCGCTTGGACCCCACCAAAGTTTTTGGTGACTTCGTTGACTTTTAACTCGCTCATTTGGCCCCCTTTCCAACAGCGTCACTGACATCTGAGGCCAATTTCTCAACAACCGCTTTGCCTGTCCCTTTGCCGGTCAAAAATCCTAAAATTCCATTGGGGGCAAACATCACAAAGGCAATAAAGACCAATCCTTCGATCAGTTGCCAGCGCTCGGTGAAGCTGCTCACCCAGAGCGGGAACATTTTAACGACAAATGCCCCCAGCACCCCGCCAAAGAGGGTCCCTGGCCCGCCAATAACCAAGGCCAACATTGCCTCACCCGAGGTATTAAGAAAAAGAGAGGTTGGGCTAGCGCCTTGGAAGAAGTGCGCCTGAAGAACACCGGCCAAGGCCGCAAACGCTCCAGCGATCACAAAGACCGCCAGTTTGTAGGCGTCAGTATTGTAGCCCAAAGCTTTCATCCGGCCTTCATTCTCGCGAATGCCCTGCAATGTCCAGCCGAATGGGCTGTTGATAATCTGTCGCATCAAATACCAAGCCAGGAGAAAAAAGACGAGCGTTAGGAAATAATAAGGCACTCGCAGGGGGCTAAAGGCGTAGCTCAAGGGGCCGATACCAATTTCGGCATTGGCGACACCCGTTAAACCATCTGACCCGCCCGTGACTTCGGTCCAGCGATTGAAGATGCTAAACACCATTTGGGCTGCGGCCAAGGTGATCATCAAAAAGTAAACGCCTGTGGTGCGGATGGCAAAGAAACCGACAAATAAGGCAAAAAGGGCCACGAGCACCACGACAATGGGAATGGTGACGAGCAAATTACTGGTCAAATCAAGGGCACGAGGATTGGTAGAGGCTAAATAGGCAGCCCCATACACGCCCAACCCAAAGTATGCAGCGTGACCAAAGGAGGGCATCCCGGTGTATCCCAGCAGGAGGTCAAGGCTCATCGCAAACATACCAAAAATCATCACTTGGATCACCAAGCCACGATAATAGATGGGAGCAAAGAAGGGATAGACAACGGCCGCAATAAATAGAGCGATGATAATCCAACGCCGATATTGGGCATAAAACGCACGAATAGTGTCCAGAAAGCTGTTTACAGTGGTCATCTTATTCAAATCCCTCCAAGCCAAATAGGCCCGACGGTTTGATTAACAGAACCACCGCCATCACTGCGAAAATGATAAAGAGGGAAAACTCGGGGATAATCGCTTTGCCAAAGGTATCTGCCACTCCGATAAGTAACGATCCCCAAAACGCCCCCGTCAAGGATCCTAAACCGCCGATGACAACAACAACAATTGCCAGAATTAAGATTTCAAAGCCGAGTTCTAGTGAAATCGAAAAAATCGGCGCACCGAGTACACCTGCCAATGTGCCTAGCATCGTGCCAAAGACAAAAACGCCCGTGAAGACCCGTTCAATATTGATCCCCAAGCCGCTGACCATTTTCGCATCCGAGACCCCAGCCCGTACGATGGCCCCGATACGAGTCCGTTCCAGGAAAAGCCACAGGGCCGCGAAGAGCAGTAGACCGAAAATAATGAGGGTAAACCGATAGGTGGGGAACTGTACGCCGAGGATTGGCATTTGACCACTGAGGAGCGGAGGGGGGGTATACGTCAAGGGAGCGGACTCCCAGATCCAGTCAATTACGTCGGTCACCGCAATGGCAATTCCAAACGTAAGTAAGACCTGTTTTAGGTGATTTTGACCGCCGTAAAAATATCGCAGAAAGTACCGCTCGATAAAATACCCCAAAATTCCGACCAAGGGGGGCGCAACAAGTAGAGCTACCCAAAATCCCCCATACTCTGTCACGACGGTAAAGCCGATGTAACTACCGGCCAAATAAAAGACGCCGTGACTGAGGTTAACGACATTCATCTGCCCGAAGATGAGGGACAGTCCAGCGGCCATAATAAACAAAACCATGCCACTAACCACCCCGTTGAGGGCTTGGATAATAAAATTTTCCATATATTTTTATATTCCAACTTGTAGAGTGGTGATATGGGTCAGTATTTCAGTTCGCTATATGCGAACTGAAATACTGACAAGCTAACTCAAGAATGAATTAACCCATTGAGTCATCACCTGGGTCAACAACCTCACCCAGATTTTCAAGGACCTTATTGTGAAGTAAGCCATCGGTGTGTCGCACAACCTCACGCAGATACCAATCTTGACGTGGGTTTTGAGTGGCTTCATCCAAAACGAACGAACCTCGCGGTGAAGCAAAGCTAATGCCATTCATCGCTTCAACCAATTTGTTAACATCACTCGTATCACCTTCAGTCCGCTCAATCATGGTCGAAATAACACGGGCAGAGTCATATCCTTGCACAGAGAAGCTTGAAGGAGCCAAACCATACTCGCCTTCATACGCTTCAATAAAGGCATTGTTTTCAGGAATATCATTAACATAACCCCACAACCAAGAGTTGATGATGCCTTCTGCCGGATCACCAATCACCCGCAAAACATCCTCTGAGGTTTGAGCATTGTTGGCATACATTGGAATTTGTGACATGAGATCAAAGTCAACAGCAGCCTGGAAGAAGGCAATCCCTGCCCCACCGGGCAAAAAGATATAGAAGAAATCCGCATCTCGATTGGCAATATCAGCCACAATTGGGGCCGGGTCACCCATCCCAGGGAAGGGGACCATCACATGTTCAATGGAGCCACCGGCGTTGGTGTAGTGGTAATCAAAAGAGTCACGCTCATTATGGCCAGCGGTATAGTCAGCAAAAACACCAATCGCTTTTTTACCCACATTATTAGCCGTCCACTCCCCCATTTTGGCCCCCATCATCCAGTTACTAAATGAGGCTCGCCAGATGTAAGGAGACTTGGCCCCGCGAGAGATTGGGTTAGCCCCAGCATTGGCCACAATAAACATCTTCTGGGCTTCGTGGAGGTAGTCACGACAGGCCATCAAAACCCCAGAGCTGACGATACCGGTCATCACGTCAACATTATCTTGCTCAACCAGTTTACGGGCTTTTTGCAAGCCAATTTCAGGATTCCCTTCCGTATCTTCCTGAACATACTCAATAGGGCGACCAGCAATTTCATTACCAAGGCTGTTCATCCAAAGTTTGACACCATTGGTGATCTCAGAGCCATAAGCCCCGAAGTTCCCAGAGCTTGGTACCAACAGCCCAATTTTGAGGGGGCCAGAAGAGCCGCCTGTACCACAGCCGCTTAACACCGAGGGGATGGCTAAGGTAGCTGCTGCCCCACCCGCCAACTTCAAAAAGCTCCGGCGATTCATTGAGAAATCTTTTTGTTTTACGTCTTTAGACATATCTTCCTCCTTATAAAGATAAATCAATTGGTTTATTGTACCTCTAAATTAGAGGTGTTGTAACAACTGGATTGCATTACACTTCTAGGACGGTCGTCTTATTTTATGCAACAGATCGAATGTGTCAAGCCCTAACAAAAGGTATTAGGTTTGATCAGCGACTGAGGCATGAATATCGAGTAACCCTGGCACAGTCGCTGGGTCACGGCGACCAAAGCCACATTCGGTGGCCACACCAAAATTTTGTACGTGCTTTAGCGCTTGATTTACACGCTGGGCGGTACCATCAACGCCGTCGGTGTAATGAACACAGCCCACATAGAGTTCAATATCTGGGTTGATATTCAAGTTGGTTAGGGGTTCAAAATAGGTATCATCCGTGCGATCACGGGGAACAGGCATATGAATCCATTGCACTGAACGGGGCGCATCAGCACTAATACCGTTCGCAAAGGCTACAGAGGTAGCAAAGTCATTGGGTTCGATAATGTGCTTGTGGCCGGGATCGCCGTAGCACAGATGCACACCAGCTTCAACTGGCTCCGGGATGTAGCCAAGCAGCCGATTAACTCGCTCTAATGAGGCTTCTACCGGGTTATCATAATGAAGCTCAAAGCCACCATCGGCCCCAACCACCTCATAACACACATCCCACTGTATCGCTAGCTCATCATTGGGAATGGCAGCGACCAAGGCATCAATCTCTTTTTTCATGGCTGCTTCATAGGTATCTTCAACCAAGCCACGATGCTCTTGGCCAATAAATCCAGCAACAAAAGCCACAGGGGTGGGCAGGGCAACCTGAAATTTCACAGAATCAGGGATGACACCATCGGCTTTAAGTTGCTTGAAGACAGCGTATGAGGCAATGCCTTCTTTTGCATAATCAAGGTTTTCGATTCGGAGATCATCAGGGGAGACACCGTCGCGGATGTAGTAAACGGGACGCTCAACTTTATCTTTAAAGTTAGCAAATTCACCACTTGCGGCACGGCCCTCAAATTGGGGATTGTTGTTGAGCACCTGATGCTGCCATCGAATCCAGTAGGAACGTTTACCAGTTTCACCGTCTGGGTATCGTTTGGCTCGCTCACCAAGATGTTTGGCGAGACGACGAAAAACCGCTTCATTATCCTCTAGCGGAATACTTCCAACTAAATGAACATGACGTGACATGGTTTCCTCCTCGAATACCAATCAACAAACAGCTAACAGTTACTCACATGTTAGGATAACTTACTATTGGAATTATGACAAAATGGGCGGGGGCAGGGTAGCAGTGTAACAGGGAAACAAGGAAAGAGGCTTTTGTGCCCCTACTACCCTGTTACTTTGCTACCTTATCTACCCCCATACCTCACGCGCTGTATTCACGACTAATTCCAGTTTGGCCCATTGGTCATCCTGGGTTATCTCATTTCCGTGGACGGTGCTAGAGAAGCCACATTGTGGGCTGAGGCACATATTATCAAGCGGCATATATTTGGCGGCCTCATCAATGCGCTGAGTTAGTTCCACTGGGGATTCCAGCTCAGGTAATTTCGAAGAGATGATGCCCAACACCACCACTTTGTTATCAGGTACAAATCGAAGAGGCGCAAAATCGCCAGAACGCTCGTCATCATATTCTAAAAAGTAGGCATCAACATTGAGTTCATTGAACAAAACCTCAGCCACAGGCTCATAGCCCCCTTCAGCAAACCAGGTGCTGCGGAAATTCCCGCGACAAAGGTGGATACCGACGGTCAGGTCATCGGGACGACCTTTGAGCGCCTCATTGATGAGGGCTGCATAAGTACGTGGCAATTCATTGGGGTCATCACCGCGTTCAACGGCACCGGCTCGCATTTTAGGGTCGCACAAATAAGCGAGGTTGGTATCATCTAGTTGAAGGTAGCGACATCCGGCATCGTACAACGCCTTTATTTCGTCTCGATAACACTGGGCTAAATCCTCGAAAAATTCATCCATATCGGGGTAAGACTCAATATCAATGGCCGCCCGTCCGCCTCGGAAGTGCACCATAGTTGGCGAGGGAATCGACACTTTGGGGGTGTGAGTTACATGGGATTTGAGGAAGTTGTAATCATCAACCTGAATAGTCCGCACATGTTGTAACTTTCCTGTCACACTCAATTTAGGGGGTGTGAAACCCACTTTTTCCTGAGCATCTGAGCTAGCCGCAATCGCCCCAGTGACCGTCACGCCATCTAACTTCTCCAAAAAATCAAGGTGGAAATACTCACGACGGAACTCGCCATCAGTCACCGCTTGCATCCCAATCGCCTCAATTTGCTTGACGGCAACAGCAATGGCCTCATCCTCAACTGCACGTAATTCGGCAGCAGATAAGTTACCCTGCTTAAACTTGGTACGCGCTTCTAGCACACCGGCCGGTCGCAATAAACTCCCAACATGATCCGCACGAAAGGGGGGATTTAATTTAGGCATGATCTTCTCTCCTTTGAGTAACTACCGCATCAATTTATGATTTTCGATTGCCCTAAGGGCTGGTTTGATGAGATTTTGCCAGTAACGATGCCCCTGGCACTTTGTCTAGCACTGAACGATTGGTAAAGACCGTTTGCAACGTCTGAAAGGCTAGCAGGGCGTGCTCCTGAGCGAGGTATTCGGCACGCTTACCCTGGCCATTTTCAATAGCCTCAACGATACCTCGGTGTTGCTCCTGGGCCACCATAAAAATTTTCCACGACTGTTCGATTTGCGATTGAGCAATAACGAAAGCATTTGCCGAGGCAAAGGGCAACGTTACAATCCGGGCTAAGGCTCGCTCAACCACAAAGCTATCGGCGAGCTGAATCAATAACTCATGAAATTGTGAATTGAGATCAAGATAACGAGCGATGTCATCGTTAGTCAGTGAAGATGTGTCTAATACCTCATCAAGCTGAACCAGACAGGCTTTGAGTGGTTTCAAAGCAGCCCCATCAGCTCCACGCTCTGTGGCAAAACGAGCCGCCATCCCTTCCAATGTCCCCCGGACCTCAATCGCATCCCGAATGTCACGGTCGGTAAATTCCCGCACACGATAGCCAACACTAGAGACCTTCTCCAGCAGGCCCTCCTCGGCCAAACTAATCAGTGCCGACCGAATGGGAGTACGGGACATCCCCAGTTGCTCCACCAAAGCAACCTCACGCAAACGCTCACCTGGGGTGAGTTCGCCATTCAAGATTAACTCTCTTAGTCGGACGGAAGCTTTAATAGTTTGGGACATAGTGTTTGTAATCTAATTTTCGAAGTCAAGGACTGAACCATTATAAAATGTATACAAAAATAAGCAAATATCCCAATCAAAGCGACTAAGTATAGAATTTGTACACATTTCTTAGAATAGGAATAAATCAAAAATTTTACAGAAAGCCAGATTTGATAAAAGCAAGTTACCTAAGCATTATGTAAATAGCCACTCCAGTTATTTTGTGTTTGGGTACGATTGAACGTGTGGCAAACTTCGGGGTAGACAGTTTGATATGGCGAGTTTATAATGGGAAAATCTCAAAGGAACAAGGGGCATCAATCGTGATACAAAGTGCGAGTCGAGTTAATGATGCAACTGGTTATTCTCTATGACACGCGTTGATCGTCTAATAGCCTACTTGGTCATGTTTCAAAGTCGTAGCCTCATACGCGCACAGGATTTGGCAGAACGCTTTGAAATTTCAGAGCGCACTGTCTATCGTGATATCGATGCTTTGTGTCAGGTGGGCGTACCCATTTACGGTGTTGCTGGCGAGGGGTATCGGTTGATGGAGGGGTATTATTTACAGCCCATCACGTTTTCTGTCGAAGAAGCACGGGCTTTGGCTTTGGCATTGTCGATGTTTAAGGGCTTCTCAGTGGATGGAGTGACGCGAAAATCAGCCGAAAATGCCCTCGAGAAAATCCAAGCTATCTTACCCAACCGCCAAAAGCAAGAAGTTGAGGCCCTGATGGCTGCGCTCAACTTTTATGCCAGACCACAACCCCCAATTGACTTTGACGACCAGAAGTTACTTGCCATTCAGCAGGCAATTCACGATAACAAGCTAATCGATCTCACGTATCACAGTCTAGCAGACAACAAACAAACTCAACGAATTATAGAGCCAATCGGGCTGGCGATGATCAATCACGCCTGGATATTAACCGCCTATTGCCGTCAGCGACAGGACATCCGCAACTTCAACCTAGCCCGTATCGAACAGTATCAAATACTTGAGCAATCGTTTCCCCCGCGTAATAACAGTCAGCCTCGCCTCACAGAGGAGGAATTCGACATTGAAGTGCGGTTTGACCACGGTGTGGTGCGCTGGGTGCGTGAACGGCAACATTTATCATTTGTTCGTGAACAACAGCCAACTGATGACGGCATCGTCATGATCTATCGTGTGCCGTCGTGGGGGGTGATTGCGGCGTGGTTATTAGGGTGGGGAGATCAAATGACAATTATTTCGCCACCCCATCTGCGAAACCAAGTTCTGCAAATGGGGCGACGCATTGTCGAAAAACACGCTGATTAGGCGAAAATCAGGCGCCGAAAAACACTAAGCTGGCACTTGCAGCACACGCAAAATGTGATTATCTGGCGTACGGCTGAGGAAGGTGCGGCCGAATGGCATTTCCATCACTTCAGTCACCATCTCCACCCCTTTCTCTTTCCACTCCGCAAAAACTGCGTCAACATCTTCCACTTCAAGGGCGGTATCAAATTTCTGCTCTAACTCCTCTTCAATACCAAATCCGGCAACCAGGGCAAACATAGCACCCTCTTTTGTAACAAATTCTGAATAGTAGCCGGGAATGCTGGCCGCTTCGTTTACTTCAAAGCCGAGCACATCTGTGTAGTAACGGGTTGATGCTGGCACATCATCACAGATTAAGCCAAGAAAATTATAAGTGTAACGCATGTTGAGTCTCCTATTTTACTAATTTTATGAGCACTTTGTGTACCCTTAACTTGGCTTTAGTATAAAGGCAGCCTCTTGACACCGTTATGTCAGGAGGAATTTTCGGAGAAGTAATGAGGGTTTTGTTAGCTGTTTATTCGCACCAACCGATGGTGCCACAAAAAATTAGAATCCTCGCCTTAGTCCTGAAGGCGAGGATTCTAATTACATCTTGAAGAGAGATGGGAGAGGACTCCCTCTACTTTAGCGCCTGAGCCACGGCCTCTTCGGCGTGAATTGAGGTCGTGTCGAACAGGGGGATGTCAGTGTGTTGCTGTTTGACGAGCATCACGATTTCAGTACAACCTTCAATGACGCCTTCTGCCCCTTGATCACGTAGATCGTTCATAATGCGCAAGTAGGCTTGGCGGGAGTCGTCTTTCACTTGGCCTAAACAAAGTTCACCGTAAATAATTTTGTGGACGATGTCGCGGTCCTCTTTGGGGGGAACCAGCACATTCAGACCGTGCTGGAGCAAACGGCCTTTGTAAAATTCTTGCTCCATCGTGAAGTTGGTGCCCAGAAGACCGATAGTGTTTATGCCCGCATCTTTGATGCGGCGGGCGGTGGCATCGGCTAAATGAAGCACAGGGATTGAAATCGCGGCCTGAATTTCGGGAGCAACTTTGTGCATCGTGTTGGTGCAGATCAACAAGAAATCTGCCCCAGCGGCCTCCACTTGCTTGGCGGCCTGGGCCAAAGTTTGACCTGCTGCGCCCCAATTGCCTTGATGTTGCATCTCCTCAATCTCTTGAAAATCAACGCTGACCATCGCAATTTTGGCGGAGTGTAAGCCACCGAGTTTGGCCTTGACCCCTTCATTGATGAGGCGATAGTAAAGTTCCGTGGATTCCCAACTCATTCCGCCGAGTAATCCAATTGTTTTCATTTTGTAATTTTCCGATATTTATAAGATTAAAAACTCGTTCTGACGCTCTGTATTGGGGGGGGGCTGGCATGACGCAGAGCGTCACACCAGCTATCAATGTACAGCCTACGCCTATTGTCCGTTTGTTAATTCAACAAGGCGAGCTAAAATCGCTTCCATTTGTTCTAGCTCTTCACCGTAGGTGGTCCAGTCACCTTCACTGAGGGCGTCCTGCGCAGCCTGGTAACGACTATTCGCCTCAGACGCCAGTTCAGCGAGGTCACTGCCTAGCTCAACTGAAGGAACAGATTCGGTCTCGGTTGAGGCCTCAGCTGTTTCTTCAACAACCTCGATATCAGTACTCACTTCAATTTCAGGCGATGTTAGCTCAGGCAGCCCCTCCGCTTCAAGCAACGAGGCCAACGACTCTTCCAACGTCTCCTCCATCACCACGCTATCTTCAGTGGCCAAAATCACCCGCTTCAGTTCGGGTATCTGACCGTTTTCTGCTTGCAGATAGAGCGGTTCAACGTACAACAACGTATTTCCGATGGGGAGAACCAGCAAATTCCCCCGAATCACTTGGGAGCCGCCTTGGTCCCACAAGGTAATTTGGGACGATATTTCGGGATTCTGATCAATTCGACCTTCAATCTGTAGCGGACCAAAAATCAAGCCTTGTTTAGGGAATTTGTAGACGATGAGATCGCCATAAAATTCGCCATCGGAGCGAGCGGCCAGCCAGGAAATCAGATTGTCCTTGTTATTTGGGGTGAAGGGTTGGATCAGGGCAAACTCATTCTCTTCTTCACCAGGCAGCCTCATAATCACATAGTAGGGTTCAACTGGTTGAGTATTCCCCCCTTGACCTGCCCCGGTGTCAAACACTTCTTGGGGGACCTGCCACAAATCCTCTTTATTGTAGAACACATTCACATCACGCATGTGGTAGGTACGATATAGTTCCGATTGTACCCGGAATAGACCTTCCGGATAGCGCAGATGCTCCCGCATCCACGTTGGCATTTGACTGTCTGGGGTAAATAATGTCGGGAAAATTACTGCATAGGTTTGCAGTAAGGGATCTTGAGTATCGATCATATAAAAGGTCATATCCCCGTTATAAGCATCAATCAAAATCTTGACTGAATTTCTAATGTAATTCATTCTACTAGGCACATTGCTAATATTTTGCAATCGTCCCGCTGGTTCGGAATAGGGGAATAGACCAGAGGTGGTATAGGCATCCTGGATCCAATACAATCGCCCATCATCCGCAATGACCAAATAGGGATCGGTATCGTAACTCAAGAAAGGTGCGACCACTCGAGCCCGTTGTTGGATTTGTCGATAGAACATCACTCGACTTTGGTTGGTAAAATCCTGGCTAAAGATCATATTGCTGTCGGCGAGCCGGAGGGCAAAAATGAGCCGTTTCAGGTAGGTGTCCATCGGAACCCCGCCGGTGCCTTCATAACGAGTTAATTCATTTTGGCTACCACTGGGATAATCAAATTCGGGGACATTGGTGCCAACAAAAACATAGCCGTTATCCGCTTCACCATAATAAATTTCGGGCCGCGTTATCTCTATTGGCACATTAGAAACCGGCGGCAAATCCTGAATCCACAACTCGGGCAGACCATCACCCGTCACCTCACTGATCGGGTTCATAACTACCCCATAACCGTGGGTAAATTGTAGGCGCTCAGTCACCCAGGTGGAGGACTCAAGCTGATTAACATCCAGTTCACGAGCGGCTAGAGCCACCTGCCTCACTTCACCATCAATATTGTAACGATCTAAATCAAGCTCCAGGAATTGATAGTAAAGCCGAATGGCTTGAATCTGTTGATACGTTTGCCGTAAAGGGCGATAATCCCAGAGCCGAATATTTTGGAAAAGCGGGGCATTTTCCTCAATATCAGCAGCGGTGAATGGCTCAAGCTCGCTAAATTCACGCTCTTGAATTTCATTCAATCCGTAGGCAATATTAGTAAATTCAATGTTATTTTCAATGTATGGTGTTTCTCGCACCAATTCATTTGGCTCCACAACGTATCTCTGAATGATGCCTGGCAAGAAGCCATTGCCAACTAAGCCAACGATACCCCAAATTACAATTCCTACAGCGCCAATCATAGGGCGACGGATAAACGCACTAAGGAGAAGGAGAAGTGCAGCAAATAACGCCGCGCCAGCCATTGTCCACAAGGCAGGAATGGAGACATTTAGATCAGTATAGCTCGGGCCAAAGGCTACCCCACGCGGGGAGTACATTAAATCAAATAAGCTTAACCAATGACCTGCCGCAAACACCAGAAAAATCAAAGCTCCCAAAATTGAAAGATGGAGTTGAACATGGGGGAGAATAATGACTCGGCCTTCAGCCAAATTATTTTGCTGAGCTAAGGCATAAATTCCTGCGGTTCCGATCAAAGCAAAAATGAAGGCTGTCACCAACCAGCTTTGTACCAGTTGAAAAATGGGCAGGCTAAACAGATAGAAACTGACATCCATATTAAAAATGGGATCATTTAGACCAAATGGAGTCTGATTAATAAATTGCAAAATAGGTAGCCAGTTAATCGAGGCAGCTAAGCCAACCGCCCAGCCTAAAAGCAACGTAACGCCCCAGATGGCCCACATTACAAACTTCTGGGCAACCAAAACCTCTTCACTAAAGAAGAGGACATTTCCAATAGACAACCGTCGAGCTAACCATGTGTTAATGAAAAAAATCAGGGCAAATGGGATACCAACGGCAAAGCCAACACTAATGGCGGCTAAAAATTGGGTGAGAAAGACTGCTTGTAAATCGAGATGCTGAAACCACAGAAAATCAGTGTATATCCCAATCCCAAATTGAGCGATAAAGTAAATCACAGCCACCCCAATAATGATGGCAAAAACCCGGCCTTGGGCGATTTGAGCGTCATTCATGTGGTTCGTCCCTCTTCATATTGTTGAACTAATTCATCGTATTTCAATTCAAGCTCCTCCAATTCATCCTTTAAATCATCAATTTGTACATCTAACTGAGCGCTACTCAGCCCTATACTAGCTTGGGCTTTTTGTAGCTCTAATTTCTCAAGTATTCGTTTCTTTTGATTCCACAGCGTACGCGTACTTTCTATCGCATTAAATAGAGCAGCTGAGTCCTGTAACGATGGCAATACCATTGATGCATCTGTGGCTTGAGTTCCCGGCTTACCACTCGTTGCCCTGTAATCCTCATAAGAGTTTGGAGCTTGCTCCTTCACAATGGATAAGAGTAAAGGAAAATATTTTTTGCGTCTACTATGGTCAATCAACTGTCGAATAAATTCGCTTTTTTTTACATCTGGATAATCATCATAAACGGGCCTAAATTCATCGTATTCCTGAGCGATTGCAAGCAGTTCTTCCAAATTAAAGGCATCATTAAGGAGTATCCGAATTTCACGCAGATTATGCTGAGTCATAGTTACCTCCGCCCAATTATATAGCCTCACTACTAACGCTGACTACATAATAATGGGATAGTATACCAGCCCTCACGCAATCTGCCCATTTTTTTAAGCTGATTGATTCTGAGTATAATCCTGCTCCGGTATTCATAATTGAATACCGAATTGCGAATTGTGAATTGTGAATGAGAGATTATCTTTCACTCAAACCAACAAATAGTTTTATGACCTGGCTCAAGGCTCATGCGTTTGATGCTCTGATTTGGCTCGTTTTAGGAGTTGCGGGGCTGATGAGCGGTTTGTGGGCATCAACGATTATCTTAGATGATGCTTTAATTACGTTTCGGGTGGCTGAGAATTTAGCGGCGGGGCGTGGTTTTGTTTTTAATATGGGCGAACGCGTACAGGTCACAACGACGCCATTGTACGCGATGATATTGGCCGTCAGCACTTGGATATTCGGCTCGGCGGCTCAGGCTGCGCTTATCCTGAACTTGAGCTTTGCTGCCCTTATCCCTATTTTTGCTTATCAAGTGGGTCGTCTCTTAGCAGGACGCATCACTGGCTTTTCAGCAGGAGCACTTCTAACACTGGCACCGCTCCTCATCATCGCTTTCAGTATGGAAAGCTATCTTTATGTCGCACTTATCCTAGCCTCAATGTGGGCTTACTTAGCAGAGCGGCTCCGTTTAGCAGGCATTCTGGTGGGGCTGACAGCCTTGGTTCGAGGTGATGCAGTCTCATTGGGGGCCTGTCTCCTCACTTATGATTTTCTGGCCCAGCGTCTCCGATTTCGTTGGTCACTTATAATTCCAGCAGTCGGCATCCCAGCGCTATGGTATCTGTTTGCCACCCTGTATTATGGAAATCCATTCCCAGCCACACTGGGCGCGAAGGTCGCACAAGGAGAGTTTGATTGGCTAGGGCAAGGCTTTTTAGATGGCCTGTATGAGAATTACATTGATCGCTGGATAAGGGGTGAAGACTGGGATCTATTTTATCTATTCCTCCCCTTAGCAAGCCTAGGATTACTTGTAATACTTTGGCGTGAACGCCAGTGGTTAATTCTTGTGGGGCGAGATGTACTTTATGTGTCGGTCTTTGTCTATCTAGCCGTACCTTCGGCAGAATGGTATTATGCGCCACTGATGCCAGGGATTGCCTTGCTGACGGGTCGAGGTATTCAGGTGATAGCCGATGGGGTCAAAATTATTAGTGATCGATTGCAAATAACCGAGGATGATCACCTAGCCCAGGTTACTCGCAATGGAGCTATCCTCGCGCTTCTCCTCTTTCCCTTACTTTATGTTTCATCTTTAGCCGTTCAATTAACCATCAGCGATAACCCTGACTGGAAAGCACAGGCCTATCCTGATATTGCCCGTTGGATTGCCAAAAACACCAATAGTTCGGCCAACTTCGCGACCATCGACATCGGTCACCTGGGGTATTGGTCGGAGCGACAGATTATCGACATTGTGGGGTTGGCTCAACCTGATGTCGGCCTAAAAATTGCTGAAGGTGATTTTGGTTACGCCATTCAAGAGTATGATCCAGATATGGTCCTTATTGGCTTCAGCTGGCTCCCCGAAATACAAAGCCAACCCTGGTTTCAGGCTGAATACATCCCGCGCCATCAGTTTCTGTATCACGGTCAATTTGAGCCATTTATTCTGTTTAGTCAGCGTGATGGGGTTAAGGTCCAACCTGAAACTGTTCCGCTTGAATCTCTTACGCCACTAGACATCAATTTTAATCAACAAATCAAGCTATTGGGTTATCATCATAATCAACATCTGGGGCCAGGTAGCCCGCTAAATTTAACACTCCTTTGGGAGACCACTGCTCCAATCGAGGTTGATTTCACAATATTCGTACAACTCGTTGATGATACTAACACCGTTATCGCCCAACGAGACACCAAGCCCCAGGATGGATTCTACACCACCCCTCACTGGCAGCCTAGTGAGCAGATTGTTGATGTCCACGTAGTGCCTCTCCCCACCGACATCCCCTCCGGCACATACGCCGCCTTGATCGGTTTCTATGAGGCCGAAAGCGGCTCCCGACTACAAATTTTAGATGAGGCAGGTCAATTCAAAAGTGATTATGTTCGCTTGAGCGGGATTGTAGTTGATGGGTTGTAACCGTACGTTCACCAAGTTAAGTGTGTCACGGTCTAAAATTAGAGAACTGGAAACTGCACCTTAACCTTAAGGTTTGGCGGTTTATTCCACTAGGATTTCTCTAAAAATAAACGGCCAGACACTTAAACTAAGGCATCTTCAAAATCTAGGTTGTTATGTGGCGTCAAAGAGTGAGGGCATTCCAAGCCGTGCGCTTCCATCAAGGCGGTATCACTCATCACTTCACGGGGAGGACCGTCAGCGATGATTTGGCCGTGGTCGAGGAGGAGGACTCGATCACAGACCTCTAACAAAAATTCCAGATCATGAGAAGAGATAAGAAAAGCGTGGTCGGTCTTTTGTAAAAATTCGATCAGGCGACGACGTGACCGTATATCGAGATTCGCACTAGGTTCATCATAGATCACCAATTGTGGCTGCATTGCCATTACGCCAGCAATAGAGACCATTCGCTTCTCGCCACCCGATAAGTGGTGAGGCGGTCGATCAGCCAGCTTCATAACACCCGTCAAACTCATTGCCTCAGACACACGCTCTTCGACTTCGTTTGGAAGCAATCCCAAATTTTCCGGGCCAAAGGCCACATCATCACGTACTGAGGCACTAAAAAGCTGATCATCTGATTTTTGAAAGACCATACCAATCTCAGGTCGGAAATCACGATGTTTCATCGAACGACCAAAAAGCGTGATCTCGCCTGCTTCAGGCCGTTGGATGCCGACCAACGACATAAATAGTGTTGTCTTTCCCGCCCCATTCGGCCCAATCAGGCCAATACGCTCGTGAGGCTGAATGGTGAAATTGATACCTTGTAAGACTCCTGGTTTGTCTGGATAAGAGTATGATAAGCCCTGTACCATTAAAGCGGGTACACCTTCGGGGACAGAGGTCACAAATTGCGTCTCCGACTCTGTTTGACCATCAACCATCAATGGAGCAACAGGTTGCCCGCCTCGGAGATAGTCAATCGCTAACGTAATGAGTACCCCCGCCTCACTGCCTTTGGCCGCCACCCCTACCCAGTCAAGAACACCCGCGTGAATAGCCCAAGGGTGAAATATAAAATAGCCAACAATTGTAATGAGGGTATAAATTGCGGCAGTCACATACAACCACGGTCGATAGCTCTCCAATGGGCCAAGGGGGGCAAAGTAGAGAAGTGTGAGAAGGATCAGGTATCCCACGCCATTGAGATAGAGCAGGTAGTCGTTCGCCCCAGATAACATATGCAGCGTGGCAGTAAACAGGATAAGATTCATCGTGATATATTGGACCGCCTTTAGACGCCCTCGCAGCTTTGACCACAGAAAAACAACAGCGCTTTGTGTCGCAAATAAGGTTAGCAAGATAATTATTGTAGGGGTCAGTATAAACGTCATTATTGAATTTATCCTAAAAAGCCGTCACGCAGCAGTAGTTCAAAACTTAAAAAAGCAAAGCCGATGACCCCAGTCAACAACATTGCAAATGCGTCCTTAGGAACAGCTTGAAATTCGCGAGCAAGCGCAACCGTTGGCGTGTGCCCATAACCACGCAGGATCATGGCGTGATATACACGCTCTGATTGCTCGTAGCTGCGAATGAGCATTGTCCCGGCCATAGCGGCCATTTGATTGAGGCTACGACGGTCATATCCACTCAACCGAAAACCACGTAGTCGCATCGCGGTCTGCATCTGTTGTAAGTCGCCACCAATCTCAAAAATATAACGATAACTCAAGAGCGTCATATCTGCCAAAATTGAAGGCAACCCCATTGCCTGAATAGCCTTGATAGAAGTTAAAAATGGCGCAGTTCCAAATAGAACAATACTCAAGGTAAGAATACAAACAAATTTGGTGACAATCAACACCATCGTTTGCACGCCTTCCAAGCGCACCGTTAATAGACCTAAGTCAAGTAGGACTATCTCCCCCGACGAAATTGGCAACACAATGGCTACAGTAAGGAGAAATATCCCTGGATAGCGTAAACGATTGAAGAGATAGGGAAATGGAATCTTGGAGAGCCAGAATGTCACAAGAGTCACAACAATCATAAAGGGAAGCAAGCGTAAATCTTGGACAACGGCAAAGCCAAAGATAAGGCTTCCCAAGCCAACAAGTTTAAAGCGTGCGTCCCAACGATGGAGCGGTGAATCTAAATAGGCGTATTGATCAATTCCAAGGTTCATGTGGCAAAGGCTTGAATAAGTTCTGGCTTAACCCGCGACAAGAAGGAAACCAACATCGCAGTGAAAAAGCCCTCAATAATCATCAACGGGGCATGGGCTAACAGCAGGGCAATAATACTAGCTCGTTCAGCAGCTACATCAAGATGACCAGGAATGGTATAAATTAATGTTGGAAACGCAATTGCTGCAGCCAAGCCTAAGCCTAAGGCCCCGCCGAGAAAGGCGAATTTAGTTAAATTGGCGGAAACATCGCCCTTAAACCTGTAACGCAGTTGAAAAATAAAGTAGGCAGCTAGAGCCGGGATGCCCATCAAAGCGGCATTGATACCTAATGTGGTTATGCCACCATGGTTAAACATAATAGCCTGAAAAAACAAGCCTATCAAGATAGCTGGGAAGGCATACCAGCCTAAAATCACCCCCAATAAACCATTGAGCACCAAATGAACGCTGGTGGGCGGTACGGGAATGTGGATCCAGGAGGCTACAAAAAAGGCTGAGGTTAGGAGGGCCGCTTTTGGAATACTGGCTTGTGGATCCTCCTGTTGATTAATTTTGCGTAATGAGTACCATGTTGCGACACCCGTTACAGCAAAACCTGCCGCACTAACAGTCATTGGTAAAATTCCGTCTGGAATATGCATTGCAATCTCCTTGATCAAACAGTGATTAGTGTTTGACCAGCTTAATTAATGATGATGTCCATGATCGTGGCTATGGTCATGAGGCTCAGATTTCTTACTTGAGAAGTAAAGGGCCGTGCCCACAAACCCCCAAATTACACTGGCACTCATCAGGAGGACCTGTATCGAGGAAAAGCCACTTGAAGCCGTGCTGGCTCCAGAGGAAATAACAGCTGGGCCTTGTGCCACAGCTTCTACCTCAATCGATTTAAGTTCGCCTGGTGGATTTTTAACCAAGGCACTGTCAATCATCCCGGCTTCAAGTTGAATATAAATGAAGTCGCCATGTCCCGCTTTTCGATACTGCACATCCCACGTCCCCAGTAGCTCGGGATCAAAGACAAAGGCATATCGCCCAAGCTCATCTGCCGTACCGATCAACCACGGGTTCGCAGGATCAGATGGGGCATAGATGGTCACTTGTGCTTCGCCCATTGGCTCGCCCGTATCAAACTCACCAACCAATTCTATGACCCCATCTGACTTAAGATTGTAGGTGACGATTACGCCGTGCGCCTGAATTGTTGCAGGCAGAAATAGAGCAATCAGCAACGTAACAAAAACAAAACCCCATTTCCAAGTTTGTTGTTTTGGCATAATAGCCTCCCCAATCAGTACAAAATTCATTCTGTGGGCTTACCCACCATAGTAACAATGCCCCTCGCCAGTATGGGCAAGTTTGTTCAAGGCACGTTGCAGGGTTTGATAATCACTCTCAGACCAAGAGGCAGCTAAGTCATCCAAACTAGCGTCAAGGACCCCATTGTTCGCGACAGATGCGAATGGCCCAAAGCCAACGGCTGCTTCGTTCAGGCTATCATCAGCCGCCAATTCTACATCACCAAAAATGTGATCGAAATGGAACGTCATTTCCAAGTCAGCCACACTATCGGCTTCCAAAATCCCTTTCCGCTCATCACCCACAAAGTCACCACAGTAGTTAGTATATGTCTCAGCAACATTAAGGGTAAAATCAACAGTTTGTCCATCCTTGCTAGCAGTCCCAATCAGGATCATACTAGATCCATTCATTTCGCCTTCTGTGGCAGGTACTAATTGCCAGCTCAGGGCATTGTAACGCCCCGCCTGAGCCATCAGTTCATCAACTAGAATGGGATCCGCTGTATCATCACCCATTGCCAAATCAATCTGATAAGCTTGAGGTAATTGAAGCTCAACCTTTGACTCAACATTGCCTTGCATTTCATCTGGGTCATAAGGGGGATCAGTTTGATACGCTGTAATACTATTTATATTAACCCACACGTTGTCAAATGCAATATCCCAGCCGTCTTTAGAAACAAACCCTTGCCGCACAAAATCTTCGCCATTGGCTCTAAATTGTAAGTTGCCTTGGTCTTGCGCATTGTTTGCCGCAGAGGAACAAGCCACAAGGAATACATTCAAGGCAACAAATAACATTAAGTAAGTGTATCTTTGTTTGAACATCTTTTTTCCTTTTTTATTTTCCTTATTTTATACGAATAAGCACTATTGCAAATATTCGCAACAGTGCTTATTGTAGCTTGTCTATATATTGTGTCAAATTTGATACACTTTTATTGGAAAAAAGATGGATCTTTAAAGTAAAAAATGACAAATCGAGTTTTTTATAGACAAAATATAAACAATCATACACCATTTTACATTGTACACAAATTCACATTTAAGTTTGTCCAGGTTTTCAAAGATGCCTTAATTCTCTAATGATCAGTATTATTGAACGCATTACTTTATCTACTTTATAACGAAATAACTGAACTATTGATTTTTTCTTGACTTGAATTGTAAATAAATAAAAACAAAACTCCCAAGCGATTCAGTCGCTTAGGAGTTTGATCCCTGCAAAAGACTATGATTGTTCGTGAAAATTTATTCTCTTAAACGCGGGTCAAATGCATCACGCAACCCATCGCCGAGAAAATTAAAAGCAAGTACAGTTAAAGTCAAGGCCACGGCAGGAGGCACAAGTTCGAATGGGAAAGATCGAAGTCCTTGATACGACTCATTAATCATAATTCCCCAGCTAGGCGTAGGCGCATTAACACCAAGACCTATGAAACTAAGGAAGGCTTCGGTTAGAATGTATCCAGGGATTTGAAGTGTTTCCTGAACGATACAAGGGCCAAGAATATTGGGTAAAATTTGGCGAAATATGATCCGAGTTGGCTTAACACCAGTTGCTCTTGCAGCTTCAACATATTCTTTACGTTTTACAGACAGTGTCTGGCCCCGTGCAATCCGAGCCATTCCCAGCCAGCTCAGTGCTCCTAACACAACAAATACGAAAAATATTCCTCCCAAGGCTTGATCCAACTCTATAAGATACCCGACAAAACCACCTTCTTCGGTACGGCGGTCTAATGATTTAAAGACCACCTGCATCAAAATAATGATGATCAAGATGGGTAACCCATACAAAAAATCGACAATACGCATCATAACATCATCGACACGTCCACCAACATAGCCAGAGACCATGCCATAGATCACACCGATTATCAAACTGACAATACCGGCTACGAATGCTACTGCCAAGGAAACCCGTGTACCATATAAGGTCCGACTCCAAATATCACGAGCGTTAAAATCGGACCCCATCCAGTAAACGAAGCCTTCTAATTTAGAATTAGCAGACGTTGCACCAGGAGGCAGATGGTCATCGCCAAAACGAATATTAGCCTTCTCATAAGCCAATTGATTAGTACGGTCTAACTCTTCCTGATATCCTTGTAAATAGTAGCCATTGAGATAGTCCGCAAAAACAGCGGATAGAATTAGGACAACAATAAAAATGAGACTAGCAACAGCAACCTTATTTTTAAATAACTGCGTAATCGCATCTCCCAATGGAGAACGCTCACGTTGTTTCGGTTTGGCAATGGATCCGGCTGGTTCAGCAATAGCCATAGTCGATTTCTCCCCTGAAAATTAAGTCATCAATCAAATCGAATACGTGGGTCAAGCCAAGCATAAATAATGTCAACCAATGTATTCATCAGCACCAAAAGTACGGCAAAAATGAGTGACACCCCCATAATTGTGGGATATTCTCTGTTGCCGATACTAGTGACAAAATGGCGGCCCATTCCTGGTAGACCAAATATCTGCTCAACCACAAACGTACCGGTTAATACAATAACCAGCAAAGGACCTAAGATGGTTATAACTGGAATCAAGCTATTTTTCAGAGCATGGGCAATGACAACGACACGTTCGCGTAACCCTTTAGCTCGAGCGGTACGGATGTAATCTTCCCGGATGACCTGCAACAAACTCGCCCGAGTCAACCGAGCGATGGTCGCAGAGAGGCCCGTTCCTAAGGTGACTGCGGGCAAAACAGCGTGTGACCAAAATTCAAGACCTAGCGAGGTAGGAAAAATCCCCAAGAAGAAAGGCGGTTTAGCTCCCCACGTCGCAATCTGAAACATCTCACCGACTGTGTTCGGGAACATTTGTCCTAAGGTTAGCGGAAATATCCATATCAGGAGTGGCCCTAGCACAATATTCGGAATTGAAAGCCCTAACACCGCAATAAAACTGCTTCCATAATCAATCCAGCTATTTTGATACAATGCGGCTAAAACACCTGCTGGAATACCAATCAAAATGGCCAACGTTAGCGAAATTACACCTAATTGAAAAGAAATTGGGAATGACTCACGAATCAGGTCATTAACCGTACGACCACGCTGCTTAAGAACTGGGCCTAAATCACCCCGAATGATCCCTTGGGAAACACCAAGGCTCGCTGTTTCTTGAACCGCATCACAGCCGGGAATGAACGAAAGTCCAGAACAGATACCACCCGCAACATCATCACCAACGACATATGAGACAAATTGCCAGGCAAATGGCCAATCCAAGTGATAACGACGTTCAAGGTTTTCTTTGATCGACTCAGGCAGTTTCTTTTCACCCGCGAAGTCAAATGGTCCACCTGGAATCAAACGCATAAGCGCAAAAATCACAAAGGTTAAAACTAAGGCAACGGGAATAATTTGTAAGACCCGCCGAATGATAAATCCAATCATGGGTTCACCTTCCACATTTCAAAGAGCTGTTGGTGAATAATATTAATACGTCTAAAAAAATGATAACTTAAAAATAATTACAAAGAAAAGCGACGCAGTTTTAACAACTACGTCGCTTTAAGGTTAATTCTTATTCACCAATAGCGGCTTGTTGTGCTTCAACGTCAATTGTCCACTCAGCAATGGGGTCACCACTAACTGGACTGATGACGGGTGTTACCCACGGTTTGTACATGCGCACGTAGGTGTAGTAGTAAATCGGAGAAATTCCATACTCTTCATCAATCAAGATGCTTTCAGCCTGCTCGTACAACTCGAGGCGGCGATCTGGGTCGCTTTCAAAAGCAGCTTCTTCAACGAGAGCATCGTAATCAGCGTTGCTGAACTTAGCGTAATTCTGACCACTTTCAGAGTTAAATACTTCGTTCAACCAGTTGTTGCTGTCCGGATAGTCCGCACACCAACCAAGACGATAGATGTCAGGCTTGTCTTCATCTGGAGAGTCGGGCAAGAGTGTATCAAGGTACACGGCCCATTCCTGATTTTCGATTTCGATGTTTGCGTCAGGAAAAGCTTCTTTCCACATTGATTGAACAGCCTGAGCGATCTGAGCGTGTGCTTCAGAGGTGTTGTGGCCTAATGTAACGTCAAGACCTTCACCGTTAGGATAGCCAGCGCCATCCAACAGAGCTTGGGCTTCTTCAACACGCGCATCGTAGTCATCAATGCCCAACAGTTCAGCACCGATTTCTTCACTGCCAGCAACGTTCCCGAAAATGCCAGGAGGTGCAAATGAGTGAGCCGGAGTCTGACCACCTTTGATCACGTTGTCAATCAAGTTTTCGCGGTCAATGGTAATGGCGAAGGCTTTACGAACATCTGGATTGTCAAACGGTGGTTTTGTGTTAACAAACCCATAGTAGTAAGTACAAGTTCGTGGCGCAATGAATAACTCTTCGCTCAACTGAGCATCACCACGAATTCGATCCATATCAGGCAGAGGTGGGCCCCAGCCTGGATCAGCCATCATGTCGATTTCGTTGTTTTCATACAAGGCCATCGCAGTTGAGGCTTCTTGGATGATTGGGCCACCGAACAATTCAATCTGAACGTCGTCGGCGTTAACCCACAATGGATTCTTTTCGATTTGGATTGAAGCACCATGGGTCCATTCACGCAGGGTGTATGGTCCGTTGGTTACGATCAAACCAGCTTCAGTCCAGTTGTCACCCCATTGAGCAATTGCATCAGAGGGCTGCGGATACATTGTCCACATTGCAGTTAAAGAGGGGAAGTAGGCCGCTGGGGCGTCTAGGGTAAAGACAACCGTGCTTTCATCTGGCGCTTCTACACCAAGCTCTGCAATTAAAGCATCCATATCATCTGCGGCTGGGTCAGCTGTGTTCAAAGCTTCAGCACCCGCAATTGGGTAGAGAACATAGGCATAATCAGAGGCTGTGGCAGGATCGAGTGTTCGAGTCACACCAAAAACAACATCTTCAGCCGTTACAGGGCGAACTGCTTCAAATTCGCCTGTGTTTGGATCACGATGAACCCAGTTGATGTCATTACGTAAGTTAAAGGTCCACGTCAAACCATCCTCAGAGGTTTCCCAACTTTCGGCCAATTCAGGGGCAACAATTCCGTTTTCATCAAATTTGGTCAAACCAACAAACATTTGACGAATAAAGAAGATAGAGGTGGTGTCTGTTCCCAATGAAGGATCCAATGAAGGTGGTTCAGTACCGATAACAGCACGGAGTTGAACACGACCAGCATCTGGGTCTTCGGGAGCAACTTCAACAATCTTTTCAACTTCTACTTCTTTAACAACTTCTACTTCTTTTTCAACAATAGTTTCAACTTCTTTTTCAACAACAACAGTTTCTACAACTGTGATTGTTTCTGGCTGTGCGGCCCCACAGGCTGCGACCAAAGATAAAACAACTGTTGACAACAAAAGTAAAACAAATTTTTTAGATAACATACAACACATTCTCCTCACTAATAAAGTTAAATAACTTAATTTGTGGATTTGGACGTCAAACAAATGTTTACGTCATCAACATGCAATGACTATTAGCGTTGACACCACCTCCTTTCAAATTGAAAACCTGACTAATTATCAAACAATCGAGGTACTTGGGCCCAATACTGCACGTCGATTGGAAATCACAATTGACAAGATTATACAAGTAGTAGGGTAGCAAGGTAAAAGAATGAGAAAGACCTTGTTACCTTGCTACTTTGCTAAATCAATTATAAAGATGACAGGCTGTCCAATGCCCTGAATGAACCTCTTTAAATTCAGGTTCAACCACATCACAATCGATACCTTTCTCTTGCATCACCCGAGCTTTTGAAGGGCATCGGGTGCAAAAGTTACACCCTTTTGGTGGATTGGCTGGACTGGGTACATCCCCTTCTAGAATAACCCGTTTTTTCGCTCGTTCCATCTCAGCAATTGGATCAGGAATAGGAACGGCTGACAACAGTGCTTGAGTGTAGGGATGTAATGGCTCCTGATACAAGGTATCACGGTCAGTAATTTCGACAATCTTCCCTAAATACATCACGGCTACCCTGTCACTGATATGACGTACAACAGCCAAATCGTGAGCAATGAATAGATAGGTTAAACCAAATTCTTCTTGCAATCGTTCCATTAAATTGATGACCTGTGCTTGGATAGAAACATCCAGGGCTGAAATCGGCTCATCAGCTACGATAAAATCAGGTTGGACAGCTAAGGCTCGAGCAATTCCAATCCGCTGGCGTTGTCCACCGGAGAACTCGTGGGGGTAACGGTTTACAAAATAGGGGTTCAAACCAACAATTTCAAGCAGTTCTTTAACCCGTTCTCGTTGAGCTTTTCCACTCAAAATATTGTGAACCTCAAGCGGCTCTCCCACAATATTCCCAACCGTCATCCGAGGATTGAGCGAGGCATAGGGATCTTGAAAGATCATCTGGATATGTCGCCGCATCTTCCGCAGACCTTCGCCCTTTAGTGTTGTCAGTTCAGAATTTTCAAACTTGACGCTACCAGCAGTAGGCCGATATAGCTGCAAAATCGCACGCCCTGTGGTGCTTTTGCCACAACCACTTTCACCGACAAGCCCCAAGGTTTCACCGCGCTTAATACTAAAATTCAAACCGTCAACGGCTTTAATATCACCAACGTGTCGTTGAAGGACAATCCCTTTTGTGATGGGAAAGTACATCTTCAAATCGTTCACTTCTAAGATTGTGTCACCATTGTTACCATTTGTGGTCATGGGTACGCTTCTCCTGCGAAATATTTATTAGGTCAACCCTTCATACTCTTGGTATGGATTTTCCGTCGTTGGTTGAGCCGTTCTAACATCGACATAACAAGCCGCCCGATGGCCTGGCCCAACATTTTCTAAGGGAGGTGGGGCAGTGGTACATTGATCAATTCGGTAGCTACAGCGAGCATAGAAGGGACATCCCTTTGGATAGTTTACCAAGTCAGGAGGGAGGCCATCAATTGCTTTGAGTTCTTCGGGACGATCTTGGTCAAGGCGAGGCAACGAGCTCAGCAAGCCAATCGTATAGGGATGACGTGGCTCTAGATATAAATCTCGCACGGAAGCCTCCTCAACAATACGACCACCGTACATCACAATTACGCGATCAACCAAACCAGCCACGACGCCTAAATCGTGGGTGATCCAAATGATCGACATCCCGATTTCTTCACGTAGACGATTGACCAAATCAATAATCTGAGCCTGAATGGTCACATCCAGGGCAGTAGTTGGCTCATCCGCGATGAGGACGCGCGGATTACAAGACAACCCCATCGCAATCATCGCCCGTTGGCGCATCCCCCCTGAAAATTGGTGAGGATAGTTGTTGACCCGTTGTTCAGCCAACGGAATACCGACCAACCTCAGGAGTTCAATCGTCCGAGCTTTTGACTGCTTTTTGTCCATACCAAGGTGCAATTCAAGCGCCTCACCAATCTGTCGACCAATAGTCAAAACGGGGTTTAGGGAGGTCATAGGATCCTGAAAAATCATTGAAATTTTGTTCCCACGAATTGAACGAATTTCATCATCATTCAATTTTAATAGGTCTTGTCCTTCAAACAGGACTTCACCATCAACAATTTTTCCAGGTGGAGTAGGAATCAACCGAATCAATGACATTACCCCAACGCTCTTGCCGGAGCCACTTTCACCTACAATTCCTAATGTTTCCCCTTCATCTAGGGTATAACTAATGCCATTGACCGCATGCACCACGCCATCTTGAGTAAAAAACTGGGTGGTCAGATTTTTTACCTCAAGCAATGTGCTCATAAAATTCTCCTCCGAACATAATGTTGTAAAGCTGGTTTCTCAATTTATCTTACGTACAAAAGACCATTTCTATTATTTATCGTGCTGGTTCAGTAAGCCACATGTACTGGAATCGTGGCACCTTAATCGGTGGGTTGATAAAGTTTTGCACCTCAGGTTTTACCAAAGCTGTTTCCACCGAAAAGTAAAGTGGAATCCAGGCCGCATCTTCTAAGAGAAGCTGTTCTACCTCTTGATAGACAGCTAATCGTTCTTCCACATCCTGGATACCCCGAGCCTCATCCAATAAAGCATCGATTTCGGGATTGCTATATCCGCCATGATTTTGAGCACTGGTTGAGTGAAATAGAATTTCAAGGAAATTTTGAGGGTCAGGATAATCCGCGACCCACCCCAGTTGGTACATCTGATAAGGCATCGGTTGGGCATCTAGATCCTGCAAGAATTCTTCCCAAGGCGCTTGTTCCACGGCGATTTCAATCCCCAAGTTCGCCTTGATTGACTCAATAACCGCTTCGGTCAAGCGACTAATATCGCCCCCTGTACCGCTGACATTCAACGTGATTTCCGGTAATTCTGTTACATCGCCATAGGATGACTCGGCGATTAATTCAAAAGCACGGGCTGGATCAAGTTCAAAATCGCTAAGATCGGGGTTATTATAATTTGGCATTGTAGGAGGTACAATACCATTCGCGGCTGGCAATAATCCTTGAAAGACCAATTTGACCATTCGCTCTTTATCTAAAGCTAAATTGAAGGCCTGACGTATTTTCGGATCATCAAATGGCGGCTGGTTGACATTAAACCCAACATAGAAAACGCTCAACTCTTCGGTTGAAACAAATTCTTCACTAATTGGGTTGTTTGGATCAGTGACAGCACTTAAATCACTTGTGCTGACTGGGATCGTGTGGTAGGTGAAACCACTCAGTCCAATCTCATCTAGGCCTTCGGTGTAACCATTCATCAAGGAAACAGGTGCTCCAATCAGAAAAATTACCCGTTCCAAAATTGGTTTGGGTTCACGATAAAAGTTCTCATTCCGGTCTAAAATAATGGCCCCTTCTTCTATTGCCAACTCTGCAACACCATAAGGACCACTTCCGTTTGGATCAGTAAACCAAGTCGCTCCACCCGCTTCAACAGTTTCCTGATCCAACACATAGGCAGTCGGATAACTCATTTTAGCCAAGAAAAAACCTTTTGGTTCATCAATCGTTAATTCTAAAGTTAGGTCATCAACAACAACTACACCAACGACCTCATCAGCTTGCCCTTGTAATTTATCACGACAGCCGATGATATCACCTAAATAGGTATCAGCGGTACGTGATTGAGTCGCCGGGTCACAGGCCCGCTCAAAAGACCATTTGAAATCATCAGCCCGAATAGGTTTACCATCCTGAAATTGAGCATTTTCTCGAATTTTAAATGTATAAACCAAGCCATCCTCTGAAACCTCATAACTCTCAGCCAAATCAGGAATTAAATTGAGGTTAGGATCATACGCCATCAAACCACTAAAAATTTCGACGACATACTCGGCTGAGGTGGCATCGCCACTAAGATGGGGATCCAGCGTCGGAGGAATACCGCCAGGTAAAATAAAAATTTGTTGTTCAGCCAAATTGTCTAATGAGGGGGCTGGGGCAGTTTCCACCTGATCGCTCTGAACTGTATCACTCTCAGTGGTTGTCTCAGATTCTCCAACAATCTCATCCTCTTCGGCCACTTCACTCTCAGAACTCTCTTCAGAGACCTCTTCAGAGGCTTCCTCTGTTGAAGATTGATCCTCTTCTATCGTTGCACTTTCTTCTTCCTGAACAGTCGTATTACCACTAGACTCAACAGCAAGTGCAGTTGGGGTTGCTTCCACATCTTCTACAACATTATTCACATCTGCAGGAGGGTTTAAAAAATTACAAGCAGAGAACAAAAGAATTAAAATCGTAAAGAAACTAACTTTACGGAAATCTTGGTATCTTAATGACATTCTTTCTCCATACGGATTTTCAAACAATCGCTGTTTGACATATTATCAATTGAGTATTGAGTAGGTAAATAAATTTGCTGCAAAATTACAGGTCTAACCAAATATTTGGTCATAAGCAGCATAAACAATTAAAATTTGTGGGGGCGGCGTGGCTACCACAGCAATATCTTCTATTGAATAGAGCCTAACATAAAAAATTGTTGGTTATTCTACGCTCAAAGAAGGTAAAAGTCAAGCGTATTTTAAAGCCCCATTCTAAATTATTGTCTTAAAATTATAAATAATGCAATAAAATTATGAAGTTGCTATGTTGACCAAAAATAACAAATTATCTCAATTGTTTAAAAATCTGTCATCTAATCTACACACATGTTCACTTGAAGAACTCAACGCACTAATTCAGCATGTGTCGACATCAATTTTTATAAATGATTTAATTGAGGTGGACCAAGCTTTATGGGGAAGTTTTTGGCAATTTGATGTTATCGCTCCAGGGTATTTATTACCAGCCGACGAACTCGCATTACTACGTGCAGTCCAGTTGGATAAAAATTGGCCAATTGGAACAACATTTGAGGCTTATCTTCTGGACTTACAGCGGGCAATCACACATCCACACAGCGGCATATGGAGTTTAACGCTTGCCGGATATTTGTGCATCATTTTCGCCTCACCACCAAGTTCAGGTTTATCGACGATTGTTTGGTACTGTCCCAGTACTGGCCGTATTCATGCTGGTTATCGCGCACCAACCAATTATATTAATCTACAACACGGCATTGCACAACGACCTATGTCCAATCTCAATAATGAAATAAACTATGCAACATTTGCTATGGACTGGTTGCAGCCAACAATTGAATATAAACGTGAATTATCATCACCCTCAAAAATTGATTACCTTGACTTAGCGATTTTAGAAGTACGAGCCGGGCATCTATAGATATTTTTGGCTTGCCCCGCTTCATAGTTATGGTACAATCTGGGCTTGTCTATCATTAATTCATTTCTTAATCTGGAGTATCTATGTCTCAGAAAAAGTTGCGTGTTGCAATGCCTGCTTGGGAAATTGGTCGTGTTCGTAGCGGCCTCGGCACAAAAATTGGTGGTTTGGGTGTCATTGTTGAAGAACTCCCCCCAGAGTTAGTTAAGGCGGCAGCAAAGCAAGATATTGCTCTAGATATTGAAATTCTGTCACCTTGCTTCGCACACTATGACAAGAGCCTCTTAACCAAATCAAAGCTTCAAATACCCGTCACAATTGCTGGTAATACATTTGCATTTGAGGTATACGAGCATACTTTCCCTGATGGGCAAAAAGCAGTCTACTTTTGGGATGAATGGCAGCTAAACTGGACCTCTTCAAGCAGCATTTATCCTGATGATCCTCAGATGGCCTTGACTCTATTTGCTGCGGTGAATCAAGCAATGGCTGGGTATATTCAGCAACGCAAATTTGATACAATTCATCTGCACGATTATCACGTTGGACTAATTCCATTTTATTTGGCTGATGAGTTTCTAAAGAAAGCCCCCATTCACTTCACAATCCACAACGCAACGTATCAGGGCATCACCCCACTTATTGATGGTGGGTATAGTTCGTTAGATCGCCTCAATTTGCCGGGGGAACAGCTATTCCACAAATATTTCGACTTCTTCGATCATCTCAATTTAATGAAGGCTTGTATGCTTCGTGTGCATGAATTGGGGGGTAAAATTACAACGGTTAGCGGCGATGTGAATGGCACGTGGGGCTATGCAGCTGAGTTGAAAGAAAATGCAGAGACTATTTGGCAACGAGCAGCTTACCAAAAAGGGGGTGCCCCTGGCGAGGTATTTGTCCCCAATCGTCATCTCGACCTGTTTGAAAAACTTCCAATTACTGGTATCACAAACGGCATGAGTGATCGCAATCGAGCTGAAAATTTACCAGAGTTGAAGGCCCAGGTCCTACGACAAATTCAAGAAAGCCGAGGTCCAGCCAACCAGATTTTCTCTAACCCACACACTCAAACTGAGATGTTGAAGAGAGATCACACATTTGATCCCAATAATTTGCATATCAAAGCTGAATTAAAACGATTGCTTCATCTTGAAACATTTGGGACTGAACCATCCGGGCATCCTATTCTTATTACAGCAGTGGGACGTCTCGTTGAACAGAAAAACTTGGGATTGGTTGCCGACATTGTCGAGTGGACTTTAGCTCACGATTTGGGTGCAAAATTTATTATTCTTGCCTCGGCTCCAGAAGGTGATGCTGGGGGGAAAGCCAGTGAAGCTAATTTCTTTCGACTGGCTCACATTTATCCTGAGCGCGTTTACTTTAACAATACTTTTAATTTGCCCTTATCAAAACTGATTCTGGCTGGGGGAGACTTTTGCCTCATTCCTTCGCGTTTTGAACCCTGTGGCTTAGTCGATTACGAGGCCTCGCTACTAGGCAACATCGTTATTGGACGCGCAACCGGCGGATTACCAAAAGTGGATGAATGTGCTTACTTGTACGATTGGTTGGATATTAGCGATCGCTTTGGGGAAGCTCAAGCTTTTTTTCAGCAAATAAAAATGGCCATTGATAATTATCGTCATAATCCACCACATCATGCTTGGTTAATGCGATCAGCAATGAGTCTCGATGCGAGTTGGGATAAATCCGCGACCCAATATGTAAATATGTATCGTTATGGCTTGTTAAATAAGAAATGGCAACGCGAACGGATCAAATTAGTTGAGAAATTTAGCTCCACCTTAAAAACTAATGCTAATATGTTTGCGGAATTCTTTAGGCCAGGGCAACAAGAATACAGTGATTTACTGGATTGGGAATTATATACCACGATGCAGAAAAATCATTAGGCATACAAATGCTCTGGATATATCCCACGTACGCTAACAAAAGAGTAATTCTCACACTTTGACTCCCGCAAAAACATCTTCTATAATGCACCAGTTCATAAATCTCGCTATTTTTGCTTGTAACATCGATTTGCTACCCCATTATGTTGAAGTAACTATCAACACTAGACCTATAAACGAGCATTAAAATCTAGCCTGACTACAAATTCTTCTATATTTTTTCGACATAGTGTTATCATCGACCAGGATACAAGTAGTGAGTGAAGATTTCGCTTATACTCAATCTGAAGATCCTAATGTTGTTGTGGTTGGGGGCGGAACAGGGTTAAGTGTTTTACTAAGAGGCCTAAAACATCATACAAAAAACATAACTGGGATTGTTACTGTAGCCGATGATGGAGGCTCCTCAGGGAAGCTAAGACGTGAATTAGGGATTTTACCTCCTGGAGATTTCCGAAATTGTATTGCCGCATTAGCAGATGATGAAGACCTAATCACGCAACTATTTCAATATCGCTTTCGCAGTGGTCCAGGGCTGGAGGGTCATAGCTTTGGGAATCTGTTTATCACAGCGATGGCCGAGGTCACTGGTTCATTTGAACAAGCACTTTATGAAAGTGGTCGTGTCTTAAATATTCAGGGATCTATTGTTCCCAGCACATTAGAAGACATAAAATTATTCGCCGAAGTTAACGAAGGAGCCAATACTCGAAAAATTGAGGGGGAAAGTGCAATCCCTGAGGTAAATCTACCGATAGAGCGGGTATATTTACAACCTGATGACCCCAAAGCTTTCCCTCGAGCAATTCAGGCTTTACTAAATGCAGATTTGATTGTGGCAGGCCCTGGTAGCCTTTATACCAGCATTATGCCCAATCTGTTAATTGGTGAAATCGTCAAGGCAATTCAAGCGAGTTCTGCCAAGAAAATTTATATTTGCAATGTTGCAACACAACCTGGTGAGACCGATAACTACTCGCTAGATGATCATATTCAAGCGATTGATGAACATACAAATATGTCCGAGTCACCGTTTGATGATTATCCAGTATTGGAAACGGGTGAGTCAACGGGGTTATATCAAGAACGTTATCTCTTCGATTATGTTTTAGCCAATAATAATTTAACCTCGCCCATTCCTAATCATATGAGTCATTTACAGGCAATCTGTCCAACTCACCCCCCACATAAGCGTTATACGGTCGTAGAAGCAGATGTAGTCGATGAAGATTACCCTTGGCGCCATGATCATGTCAAATTGGCCAAAGAGCTAATGAAATGGTATCTGTCGGCCAGAAATATATCATAAATTTTTAATCATTCATCAATTCTGGAGGGGACTATGTCTACAAAAATTGGAATTAATGGTTTTGGTCGCATCGGGCGACAAGTGTTCAAAGCAATCCGGGATACCTATGGGGACTCCCTAGAGGTTGTGGCAGTCAATGATATTGGAGATGTTGCGACAATGGCACATCTCCTTAAATATGACTCAAACTACGGTAAGTTTGATGGCACTGTAGAGGTTGTTGAGGGTGGCCTTAACATCAATGGGGAAAAGCTGCAGGTCTTGGCTGAGCGAGATCCGGCAAATCTACCGTGGGGTGATTTAGGGGTTGATATCGTCATCGAAAGTACAGGTATCTTTCGTGATCGAGAGGGAGCCAGTAAGCACTTAGAGGCTGGGGCAAAAAAGGTGATTATCAGTGCTCCCGCCAAAGGAGAAGACTTAACAATCGTGTTGGGTGTGAATGAGAATTTGTACGATCACGACCAACACCACATTGTCTCAAACGCCTCATGTACCACAAACTGTTTGGCCCCAGCGGCTAAGGTAGTTAATGACAGCTTTGGTATTATCAGTGGTTTAATGACAACCGTTCACGCCTACACCAATGATCAACGCATTCTTGATTTACCTCACAAAGATTTACGTCGTGCTCGGGCCGCAGCCATGAGCATTATCCCAACGACCACTGGGGCAGCAAGGGCAGTCGCTTTAGTTATTCCTGAGCTAAAAGGAAAGTTTGATGGTTATGCGCTACGCGTTCCAACCAGCACTGTTTCGCTCGTCGATTTCACAGCGATCGTTGAGAAAGAAACCACTACCGAGGAGCTACGGGCAGCGTTAAAAGAAGGCGCTACAACAGGTCAAATGAAAGATGTTATGGATTATGTAGAAGAGCCCTTGGTTTCTATCGACTACAAAGGTAATCCAGCATCAAGTTCTGTTGATGCTGAACTTTGCCAAGTTAGCAATGGTAATATGGTTAAAGTCGTTACTTGGTACGATAATGAGTGGGGATACTCTTGTCGTACTGCTGATTTAGCAGATTTAATGGCTAGTAAATTTTAGGAATGCCCTCCCCTGATCACTATAATGGCGATCAGGGGAGCATAGTTGACTGCCTCAAAAAGTAGTGTTATAATCTAACACGGACTAAGCACATTGGTTAAGGCCTTATCTAGGGTCTAAACCCCACAACTTGTGCGATTTATCTCCCCAAGACAAAAACTTGTTTCTCTTTTAGGTTAAAATTTAAAAATTTATACAATTTATGCCCCCTGGCTGTATTACACACACCTATGTCTCTATTTTGAGCAAACAGGAATAACAACCCTACCACTCATATAAATTGCACACCATTTTTTATAACTTAAATGATTCAACTCATTTTTCTATACAAAACAACATACTGAATAAACTACAACCCATAATCTACTTCAGATTTAGGAGTCTTTTATAATGAATATGGCGGAGCTTGAAGCAAAAACATTAGATGATTTAAGGGCGCAAGCGAAAGAATTAGATGTATCTGGCTTTAGCAAATTAAAAAAGAGTGATCTTATTTTAAAGATTTTGAAAGGCAACGCTGAAGCCCAAGGATTTATCTTTGGTGGAGGCGTCCTCGAAATTATCCAGGATGGTATTGGATTCTTAAGATCAGTCGACCTTTTACCTGGCCCTGATGATATATATGTATCGCAAAGTCAAATTCGACGGTTTGGCTTACGGACTGGGGATATGGTTATTGGACAAGTACGCCCCCCAAAAGATACGGAAAAATATTTTGGACTACTACGTGTTGAGGCTGTAAACGGGCTTGATCCCGAGTCAGCTAAAAAACGCCCAATGTTTGAGCGCTTAACTCCGATTTTCCCCCAAGAGCGATTGCAGCTTGAAACCCGACGTGATTTGCTGGCTACCCGTCTTCTTGATATCTTGGCCCCAATTGGTCGAGGTCAGCGGGGTTTGATTGTATCGCCCCCCAAGGCTGGAAAGACGACAATCTTAAAGCAAATTGCAAATGGGATCAGCGGAAATCACCCTGATGTCCATATGATGGTTGTACTTATCGGGGAGCGCCCCGAAGAGGTCACGGATATGGATCGTTCGGTGGATGCAGAAGTCATGGCCGCAACATTCGATGATCCAGAAACAGCCCAGACCCGTGTTGCAGAAATGGCTTTGGCTAAGGCAAAACGCTTGGTCGAAGGGGGTCGAGATGTTGTTATTCTGATGGACTCATTAACCCGATTGGCCCGTGCTTACAATATGGTTGTGCCGCCAAGTGGCCGAACCTTGTCCGGAGGGATTGACCCAGCGGCCCTATATCCACCAAAACGCTTCTTTGGCGCAGCCCGAAATCTGGAAGAGGGCGGTAGTTTGACGATTATTGCGACGACATTGGTCGATACGGGCAGTCGTATGGATGATGTTATCTACGAGGAATTTAAAGGGACAGGTAATATGGAAATGCACCTGAGCCGTAAATTGGCTGAACGTCGCTTCTTCCCAGCAATCGATATTGAACGATCTAGCACACGCCGTGAAGACCTGCTACTTTCCTCGGATGATCTTAGCCGAGTCTGGACCCTGCGCCGTATGATTACTGCGGTTGGCGGTGGCTCTGAAGCAACAGAGATGATTCTTGATCGTTTACCAAAAACAGAAAATAATGCTGAATTTTTAGCAACCCTCAATAAAGAGATTTATTAGAATTTCACACAACCTAAAACTGATTGCACACCTGGATTTGACGGCCCCTATGACAAGCGTTATAGTAAACAGCCGTTGCTTCAATGAGGCAACCAAAATTTATGATAACTCTTGTTCATTGGTGTTAAGGCTTTATGCAGCATCCATTAACAGAAAAAAAATCGGACATTTCTTCAGTATCTAATCCACCCTATCAATTCTCGACTGAAAAAAATTTCCTACATCAGCTAATACCCTTTATCTCTAGGGTCTTCCAAGGTGAACTTCCCTCGCGCCGGATTGCCTCGCACTTCATTTTAATTCTTATTGTAATTTTTGCAGTTAGATTAAGCGGTCTAGAATTTTCTGAGACAACATTGTTTAGCTTTGAAACATCAAATGAGCCAACCGACCCCCTCGCTCAAGCTATAGATGTTCAAAATACATCTCTTCTTCCCTCAGCCCAACTCACTAACTTTCTTGATGGTGTATTACAGCGTGCACCAGTACCTAACATCGCCCGTCCAACAGTTGAGCCTATTCAAGAGGTAACCATCATTGAAGAGGTGGTCAATGAGACCCGCCCTGAGGATGAAATTATCACTTACGTTGTCGAGCCAGGGGACACGATTTCCGGCATTGCCGAAAAATTTGGATTACGGCCTGAAACCATTACTGGCGCCAATGGGGTTTTGGAGGCCAATCCTGATCTGTTAAGTGTGGGGCAGGAAGTTCTCATTCTGCCTGTAGATGGTATTTATCATCAAGTTGGATCAGGAGATACCATTGCTGGCATCGCCAGTACATTCTATGCTGACCCAGATGATATCATCAATCATCCCCTCAATGCTATTGACCCAAACAACCCAATCATTTTCACAGGACAATGGCTGCTTGTGCCCAACGGAACGAAACCCTTCACACCGCCTCAGGTTGTAATTTATGATGGACCTATTCCGGATGACGCAGCTATTGGAACCGGCTCATTCGGTTGGCCAGCCAGTGGTCGTGTGTCACAAGGGTATTGGAGTGGTCACACAGCGATTGATGTTGCCACCTGGCTTGGGGCACCCATCGCAGCCGCAGACTCGGGACACGTTATTGTCGCCGGCTGGGACAATACAGGATATGGAAACATGGTCGTCATTGATCATGGCAATGGATTTCAGACCTTGTACGCACACATGAATGCCTATTATGTTGAAACTGGAACAGATGTCGCTAAAGGGCAGCAAATTGGCGAGGTTGGTAGCACGGGCAATTCGACCGGGCCTCACCTGCACTTTGAGCTACGACAAGGAACTATTCAGCGTAATCCTATAGGGTTTCTTCCATAAAAACACCGCTCGGAATAAGGAGCAGTGTTTTTCTTTACTTGACAAGTTTTATGCCTGTCCTGACATCTCACGGCCTGTTTCAATCAAGGCCTTGAGCGCATCGTGGCTACCTGCTTCGGCATAAACTCGTAAAACTGGCTCAGTCCCAGAGGGGCGAATAAGTAGCCAACTATCATCGGCCATTCGATACTTCACCCCATCATAACTATCGACATTAACCACCGTTTCCCCAGCAATCTTTTCCGGAACAGCATCAACCAACCGTTTAACCATCTCATCTTTAGATACAAAACTCTTTAAGCGAATGTCAGACCGTTTATATACAACCGGGCCAACATCTTGTTGTAAATCATCAATCAATTCACTTAAAGGGACCCCAGCATCAGCGACAATTTCCATGAGAAGCAATCCCATCAAAATGCCATCACCTTCAGGAATATGTCCCTTTATACTAATGCCTCCAGACTCTTCACCGCCAAGCAGGACATCCCCGTTAATCATCAAATCGGCAATAACATCGAAGCCAACTGGTGTCTCATGAATTGTTAAATCGTACTTTTTGGCCAATCGATTCAACATCAAGGTACTGCTGATGGTTTTCGCGATATCTCCAGTTAACCCTCTTTTCTCAACCAGATATCGTACTGTCAGGGCCATAATTGTGTGGGGATCAACAAAATTTCCGCGCTCATCTACCGCCCCAATTCGATCAGCGTCCCCATCTGTAGCCAACCCTAACGCAGCATTCTCATTTTGCACCGTAATAATCAATTCCTTCAGGTTTTTTCCTAAGGGTTCAGGGTGAATGCCACCAAAACCGGGATTTCTTTCGCTATGCAATTCGTGAATTTGGGTCAAGGTTCGTGACAGAATTTCACGAAATGCCGATCGTCCTGCCCCATACATTGCGTCAGCAACAACTTTAAGCTGCCCGTTGGAAATGATATCCATATTGACCAAATTTGTCGTCAAATGCTCATAATAAGACCAAGCAGGATCAAAGCGTTTGATAAGCCCACGCTCTTCGGCCTTACTAAAATCCATCAAGTTAGCCCCAATCCGGTCGTGGATGGAAAACAGATTCCGTTCAATTGCACTAATTTGTTGTTTTGAAGCAGCTCCACCATAAGTTGCCTTGAGTTTGTAGCCATTGTATCGCGGCGGATTGTGACTGGCCGTAATCATGACCCCACCAATGGCCTTTTTATGCACGATATTGTAGCTAATTGAAGGGGTGGGGGCATCAGCCCGGGCCAAGTGTGAAGTAATCCCATTTGCAGCCATCACCCGAGCCACTTCTGCAGCAAATCGATCTGATAGAAAACGTGTATCAAATCCTATAACAATTTCCAGGTTGCTGTCTGGTTCAGCTGTTTCGAGAAGATAGTCAGCTGTCGCTTGGCTGACGAGACGCAAATTTTCAAATGTAAATGTCTCGGCAATCACCGCACGCCAGCCATCAGTGCCAAATTTAATTGTCATGGGGGTTGCTCCTTGAATGTAATTGATTAAAGATTAGATTATATACGTAGGAAAGTTTACAGCTTAAGAATGTAGCCAAGGTTGGTAATTTATCCAGCGATCTTTCAAATAAGATCGCATCTCTTCAAATTCAACAGCTTGAGCCGCAACAGTACCTTCGTGACCAACAATCGATAGACCAGCCACTTCCTGCCAAAATGCCACAGTACGGCCTTGATAAATTGGGAAAAGAGAGGTAACCACCTGATATGGGTCACATTCACCCTTGTTAAATACAACTGCAAAGTCATATAAAATTCGGGCCCATAAATTGGGTGGAAAATAAAATCTATCAAGCGGTAATGCCGCTAATTTTTCTAGCTGTAACAAATTATCTCGGGACAACACACTTTGCCAGATTGATCGATATTCAATCCAGCCTAACGCTAACTCATCAAGTAGAGCTGCTAAATCGCGCTCCACCATTGAAGTTAAAAGCTTGGTTGATTTATATTCGGTAAGGGTGGACAGTGAATAAAACTGATCTACCGTTTTCCACGAAGCACGATGGGTATGTAAATGTCGAAATAACACACTTAATGCGTCGTGAAATTGGGCTTTAAATTCAGCGTTTTGGCGTTTAAGGTGACCATTTTGAGCAAAAAGATCAGAAACATTACACTTCGTTCCAATTGCTGATTGAGCAACACGAAATTTTTCCAGCACAGCGTGGGTTACTAGCCACGGGGACAATCCAAACATCGCAATTTCAGTTTGCCACACATCCTCCTCAAGGATAGCCGCGGCTAGGCGGGGTGATAAAGCAAAATCAGGGGCCGCTGGGTGCCGTACTCCGCGTCCCCACAAAGCTCGAAACAAAGGATGAATAATTAGATCACTAAAGGCAGCTTGTGAAGATAGGCTAGACCATTGATAGCGAGGCATCACCAAATCAGCTTTATCCGCCAAGAGTAAATGGGCCAATCCAGGAATCCAGTTTGGTGTGATGGATTGGGTATCGCTATCCAAGATAACAATTGCCTTGGCGTCAAGAGCCAAGGCCGCATCAAAGATAGCAGCAATTGCGTTCCCTCGTCCCAGCATTCCATCATATCGACCTGATACAATCCATTGATTACGACGACACTCATCTGTTCGTTGTAAGATGGCTCGGCGGGTTTCCGAGGAATAGCCGGCATCGACATTGAGAATGACGGTTCGTAAATCAGGATAAAAGGTGCGTACCCCTTCAAGAGTAACCCTAGTAACCGCAGATGAACTCTCGGGGTTTTTATAGGTTGGTAAACCAATCACCAAATCAGCCGATTTTATTTTCTTAAGTTGTCTTTGTGCGCCTGCTCGCAAACTTGGATGATACATCTTTACTATTGTTTACCAAGCTAGTATAAAAATCAAGTCATTCACGTTTGTCTGTGTGGGGCCTGTCATTATTAATTGATCGAGGGCTGAAAAAAAGTTATACGCATCGTTTCGCTCAAGATAGACTTGGGGGTCCAAGCCTAGCTGTCTAGCCCGGGCAACAGTATCGCCATCTGCAAAGGCACCAGCCGCATCTGTAGGGCCATCCGTACCATCAGTCGCTAAACAAACGACCAGTGTATTTACCCAGCCTTCTAGGGCTATTGCCACAGCTAAAGCCATCTCTTGATTTCGCCCCCCTTTTCCTTCTCCCGTCAGAGTTACAGTCGTTTCCCCACCTAATACAAAACAGGCAGGTCGCTTTAAATCACCCTCATCTCGTATAAGTCCTTTGGCTAAACCAGCCACAGCTTTACCTATCTCGCGAGCCTCTCCTTCTATGAAGGTGCTCAGTAATTGTCCGTTGACCCCATTGGCTTTAGCTTGTTGAACTGCTGCTTGGGCAGCAATTCGATTACTACCAATAATCACATTTTGTACCCGCTCAAAAATTGCATCACCAGATTTCGGGGTGTCTGGAATATCTCTCCGCTTACCTACCCTCAAATGCTGAACGACTGTTTCAGGCAAATTACTTTCCAGTCGATATCGTTCAATAATCGCCCAAGCATCATCAAAGGTACTTGGATCGGGAACGGTTGGACCTGAAGCAATAATGGATAACGGGTCGGCTACAACATCCGAAAGGATGAGAGCGTATAAAGCGGCTGGCGCGGCTAAGCGAGCAATTCCTCCGCCTTTGACCTTCGAAAGATGTTTACGAATGGTATTAAATTCATCAATAGTTGCCCCAGCCGCAAGCAATGCCTGAGTTGTTTGCTGTAAATCTGCCAAGCTAATGCCGGTTACAGGCTGATTTAATAAAGCCGATCCACCACCTGAAATCAAACATATCACGGTATCCTCTGCTGTTGTGTCCTGCAAAAGGTCAATAATGTTTGCTGTGGCGGCAAAGCCTGCCTCATCTGGAAGTGGATGTCCCCCCTCACTAATTTTTATGTTTGTTTGTGCTTGAGAGTCTTGATCAACATGATCATACTTTACAATCACCTGACCTGCTGTAATTTGGTCACCCAAAAGTTCAGTTATCGCTAAGGCCATCGGCGTACAGGCTTTGCCTGCCCCAACGACAATTATTCGGCCAAGGGTTGACTGAATTTCAGTGAGCGTCTCAGGATGTTCCGCAAAAAAATTTTTAACAGCAACAGCCGGGTCTACGGCTTTCAAAGCAGCCTGAATTAAATTCCAAGCAATTTTATTTGGATCAAAATTTGAATTATTCATTGAGTTAACGCATCGATTGCTATAGTTGTTGCCTCTTCGGCAGTTGATTCACCACTAATTACCTGAACAACGGCCTGTTGCATAATACGCCCTAGCTTATCATATCCATCAAAACCAGGCTCAGGTTGAGCCACATTCAATTGTTCAGCTAAAAATTGCCAATAAGGGTCATCGCCAGCGATAGCTTGAAAAGAGGTATCGCGAGTCGGAATAGATCTCTTTAGTTCGTTCCAATCCTGATTATTATCTGATGACATAAACCACTCAATCAGGCTTAAAGCCGTAGCTTGTCGCTGTACATCCGATGAATCGGCCACTAAAACAAAGACCAAGCCGTGGGTAATTAATACGGGAGGATCATCTATGGCCCGAATGGGTAAGGTCATCACAGCAGTATTACTGAGAAGCGTCCGGTCAGTGAGATAACGTTCAACCGTAACTTGGGTAATGCCTGCCTGTCTTTCAACATAAATTGGCCACAATTCTTCTGACGAGGAAGCTTCTAATAGTGTAGCATCAACAACCTCATTTTCTACCGCTTGTTGATAAAACTCCAAGACTTCACGCAAGGCACGCTCGTCTAAAGTAGCTGCCCCTTCATCATCAAAGAAGCGACCACCCACAGAGAAATATTGGGCCAAGGTCAAATCATTCACCACACCGTTTACGCCCTGAGCCGGAAACAGATAACGTGTATTGGAGGTTAAGACATCTTGCCACGAAAGCGGTGGTGCTTCAAAATTGAGGCGATTATAGACGGTATGCTCCATTTCAAGCCCGATCGGTACGCCCAATAATCGCTCATCAATCGTCCCCATTTTCCGAGCCGCCGGGAGCAAATCTTGAACGATAGATCGGTCGAGACGCCCCTCAAGGGGTTGGATCAATCCTTCCACGGTAGCTTGATGAAGATCGGTCGCTTGCATAATCGCGACATCTGGCAATACTGAGGGAGCAACCTCTTTTGCTGTTCGCAAAAAATCGATTACACCGCCTTTACCACTTATTTTCTTTGTCAAAACATTTAACTCAATATCTGGATTATTTCGCTCAAACCGTCGAATATTATCACGAAAAAAATTAGCAGCCTCACCTTCCGCTTCTGAGGAAATTTCCTCCACTGTCCAAAATACGATTTCTAATGTCTCTTCTTCAGGTTCTTCTGTTTCACTAACATTCACACTTTCGACTGCTTGAGTAGGGATCACTACAGGGAATTCTGTGGCCGATGTTGTAACCTGTAAAGTTGAAGTGCCCGCATCCTCCACGGTTCCCACTGTGTCACAACTCATCAAAAGAACACTCAAAAGACAAAGAGGAGCTATGATATAAGATCGAATACGGATCGATTTTAGTTTAGGAGATATAGTCATTACGATCTTGCCCAAAACATTTTTCATATATAATCAGAAACTTTATCTAACTAATTCTGAATGACACAACGGCAATATTATACCACACCCTCTCAAATTCATATCACTTGCTCATTCAATGCGGTTTTGTTAGAATGGGCCAACTTCACCGAAGGAGCAAATTATGGATTTGAAGCAGACAATTCGTAGTGTGCCAGATTTTCCCATCGAAGGCATTCTTTTTTATGACATCACCACTCTTTTGAAAGATCCCGATGCACTTAAAGCCAGCATCGATCAGCTTACTGAAAAATATAAAGACGCTGGAGTTGATGCCATCGTCGGTATTGAGTCACGCGGTTTTATTTTTGGAATGCCCTTGGCTTATCAACTTGGCGTGGGGTTTATCCCCGTGCGTAAGCCAGGTAAACTCCCCGCTGAAACGATAGAAGAGAGTTATGCCTTAGAGTATGGTACAAATTCACTTGAAATTCATGTGGATGCCATTAAAAAAGGTCAAAAGATTTTGATTGTGGATGATCTGTTAGCCACTGGTGGAACTGCTGAAGCAACCTGTAAGTTAGTCGAAAAGGTTGGGGGAGAAATCTTGGGACTAGCTTTCGCAGTCGAATTAACCTTCCTAAATGGACGTGACAAACTAGACGGTTATGATATTTTTGCCTTAATGCAATACGACAGCTAATTATTTTTTATTTGCTCTTCCTAAAAATCTGAGTACAATGCGTCTCGTTTTAATGAAAACACGTAGGCAATATCGCTTACGATCAAACGCTTAATGATCAACTACGCCAAATTGCGTATGGGTTTTTGCAAAAAAGTAAGCGTTCATGCTACAATTGATATTGTACTTTACAGAAGAAAAGTTGAAAGCTATTAAAGATGGCTTTCAACAGAGCAAAGGAAGGAAAATAAATTATGGCTGTAACAACTCAACACCCCCAACAGGCTCAACTTGTACAGCCAACGAGCCGACCTACAAAACGAAGACAAACAACGAAAAAACGACGTATCAATAAAAAAGCCGCTAAAGGCTCTTTATTGTCTGCCAGTCTTAAGGCCAGTTTATTTGGTGGAACAGGTGCCCTCATTCTCATTGCCCTGAGTCTTATTCCCTACCAAATTCTGGCTTTTTTAGTTATTCCAGGCTTTCTAGTTGTTTGGTTAAGCACAGGAATGTTAGCAGGCATCATTGCTGGTGACCACGTTCAAAACACAATGCAAGGCGGTAAAGTTGGTTGGATGGCTGGATTTTGGACAGGGATTTACAGCGGTATCGCTGCAATGATCTTAGCAGCCTTCGGCGTCTTTCTCTACAACTTTGGCGAAAATGTAGCACTTCAATTTCCACCTGAACAACTCCCCTTCAGTTTCCTTACCCCATCAGCAATTGCAACAATGGCCCGCGTCTTACTCGCTTTAGTCCTGTATGGTTTTGTAGGCTCACTGATCTCAGGGATGTTTGCCTCATTTGGCGGGATGATTTATCCGAAATTAGCTATAACAGAATAAATTTATTCCACTTTTATCGATTCTTGAAAGCTCCCAAATATGGGAGCTTTTTTAGTTGTTTTTAAAACTACGCAGGACGTGCTACAATTTCGTTCAAAATTTGGGATGATTTATGACATTTAACACACAATCCGAAAAATATCAATATGTAAACAATATGTTTGGGCGTATTGCCCATCGTTATGATCGTATGAATCGCGTTATGACCGCTGGCCAAGATCAGCGATGGCGCAAACTACTCATTCAACAAGCTCAGTTGCCAAAAAATGGAACACTACTTGATATTGCTACAGGTACAGGGGATATTGCCTTTGAGGCATTCAGCCAAAACCCAGATCTCGATCAGGTCATTGCCGCCGATTATACCCTACCAATGATGCAAGTTGGGCAACAACGTGTCGAAAACCTGCCTAATATCAAATACAAACCTCTTACCTGGAGCGGAGCTGATGCCCTTCACTTACCGTTTGCGGCAAATAGTTTTGATGCGGTCGTCAGCGGTTTTTTGATGCGAAATGTGGTTGATATAGGGCAAGCCTTGCATGAACAATATCGAGTTTGTAAAGACGGGGGTCGCATGTTGATCCTTGAAATTCCCCGTCCAGCTGATAACTGGTATGGTAATTTATTTCGACTTTATTTCCACAATGTTGTTCCAGTGTTAGGAGGCTTAATCACAGGACAATCAGATGCCTATCAATATCTGCCGGCTTCGGCAGACGCATTTTTACGACCTCAGGAATTAAAACAAGAAATGGAAAATATTGGGTTTCATCACGTTAGCTATCAAATGTTAATGTTTAACACTGTTGCATTACACGTAGGAATAAAATGACCATAGCTGCTGAGTTCGAAAAGGCTGATGAGCGTGGGGTCCCTAGCTTAGTGTGGCGAGCGGGTCAGAGTCGACGTTTAGAAATGATTCGAGCGGCTGCAGGCTCGAATTTATCCCCAGAAAGTCACATTCTTGTTAATGGTTGTGGTGTAGGCATGTACATCCGTGCCCTAAAACAATTTACACCAAATGTTGTGGGCTTAGATATCGAAGCTGACCGCGTGGCTGATGCGGCAGCACACTCCCCATTGGTTAAAGTGGCAGCCGGAGAATATTTACCCTACCCTGATCACACGTTTGATTTGGTTCTCAGTCATGAAGTCATCGAGCATGTTCAGGATGACACACGCAGTGTGGCCGAGATGATTCGTGTCTTAAAGCTGGGTGGTCGAGTTATTATTTTCTGTCCCAACCGATTATATCCGTTTGAAACGCACGGGCATTACTGGCGAGGGATGTATCACTTTGGCAATACCCCGCTCATTAATTACCTACCAGATTATTTCCGTAACAAATTCGCCCCACACGTTCGGGCCTATACGATCCAAAATTTACGAAAATTAGTGGCTGATCTGCCGATAACGATTATCCAGCATACTCAAATTTATCCAGGTTATGATAATATTGTGGCACATCGTCCTGCGCTTGGGCAAATGTTACGTACAATGACCTACACGATGGAAAAAACCCCTCTCAAAGTGTTTGGCTTATCTCATTTTTTTGTCCTTGAGAAGGTGTCGGAAAACTAATCGTTAAGCGTCAGATATTACTCATCTATCGTTCATCTTTAAAGTTCATGGTAAGCGTGCTGATTTAGAAAACATTTGTCCAAATGTCGGCTTTCTGCTACCATGTGTTGCTACGGTAGATTAGCCTATTTTTGCGCTGCTCTGCCGTTTTTATTGAAAGCTTACAGGCTGTGAGACTGAGGCTGAAGCAATTTATCTTGATGACTAAATTTTATCATTTGCTTTAGCACAAAGGATCGGGATATTCTTATGCAAGTCAATCGAAAAGTGATGATTACACGTCGTCGAAGACGGCGACTAAAAGAGCAAAAACCAAAAGTAATGTTGTATGTGCTTAATCTTCTGTTGCTCGTTGTGGCAGCAATTGCGGCCGTATTTATTTTTATGACAATGAGTAGCGTAGGTGCGGCTTATGCTGTCTATGAAAGTTTTGCCCAACAGCTACCAGACCCCACCTCAATTGAAACAGAACAGGAAGATTTTGAAACAACAAAAATCTATGACCGATCAGGAGAGGTTGTTTTATATGAGCTATTTGACCCTTTTCGAGGTGATAGAAGCTATGTCAAGTTAAACGAAATTCCTGAATTCTGCCGTGAGTCAACCATCATTCTTGAGGACAAAACATTTTACGACAATCTAGGCTTTGACCCAGAAGGGATTGCCCGGGCGTTCTACCAAAACTTACAGGGTGGCCCTATCCAAGGGGGAAGTTCGATTACCCAACAGTTGATCAAAAACATTTTGATTGATGAGGAAGAACGAACCCAGCTATCATACACCCGAAAAGTCAAAGAAATTATTCTAGCCACAGAAATTACCCGTCGCTTTGACAAAGATCAAATTTTAGAGTGGTATTTTAACACCAACTCCTACTTCAACTTGGCGAACGGCATTGATGCGGCGGCAAAGGTGTACTTTGACAAGCCTGTTAGTGCTTTAAATGAGGCCGAATGTGCAATGCTTGCACCCATTCCTCAGTTCCCATTCCTGAATCCTATTGATAGTCCTGAACAGGCTAAATTTCGGCAACGTATTACCTTAAACCGGATGGTTGAAGAAGGCAGCATCACTGAAGAAAAAGCGGATGCAATTTATGCAGAAGAAATAAAAATCCGCGAGCTTGAAGAGCGCTTTGATATCGTTGCTCCACACTTTGCCATTTATGTCGAAGAAGAACTCAAACGAAAATATAGTGCTGAGTTGATTTATCGGGGTGGTCTCAAAGTTTATACAACGGTTGATTTAGATTTAAATGATAAAGCCCGAGAAATTGCCGCAGAGCAGATTGAAATCCTTTTAGAGGAGGGCAATAATGCTAGCAATGCCTGCGTCGTCTCAATTCGTCCCAAAACGGGCGAAATTTTAGCAATGGTCGGTAGTATTGATTTTTGGGACAAAGAGAATGATGGCAATGTGAACGTTTGTACAGCCGATCCTGGTCGACAGCCCGGCTCATCATTCAAGCCCTTTAGCTATCTTACTCTTTTTGACCAACGTACCCACAACCCAGCCTCGATGGTAATGGATGTCCGCCAATCGTTCCCGGATGATCCCAACCCGCCATATGTCCCAGAAAATTATGACCGAGAATATCACGGGCCGGTTCGCCTGCGAAATGCTTTAGCTAACAGTTTTAATATTCCGGCTATTTGGGTAACTCACAAAGCGGGGATTAAGAACATCATTGATGTTTCTCACCGCATGGGAATCACCACGCTCAATGCCGACTATTACGGCTTGGCCCTGACACTGGGGGGTGGCGAAGTGAAACCGATCGACATCGCATATGCCTACGGTGTGATGGCCAATCTAGGCACGATGTCAGGTGAGCCTGTCCCAGAGGTCGATATTCGTCCTGGCCATCGTCGGCTCAATCCAGTCTCAATTTTACGGGTCGAAACAAAAGAGGGCGAGGTTTTGTATCAGTACGAAAAACCAACGACCGAAGAAGTGATCGATCCTGCTGTTTCCTATATAATGGTGGACATCCTCTCCGATAATAATGCACGTATTCCTGAATTTGGGGTCAACAGTGACCTAAAGCGTGGTTTTGAGGATCGACCCATTGCGGCAAAAACGGGAACAACCAACAACTTCCGAGACAATTGGACTGTTGGATTTACGCCGCAACTTGTTACTGCCGTTTGGGTAGGCAACAATGATAATGAGCCAATGGAAGATGTGACGGGATTGTCTGGGGCTGCGCCTATTTGGAATAGTGTAATGCAACATTATCACCAAGATCAGGCTGTTGAAACTTGGACGCGGCCACCTGGGTTAATTGATGTTCAGGTCGACGCGGTTTCTGGGCTACTCCCCACCGAGAACACCGAACGTACCGTCACTGAAATATTTTTAGAGGGCGCAGAGCCAAAACAACCAGATAATATCCGTCAGGTATTTGAAGTTAATCGGGAAAATGGCAAGTTGGCCACTGCTTACACGCCACCTGAATTGGTTGAAGAACGAATATATGAAATTTATCCACCAGTCGCTGCCGACTGGATTCGTGACAATGAAATCCCACAACCGCCAACAGAATATGATGATAGTATTGGTCCTGCGACAAACCTTGGCCCAGTTGCCATTATTGAGCCTCGCCCTTATCAATATATCAAAGGGCAGACAACGATTACAGGGAATGCTCAAATAGATGGCTTCCAGCTTTATCGTCTGGAATATGGTAAAGGTTTAAACCCGACCGAATGGCAAGTATTAGGGGTAGATCATCCTAATCCGGCCTCAAATGCACCACTGGAAGTTTGGGACACAAGTGAACAGGAAGAAGGCCTCTACACTCTACAATTAACCGTTGTTAAAGGTGATAGCAGCATTGAGCGCAGAACGGTTCAGGTGACAGTCGATAACACTGCGCCTGAATTGGAAGTGATCAATCCTGAACCTGAAAAAGTTTATGTACTTGAAGAAGATGAGTGGATCAATTTCCAAATTGATGCCAAAGATAATTTGTCGATGAATCGAGTTGAGTACTACATGAACAACCAGAAAATCGGTGAAAGTACAGTTGCCCCCTACACCTTACGCTGGAATATTGTAATGACCGATACCCCACTTGTCCGATGGGAAGCTCCTGTAACTAAAACCCTATCCTTCACCGAATCTCAGACCATCGCCCAAACAGAGGGATTGACGATTACAACACCAGCCTTCATCACCCTGACCCAGTTCATTACCGTAACCCAACCGATCACCAATCCTCAAATTCTGGCTGAACTGCCTGAGGACGCACCACGAGAAACGCCCATTGGCTATCAGAAGGTGTACTCTGGTGGCTTCACGATTATTAGTACCACCACTAACTATACAGAAACTCATTTGGTCCATTTCATCGCTTACGACTCGGCTGGCAATGAGACTGAGACCGAGCCATTCCGAGTTATCATCGTCCACGAGGAAGAAGAGGAAGAAGAGGAGACCGAAGAAGGAACCAGTGAGGAAGGGGCTTTCTGGTCACCATTACTTGATGATCCCCAATACTCTCGCTTTAGGCCACATTATTCTTTAGAAAGGTATCCATTTGGATAAACCAGCCAATGCTAACACTGATTACCAACGATGATGGCATCACAGCTACTGCTATGTTTCCATTGAAACAGGCATTAGATCAAATTGGCGACACAATTGTATTTGCGCCAGACCGAAATTGGTCAGCATCAGGGCACCCCAAGACAATGCACAAGCCATTAAGAGCGGATACCTATACCTTTCCCGATGGCAGTACTGGCTTTGTTTCGACAGCTCCCCCGCCTGATTGCGTCGCCTTGGCTGTACTAGGTGTTCTAGAGACACGACCTGATATTGTGGTTTCAGGTGTAAACCACGGGGCTAATTTAGGGCACGATGTCTTTTATTCAGGCACAGTGGCTGCGGCGGTTGAGGCTACAATTGAAGGACTCCCTGCTCTGGCCATTTCCCGCGAACGGAATGACGAAGAGATGGTCGACGCCGTCGCAGGAGGGACAACAAATGGTGATACTACAGCACCTGATACAGTCGATTACGCACCAGTCAGCCGATTTTGCGCAAAGCTAACACAAGTCGTGGCAGAACATGGTCTACCCGCAAATACATTTCTTAATGTCAATTTACCAAATGTGCCTTGGAATGAAATCAAGGGGATTGAATTGACCCGATTAGGCCATCGTGTTTATCGGGATCAATTGGTACAACGAGAGGACCCTCGAGGACGCCCGTACTATTGGATTGGTGGGTTGCCGCCCGATGGGATCGATGATCACGGCACGGATATATGGGCTGTGGCCAACAAGTTTATCTCGGTTACACCTGTCAATCTAGATATGACGGCACACCATCTCATTGATGACTTAAAACGCTGGAACTTGGAGGATCTGACGTTGTCTTAACAGCGTTGTGTTACTAGACCGGTATGAGTTTCGAGCCTTATCCTAGCCAGAGCCGTTATTATTTTTTAGGTGCAACTATTCTTTTTGCTGTGGTTGCCCTTTATTTATTTGACCAAATTATGCGTGGCAGTTTTCCACCTTCATTTTCCCATTCACTCGGCTTCGTCATTGCTTTGCCCCTAGCCTTCATTTCAGGGTATTTAACCCTAATGGCCTTCCGACTTAGCTATCATCTCAATCGAAATGGTCTTCTCATTGAAACTGGCTCAATCCAACATCGTATCCCCCTGTCTGATATTCAAAATATTGCCTATGGAAAAGATTTAGATGTATCATCCAGCACGACAGGCTTAAATTTAATGGGGTTACGACTTGGACAAAAACAGGTGAGTGATGACCAAATTTTCCGTTACTACGCAACAGTTGCCTTGTCTGATAGTCTTGTGGTCAAAACAGAACAACATTCTTATGTTATCTCTCCCGAAAACACCAAAGAGTTTGTTCAAGCGTGGCAAACACGTCAGGAATTAGGCCCGACTCAAGCCTGGACCCTGGGAACACAACGCAGTTGGCCTGCAAATTGGTTATTCCTGAAAGATGGCATCGCAGGTGGATTATTAGGTGTTGGTTTGTTAGCTTGTATTATCCTTTTTGGATACATACTACTTATCTATCCCGATCTGCCCAGCCAAATTCCACTGCATTTTGATGCAACAGGTCAAGCTGATCGTATTGCTGATAAAGCGATGCTTTTGAGCCTGCCTATCATTGGGGCTCTAATGTTTGGACTCAATACTATCATAGGAACCTTCCTCTATTTTCAAGAGAAACTAGCCGCCTATCTTCTATGGGCTGGCACAATTGTTGTAACCATCGGCCTATTCATTGGCTTGATGATGCTGATCTCCTAACCCCACAAAATTCCTCAATTGAATTAAACAAAAATTGTCATAAACCCGTTACTTTTTTCCTATTCTGGTTTCAAACAAAGTAACACCTTCAATACACATAGAGGTTAGATAGAAGAACTTACCTGATTAGTATGATGTACTCCCTCAGGTGTGCTCAGGCTGACTTCACAAAACCAAATCAATAAAGATCCATAGAAGAAACTTTCTTCTTAACATTTCTCAACAAAATCTTTACCTAAACTTTATGCTTTTTTCACGTTCCCTTTATGGAGAAAGGATGTTAAGTCTGCTATGATAGAGTTAACAACAGACAGAAACAGTGAGGTGTCCAACATGACACCTCAACAGACTGTCCTTTAACAACTACATAGAGACTTGGTGCGAACGAGATGAAACGACTTGGCTTACTATGTATTTCGATATGGATCGCATGGCATGGCTCAATCTCACTCGCTTGGGCAGACAATCCCAATGAAGTTCTGTCAGAGGCGAGCATTCCAACCCAGTTGGTTATTCCTGAGATAGAGCTTGATACTCGGATTGTTCCTGTAGGAATAGAGACCATTGAAGTTAATGGACAAATTTATCCAATTTGGGAAACGACAGAGAATGACATCGGTTGGCATCAAGGATCAGGTCCCCCCGGACACTCAGGAAACACTGTCCTTTCTGGACATAGTAATGGTGGTCAAGAGATATTTCGCAATCTTGAAGAATTAGAGATTGGTTCTGATATCCACTTGGCAACCGATAACGGCTGGCATCATTATCGAGTAGCCGAAATCATAATCTTACGTGAACAAGGAGAACCCGCTGAAGTTCGTACTGCCAATGCTCAATGGATTTTACCGCAAGGAGATGAGCGTCTCACCCTAGTTACCTGTTGGCCCTACCCATCCAGTACGCACCGCTTACTTGTTATCGCCTACCCGACTTCTGACGAGACACGACAATCATATCATCCCGAACTCATCCCACCACCAGAACTTGTATCCGACATCGAAATCACACCGAATCCAGAACTTCTACCTACGACATCGATTACATCACAACCTAACCTGACACTTGCACCTGAACTCGAACAACAACCACGACTTCAACTTCAACCGAAACATCAACCCGAAACACGACTGACACTGGCACATCAACCACAAGCTGAATTTCTTACCCGAAATTCCTTAAAGCACTTCCGACCAGTTCACATCTACCAGACAACCAGTACTTCACACTTCGACTTGCTAAACGCTCATCTTATGAATGACATAAAAGGCTAGAAAACGTCAGCGGGTTCTCTTGTATCTTTTTGTCAAAATCAAAAAGAGGCTTGACTAAGCATCAAGCCTCTTTTTGATTCCCATTTTTAGGTCAATAAAACTTTAGAAGCCTTGTAGATGGCTGAAATCGGCAAAACCCTTGGTCAAATCCCGAATTTTCTGCAGCAACGCCAAGCGGTTTTCTTTGATGGCTTCGTCGTCGGCCATCACCATCACATTATCAAAGAAAGTATTGATTGGGGTAACCAAAGTCTGACCAATAACTTCGATGACTTTCGCCAACCTTTGTTCCCCAGCCAGAGCACTTTGTGCTGATTGATAGGCTTCATACAAACCTTTCTCAGCATCTTCAGCAAATCGATCCGGCTGTATCATAAATTGTGTCTCTTCACTTCGTACAATTCGGACACAGCGCGCATAAGCATTCAAAGTCGTCTCCCAATCTGATTGAGAAATCGCAGCCGTTAAATCTTTGGCAGCACTTAAGGCCAGCCACGGGTTATTGCCACGTTCAGCCAAGACGGCCTGGACTACATCGTGCGCCAAGTCATACTCATCACGTAATACCCCTTCTAAACGACGCTGAATAAATTCGACATTTGCCTGTAGAGACTCAGTGGTCACCTCAACTGGCATTAAACTAGCCGCTACCTTTAGCCCTTCATTCACATCAAATTCAGTCTCGGTTTCGAGCAAAATTGTCACCAGAGACAAAGCATCACGGCGTAGAGCAAATGGATCGGCTGAACCTGAGGGAGCTTTTCCAACCGCAAATAGACCGCATAAACTATCGAGGCGATTAGCTAAATTGAGAGCTAAGCCAGCTTGGCTTAAAGAGTCACTGGGTAACGACGTTTGTGGATAGTAATGCTCAACAATTGCGGATGCAACAGCTTCTGACTCACCCGATATCTTGGCATATTCGTAGCCCATAATCCCCTGTAAACTCGTCAGTTCAACAACCATATTGGTAGCCAAGTCAGCTTTAGATAAATGAGCAGCGCGAGTTGCCGTTTCAACTTGGCTATCATCAAGCCCAATATATGGCCCAATTTGTGGGATAAGCTTTTCAAGACGCTTGCTCTTATCAAGCATTGAACCGAGTTGTTCCTGGAAGGTCAACGTATCTAAACGGGGGAGAAAATCCGCCAATTTTTGTGCAGTATCGGCTTTGAAGAAGAAATCGGCATCAGCGTACCGCGCCCGCAACACTCCTTCATTACCTTGGCGGACAGTGTCGATGTGAGCTTCGCTACCATTACGCACCCCAATAAAATGAGGCAATAGTTCGGTCGTGCCATCATCGGATGTCCTGACGATCGGGAAATACCGCTGGTGCTTTTTCATCACAGTAATCAACACTGGCGCAGGAAGTGATAAATAATTTTCCTCAAAACTACCGAGGAATGCGGTTGGCCGCTCAACCAAGTGGGTGACCTCTTCAAGCAGGCCTGCATCCTCAGGGACTTTGCCACCAACCTCGGCTGCAATAGCCTCAAGTTGTTGTTTAATATCAGCTCGGCGAGTATCTGGGTCCAAGCTAATGTTGTTTTCTTTCATAATGTCAACGTACGCCGAAGCACTGGTAACTTCAATTGTAGGTGACCCCTCAGGTCGCAAGCCTATCGAAGTTCGACCACTGGCAACACCAGCGTACTCAAAGGGAACTACAGCCTTGCCCAGCAATGCCACAAACCAGCGTAAAGGACGGCTAAAAGCCGTTTTAGCAATCTGCTCCCCAACCTGAGCTGAAGCCAACCAGCGCATTGATCGACCAAATGAAATTGAGCGAATAAATTCTGGCAAGGCTTCGGCCAACACCTCAACAGCAGACCGTCCCTCAGTCCGTACCAAGGCCACAACATATTCGCCTTCATCCATTTCTCGTACTTCAAGTTGAGAAACATCGACACCTTTACCACGAGCGAACCCTTGAGCTGCTTTTGTTGGATTACCATCAGCATCAAAGGCAATTTTCGCCGACGGACCACGGGCCAACTCTGCCATATCTTCTTGACGTGGGGCCAAATCTTGTACTAGGATACTTAATCGCCGTGGCGTAGCGAAAATTTGTATGTCGCCGTGAGCCAACCGTAAATCATCAAAAAATTTAGGCGCAGCGCCTTTCAAAAAGCTTATGACTGCGGTTACATCGTGAGACGGTAACTCCTCAACCCCAATTTCAAATAGGAATGGTTGAGGGACAGTAGGGGATGTGACGGTTGATATATCCGGAAGGGAAACCGTTGAACGTCCTGGCATATATTTCATCAGGGGGAATTCAAACTCTTCACGTTGATCAACGAAAGCTTTGGCCACCTTTCGTGACAAGTTTCGCATCCGCCGGAAGTAGCTAGCCCGCTCTGTAACCCCAATTGCGCCTCTCGTGTCGAGAATGTTAAATGTATGTGAGCATTTAAGAACGTAATCATAGGCTGGTATCACTAAATTTTGTTCCAAGCAGCGATTACACTCAGCTTCATAAAAGTTATAGGCGTTAATCAACGACTCAACATCAGCAGCATTAAAATTGTACTCACAATATTCAATTTCTTGCCGCAACAAAATGTCACCATAGGTTTGATTACCATCCCAATCAATTTTCCATACGCTATCGACATTTTGTAGATACATTGCAATCCGCTCAAGACCATACGTCAACTCAACAGCTACAGGATCAAGTTCCAGCCCACCCGCTTGTTGGAAGTAGGTGTATTGACTGATCTCCATCCCATCAAGCCAGACTTCCCAGCCCAAGCCCCAAGCGCCCAATGCTGGACTTTCCCAGTTGTCTTCCACAAAGCGGATATCGTGTTCTTCTCGTTTTAGCCCGATGGCGTACAGGCTCCCCAAATACAACTCTTGCGGATTGCCTGGGTCAGGTTGAATGATGACCTGAAATTGAGTGTGCATCTGCATCCGATTGGGATTATCCCCAAATCGGCCGTCATCCGGTCGAAATGACGGCTCAACATAGGCAATATGCCACGGTTCTGGTCCTAAAACACGCAATGTCGTTCCTGGATTGGCCGTACCAGCCCCAACTGACTCGTGCCAAGGTTGCCATACGGTAAAGCCTTGGTCAGCCCAATATTGCTGCAAGGTCATAATAATTTGTTGAAAGTTGAGTGGTTTACTCATGATTACAGCTAAAACACCTTTCTAAAAAACAAGACACAGATGATAAAAGACTATCCAGAATCAATCCTGTCCTTGATTAATTCCTAATTATCTCTAGCAATCTGTGCCCTCAAATTTTAATAACCGCCCCATTCTACCACACTCAGATTATTTGCCTAATTGCAAATCTCGATACATTTACGCCATTTGATATTAACAAAAACGCGTCCTGTTACCTTAATAAAAGGCTTTGACGCGCAAATAAATTCGGAAATACTTTCGGCTAGTCGTGATCAACTTTTACTTCGACGTAGCTTTCGTAAAAAGTCGACACTTTTTAACTGTCGTTCCAGGGTAAATGTAATGTAATTGAGTAAAAGTAATTCAACGTGTTGTTGAGTCAAAGGCGTTAGCTGCAGTTTATTTACGTTTTCCCAAGGCTCTGTGCGTAGAAAACGCAATACTTTCAAAACCGATAACGGCAAAGCATCCGCATTCGGACGTATTCTGCCGTGTTCAGGGCAGAGGGTGCCCCCAGCCGCAATATGAAAATAATTGTCAACCGGCTCAAGCGCTTCTTCACAAGTCAGGCAGAAATATAATTGTGGTTCATAACCAGAAAGGCTGAGGAGATGGATTTCAAAATAGCGCAAAGCCAAAAATATGTCTGCCGGGTTTGAAATACGAGCCAGTGTTAAGGCAAGCAATTCGAATAAAGGCTGATTTGCATCGTGTTCTTCTGTAAAGCGATCCAGTAACTCAGCTAAGTAGTAAGCGTGGCTTGTTTGATCAAGATCTTCACGTAAATCCCGATATGGCTCAACAATCTCAACTTGGGATACAATATCCCACGTTCGTCCACTTGCCACAAGCATATCAGTCAACATAAAAAGCTCAACATGGCCAGCTTTGCGGCTAGTAATTTTTCGTGCGCCTTTAGCCAAAAGCCGAATTTTACCTCGTTGTGGGGTAAAAACCGTAAGTAGACGATCAGCTTCACCAAAATCGGAACGGCTCAAAATAATAGCATCAGTTCGATATAAACGATCTTTGTTATCCATATCGATATTATACCCATAGCTCAAAAAATAACGAACATTTCAGAAAACAAAAAGGCACAACAATGTTGTTGTGCCCCTAAATTCTATCGCCAGCTAAAGTTGGTAAACTCTAATCACGCGGCAAATTTTCTGGCCCAAAACTATGGGGCAACAAATCAGGCAGGGTCAGTACCTGATAATTTCCCTCGATATCCCCCAAAATGACTGTGATATTTGGAGAAAACTCACGCATTACTTGACGACATACGCCACAAGGTGCCCCCCCATTGATGGTAGCCACAGCAATGGCTTCAAAATCTTGTGAACCCTCAGATACAGCCTTAAAAATTGCCGTCCGCTCACCACAAACAGAGGGTGTATAGGATGCACTCTCAATATTACAACCTGTATAAATCGTGCCATCACGTGTCAATAAAGCTGCCCCAACCTTATACTTTGAATAAGGTGAGTATGAGAATTCACGTGCCTCAATCGCCTTTGCTAGTAATTCTCCCCATCTTTTATCATTAGTCACGTTTGGCAAAATCTCCTTATTTCAAGTTATTATGATGAGCCAGGTAAAATCGTAGAGGCATTTCGAACTAATTTGGAGCCATTTGTCTTATTTTCGTGAGAGGTTTCCTCATTGAATGAGTCACCTACGTCTCTTGAGCGTTTTATCTTAACCCGCATAATACGATGCCCATCAATAGAGAGAACCGTTAAACTCAGGTTATCAACTGTAATACGATCCCCAACCTCCGGAACTCCTCCAAATGTTGTATAGACTAAACCGCCTAAAGTATCAATTTCATCCGTTGGTATATCTAAATCCATGATACGGTTAATATCATCCAAGTCTGTACGGGCGCTAAAAATAATCTCATCCTCAGAAATCTCTTCCATAAAGAATTCTTCCTGATCATATTCATCATGAATTTCGCCCACAATCTCTTCTACAATGTCTTCGATTGTCACTAGACCTGCGACACCACCATACTCATCCACAACAATAGCAATCTGTAATTTTTCTATCTGTAATTCACGCAACAATTCGCTCAATGATTTTGTCTCAGGCACAAAATGAGCTTCACGCTCTAAACCATAGACGATTTGGGATCGATCACCATCACGAAGATGGGCTAACAGGTCTTTCGCATATAAGATACCTACGACATTGTCCACGCTGTCTGTGTAAACTGGTAATCTTGAGTGCCCAGCCTCCAAAATCAAATCTAGTGCCTCCATTACCGAAGCATTTGCCTCAACAGCAGCCATGTCAATGCGTGGCACCATAACTTCACGAGCAACTGTATCATCCAAATTAAAGATCGAGTGAATCATTTCTTTCTCATCTTCATTCAGGACATCTTCTTCACTGGCATCTACATATGTTCGTAAATCATCTTCTGTGATTGCATCACCATTCTGATCATCTACATCAGTATTACGTCCACCAAATAAACGGCCTATGCCTGAAATAAAATGAGCAAGCGGTATAGCAAGATAAGAACCAAGAGTAATTAAACCAATCAGTCTTAGACCAATGAACTCGGCATAATTACGGCCAATTTCCCGTGGAATAAGCTCACCAATGATTAAAGTTACAAGCATTGCTACTGCTGTAATGACAATAGCTACAATCAAATTGCTTTCAATCGGAATGATACGGGTCAACAGACTACTAAACGCAAAGATTGAAAGGACAATAATAAACCATTCAATAACTTTAAGCGTTAGTCGCCCAGTGGTTAACAAGAGAGTGGCATCACGATTGAGACGCTCAATAAGTAGGGCAGCAGGATGTCTTTCTTCAACCAACTGTAACAATCGCGCTTTGCGGACAGAAATGACTGCTTCTTTGACAGCAGCAAATACAGCATGTACTACTAACAGCAAAATAAGAAAAATTATATAAGCCGAACTGTCAGGGTCTATCAAAATTTAAATAACACCTCTACATTAAGTTTCGTTTGTATTTGATTTTTTTGTACGAGCTGGTACACCATAAGCCAACGCATTCTCAGGGACATCTGAGGTAACAACTGACCCTGCGCCGGTTCGAGCATTATCGCCAATGGTTACTGGGGCAACAAGCATCGTATCACTACCGATAAAGACATTGTCCCCCAGTTTTGTCGAATGTTTTTTAACCCCATCATAATTACAAGTGATTGTCCCAGCCCCGATATTCACATTTTCGCCCGTTGTGGCATCGCCAAGATAGCTAAAGTGTCCCATTTTAGTCCCAGAGCCAAGGTACGAGTTCTTAACTTCGCCAAAGTTACCCATATGCACTCCGTCAGCGAGGTGGGCACCTTTTCTAAGATGAGCAAAAGGACCGATATCAACATTATTTTCCATCACGGCTTGCTCGATCACAGAAAATCGGGCTTGACAATTAGCACCCAATGTCGAGTCCTCAATAAAGCTATTCGGCCCAATCATACAATTTTCACCGATTTTGGTCTCACCCAATAGATAGGTGTTAGGATACAATACAGTTCCTGGACCAATTTCTACAACTTCACCAATGTAAGTTGTCGCTGGATCAATAATTTTAACCCCAGCATCTAACCACTTCTGGTTGATTTCTTGACGGCGAGCTAGGTCACTAAACTGAGTGTTGTCCATGTCATTTATCCATTTTCTAAACGAGCTATTTCTGCCTCAACCAAAGTTTGCACTTGATCTTGAATTTGAGCCAATATTTCTTCTGTTCGCGCTTCAAATCGCATCGAAATGACAGGTTGGGTATTTGACTGTCTGACGGTTGCCCAACCTTCTGGAAAATGTATCCTAGCTCCATCAATCGTTTCAACGGTATAATCTGGCTCAAAATGTTCACGCACAAAATTTACAACCTGTATTTTGAACTCATCAGGGCAAGCAAGTCGAACTTGAGGGGAGGAGGCGTAAGCAGGTAACTCAGCAACCATATTTGATAACGGCTCATTTGAGCTTGAAACAACATTGAGCAACTTTACCGTGGCCAAGATTGCATCGTCAAATCTAAATTCTGGTTCATCAAAAAATAAATGACCAGACAGTTCACCACCAATTGCACCGTCAACCTCTTGCATTATCTCGTGGACAAATGCATAGCCAGATGGGGTCATGATTGGTTCACCGCCATTGGCTATTACATCATCTGCTAAGGCCTGAGTACATAAAATTTCATATACAATTTTAGCAGAGCCACGTTTGAGAATATCGCGGGCAAGTAACATAATAATCTGGTCGCCAAGCACACGGTTACCTTGATCATCAACTAAAGCAAGTCTGTCACCATCACCGTCGTAAGCAATGCCCAAATCAGCATTTTCCTGTTTGACACAATCGATCAAATCAGCCAAAGCCTGACCTTTGGTAGGATCTGGGCCACGACCAGGAAAATCACCGTCTAACTTTTCGTTCAAGAGTGTGACCTGACAGCCAAGTTCTCTAAAAAGTTGGGTGGCAGCAGGCCCATTGGCCCCATTTCCCCCATCAATAACTATTTTTAGATCTTTGTTTTGAAATGTCGCCAATGCCTTAAGTTTTTCAATATAGATTGGCAATACATCTTTTTCCTCCAGGATGCCAGTAGAGGATTGATCAGCCAATTCTATACTTTGATCCAATGCCAAACGATAAATATCTTGAATTTCGATACCATTTAAGCTACGGTCTGCGGTTCGAATCTTAAGGCCATTATAGTCAGCTGGATTATGACTTGCAGTGATCATCACCCCAGCTCCAGCTTCATAATAATCCGTCGCAAAATTCTGCACAGGTGTAGGAACGAGACCAAGATCAATGACCTTAATTCTGGTTTGTTGTAATCCATAAACAAGTGCGTTACGAATACGCAATGAACTATTACGAATATCGCGCCCTAAGACGAGCGTAACAACTTTATGCTTTTCAAAAAAATTTCCAATGGCTTGACCAAGTGAGGTAACAACAGCATCAGATAAGTCGTGGTCAGCAATCCCTCTAATGCTAAATTCTCTAAAGATGTTGGGGTTCACTTTGTATTTTCCGAGGTTGTGAATATGAAAGTGAAAGGCAGTATTCCACTGCTTAAGTTAACGGGGAATATTGTAACACAGCTAGAGAAATATATCAATAAGGAAATAAAAAAAGTCCTTTTGGCAATGACCTACTCTCCCAGGGGGTCCCCCCCCAAGTACCATCGGCGCTGGCGGGCTTAACTACCGGGTTCGGGATGGAGCCGGGTGTACCCCCGCCGCCATAATCACCAAGAGGACTTCTTTTAACAATTTATTATAGCAGTCCACAATATATTAGTAGATTAAAAACTAAATAGAACAGGTTTTCGTTCAACCTTACAGAAGTTAAAGTAAGCTATCGATCATTAGTATGGCTTAGCTAAGGACATTGCTGACCCTTACACATGCCACCTATCAAACTAGTAGTCTACTAGCGATCTCTCCCAGTAAACTGGATGGTGATCTCATCTTGAGGCGAGTTTCCCACTTAGATGCTTTCAGCGGTTATCTCTTCCCGACGTAGCTACCCAGCACTGCACCTGGCGGTACAACTGGCACACCAGCGGTCGGTTCACCCCGGTCCTCTCGTACTAGCAGCAACCCCTCTCAAATCACCTACGCCCACAGAGGATAGAGACCGACCTGTCTCACGACGGTCTGAACCCAGCTCGCGTACCGCTTTAATGGGCGAACAGCCCAACCCTTGGGACCTACTCCAGCCCCAGGATGCGACGAGCCGACATCGAGGTGCCAAACCCTCCCGTCGATGTGGACTCTTGGGGAGGATAAGCCTGTTATCCCCGGAGTACCTTTTATCCGTTGAGCGACCGCAGTTCCACTCCCTACGGCCGGATCACTATGACCGACTTTCGTCCCTGCTCGACTTGTCAGTCTCGCAGTCAAGCTCCCTTGTGCCATTGCACTCTATGCACGATTTCCAAGCGTGCTGAGGGAACCTTTGTACGCCTCCGTTACAGTTTAGGAGGCGACCGCCCCAGTCAAACTGCCCACCTGACACTGTCCGGCAGCCGGGTCACGGCCTGCCGTTAGAAGTTCAGAACACCAGGGGTGGTATCCCAAGGGTGGCTCCACGACGACTGACGTCACCGCTTCACAGCCTCCCACCTATCCTGGACAAGATGTCCCAAACCCCAATATCAAGCTGCAGTAAAGGTTCACGGGGTCTTTCCGTCTTGCGGCGGGTAATCGGCATCTTCACCGATACTACAATTTCACCGAGTCCCTCGTTGAGACAGCGCCCAACTCGTTGCGCCATTCGTGCAGGTCGGAACTTACCCGACAAGGAATTTCGCTACCTTAGGACCGTTATAGTTACGGCCGCCGTTTACCGGGGCTTGGTTTCGGAGCTTCGCCATACGGCTAACCCCTCCACTTGACC
>JANQQF010000090.1 GCA_028285035.1 Phycisphaerae bacterium
GCTATGTCGCCCTCGCTGAATTCAAACGTAATCTTAAATCTGTCAATCCTCCCTTCATCGCTTCTTTAGTTGTCCGCACCTTTTGACCTCATGAGCCAATTTGAAAGGGCTGTCAATGTAATTCAAAGATTTTACTTAAGCAGAAATTTGGGAGGTTAGGCTGACAGGTTCCACTGCCCGATGCGTCAATATTTGTCATTCATACAACTTTTGCAATAATGACCTACTGCCCCGGACATAGAAAACTAAACACGCCTCCTTGTTCCATGAACCATCTTGAAAAGTTTAGAAAGTTATATCTGGATCAGTAAGTTTATCGCTATGGAGGTCACTATGTCTCAATCAATGCCCGATTTTTATCTCATAGAAGATGAGCAACAAGAAATCATCACCTTGTTGCAAACGTTGATTCAATTTCGCACCGAGGATCCACCAGGACGGGAAATTGAGATCGCTCAGTTTTTGCACGAAACCATGATCGCCTGGGGATTGGAGAGTGAGCTTGATGAATTTGAGCCAGGTCGGGCCAATGTAGTTGGCCGGGTTCGAGGAGAGGGAGCGCTCCCTGGCCTCATATTCTCAGCCCATTTGGATACAATGACCATCGGCACGCAACCCTGGACCGTCAACCCGTTTGGTGGGGAAATTCAGAATGGCAAAATTTATGGGCGAGGGGCCTCCGATATGAAAGGCGGACTGGCCGCAATGTTGATCGCTGCCCGAAAAGCAACCAAATGGTCAATTCCCTTGCAAGGCGATTTGATTTTGGCCTGGACGGCTGGGGAAAGCTCCAACTGTTTAGGGGCTAAACACCTTATTGAAAAGGGCGATCTTGTGGATGCAGGGGCCATCATCGTCAGCGAGCCGACCTCCTTAGGCGTGCTAACCGCAGAAAAAGGGACGTGGTGGCTCAAAGCATCATCCACAGGTATCCCTGGTCATTCATCTGGTGTGACGGGAGGGCAAGGGACTGGCTCAAATGCCATTTTAAAGATCATCGATTTAGTCCAAACGCTACGTGACTTCAAATTTGAAGCCACCCCTCACCCCTTGCTTGGTGAACCAACCATCAGTATCGGCCTCATCTCTGGCGGAACCGCCATCAATCAAACACCCGATTACGCCGAGCTTGGCATCGACATCCGATTCTTACCGGGTATGGAGACAGAGGTGATGCTCCCCAAGCTACAAGCCATTGCTGGTCCCGAAATCACCTTTGAAACCGTTGATTGGAAGCCACCAGTTGAAATTGAGCTTGATCACCCCTTGGTGACTCTGACCTTGGACGCCTGTGAATGGCGGTTGGGTGAACGACCAACGCTTGGTGGGGTCGCTTACTATTCTGACGCAGTCATATACACCCCAGCCCTCGATATCCCTAGAGTCATCATTGGCCCTGGCATCTTGGGAATGAGTGGGACCAAGGATGAATACGTCGAGATCAATCAACTGATTGCGAGTGCGGAGATTTATCAGTGGCTCATCTACGAGTTACTTTGTCAAGCAAAATAAATCGAGTAGGCTCTATCAAATTAGATATCGCGTGAGTTTTTTGATTAAATGGTTGTATTAAATAAATTTAGCGGATAAAATCAAAGAGTGACTAATGTAACAATTTGGCGTCAAAATAATATATCGTCAATTGCCCACTGTAGAGGGAGATGGTATGAGCAATGGTTCACCAAATATTTTAATAGTAGATGATGCACCTGATACAGTCACTGAACTCACTCAAGTCTTGAAACATGCTGGGTTCACGACACATCTCACCCCATCGTACCAAACAGCACTGCAATATATCGAGCAAAACCGTCCCGATCTTATTTTGCTCAATACATTAACTGACCAAAGCGGATTTCAATTTTGCCAGCACCTAAAAAGTGAGACGAAAACTGAAAATATTCCTGTTATCATAACCATCTCAAAAGATATAGTCGATGATCAGAAAATTTTTACAGTTGGGGCCAATGATTATCTCATAAAACCTTTTCAGCCAGCTACAGCCCTCGCCCGTATCAATACACATCTCGCTCTAAGCCAGGCGCAACATCAACTCAAAAAAGAAACAAAACAACGCCAAAAAGCCGAAGCCACCTTGCAACAATGGGGTGATGAACTGGCGATGCTTAATCAAATCGCCCAGATGCTAAATTCTGTGGTCGATATGCAATCCACTCTGGAAACTGTGGCCCAAGTGATGAGAAAGCTATTTGAGGCGAGTGGGGTAGCTATCGCCTTGTTGAATGAAAAAGAGTCGGAGCTGGCCATTCTCGCAAGCTACGTCGGAGAAAAGAGCAACTTCCAAAATGTTGGGCTGATTATTCCGTTAGCGGATCACCCCCTGCTTCGACAGGTGGTCAACACCCCCAGAACAATGATTATTGCCAAAGAGACCCTGTGCACGATGGCTGAACCGATGCAGAGTCTGCTGGATGGCCGGGATGTTCATCAGTTGCTGGTCTCACCCCTCTTAACTCGAAACAACGTTAATGGTATTATCTTGATTGACATCACAGACCCACAGCAAGCCTTTACGCAAGCAGATGCCAACTTTGCCGATATGATTGCGGGACAAATTGCCGGAGCGATTGAGAATGCCCGTCTGTTTGATGAAGAGCAACATCAACGGGAATTTGCGGAACAACGTGTTGATGAGTTGTCAACCTTAAATCTCATTAACCAAACGATGACCACGGTTGAAGATTTACAAATCGCTTTGGAAATTATTGCCGGGACGATGACTCGCCTCTTTGCCGCCCGTGGCACCTCAATGAGCTTATTTGATTCTTACCAATCTAAGCTAACTGTATTGGCCCACTATTCCAAGTCCAAACAACATCCAAACTTGAGCGGTCGCACCTTTCATTTCCCTCAAGATACGATCCTTCTTCAACGGTTGTTTGAAGGGCAATCTATCATTGTTACCAAGGCTCAATTAACCACGGAAGATCAAACCTTGCGAGAGATGATGCAGAGTCGTAACATCGAGATGATTCTCAATGTTCCCTTACAAGCCCGGGGCCGAGTCATCGGATTAATATCAATGAGTCACGACCAAGCGGGACGTGAATTTTTACCCACCGAAGTCACTCTGGCAGAAACGATTGCGGGGCAGATTTCCGGAGCAATTGAAGTTAGTCGCCTGTTTCAAGAAGAGCAGAAACAGCACAGAATTGCTGATGGTTTGCGAAAGGTTGCAGCTATCCTAAGCAGCAGTTTGGATCGAAATACCCTGTTAGTACAAATTCTAAATCAGCTCGAACGGGTGATCGTCTTTCACAGTGCCGCCATTTTTATGCCCAGAGGAGACGATCTTGCTCTTGTCTATGGCGTAAATTTGAGTGAGATTGCTAAAGGGTATCGATTTTCATTGGCTGGAGATAGCCCGGTCGTACAGGTCTTTAGAGACAAGCAAACCAGCATTTTGCCAGACGTCCGTGAGGTGCCCAATTGGGAGATGTTTAGCCCTGACGAACCTATTCGCACCTGGATGGGTGTCCCGTTGGTGACGGGGAACCAGGTGCTCGGTGTCTTGACAATCGACAACTTTGAAACCGATGCCTACACTGAGGAAGATGCAAACATCATTCAGATTTTTGCTAATCAAGCCGCCATCGCCATTGAAAATGCCCGCTTGTTTGATGAGGAGCAGCATCAGCGAGCCTTGGCTGAGAGTCGAAACAAAGAATTAGACGCCTTCGCACACACTGTCGCCCATGACATTAAGAGTCCGTTAGGGATCATTGTGGCCTACTCTGACGTTATTGTAAATGAGTTCAATGAAATGAACCCAGAGCGCCTCCAGGATTTTCTTAAAATTGTCAGGCAATCTGGCTTCAAGGCCGCCAATATTGTTGACGAGCTACTACTCCTCGCTGGTGTACGAAAGCAAACGGTACATATTGGCCCTATTGATATGGGGGATGTTGTTCGGCACGCGGAGCAGCGTATCGGTTATTTGATTGAGGAACATGAAGGCGAGTTAATTATCGCTGAGGATTGGCCAGAAGTTTTTGGGTATGCTCCTTGGATCGAAGAAGTTTGGGTCAATTATCTGAGCAATGGTCTAAAATACGGAGGACAACCACCTCGCTTGATCCTGGGTGCAACAATACAAGCCCACAGTCAGCCTCGATTCTGGATCCGAGATAATGGAGAAGGGTTGACTCCAGAAAAACAAGCAACCTTATTCACTGAATTCACCCGTTTGGACGAGGTTCGGGCCGATGGACACGGCCTTGGTCTGTCTATTGTTCGGCGTATTATAGAAAAGCTCGGTGGTGAAGTTGGCGTTGAAAGTGACGCAGGTCAAGGTAGCCTATTTTACTTCACCCTCCCTGCGGTCCAATCGGCACAATCTTCACTTTTACCAAAAAATACGCTATAATGTGAACGTCATTTTGACACAATTGATATAGCATTTGTTACCCTAGGAAGGAGTATACTATGACCGATTTGCGCGACACGATTGATGACAACAAAAGTTGGTTCGAGTCGATTTTGGGCAAATTACCCTTGTATAAAGGCTATAAAGCAAAAGAAGATCGCCGCGAGGCAGATACGCTTCTTCGTGATCACTTAGTACGATTGTTCAGCGAACAGTTAACAAAAGCCGAAGGTGTTGCCAGCCAGATGTTAACAGGCCCGGGCATGATGCAGCTTGATGATATTGGTAAAGCAAACACCCGATTACAAACCTTGATTGACAAAATCAAAACTGCGGCCCAAGGCTATGCGGGGCTATTTGATGCGGTCAAGATTAAAGAAGATGAGTTGGATATGTTGTATGAATTTGACAACGCGATGTTGACAAAAGTGGATGAAATTTCAGATGCGATTGACCAAATTCAAGCCACGTTAGATAGTGGCGAGGGTGATGGGTTGGCTCCAGTGATCCGACGTTACACAACCGTCGTCACTGATGCCTCAGCAATGTTTGATCGACGCAAAGATATTATTCTCGGTTTGTCAGCTTAATTGACAGCCAGTTATTTCAAAGGAGACCAAAATGGCTTTATCTGAAGTTATTGAGCTAACCCAGGAGATGCGAGACCGCATTGTCCAACGCTGGCCCGAGCGTGGCGAAGGGCGAATTAAATTTGGGGCACAGCTTATTGTTTATGAAGGGCAAAATGCTGTATTTTATCGTGATGGAAAATCATTAGACACATTTGGCCCTGGTCGTCACACCTTAACCACAGCAAATATTCCATTTCTCACTAAAATTTTAAGTCAAATTGGCTTTGGAGAAGACAGCATCTTCTCAGCGGTTGTCTACTATGTTGCAATGCGTGAATTTCCCCAAGAAGGCTGGGGCACGCGGCAGCCCATCGCCATGCAAACACCGGGTCAGGGCTTAGGTTGGCTCTTATTAGGGGCACACGGCACTTTTGGCTTTGAGATCAAAGACCCAAAACGTGTCGTTGACACCTTTGTCGGGGGGGGTCAATCTTCATTGGATATGCGAACTGTCAAAAATCGCTTAGTCAACTCAATTACTCAGGCCGCGACCGATTGGTTTGCTGAGGTCAATCCTGGCAATTTGATGAAAGCCCAGGCGATGATGGATGAGATGGCTGCGGCTATAAAAATCAAAGCTCAAGATCAATTTGACTCAATGGGGATGTTGCTCAAAAACATTACCATTGGAGGCTTGAGTCCGCTAGAAACCTCAGCCGACAAGCTCAAAACAATGGGTTTGCTGGACGCTCAAATGTACATGCAGCTTCAAGCCATGGAAACCATCGAAAAATCCTCACAAGGTGGCGGTGGCGCTGGTACAGGCGTGGGCCTTGGGGCTGGCATGGGTGCTGGAATGGGGCTTGGCAATATGATGGCGGGGATGTTTGGCGGAATGCAACAGCAACAACAACCGCAAACGCGTGGCATAGAACAGCAAGCCGCTGCTCCAGTAGGCCCAAAAACATTCCCAGATATTATGGGGGTTACTGAAGCCGCCGAGTATATCGGTGTCGAAATTGAGGATGTTGTTGAATTGTGTAGTTCAGGGGAACTAAAATCGAAAAAAATTGGTAGTAAATATCGGATTAGCAAAGCTGCTATTGATGAGTTTATGAATAGCTAATTCGTAACCTTAGTCTGCTTTTCTAAGGCTAGCTATTATGGTAGCTAGCCTTTTTTTATCTTGAGAATTAGTGTCGAGGACGACTTCGATTCAAGAGGAAATTATTGTGTCAAACAGCCGCGAAGAAACCCTAAAACAACAATTTATTGAACAAAATCATCGCCTACAGGAACTCAGAGAGATGCAGGCCCGGCAAGGTATTTTCACCGATACGGGTGTCATTGGGGAGATAGCAGATCTGGAGCGGAGTCTAAAAGATTTGCTCGCTGAATTAAAACAATTTGGCAATACGTCACAAGTGATTGCCTCAGTGAACGCTTTTTCACCCAAGGAGCGACAATATCAAATTGCCTTGCATTGGGCTGCTGATGGACGAAAAGGGAGTTTGGCCCGCATGGATCTAAGTGAGGCCGATTTACAGGTGGTTGATTTGGCGGGAGCGGACTTACGGGTGGCGAATTTAACTCGGACCAATCTAAAACGGGCTAATCTGGAAGGGGCGGACTTACGAGTAGCGGATTTAAAGGAAGCCATTTTGAGCAATGCCAACCTATTTGAGGTTGATTTGTGCGAAGCAGATTTACGAATGGCAGATTTGCGGGAGGCGAATTTGGCCCAAGCGGACCTAAGTGAGGTAGAATTGCATCAAGCCAACCTGCGAAAGACAAATCTTAGTGAGGCCGACTTGGTAGAAGCTTACTTGGTTGATACCAACTTGGTTGAGGTTAACTTATCCAAGGCTGATTTGAGTTGGGCCAATTTACACGGTGCGAATTTAAGCGAAGCTGACTTACAAGAAACTAATTTTAGTGGGGCTGATATGAGTGGCGTTAATTTGGCGGGATCAAATCTACAAAACGCGAACTTAAGCCGAACAACCCTAAGCTGGGCCAATATGCGTGGGGCTAATTTGGAGGGGGCTGATTTGAGCGGTACAAATTTGTATGAAACAGAGTATGATGCAGACACAATTTGGCCTGCTGATTTTGAACCAGGCGTCTTTGGCGCTATTCGCAAAGATTAAATAGTATTATATTATAAAAATTTTATTTAAAAGTAAAAGGCCCAGTGTGACCAGCACTGGGCCTCTTATCAAGGAGGAAAAACATGAACCAACCATTTTGATAATTTGGTGTGACCAGCACCAAATTACCCTAAGGAGAAAGGGATACTATAAAAAGTATCTTGAATGTAAGTATGATTGAATTAGATAAAAATAACATTAAAAATTTGTTCATTTTCTAAGAAATGCCACAAAATGTAAGGATAATTGTTGATGTCAAGAGTTGACCAGCGCAGTAATGATCAATTACGCCCAGTGAAGTTCACTCCAAATTATACAAATCACGCTGAAGGGGCCGTATTAATTGAAACAGGGCAGACACGAGTTTTGTGTACCGCCAGTCTTGAAGAAAAGCTGCCACCTTGGCGAGAGGCATCAGGGGCAGGCTGGGTTACGGCTGAATATAGTATGCTTCCCCGCTCCACAAATCAACGTATTTCTCGACGTCAAGCCACAGATGGTAGCCGTTCTAAGGAAATTAGCCGCTTGATTGGTCGCTCTTTGCGGACTGCGGTTGATTTAGAGAAGATTGGATCTCGTACTATCACAATTGACTGTGATGTGATTCAGGCCGATGGGGGCACACGGACGGCCAGTATCACAGGCGGTTATGTTGCTTTGGCATTAGCCTTACAGCCATTGATCGAAGCCGGTGAAATTCCAGAATCTAGCCTCAAGCCCATTGCCGCAGTTAGCGTTGGCATTGTGGGGGGTGAACCAATGCTTGACTTATGTTATATCGAAGACTCGGCTGCTGAAGTCGATATGAATGTAGTTATGACAAAAACGGGTGAATTTATTGAGATTCAAGGCACAGCTGAAGGTCAGCCCTTTAATCAACAGGCTCTCTTAGCTCTATTGGATTTGGCCCGTTTGGGAATTGAGCAATTGATTTCAGCCCAAGCGACCCTTTTAGCAGAAACACGTGGTTGATTCTTGGATCAACCGTCGGTCACCAATCACTAATATATATTTTCAGGAGAGACCCTGTGTTGTCATTAGAGGATGTGTATCAGCAAGATACATTGATTACAGAAGAAACGTTACAGACACGCATCAAAGAGCTTGGTGCAGAATTATCTAAAGACTATGCTGAGAAAGATTTATTACTGTTGTGTATCTTAAAGGGTGGTATCTTGTTTTTGACAGATCTCATGCGTCAACTAACTGTTCCCCACGAAATCGATTTTTTAGCTGTCTCCAGTTATGGTCGCGAGATTCGGGAGTCGTCTGGGGTCGTCCGTATTGTGAAAGATTTGGATGACCCGATTGAAGGCCGACACGTTTTGATTGTTGAAGATATCATCGATAGTGGGCACACCTTAGATTACATTACTCGTAATCTAATTACACGCAATCCAGCTAGCCTCAAAATTTGCACGTTGCTTGATAAAAAAGAGCGACGAGAGGTTGATATCAAAGTTGATTATGTTGGCTTTGAAATTCAAGATCGGTTTGTTTTTGGCTACGGCCTTGATCTGGATGAAAAATATCGGAATCTTCCCTTTATCGCCGCAATGAAACAAAATTAGCTTGATTTAGCTCTCTCATTCCCCCCTAAATCCTATGGTTTCTCGGTCCACTTAATGATATGATAGGGGCATCTAATTTGCACCCTAACAATTGATCAAGGGACCGGAACCCATGTGTGTCTCACTAATTCTTTTTCTATTTGGCATTTTTGCCCTCATTAAAGGCCAATTCAAGGTCACAAACTCACGCGTCGTTACTGGGCCGATGAGTCGTTCATTAGGTATCGTAATGTTACTTGGCTCGATCCTGCCATTTGTCCTGTCTTATGGTGCAGCAATTAGTCTAGGCCTAATGTTCATTGTGGCAATTATCGGTTTAGCAAGCTCTCAGCCTATTCAGCCGAAACAGCAACCAAAAGAAAACAAAGTTGAGAGCTTGCCGCCGGAAGACGATAGTGGAAACGAGTTTGAAAGTGAAATAGACATTCCTTGGCTGGCTGATTTGGGTGATGCTGGCAATAATGACAATTGGTTTGATGACGACGCAGAAGCGCCTGACGAGCCAGATTGGTTAATTGAAGGTGTTCAAAATGATAATGGGTTACAGCTAGATGATGCTTGGCTAGACTCAGAGCCTACGCCAGTTGAAGAGCCAGACTGGTCCAGTGATCAATTAAAGTTAGATGATGATTGGTTTAATGAGCCAGCCCCACCGCCCCGTCGCAAATTAAAGCGACTAAATACAGAAACTCTACCCAAAGCACAATCTCAATCTCAAAAACCGTTTCAGTTTCAAATGTGGCAAATATTGACTTTGGCCGTTTTAGGTATGTTTGCCTGTGTTATCTTACTTTTGCTAGGAATAGCTATCAACTCACAATCTAATTTGATTGCAGTGAATGCTGCTCCCCTACAAATCTCAACGTCCACCCCAAGCGGGCCAACACCGACTACTGGCCCAACAGCCACACCAATCCTCACTCCAACGCCAACCCCTATTCCCGGTTGGCAAGCTTATCAAGGTGGGCCTATTAGCTTGTGGCTCCCGCCAACCTTTCAAGGAGGAGATACGCCGCAACACAAAAGAACCATTTTAGAGGGCTTCCGTGATGCTGGGGTTGCTTTTGCTCCAGCGGCTCAGCTCGTTGAGGAGGCACCAGATGAGTTACCTTTTGTCGCCCTTGATACTGATTATGTTGGCACTATTGTTCGTGTGAATACAAATCAGGTGACCGAAAATATCGACCTCAATGCTCATATGGATAACTACATTCAGGACACAAGAAATACACTATTATTGCCAGTTACTGAATCTGCACGTGATATTGTTTCTTTAGATAATTATCCAGGAGTAGGGCAGCTACTTTTAACAGTTACAGCTAAAGAAGTTCAATACTTCCAACTGACCTATTTTATTGTTGATCAGGACCAATTATGGATCATCGCTTACAGTACTCAGTCTGAAAACTTTGGAGATCTTTTGCCTACTTTTCAGCAATCTGCCCAAACAATCTTGCTTCAGGAGGTCCAGGCCCAATAAATTGTAGGTCCTTAAATTTTTCTATTCTTTAAAATATTTAAGATTTTTCTTAAAAAATTAGATTTCTCTTGGGTAAAAGATAGCTCCAATTTCCCACAGAATATCAGCAGAAAAGCTGCTATACTGTAACGTAAGAAGTCTGGTATCTTACCAATTGATCTTTAATAGCAACATCTAGTTCACTTACAACTTGTTTTACACCAAATTTCGACATGATGCTACAAAAATCTGAAACCAAAAAATGGTCTTTTCCACCTCTTAATCCTAAAACATTAAAGTTCTTCAGATTTTTTCTGGGCGGTCTGCTCATTTTGTTGCTCTTTGTATTAATTGCAACAACTAATTTCTCATATCCCCAAATATTTACAATATTATTATTTATCATTTTTACCATTACTGGTTGGGCCTGGTACTCAGCGCGACAAACGGCTCAACGTATTCAGCACCTCATTGATGCAGCTCAACACGTTGCTGAAGGTGATTTAAGTGTATCCATCCAAGATGAACACTATGATGAGATTGGTCAACTGGCCCACGTTTTCAATAAAATGGTCGTAAACTTAAACACCTTACATCGGAGCCGAGACTTGTTAAGTCGAACGATGTCCCCCGCTGTTCGACAGTCTCTTATTGAAAAAGGACTCGATTTTAGAGGCATCACAAAAACGGTGAGCATCCTTTTTGTTGATATTCGCAGCTTCACCCAATTAGCTGAAAATCATAATACCGAACAGTTAGTAATGTTCCTCAATGACTATTACATGACCATTGCCAATCAGGTTCACATTGAGGGAGGCATCATTGGAAAATATGGTGGAGACTCGATTTTGGCCTATTTCGGCGCACTAGAATCAAAACCCACGAGCGAAACCTCAAGTGCAGCACTCTTAACAGCTTTGGCCTTACAAGAGGCCATTCAACAATTAAGTGATCGATGGAAATATCTGGGAATGCCACCTGTTCGAGTAGGCGTTGGTATCAGTCTAGGCCCGGTTATGGCCGGACCCATTGGCTCTGAGGAGCAATTTGAATACACGGTCATCGGTGATGCTGTCAATTTAGCCTCGCGATTACAATCGCTCACTCGTAATGTTGAAGGCATTGACGTTATTTTGAGTCGAGAGGTTTATGAAGCCTTAGATAAAAAGATTAGATTACAGATCCCAGTTCACAATTTTGAAAAGTATCGGGAGTCAGCCTTATCAGAATTTGATAGCTCCCCGTTCCAGTTGGTAGACTTGGGCGAGGTCCTGGTCAAAGGGAAAAAGGAGCCTATCCACACTTACGGATTGCCAGCCTTACAAGAAACTTTGGAAGACCTCCTACCCACGCCGTAACACGCCCCATATAAATGCCCCAAAAGCGCCCACCAATAGAAACGTTCCCAGTGTTTGATCCTCACCAGCCGCTCGCAAATTTGTCCCTGAAATTAACAAGCCTGTTGCTACAACCATCCAGCTCAGTCGGTTGACCGAGCGTTCCAAACGCTGAGTAGCCTTTCGAGCATCAGGGGCCAAGGCAGTTTTGACCATCAAATCACCTCGTTGGGCCTGAGTCAAAAGACGTTCAGTCTGGGTGGGTAGTTTGTATAAGAGTTGACCAAACTGCACAATCTCCTGCAACCACCCTTGCCAATTTTGCTGCACCTCATCTTTTGCCATCTTTTCGGCAAAGGGAATAGTCTCTGCCCACGGGTCAAAATTTATATCGAGATTGGTCGACATTCCAGATAGAATCCCAACAGCTCGCATAACAAATAGCATATCGACTTGAATTTGCACAGGCATATCTCGAATGAGGTCCTGATATTCCCGAAAAAAGTAATTGGCTTCGCTAAAAGCCATCTCATTAATTTGCCCCACCCGCATTCCCCAAAATCGATCAAATAAGGCATCATGCAACTCTTCCAATCGCTTCACATCGGCTCCTGGCAACAATACCCCAGCATCTACAAAAGATTGCACAATTTTGTAGGAGTCACGGGTGCCAAATCCGATAATATAATCACGCAGAGCCTTTCGCAATCGGTCTGGAATAATTGCAACCATCCCAAAATCAATGAATACGATTTGAAAGGGTCGATTTTCCTGATGGGACACCAAATCATTTGGCTTAAATTCAGTGATACCAGCCTCAATCTCAGCAGGAACTGGCAATGGCCTGATAAAAACATTACCTGGATGCGGGTCAGCGTGAACAAAATTGGTAACAAAAATCTGCTGCATATAAATATTGTAAAACTTCTTGGCAACTTCTGCCCGGCTGATACCTACAGCCTCAATCTCGGATAAATCAGAAATTTTGATATAGCCTACATTTTCTAAAGTTAGGGTGCGAGCAGCACTATAATCCCAATATACTTTTGGAATGTATACTTGCGGATCATCGGCAAAATCAGCTGCGATCCGTTCCGCGTTCTTGCCTTCAGCCCTAAAGTCAAGCTCGGCCCCAGTGACAGTGGCAAACTCCTGAGCCAGCCAATCTAAATCAACCCGCGAACTGATGCGCTTGTACAATTTGAGCCAGCGTAGGGCTAAGGCAATCGCGGCTAAATCAGTTTCAACCAGCACATCAATACCAGGCCGCAACACCTTGACCACAACTTCCTGTCCTGTATCAGCTAGATGGGCCAGATGCGTTTGCCCTAAAGAGGCTGCCCCCAATGGCGTCGGAGAAATCCATTCAAACAGGTCTGAAATCGGTTGATCAAAATCGGCCTCAATTTGAGGTAATACTTCAGAAAAATCAACGGCAGGAATTTCATCACGTAAGCCAGCTAACTCCTCAGTTACTGCTGGCGGTAGCACATCAACTTGAATACTCATAAACTGGCCGAGTTTAATCAACACCCCACCCATCTCAATAGCCAAATGGCGAAAATTTTGACTGAGTTTCCGCCAGCGAGGCATTGGTTCACGGCGAAAAAAAATTAAAATAGGCCGATTAAGTAGGATATCCCAAAAAAATATATGGAGAAAGACTTTGGCAAAAAACCAACGGATCTTACGATACCGTTTATAATTAACTTTGCTTTTGTCAAAGGTAATTGTCCCAGATTTTAACACCTGACCCAATTCACGATGCAAATCCTGCTGAATTTCCTCAGGAGTACGTTGTTTTTGATCGGACACGAATTATTGTCGCTTTCTAAATTCATTTGTGACTAATTTTACAAAGCAAGTTATCATTATAGCCAGTTTGTAAGCTGTATCCAAAGTTATGGTATAATATAGACATCTTTTCCTCTTAACATATAAACAAAATTATTGGGTTTGGATTCAAAGAAAGAACTACAGGAGCAATTTGTGAACAGTAATAAACGGTTATATTGGATTATCGGCCTTGTTGTAGTAGGGTCACTCATCTGTGGAGCCGGGATCGGATTATTCATATTTTTTAGCCAAGATACAAGCAGCGAGTTAGCATTTGGTGACGCAGTGGCAATCGTTCGGGTTGAAGGCACAATTTTGCCTGGTGAAGCCCCACCTGCCAGTCCATTTGGTGGAGCAACAGGTGGAGCCTACAGCCAAACTGTTATTGATCATCTCAAAAAAGCTAATAACGATGATGATGTAAAAGCTGTTGTTTTATTTGTAGATAGCCCAGGTGGCAGTGTTTTTGCTTCAGATGAAATTTATCTACAAATTCAAGAAATGAACAAGCCAATTATCACCTCAATGAATAGCTTGGCTGCATCTGGTGGCTATTATGTTGCGGCTCCAACCGATGAGATCTGGGCCAGTCCACATACCTTGACCTGTTCTATCGGGGTCATCTTCCAATTTCCCAATGTGGAAGATTTTGCCGAAGAGTATGGTGTCACCTGGATTACGGTCACCAGTGGTGAGTTTAAGGATATTGGCAGTCCCTTCAAGGAATTTACAACGGATGATGAGGCCGTTTTACAGTCAATTGTGGATGAAGCATTTGACGAATTCGTGCGTATCGTCGCCGAGGGACGCGAAATGTCAGAGGCAGAGGTGCGTGAGGTCGCTGACGGACGAATTTGTACAGGAAGGCAAGCGCAAGCTGATGGCTTAGTTGACGAACTCGGTTACTTCCCTGAGGTCGTTGATCGAGCCGCCGAACTAGGAAACATTGAAGGTGAGCCTCGAATTATTGAATATGAGGAAGAGCCAAACTTTTTTGAGGCCTTGGGGGCCACGGCCAATCGGCCCACGGCTGTTGAGGAGTTAAAAGACATCCTCAATTTTCACGCTGGTTCACCGTTGATGTACTTATATCTACCTTAATATCAATCCTTAGACAAAGGAAAACAGGATGCAAGCGACTGATATCATTGCCAAAAAGCGAGATGGTCACGAATTAACAAGTGATGAGTTGCAGTACTTTGTTAACGGCTACACGAAGGGGTCAATCCCCGATTATCAAGCGAGTGCTTGGTGTATGGCCGTACTTCTCAATGGGATGAGTGAGTCTGAAGCAACGGCCTACACATTGCACATGGCGAATTCAGGGGATGCACTTGATTTACATCACATTGCCCCATTTGTTGTTGACAAACATTCCACAGGCGGGGTTGGTGATAAAACCACCTTAGTTGTGGCCCCATTAGTTGCCTGTCACGGCTTACCCGTAGGCAAGATGAGTGGCCGAGGCTTAGGCTTTTCTGGTGGGACAATTGACAAACTGGAAAGTATCAATGGCTTCAATGTCAGTTTAAGTACCGAGCAATTCATGACAATGCTAGCTGAACATGGCATTGTAGTGTCTGGGCAAAGCGCAGATTTGGCCCCGGGTGATGGAAAGTTTTACGCCTTGCGGGATGTCACAGCGACCGTTGAAAGCCTGCCACTCATTGCCGGAAGCATCATGAGCAAGAAAATTGCGGCGGGTGCGGATGCCATCGTATTGGATGTTAAAGTGGGCAAGGGGGCCTTCATGCGTACACTTGAAGATGCTGAGGCTCTGGCTCATTTGATGGTCCAAATTGGCCAAGGTGTTGGACGCAAAGTTGCGGCTGTCCTGTCAGACATGAATCAACCATTAGGCGAAGCTGTTGGAAACGCCCTAGAGGTTCGGGAGGCTATCGAAACGTTACAAGGGGGTGGGCCTGAAGATTTCAAAGCTCACTGTCTTACAATTGGCGGCAAAATGCTTGAGTTAGCCGGACAGGCCGAAGATTTGGCTACGGGAGAAGCCATGCTGGTTACGTCTCTTGAGAATGGTCAAGCCTGGGAGAAATTTGTACAATGGATCACAGCACAAGGGGGCGATAAAGCGCAATTGGATAATCCAAATTTATTACCGACAGCACCGATTATAAAAACAGTAACCGCAAATCGAGTGGGCCATATTGCCGCAGTCGACGCCGCAGAAGTTGGCAAAACGGGTGTAGCCTTGGGGGGTGGTCGACAGACGAAAACTGATATTATTGACTACTCTGTAGGAATCATTTGCCACGCTAAAGTCGGGGATCAAATCTCAACCAACAATCCATTATTCACTATTCACGCCAAAACTGAAACAGATTGGGCAATGGCTCAAAATCGGTTGGAAGCAGCTATCCAATGGCAAGACACACCAGTTACAAAACCACCTCATACTCTAAAAATTATTGGGTGACCGCCACGTCACAATGACAACAGACGATACAACACAATCCAAATTCACCCTATCTGGGTCAACGTTGTCCTACTATTCACGTCTTCTCAGTAGGATAGCCAGCAATCCTTTTCTAGCAATCTTCGGGTTGATTGGCTCGTTTATGACACTTGGGGCAACCGGGTACATGATTATCGAAGGTTGGAACTTTACTGACTCTTTGTATATGACGGTCATTACAATGAGTACTATTGGCTATGGTGAAGTTAGACCGCTAACAGAGAATGGTCGTATCTTCACGATTTTTATCATTGCCTTTGGAGTCGTTATTGCCACTTATGCCATTAGTGCTACTATTGAGCTAGCCACTTCAGATGAACTCCGCAAACAAATTCAAGATCGCAGGAGACGAAGGACATTGGAGAAAATCAAAGACCATACGATTATTTGTGGCTTTGGCCGTCTGGGTCGTAGTCTGGCTAAGGAATTGATTGTTCAGGGTTCTCCGGTCATCGTTATCGATTTAAACCCAGAAGTGGCCCACGAGAGTGAAGAACGCGGCTTTGCTACGATTGAAGGAAGTGGGGCTGATGAGAAAACACTAAATAAAGCACAAATTCACTCAGCACGTGCCTTAGTCGCCGCTGCAAAATCTGACGCGGAAAATGTATTTATTGTTTTGACAGCACGCAGTATCAACCCAAATTTACAAATCATTGCCCGCACTAATCGGGAGTCATCAATCCCAAAATTAGAAACTGCCGGGGCGAATCTTGTCATCTCACCCTACACTATCACAGGTCATCGAATCGCGAATACAATTATTCGCCCCAATGTTATTGATTTTTTGGATGGGGTGCTTCAATTTGGTGATCACCAAATGCGCATCGAAGAAATGATTATCGACGAAACATCACCATTGGCGAACAAGACGTTGCAAGAGGCTAAATTAAAAACGGCAGTCCTTGCCGTCGATCATCCAGGGGAAATGGTCTTTACGCATCCCAATGCAAATACCAAACTCATCCCTGGTACAGCTATTATTGTCATGGGGCTGGAGGAAGAACTTGAGGCTTTAATCAAGCTTGTCAATGGTAATTGAGTTTTTAGAGTTTAGAGGTTTATAGGGTTAGCTGTTACACGTAGATTCTCGATATCGTCCCCACCTCAAGACTCACTAGATTACCTGTACTTCCAGCCTCAAACATTCAAACCTGAGCTAGCAAAATCCCTCACGCCAACCCTCTATCACCTCCTACTAATTTTGCTCACTGATTTGTTACTTAGATGTCAGCGGCCTATAATTTCTGGGTTTAACTCAATTAATGGTTCTTTTTATTATGGTAAGGTGAGATATGAAAATCATTATCGCCGGGGCAGGCGAAGTCGGTTTTTATTTATCAAAAATGCTGGCCGAAGAAAGTCACGATGTGATTGTCATCGATACAAATTCGGAGGTACTGGGATTAGTTCAGGCCCATACCGATGTCATAACAATTCAAGGTAGTGCAACCTCTATGAAAACCCTACGTGAAGCCAAAATTGATGAAACAGACATGTTAATTGCGGTGACACAATTAGAGGAAGTCAATCTTTTATCCGCAGCGCTGGGAAAGCAGCTAGGGGCGAAAAAAACTTTAGCAAGGGTTGAAAACGCTGAATATCTGAGTGAGGAGTCAGGTATTGATTTTGAGTCCTTAGGCGTCGACTCAATGATTTACCCCAGTGAATTGGCCATGAACGAAATTGTCTGGCTCATAAAACAAGCTACGGCGCGTAATGTGTTTGAATTCGAGAATGGCAAGTTGAGTCTATTAGAGATGACAGTTGAGCCTGATGCGCCTGTCGTCAACAAAAGCGTCCTTGAAGTGGCCCAAATGTATCCGCATTTTCATTTTCGAATTGTGGCAATTGTCCGTAATATGATCACGATCATTCCCACTGGCGAAAATGTTCTACGTAAACATGATCTTATTTATATCATCGCCGATACCCATGGCATTGAAGATATTATAGCAATGACCGGTCATGAAAAGGTTATCGTGAATGATATTATGATTCTAGGTGGTGGTAAATTGGGCTACAAAGCAGCTCAAAGGTTGGGTGAAAAGTATGCGGTTAAGATCATCGAAAGTAGTCGTAATCGTTGCTCCGAGCTAGCGAACGGTTTAAACAACGCCCTAGTTTTACATGGGGATGGCCGCAATATGGATTTATTGATGGAGGAGGGAATCCACTCAATGGACGCCTTCATCGCAGTCACAGGTGATACTGAGACAAACATTATGTCCTGTCTGGCCGCCAAGCGGCATGGGGTCCGAAAAACAATTGCCCTCGTAGAAAACACGAGCTATATGTTACTTACCCAAAATCTGGGCATCGACACTGTGATCAACCAAAAATTGATCGCCGCTAGTCACATCTTTAGCTATATTCGCAAAGGCGAAATCGTCTTATTGATGAGTTTGAGTGATGCTGACGCTGAAATTTGTGAATACATCGCCAAACCTGACACAAAAATTGTCGATACCCCTATCAAAAATTTAAACTTTCCGGCGGGAGCGATTATTGGCGGAGTCATTCGTGGTGATGAAGGATTTATCACAATGGGTGACTCCATCATTAGAGCCGAGGATCGTGTGGTCGTTTTCTCGCGTCCCGAAGCCGTTCATGATGTAGAGACGTTCTTCAACTAAACATATGATAAATTTCAAATTAGTTATCAATGTGCTCGGCCTTCTCCTCATCCTCAACGGCGCGTTGATGTTGGTTGGATTACCATTTTCAATTTATTACGGCAGTAACGATATTCTTCCTCTCCTTGCCGCCAGTGGCGTCACTATTCTTGCCGGATTATCAGCCTGGTATTTCACAAAAGGAAGTGATAGTACAAAAATAGGTAAACGTGAAGGTTATTTGATTGTTACCCTCGGGTGGGTAACAATGTCAGCTTTTGGTTCACTCCCTTTCCTATTCAGTGGCACAATCCCCAATATCACTGATGCTTTTTTCGAAACAATGTCTGGGTTCACCACAACAGGGGCCTCCATTCTAGACGATATCGAATCATTCCCAAAAGGGGTTCTCTTTTGGCGTAGTATGACCCACTGGATTGGCGGAATGGGGATCATTGTCCTCTCCCTGGCCATTCTGCCCATTCTTGGCATCGGTGGTATGCAGCTATTTTCTGCAGAAGTGCCAGGGCCAACCCCGGACAAAATACATCCTCGTGTGACAGAAACAGCTAAACGACTATGGATCATTTATGTGATGTTAACAGCTGCTGAAACAATTTTACTGATGTTCGGGGGAATGACCTTGTACGATGCCATCAATCACAGTTTTGCAACGCTGGCTACAGGGGGGTTTTCAACAAAACAAGCGAGCATCGCCCATTACACCAGTCCTTACATCCAATATGTGATTGCGCTTTTTATGTATCTTGCTGGCGTTAACTTCTCACTCCACTACTTTGCGCTCAAACAAAACTACAATCGGATTTGGGGCAATGAAGAGTTTCGTTTCTACACTGGTCTCATTTTAATCGTAACCCTAATATTAACCCTAGGCCTAATATTCAATGAAGGCCTAAATATCGAACAATCCTTTCGAGACAGTCTCTTTACGACACTAGCTATTGTTACCACCACTGGTTTTGTCACGGCCGACTATGAGTTATGGGCCTTACCTCTAACCTTTCTAGTTTTTATGCTGATGTTCACAGGCGGCTCAGCTGGATCAACAGGGGGTGGGTTAAAAATGGTTCGTCTTCTATTGATTATCAAAAATAGTTTAGCCGAATTTCGTCGTCAATTGCATCCTAGGGCCGTCATTCCAGTAAGATTAAACAATCGAGCGGTCCCATCCCCCATCATGTTTAACATACTCGCATTTTTTGTCGTTTATGTACTTATATTTATCTTTTCCTCACTCATCATGACCCTCATCGGCTTAGATATGGTTTCTGCACTCGCGTCAGTCATTGCCAGTTTAGGCAACATTGGTCCAGGTCTTGGTATTGTAGGACCAGCCACCAACTATGCCGCCATTCCAGACGTGGGCAAATGGTTTTTATCCTTTTTGATGTTATTGGGACGACTAGAGTTATTCACGGTTCTACTCCTATTCACGTCGGCTTTTTGGAGCAAATAGGCTTTCACCATCTCTGATTATAGAGGCTAATTTGACAATCCTACTTGCTACCATTATTGTAGGTTTCACTACGTGTCAATGTTGACCATTTGTAACTTGTATTCAGCAGCGGCACAGTTTATCAGTTAGATTAACTTAGCTCCGTACTGAATAACCAACTTTCTCAAAAATCAATAAATTTTTATCAGGATAAGGAGTTTATGATGTCAACAACTGTAAAAATTTCGCCAACTGGGGGAGAAGGTGGTCAGCCTTTTGAGGATTACCTACTGCCTGAAGGTGCTCAAATTAAAGAAATTCATGTTTTTGCGGCTGATTACATTGATGCCCTGCAAATTGTTTACCAAAATGCCGAGGGTCAGATTGTTGAAACGGCTAAAATTGGAGGGCTAGGTGGGGTACATCACACGCTAGTATTGGAAGAGGGTGAATATGTTACAGGCATTAGCGGTCATAGCGATTCGTACATCAACAGCTTGCGTTTTCACACGAACAAACGTACCTCAGAGACTTATGGACGATTGATTGGCGACAAAGAGTTTCGGCACGATGCACCAGTGGGCAAGGAGGTTGTTGGATTTTGTGGACGCGCCGATTGGTATCTCGACGCGGTAGGCATTATTGCCCGCGATTTACCCCAAGCCGCCACGTCTGAACCTGCGGCGAGTACCCGCAGCGTTGCTACAGAAACAAAAGAGGCCAAGCCTAAAGATTTACAAAAGGTTGAAGGCATTGGACCAAAAATTGCAACTATTCTTAACGACAATGGCATCCTTGATTTAGCAGACTTGGCTGAAAGCTCAGTTGATCGTTTAAAGGAGATTTTAGAAGCGGCCGGCTCACGCTACAAACTAGCCAAACCTGACAGTTGGCCAGAGCAAGCGGCGCTAGGGGCCAAGGGTGATTGGGATGCGATGAAAGCATTGCAAAAGCGCTTAAAAGGTGGCCGCTACATTTAAAGTACTGTCATAGTAGTAGGATTTACACACTTAGCCACTTGGACTGGCACTCCACGTTTGTCCAAGTGGCATTATACTTTGCATCACACCAGCAATTTAACAAATCTGTGCTTGCTTTTGCAACAAAATTAGGTTCAACCCGTATAGGTGAGTAGGTGAGGCTTGCCTTGGCGAATCCTTGTCGGGAACCAGGCCTCACCAAGTTACGTCCAAAGATAGAGTAGATTATCATTGTGCAAGGCCATAGCTAAGGAGAATATTGTATGAGCACAGAACAGCCCCAAAAATTCCCCGGATTAAGCCCACTCGCTTTTCAACATCCGTCTGACATCCAAGCAACAGAGAATTTGAAGTTAGTTCCACTATTACCCGAATTACTACGAGCAATTTCAGGCTCGGTTATTGAAAAACAGATGCGCTTGATTAACGTGGCTAACAACATTCGGCTTGGCCCCAAACAAGGCCAGCATATATATGATAAATTTGTTTATGCTGCCGATATCCTTGATCTGCCTCGATTACCAGAAATCTATATCAACAATCAATATGTTGTCAATGCCACTGCATTTGGTATTGATAATTATCAAATCACCTTATATGCTGGTCTAGTCGATGCCCTCACCGAAGATGAATTAATGGCGGTCATTGGACATGAGTTAGGGCATGTTAAATGTCAACACATGTTATACAAAACGATGGCCTATCTTTTACGTTTCTTAGGGCAAAGTATCTTCAGTCTGCTGCCTGCTGGCACAGGCACGTTAGCAACGATCACTCTACAACTGGCGATCCTTAATTGGGAACGAATGGCGGAATTATCCTGTGATCGAGCCGCCTTACTAGTTGTACAGGATCGTGAAGTGGTGGCTAGTGCTTTGAGCAAATTGGCAGGTGGGTCTAAAACTGTAATGCCTGAAGTTAATTTGGATTGTGTCTTAGAGCAGGCCGCAGAATATGAAGACTCCGAGCAAACCTTAATGGAGAAAATCTTCAAGGTACAGGTCATGCTGGGGCAAACTCACCCCTTCCCCATCGTACGCGCCAAGGAAATTATGGAGTGGGGGCTTTCCGAGCACTATAGGAGTATCCTGGAAGGTGATTATGTCCATCACGATGGGTCAGATGACTTAGTGGTCACTGGCCCCATTGGCAAAGTATGTCCTAATTGTAAACGAGTTGGAAATATTTCCGCAAAAAGTTGTCGAGCCTGCGCAACCAGCCTCAAAGGGGCAACCGTAGTTTGCACCAATTGTAACATTAAGGTCTTTGAAAATTGGAGTACTTGCCCTGGCTGTGGGTCAGTGTTGAATGAGGAGTTGAAAAAAGCAGCCTAATATTTTGAACGCCTAATAAAAAAGAGCAGCCTTAGTAACCCTTGGCTGCTCTTTTTTATTGCCAGTAAAGTTTGATGCTATGGCTTAATCATAGCTGGTAAATAAACATCCTTGACTGGGGCAACAGAAACCGTCTCAGAGACCACATCCGTCCCCAACAGATTGGTTGCTGTCAACATCACCGTGTAGGTTCCACTAGAGTCATAAGTATGGATTGCTTCAGATGTATTTGCCTCTGGCGATCCATCTCCAAAATTCCAAGTATAGGATAATTGTCCGCCCATAGACATACTAGCAAGAGATATTGTCAACCCAGATTTTGAGGACGTGAAACTCGCTTTGGGAACAGTCATCGTTGACTCGACTGTGACCGTTTTAGCCATTGTGTCACTTCCCCCAGGATTCGTCGTCGTCAAAATAACCGTATAAGTTCCAATCGCTGCGTAAGTGTGCGTTGGATTAGCTGTGCTTACTAATCCACTACCATCTCCAAAATTCCAGGTATAACTTAAATCCGCACCAGTGGATTGATTAGTAAAACTCGTTGCATCTCCCAAAACAGTAGGACCATCACTGATAAAATCAGCGGTCGGCGGACCAACGGGTGGAGCGATATTATAGTAGATATAATCTCCCACTTGAGTGTATGAGTTTCCGGGGATCTCAGTGATGCTCACCCGATTGTTCCCATTCACGCTCCGCAGATACAAACGCTGGACAGTCACTGGCGCATAGGCTACAAATTGGGTTAAGTTGCTACCACTTACAGTCAAGTCACTGCCATTATAGTTCGCCTCAAAGGTTGCCCCAGCGGGGAGTTGGGTGACCAACACATCTGAATATTGGCTCCCAGCCGAAGTAACCAGACTGCTATTTTTTAGGCTCGTACCTTCAGCCAAGAAGTAACCATCTTGCTGACCACTGCTATTAAACGAGATGCTCGCTGCTTTACCATCTAGCGTATAATTCCCTAGGCTGATACTATTTGTATCGCCATAGTTTACTAGGGTTACTTCACGCTCACTGCTTTGGTGAATGACCTCAACACTCGCCCCATCATTGGTCTCATTCAGCAGATTAACCGTTGGCTTGGCTCCCCAAGTGCTGCTGGTGCTGGGATAGAATACTGTGATGAAGCGAGGCAAGGCGCTGGTCGTTCGTAATCGCAATTCATGCAACTCCATATCATCATCAAGGTGTTGCAAGGTGTAGTCATACTCTTCCTCAACATCGACCACAGATGTATTAAAGGAAAAGCTGCTCGGAGCCAGCACCTTAATACCCACCACATTGTCATTATCAGCTAGACCCTTCACCCAATCCCCTTCTAACGACGCTCCATCTTGGGTATGCATGTACCAGTTCACTTGCTTACTGTTACTTAAGCGGATATCATCCATCATCACCACATACGACCGCTCAACAAACACAATATTCCGTGTGAACTCATTGACCCCTTCGCTGTTAGCGTAGGCATCAGTGGCATCTCCTACGGTGAAATCATAATTCTCAGCCGAAGCAAAGGTTTTGATACCGACGTTGCCCTGATCCCAATACTCATCTTTGCCGTGATAGGCATCCGCGTTACCAAACGGAACGTACTCTTCCTCACCTGTGCAGTTATTATTATTCAAACAGCCGCCAATCTGATCTTTGCCACCAATGGTAATTGTGTTGTGTGAGGTGGTTGAAGAGGCCCAAAGCGCACGTTTATCTCGATAGACGGCGACCTCTGGGATCAGGTAACTCCCATTACCGTAGAGATAGAAGCTATTAGAATCGGCGTGTACGTGGGCTGTGGCAGGTTTAAATTCCTCAGGTGAGTCACCGCCACCAACCCAAATGCGACCGTTATAGTTCGTTTTAGCGTGGTCAAATCCTGAGTCTCCACCGGGTGGGCCAGCGTGGATGGCAGCCACCAAGGCGTTATCTCCCCAATCGGACCACATAAACGCTTCTTCGGCATCTGTAGCTTCAAAAGCCCGGTGCTTGGCTAGCTGGTCGGGACTCTTGGGCACAATTGTTGGGTCATAGAAAAATAGCTCTTGAGCAATCTCCACATACAAGTTAGGGTCAGCCCTATCCCCCCCACTCTTGGGACGCCCGCCTAAATCAGCTATGATTTGATCAGCCAACCATTGGGAAAGCCCATCGTTATAGAGGCTAGCCATCTTCCGCAAATCTTTTAGGTATCGAAAACTTTCTCGACGGGCTGAGGTTGCATCACCCGTATTCATAATATTATTCCAACGCTGATTTGGCATTGAGTCGTATAGGTAATATTGGGGGAATTCCGTAAAAATTGGGCTGCTTGTAAACGAGGTCCCATACAATCGATCCAACGCATAAACCGCAATTGTCAACTCAGCAAACGCGGCAGTCTGGTAAATATCTCCCTCTGGCCAATGTCCATCTTCAATTTTATCCCACACGATTTTAGCAGTTGTAAAGTTAGCAATTACAAAATCAATCCAGTCGCTCACCGTAGATGTAATATTCTCACCATCTTTATTACTACTTGAACATGTACCCAATAAATCTTCTTCTGGTTCCAACACCATCGCGGCTACAGCTAGCCCCGCCATAGATGAGGTGTAATGATTATTGGTGTAGGAGTTGTACCACCAACTGCTCCAGCCTTCGGCAGTATTATTCTTGCCCCAGGTCGCTGCTTCATATTGTTTACAACCCTGAAAAAACAATACATCTCGGACTGTATCACGGTCACTATTACTCAACGATTGGTACAAGATATCATAGGTCATTCCGACCTTAATCATATTAATCCCAGCAACACGGTCCCGTCGACACTGGTCACCGCTACTTTTATCCCAACATGAATCACCATTCACAAACTCCAGCATTTTGGCCCGAGATCGAGTATAGTACTTATTTTCCTCGGTCACAGCATACGCCACAGCATTCAGAAACATGTCGTCCCCGTCATTCAAATCATCATCATAATAGCTCAAATAGCCATCTTCCAGGGATTCCAACATATCTTTTCGTGGATCACCATCCACTAGTACTGCTGCTTGCACTATAGCCAGATCAGCGTCTGTAAATACAAGGTAGGGGTGTGTTTTTTCGACTTGTTGAGGCTCTGGTTGCACGGATACTTTTGGTGAAATTGTTTCTGCTTGTACAGCTAATGGGGTCTGATGTTGAAGCAGAAGCAAGGTCATCATCAAAAGTATGACTAGTCCCTGTCTCATCTAGGTTCTCCTCTGGATATCATCTATCGCATAGATCTTAAAGAATTTGCGTGTCAACTTATATGAACATCCAAAAATAAAATTCAGCTTAATAAGGTTAATAAAAATCTACCAACGCAATTATAACATACCTAAGTTTGAATTTGGTTTGATGCAAAAGATTCTTAAAGTTTTTTATTCGTTTGTACAATTTGTGAGATTAGAATGTTCAGAATTGTCAATCACATAACTCTAAATTCTCATCCTGTAATTCCCAGCACTCATAGTCAGCAAATTGCTGACGCACTCGCTCGGTCAGTGTTGGATTCCAGTCAATCGCAAAGACAACAGGGCCATTTAGCGTTGGACTATTCGCGGCAAAAGGGGCAGCAAAATCACTCCAGCTTTCGACATTTTGCACCAGGATGAGCGCAGGTGGGGTTAGATTGGCTTGCTTAACAGCAGTGAGGGGGGCAGGGGTAATACCATATTTACCCTTTTGAGCGGACAGCAGGGCTGGCGTCGACCAAGTCAAATTGTATAGTATCAAACAACCAACGGCGATAAGTGGAATATAGGCTAAACGAGGGTATACTCGGTTCAATGTCTGGCTAAGACTTTGAATTCCCCGAACTGTCAAAAGTAAGAGTGCAGGCAGGGCATCGTAGTAGTAACGTGGAAAGCCACCATCAACCCCACCAAACGCCCAATAAAAAATGTGAACAAAGATGATACCACCGATAGTGCCAAGCCAGAGCCAATCCCAGCGATTAGCCACATGTAACAAAAAGGGGGTTGGCAAAAATATTAGATTCAACCAACCTGGCCAACCAAATAACCCCGTAGCTAATGCCTCTAATTTGAGACGGGTGTTAATCCGTAGGGCGATATCCAAGGTGTACCCTTCCGGGCCAATATCTGGACCAAACCCGATACGATCATAGGGCCAAACCAACAGGTAGGGATTAAAGCCTGGATCACCACTAATCTGCCACCAATACAGAGGGAGTAAAGCAGAGACAAGTCCGCCACCCATTAAAAGCCAAACAATGATCCACCAGGGCACAGCTCGTTGGATAAGCAAAAACAGCAAAAAAGGGCCAATCGCAAGGGCAATACCAAAAGCGGCAAAAGGACGAGTCACAAAAGCCGCCCCCAAGCCAGCACCAATTAAAAAACTATAAATTTGGAATTGATAGTATTGACCAGGATGAAGGCTACTTAGATGAACAAGAGCAAAAAAGGCTAATGTTACCCAGAATAGCGACGCTGTATGGGATAGTAAAGAGCTGGATAAAACCAAAAAGCCCGGTGTGACCAAAGCTAGCCCAGCCGTCCATACCCCGGATAGTCCACCATAAATCATTTGTCCAATCTTAGCGAGCATTACCAACGTCAAGACCGCCAAGCCCGCATTTACCAGCCAAGGCATCCCCAATCGCATCCCAAAGCTCAAAAGAAATGGCCACCCTGGGGGATATTTCCCAAAACGCTGGTCCTGATAGTCAACGACAAAAGGTGACCAAAAGGCATCTTCATTTGGAGGCGTTGGTACCGTGAGACGATTTTGGGCAAAGACTTGAGCCTGAAAAATGTAAGCAGCCTCATCTTCCGAATGCGGCACATGTTCAAAAATTTGATCAGCCGTGACCGTAATGCTTAAAAAAGCCAAAATAGAAATCAATAAAATCAAATAGTTATGTCGTGACATGCCCATATTTTAACAAAAATCTTATCCCTTGAAAAAGGGGTTAACATTTCACTAAATTTTGTGTTATACTACGATTACCAATAAATAAGGACTAGGAGATTCTTATGCTAGATCAGATACAACAAGACTCAAATGATGACAACTCTCCCTCCACCGAAGCAAAAAAGATTATTCGTATTCGCACAGCCTTAAATGGACCGTGGGTAGAGGTTTCTCTACGATATCGAGGGACGTTGTGGGCTCATGTTGAAGATGACGAACGGAAGTTCCGGGTACAATGGAAAGATGTTCACCCGGATGACAAATTCGATTTCCAATAAATCGACGGTCTTCTTCATAGAATTTGTGCTAATTTGTGTAGGGTTTCTTCCGTTTTATCTTCTTTATTGGAACGCCCAATCTGCGGATGCAGCAATTTATTTTACCTTTTTCAAAAATTTCTTCACCCTCCCCTTCTCTTTTCAAACTCAGCAGGTCAATTTTGGTGCGACGTCACCGCTTCACGTCATTTTCCACACTCCATTTTGGTATTTATTTGATGAACCGTGGTGGAGCGGCAGTAAACTGCTCAACTTAAGTTTAATTTCTTTAGGCCTCATTTTTCTCAATCGCATTTCGATTGGAACGCTTCAAACCCTCAGCCTCATGATGATCCTAACGGCTTTAAGCCCAATAGTTTTTATCACGGCGGCTCAAGGTTACGAGACACCACTTGCATTTTGTTTTATTTGTATTCTATGCTGGCTTATATTCCTTCAATCACCGATACCACTTATCTCCCTAACAGGCACCGCATATTTGATTCGGCCGGAGTTCCTTCTTTTAACTGTTCCTCTAAGCCTTACAATAATCTACAAATCCAAAAATACAAGAATTTTATTTGGCATATTTCTATTGTCTCTCCTCCCCATTTTCCTTTACCACAGCTATATGTTTTGGCATATCCAGACGCTTATCCCCAGCAGCATCGTAGCCAAAGCTACAGAAGATACATCTCGTTGGGATCGTTATAGACAAAGTTGGCAAGCCTTAAACAATATCAATCTAGTAATTTATATGATTTTTGCAGCAACGTTGATATTTTTGCGAAGAACTTGTAAAATTAGCCTAAATCGAAACTTACTTATCTTACTGATTCCCCTTCCTCTTCTACATTTCTTGTTCCCACCCGGAGACCAGATTACTCGTTATTTGTTGCCCATTACCCCAATCTTAACAATACTCATAGTTCAGATCACAGCGCCGTGGCACAAATTACTGACACCAATGTTCATTGGGTTTTTGTTTTTGGGCATCTATGGAGTTCACTATTTGAGTTTGCAGGAAAAGCCAATTTATGAGGCGAATGCATATAACAGCGTACTATTACCAGATTTAGCAGAGGAAATGAATGTGTTCACTGATATCAGCGACACAGTTCTCATCGACCAGCCACAAGCTCAATATCATTTAAATGCAACAACCTATGATTTAAGTGGGGTGATTAGTAGCCCCTTATGGCAAACGCTTTCAAAACAAAACACATTACTAGATTTTATCAAGCAAAATAAGATAGGATACATTGTAACAAGTCAAAATTTCGATCAGGCAGGAGGGCAGTATTCTATCCTGAAACAATTTCACTTTCACAATGAGTCCAGTCAGGTTGGTGATTTTTTCAAAATAGACGATCTATATTTTGAAAAAATCGCTCAAAATCCCAACGAACTCAACCTGCCCTTGAACGCAGACTGGCAGGCAGTTTACAAAATCAGTTATGCAGAATAAACGTATTGCAATTGTTGGTTGGTCCGGCTCTGGAAAAACGACACTCGCTCGACAGCTTGCAGAAAAGTATCAACTACAATTCGTCGAAATCGATCAATTATTTTGGCAGCCAGGGTGGACGGGAACCTCAACCAATCATTTTAGACAAAAAGTAAAACAGGCCCTATCTGGAGATCATTGGGTTGTTGACAATTATTTTATCGAAATCCGGGATATTGTTTGGCAACAGGCCGATTTAATCATTTGGCTTGATTATTCAATGCCGTTGTGTGTTTGGCGCACTATAAAACGAACGCTCTCTGATTATTTTAATCAAGCTGAAACCTGGGGAGGCAATCGTTTAAGTATTGGGGCTTTTTTTAACGGGAATCCATCATTATTGTGGTGGGGTTGGCATATATTCAAGACGCGCCCTCGACATTATCCATCAATCTTTCAAGCGCCACAGTATGCCCATGTGAATGTCATTCGACTTCGGTCACCGCAAGCGACAAAGCAGTGGTTACAGTCCGATAGAGCAGTACCTTGAAAAGGACGTCAGTATTATGACACAGAACGTCATTGACCCACAAGATGCCCATGTGCTAATTGTGGAAGATAATCTACAAAATATGATTTTAATCAGTCGCTTGCTCGATTTTCTCAAGGTAGCACGATATGAGTGGAAATCATCCGGATGGGAAATGTTTGATGCCATTGAAGCAATGGGACATGTTGATTTGATCCTAATGGATCTTCATCTGCCTCAAGAGAACGGCTTCGAGCTATTGGCTAAAATTCGCAAAGACCCTGATCTTGCTGAAACGCCCGTCATAGCAGTCACGGCTGATGCAAATCCTCAAACGATGGAGGAAACAAAACGCGCTGGATTTAATGGCTTTTTGGGCAAACCAATCAATCCAGAGAAGTTTACAAAACAAATCGCCGCGATTTTACGCGGCGATGATGTTTGGGATTTAGGATTTGTTTAGGTCAATTTAAAATTTTCGTTTGAAGTTAATAAAGTACCATTGTTTATCATTTTCATTAACATCAAACTGAACATAGTCTGAGACCCGATTGCCACTAGCATCTGCCAGATAAATCTGCCAGCTTGTGGACTCAAGGCCTGCGGGCGGTTCAAATTTTGTGTTTCCACTCTTAACAACATGCCCTGGTGCATTATATCCCTCAAAGAACCACGTTGTTAATGGACTCTCATAGGTCAAGTTGTGATCCAAGCGAGTCCCCACCACTTTATAATCGCCAATCGGTACATCATTCTGATCAACGACTGACACATAAACGACCATAAATGAATTTGTCGTTGGGCTATTAAAGAACTCATTGAGCAGGAACGGATAATCTGGGGCTGGTGTCGGCGTTGGTAATGGCGTCTGAGTAGGCGGCGGAACAGGTGTATTTGTCGGAATTGGTGTCACTGTTGATGTATTAGTTGGCAATGGCGTTGCTGTTGGAGGCAATGGTGTCGGTGTATTCGTTGGAATTGGTGTTTGAGTCGGTGTATTTGTAGGCAATGGTGTATTGGTTGGGGTGGGCGTACTGGTTGATGTTGGTGTTGAGGTCCACGTTGGCATTCGTGTTCGGGTTGGTGTCGCAGTTTCAGTTGCCACAATTCCCCAAATCTGATCAGTCAAATTTTCGATCATCCCAGGAACTGGGGTACGAGTGGGTCGTCGGGTGGGGATGGGGGCAAATGCCTCAGTATCTGAGCCAAAGTCAGCGGCAGAAATTGCCCCATTTGCGACGCTACTCTCACCTTCGTTGAGCGATGCTGATGCAGATGAAACACCACCTTGTCCAGTGTCTGCAGCAGGCACAGCTGCAGAAGAAACAGATGATATACCACTTTGAAATGGGGTCGGAGTAAACGTTGGTAAGGCCCCAAGCCGTCTTGGCTGTGTTTGGCGAGATCGGTCTACAGACGTTTCACCTATACCCAAATTAGAGGTCAAGGTACAGGCTGTGGTAAAAATTAAGACCACAATTAACAAGTACACCGGGATTCTTGGTCTGCGTGTCACAATAAAACCCACTTTCTACTTAAAAACAATCAAACTTTCCTCAAACTGTAAACAAAAGGTGTTTACAATACCAAGTCTCTTCTCCACCAAGACGTTAAATTCAATCTCTTTGTTTTATATCACAAAATATTCTTAAAAATTGTGAGTATTTTGTTTTTATTTTGTGGCAAGTATGTTCGGGAGCTAATTTCAGAATAACATAGTTCTGTTTGAACCACGTTTGAAATTAGCCAACCCTAAAATTTGTTAATACCTTAAGAATAGCACCCCCACGTGTGACATTCAATAATCAAAAAGGACTAAATTGCGCAATTCAGATAAATGTGATATTGTCGTCTGTTTTGTTATACGGATAAGATAATCAATCCTTGTCTCAAGGATATCAAGGCTAAATGAATATGTTATTAGAGTTAGATTGTGATTACAGGAGATGTTCAGAGTGTCCGAAAAACTGTCAATTTTTCCCAAAGCTACTACCATTGATACAGAGGGATATTTAAGACTCCATAAAAAGCGTCTCACTGCTTTAGCCAAACAATTCGGCACACCGCTTTACATATACGATTTGGCAACCGTTCGGCATCAAATTGCTCAATATCGTGAGGCGCTCAGCAATTATTCGGGCCAGACTCGTCTCACTTATGCTAGCAAGGCCTTTATGTGCACCGCATTAGCCGCTTTTTTTCATCAGCAAAATATCGGTCTTGATGTCGCTTCCGCAGGGGAGCTTTTTATTGGGCGACAAGGTGGGGCTGATCCAGCTCAAATGCATTTGCACGGCAACAACAAAAGTGAGCTGGATTTGAAGCAGGCCCTTGACGCTGGCATTGGTCGGATTGTGGTGGACAATCAAATGGAACTTGCTATGTTAACTCGACTGACTAACGAACGGCAACAATCGGTAAAAATTTGGCTACGAGTCACCCCAGATGTGGCCGTGGATACCCACGATTATATTCTCACTGGGGCAGCTGATAGTAAATTTGGCTTTTCACTTGCCGATGCTGAAGCCGTTGCGACAAACCTTCTCCCCCAACCGAGTCTAATTGAATTGACGGGATTACACTTACATCTCGGCTCACACTTTCACGATGTTGAGCCAGTCGCCTTAGCCACTGAAAAACTTTTAGATTTAGCCTTATTCTTAAAAGAAAAATTTAATTGGGAATTACAAGAACTCTGTCCAGGAGGAGGTTGGGGCATTCGATATTCCCCAGAAGATGGGCCAACACCGATTAAACCTTTCGTAGAGGGTTTAGTTGCTGCGGTCACTGAGCAATGCCGTCAACGTCACTTAAAGCTCCCAACATTGGTCTTGGAACCAGGTCGTTCGTTAGTAGGGCCTGCTGGCATTGCTCTATACACCATCGGCAACCGAAAGGTTATCCCAAATATCCGAACATATGTTAGCATTGAAGGTGGGCTAGCCGACAACCCTCGGCCCGCCCTCTATCAGGCACAGTACACAGCGATATTGGCTGATCGTGCGAATGAGCCAGAAACTGAAACTGTCACAGTAGCCGGGTCATATTGTGAGTCAGGGGATATCTTGATTCGAGAGGTTACTCTACCCCAAGCCAAACCTAGTGATATTTTAGCGATTCCAGCCTCTGGCGCATATCAATTATCAATGAGCAGCAATTATAATGGAGCCAGACGACCCGCCGTCGTTTTTATCGACAATAATGAGATCCAATTGGTACAGAGACGACAGACTTTTGAAGATTTAGTCAGATTTGACCAATAGCTCCAATAATCGCTAATAATTGGTACATACTTTGTAGCACAGGCTATTCAAACATCCCAAATTAAAATCGTCGACGCTGGGAAGCTAATCGGTCAAGCAATTGACGGGTTTCTTGTTCAGTTGTCCCAGCCACACGCCCAACCTGACATCCAGCCGCAACCAACTGGGCCTCCACTGTTACGGGCACCTTAGTCGTATCGCCAACAATGGTAACATATTGGGCATATTTAGCCTCTTCAATCGAGAAGCCAATTGTCGGTGTAAAGACTGCAATATAATTAATCGCCCCACGTAAATCCCATTCCCCCCACGCCTGCACATTATCATGCCACAACAACATGTAATGTCGAATAGTTTTTGCTACAGGTGTCGTAGATACTGATCTTGTGGCATCCGCCATGCCAATGCCACGGGTGGTGGAAGACCCTCCTGACGGATCTGCACTGGCCATACCAATGCCTCGGGTAGATGATACAGGCTGTGGACTTAACGACCGACGTAATTGTACGGTCACTCGATAAATCTGCCCTTTATCCCCTTGCCCTGTAAACCAGCGTGGGCCGTGAATCATATCTGCGCGAAGGTAATACTGTCCGCCCGTATCTGGTGTGCTTACTTGAGCGGTCATGTTAAATGATTGACCAGGGGCAACATCGTGTGGCAATCTAAACTGTTGAGCAAACTTAAATTGGGACTGCGCATCATACCACTGAAACCCAAGTTGGTACGGGGGACTACCAGATGTTGTCCAAGTATCACTCCCAGCGTTTTCCACCTGAACTGTAACCAAAATCAGCCGATCCGTTGTTACTGAGGAAGGCACATTGTGGCTGATAAAATTGGTACGATATTTTGGTCCAGATACAGCCGGTGGGTCTACAACAACTGGGGGCCGCACATCTGGCATCTCTTTCCACGTATAACCAAATGATACCGACTCCTGCAGGTCTCGATGAACCTGGTCTTTGTCATTGAGATTCCATTTATCATATGGGGGCCAACGATACAAGGCAACACAGCGAATTTGTTGGTTTCCTGGCTGTTTATTCCACTCATTGACTTCGTGCATGGCATTCTTAACCCAACCACTGTTCACATTGGGCCAAGTGTCATCTCCATTGGTTTCAGTCAAATAGATGGGTAAATCGCGGAAAGCCTGCGGAATAATATTTAGCTGATCCTGATATGTACGGAAATGAAAGTTATAGTTATGGAACGGCGGGTCCATTTTGTCTTCACTAAAAATCAATTGGGGGTCATAACCGTGGGTATAGGCATGAATACAAATGGCATCACAGTTTTCACGGCCAATCGTATTCAAAATATCGCGCAAATAAATGATATAATCGCCTATGTTGCCATTGATTCTGTTTTCGGGATAAATCCCTTGCGGGTGGGCGTCGTATGGCGTTTCAGGATTCCAGGGGCCAATCGGGCCAACGACCACCTGATCATTCTCATGGCCTCGTAAACTTTTGATGGCTCGCCGACACATCACATAACATTCGGCATAACGAAGAGGAGTGATAAATTCACGTTCGTTGCTTCCCGGCGCAATCCGAGGTTGCTCACGAGCCAAATTCATCTCATTCCCAATAATCCAGATATGGGCACCGGGCGAATTTTTGACAAAGTTGGCGACTCGTTGAGAGAAATCACGATACAAGGCTTGACGAGGGATTGTACCATTTTCTCCATAATCGTGATTAAGGCGAACAACCACCCCGAAACCTTGATCAGCATATTGTTGATAATTGTGTTTCGTTCCTTCGTGATTATTTGGGTTTGCATACAAGGCTTCTGTAAATACGATCCAGCCCCTTGCTTCATTACCTACCTTCATTAGGTGTTCCCCACCAGGTTCATGGATTGCGTAAATATATTGATTTTCACCAGCGACTGCCATCACGATCACCTCATTGTCAGTATTGGAACTACTCTCTTAACATTATAAGGTAAAATTCTGCTGGGGGAAAGCCATCACCTGACAAATCGACATAACAAACTCAACTAATCAGCCCAACTCATACGCTCCAAGGTCCAATCTCGCTCACCCACACCCCACGGGCTGGGGTTAGTATTAATTTTGGAAATATCAAAGATTTTCTGCGGCTCACCGCCTGCTAGTGGCACCGCCCAAATCCCCCACAAACCATCACGATCCGACACAAAGGCGACCCAATTTCCATCGGGTGATAAAGTTGGCAACCCATCCTGAGAAAAAGGGCTGTTAGATAAATTTGTCAGGTTACTACCATCCAAATCAATGACGTAGGCCTCCCAATTCTGGTCAATTGTTCCGGCAGAGAAGAAAACCTGAAAGCCAGCCGTATCATTTGGGCGTCCATTACCACCAACAAGTAGTGCTTTGCCACCAACACCACCCGAGGTCCATAAGGCTGATGCAGAGGACACCACATAAATACCGTCATCACCTGAAAAATCGAAAAATGCGATCCGGTCATCATCGGTCCACACCGGAAACTCGCCGATGCTGACTTTACCAAATGTGGGGATGTCCCGGCACTTTGGTTCATCTTCCGTGGCCGGTTGTCGAATAGAGCAGGGAATAAATACGTGAGGTGTCCGCCCGCCTGTGCTAGGGTCAATCAATAAATTATTGTTGGAAAAGACATAGCGACTGTTGTCAGGGTGCCAAAATGGAAAGGCATCTTCTGGGTTATCACTAACGATACCGAGCCATTCATAGCCTGCGCCCAACATCGCTAACCCCTCACCAAATTGGGCATTTCCTTCATTGTTAATCAACAACCGACCATCCCCAGCAAAGCTAGGCTGACGGCCTCGTTGATGGATTTGAAACGCCTCGCCACTGACTACATCTAAAATCCAAATGTCATAAAATCCCGCGCCATCATCCACGGGGAAAGCAATTCGCCCTGAAAGTGGGGCAGGGGTTTCGGTGGGTGTTTCAGTTGGGGCCGCAGTTGGGGGTGACGGTATTGCTGTCTCGGTGGCAGTTTCGGCTGGTGTGGCGGTTTCGGTTGGGGTTGTCTCTGCTTCGACCGCCTCTGCATCTTCAGAGGTGTCTACTTCATCTGAGGCGTCATCGTCAGCAACAGGTGTTGGTTCAATCGTCGGTGTTACTTCAGGTGTGGCCGTCGGTGGCGTCGTTGGCACAGGTGAGGGGGTGTCGGTTGGGATCAAAGTTGGTGTTGCGGTCAAAAAACGAGCTACGATTAGCGTGGGCGTGGGTAGAGACGTTGTGGCAGCAAAAGGCAGGTCGCTCAAGCCGCAAGCCAATCCCCCTACACCCATCAAACAAATCACCACTATTTTGCCAAGTTGCTTTTTCATAAATGAAAGTCATCCTTCACTCAAAATTTTATACACACATAAAACAAAGCTCACAGAGAACAGAAACTGTACACCAAGTATCTCTGTGAACTTTATTTTAGTTTTTATTTTTACACCACCATCTTTATGGCACGACAAATGACTGAGTCCAACTCGGTTGTGCAGGTTTAGGGTCCAAGGCCTGCCACGCCTCATCAGTCAAACGATCTGCCATTGGCCACGGAAATTCATAGTAGGAGAAAACGCCACCTTGGGTCAAAGTTGGCTGGCCATCAATTGGAGCAATGACCCAAATCACAAAGGCATCTCCTATAGCCTGCTCTAACACCTGCTGCGTATTAGGGTCAGTATGCACATCAGCTACAATGGCCAACCGGCCATCAGTCGCGGAAATTAACTCAGGGTCCTGTACAGAGGTAATTAGCTCCAAGACATCACCAAGGTTACGGATTTGGTTCTGTTCTTCGGGGGCCAAGGGTTGATTGGCTAACTCTTTCTCCGCCATACGGGTCATCCCTTGTAACAGGGCATTGAGCAAGGTGAATTTTGTCCGAAAATCATCATTTAGCAAACCGCGCCCCTCCAACCCACGTTGAGTCTGGCTGACCAACGCGGTTAATCGAGCAAAAACCTCAGGCCGAGGCTCTACATAGCCATTCACTTGCTGGGGTTCCGGTTGAACGCTTGTGATCCCAATCGTAGCACTCTGTTTGGCATACAGAATGGTATCATGCTTAAGTTCAGCCCAAGACCCTAAAAAGGTATGCATATCTTTGTCAGCCCAGGCCTCATTTTGCATAAAGACGGGATACCCTTCACCCACAGGCGTGAGCAAAGGCTGTATGGTGGATAACCACCCCCAATATAAATTCTCGTTCCATTGTTCAGGGGACAGGGCAGCAAACTCACTGCGCAATTGGTCAATTTGGGCCGTGTAATTTTCAAAACGACCTTGGTCATACAAATCAAGCGAAAGATTGTACGCTCGGTCGGAGCCTAACACCGCCGCCACATCGAGGGCCGAGGGTAACGTACGAGGTTCAGCCTGTGTCCCGACCTTGTCATAGACAACTTGTTGAAAAATATAGGCATCAGGCACAAAGCGCTGTCCCATAAATCGAAAGCCTTGGGTGACCGTCGCTGCATCTTGCTCGTCGGTCACCAAACTGCTAATGATTTGGGGTGGTCGAAAAGCCGAGGCTTGCGCGATGAACTGATCCAGTTGGGTGTCGTCTTCTATCTCTTGAGGGTTGAAGGTATCACTATAAACGGTTTGAATGAGGGACAAGTAATCATAAATGGTCAGATCATCTGCTTTGCCCACAAAGAAAACGGTTGGCTCATAAATTCGATCCCAAACAGCCAAGGCGGGTCGATCGCCAACCTTAGTTGTACCTAAAGCGGCGGTCATCAGAATGGCTTGTCGGGTTTCAAAACGCCCTGTCTCAATCGCATCGGGGGTTGTCCCGGGTTGGAGGCGAAAGCCAATTCGACCAAACCACATCATCGCCTGAAAATAGCGCTCAAACGTTTCATTCCGGGTGTAATGCCCACGTGGGGTATACTGGCTATAATCTTCTTCATAGCCAAATATTGGTGAGACCGTTGCCCCAGCCTGCGCTTCAATCAAGGCCACCTCTGCCGATACCAACTCCGCTACATCAGCAGGTGGGGTAAAGTTGGGGTCGAGTAAACTCAACGCGACGCTAAAATAGGCAGCGTTACGCAGCGCAGCTTCTTGAGGTGCGCCGCTCAAGGAAAGTATTTGAACTTCGCTTTCCTGTAAAAGCACTTGGCTTAACGCGGTTAGATCGCCATAAAAGTGATTGATTTCTGCATCACGTAACACAAAGTTAAATAAAACGTGATAAGTATGGAGCATCGCATCTGTCGTAACAAAGATTGGCTGATTTTGGGCATTCGCATTTTTGTAAACATCATAAAGTTGCCCAAATTGGGCCGGTGTCACGACAAACCCGTTCGCTTCCAAGGCGGCTTGTTGAGCTGGATTAAATTGGGCAGCTACCTCAGGATTAGCCAAGGCGCTCAGGCTTGTTTCATAGGGGGGTACGCTAGGCGAAATCGAAAAAGCCACTGGCTCATAGCTTGAATATCCTTCACCTTGAGTGATAGCTGGGAGAACATACGAGATAGGCGGACCGGCGGGTGTTGGGCTAGGTAGAGGTTCAGTAGGAATGGGGGTGGGTTCTTCGGTGACGACCTCAGCAATCTCTGGGGTGGGTGTCACAAACTCAACTTGAGTTCGGGTGGGCTCTTCCACAATGGGCGGGTCGGTATTTCCACAACTTGTTAGGATTATGAGAAAAAGTAGGATAAATGTAAGTCTTGTGCTTGTAGTCATAGTTCGTCTCCTCTGTAGCTAAATTTTCGTTGACAAAACCCTCGTCCCTTACTCAGAAAAATTGTACCATGCGTCATATCAAAAAAAAACATTGTAATCATATTCAGAATATCGATTGAATGTGCATCTTTGTATAATTTCCTATGGGCAAGTATGATTCCGTTTATGCCAGACACATTATCAATTGAACAATTTATAACACACCATCAAAAATTTCCCGTGGTTGATGTACGAACCCCAACAGAATTTACTCGGGGTCATCTACCTGGGGCCACCAACATCCCCCTTTTTAGTGATGAAGAGCGGGCGATGGTTGGCACAGCTTACGCCCAAGAAAGTAAGAAAGCCGCAATTTTACAAGGTCTTGACTTTGTCGGGCCCAAAATGCGGCAGTTACTTGAGCAAGCTGACACAGTTGTTGAAAGGAACACCTTGTTATTTTATTGTTGGCGCGGGGGAATGCGTAGCCAAAGTTTGGCCTGGCTTGGCGATTTATATGGCTACACGACATACAGCTTGGAAGGGGGGTACAAAACATTTCGACGGTACATATTAGACACATTTGAACAACGTCTCCCACTGATGGTCCTTGGCGGCAAAACAGGGTCCGGAAAAACGGCCATACTTAAGGCATTGGCCCAATTAGGCCAGCAATTTGTTGATTTAGAAGGGTTGGCCCAACACAAAGGATCGGCCTTTGGGGGGTTAGGACAACCCTGTCAGCCTACTCAACAACAGTTTGAAAATGATTTGGGAATGATTTTCCGGGAGGTGGACAAAACTCAGCCTGTGTGGATTGAGGATGAAAGCCGATATGTGGGACAAATCATTTTACCGATTGAATTTTGGCGGCAAAAATTTAAAGCACCGATCCTCTACATTGATGTCCCGCTTGAATTGCGGGTTGAGCGATTGGTGCAGGAGTATGGGCAGCAAAGCCAAGCCCAGTTAGCCGCTTCCATCCAAAAAATCAAACAACGATTAGGTGGGATGGAGACGGAACAAGCCCTCAACGCGCTCTATCGTGATGATTACCATACCTGTTGTGCCATTCTGCTTGAGCATTATTATGACAAGGCTTATCTTCACAGCCTAGAGCGAAAACAGCCAAAAAACCTTCATCATCTCAAACTCACCTCACTCGATCCACTTGAAAATGCCAAGACTATTCTCGATAGCCAGCTTATATTCACCCCCCAACATTTATAGACTGTTACCTGCAGGACAGGTCAAAAATCAGGGGAAGTGTGTAGGTGGTATGATTGGGCATTTCAGAATGCCCTAGCGGACTGAACAGTAGATAAAAAATAGGCGCAGTCCCCAATTAAGAGAACTACGCCCTGTTCAAACTTATTCTCTAATTACAACAAAACAGGTCTGCCCGTTTCCGCAGATTCAACCATCGCCAACAAGCTTCGCAGAAAGTCTCGGCTACGGCTCAACGAAACAACAGGGTCAGCCCCATCAAGCACACACGCTTCCATCGCCTCAACCTCCGTGAGATACGGATCTGTCGCCGGTGTGACAAACAAAGACTCGGTATCATCATCCCGGATTAAGCGAACCAAAGCATCGCTTCCATCAGACCCTGGCTTCCACGGTTTCTCCATTTGAATGATACCATCGTTACCAACGATGTGGGTACCGATGCGGAAGGGGGTGCGGAAGCTGGAGGTGATTTGGGCCACGACGCCATTCGAGAAGCGAAGCTGGCCAGCGATAGCAACTTCAACCCCCGTTTCGCCTAACGTACGATTAGCAAACACTTCCACGGGAGGACCGGCATTGGCCATCGTAATGGCCATACTATTGGGATATACGCCCACATCCCACATACTTCCCCCCGCCAAATCAACACTCAAACGAATGTTACTGCTATTTTCAGGGGGAAGATAAAAATGAAACCAACTGTTAATAAAACGAGTTTCCCCAATTGCGCCTGAGTTAACCAACTCTTGAACTTTGTGAGTTTGGGGGTGATGCAAGTACATAAAAGCTTCAAAAACCGTCACATTGTTTGCCGTCGCCGCCGCTTCTACTTTGTCTAACTCCTCCAATGTCGTGACCAGCGGCTTCTCACACAACACGTGTTTGCCTGCCTCAGCGGCTTTTACGGTCCACTCGCAGTGCAGTGAATTGGGCAAAGGGTTGTAAACAGCGTCAATATTAGGATCCGCTAACATTTCTTCATAACTACCATAAGCCTTGGGAATACCGTTGTCTTCAGCATAAGCTTTAGCCCGATCTAAATCGCGGCTGGCTACTCCAGCTAATTCACTTCGAGATGCCTCTTTAATTGGCCCCAGAAGTGAACGATTAATACGAGCTGTAGATAAAATACCCCATCGAATCTTGTCTGCCATAGGTTGATTTCCTTTCAGTCACAAAATTTGTGTAGTAGCGTAAAAAAGCAAACGGGGACGAAAGAAGATACTCTTTCAATCCCCGTGTCAAAACAAAGTTGTAAATAATTATCCCTTCAATGAACCCGCCAACAAACCTCGTAGGAAGTAACGACCAAGAACAATGTAAACCAAAAGTGTCGGCAATGCTGTCAGGAAGGCCGCAGCCATTTGCACGTTCCATTCCACAGTAAAACTACCGGCCAAATTATTCAAGGCCACAGTCATCGGCTGGCCCTGGTTCTGCACGATGGTCACCGCAAAAATAAAATCGTTCCAGATATTAGTGAATTGCCAAATCAACACGACCACAAACGCAGGGATTGAAAGGGGTAAAATGATATAGCGATAGATGCTAAAAATATTACCACCATCGATGCGGGAGGCTTCAATAATCTCTTTCGGAATATTGGCATAGTAGTTACGGAAAATTAACCCTGCAATGGGGATACTATAAACCACGTGAACAAAGATCAAACCCCATAAATTCCCATCAAGTCCCATCTCTCGCAAAGTGAGTTTCAGGGGGATGAGAATTGCCTGATAGGGGATGAACATTCCAAAAAGAACAAATGGGAAAACGATGTCGGCATACTTAAATTTCCACTTCGCCAACAAATAGCCATTGATAGAGCCAAGTGCTGTTGATAAAAGGGTGGCAGGGATGGTCATAAAGACGCTGTTGTAGAAGGCTTGCCCCATCCCAATTACCGCTGAACTACCAAACCAGGCTTCATAAAAACTATCAAAGCAGAAAATAAATGGGTTGGTACAGGCATCTAGCGTCAAAAGTGGGGGGAATTCCCACATTGTATAGAGATTGATGTCAGTATACTGTTTGAAACTGGTAATCAGGATTAGGTAAACGGGCAGGATGTAAAATATCGAGAAACCGATCAGAACAAGATAGATAATTAATCGGGAAATCTTAAATTTAGAGCGTGGTTTCGGGGATGCAATGGATTGTGTGGCCATTATGCTTCCTCCTGCTGTCGTAGACTAATCGTTAAATAGGGAATGATGAGGATGGAGACCAAAATCAACAAGACCACCCCAATCGCAGCCCCTTGAGCAAAACGTGATTGGCCGTAGGTGGTGTCCATCATATTGAGGGCTGGCACGTCCTTCACAAAGCCTTGCCCTTCACCGCCCATAGCCACAACGAGGTCATAAATTTTCAATGAGATATGGGCTAGAATGATAACCACACTGAGGGTTACCGGGCGGAGGAGGGGGATGATGATGTGGCGGTAAATCTCCCACTCGGTGGCCCCATCAACGCGGGCGGCTTCACGCAGATCATCGGGAATACCACGCAAACCTGCCAGATAAAGGGCCATTGTATAGCCTGACAACTGCCACATTGCTGCAATGACCAAGGTGATGACCCCTAGCGACAGACCAAAGCTTGGTGACGCGAACCAACCGAGGCCAATGTTGGTCAAGAGGGCACCTAGCCCAGAGTCGGTGGGGATCGAGTAGACTACATCACTAGCCCAATTTGGTTTGAAGAAACCAAAGCCAAAATTCTCAAACAGCAGGTTGATACCAGTACTTCCCACGTTGGAGTCGCCTGGCGTAAACAACCATCGCCACGCCAGGCCTGTCACAATGAAGGAGATTGCCATCGGAAAGAGGAAGACGGCCCTGAATATGGCCTCTCCTACAATTTGCCGATCAAGTATTGCCGCCAGGGTAAATCCAATGAGAATACAGCCAACAATGAAAAGGAAGGTGAAACCGATAATATTTCGCATGCCAGCGGCGAAGCGGCGGGCATCAATCCCTGCCGCATATCGCTCATTAGAGCCAAAGAGCCGAGCGTATGAGTCAAAACCAGCATAGCTATAATCCGCTTGAGCGCCACGAGTCCAATTCGACACAGAAACCCAGCCACTCCAACCAATAAAACCATAAACAAAAATGATAACGGCAATCAGTGATGGTAAGAAGAATGTAAAACTTAGGATCTTCTCCCAATCTCTTTTCCAATTAATGCTCATCTCATCCCTCTAAAAATAGTAATTAGGTCTAACGCAAGTCGTTAGGGCTAACGCAAGTCGTTAGTGGTTAGTGGTTAGCGGTTAGCGGGATCTATCTAGCCACCAACAACCAGTCACCAAAAACTGATGTTATTAAAAAGTGAGGCAACCCAATTGGGTTGCCTCACTTAGAAAATCAAAGAACTAAAGCTTATTGCGGGAAGCCAGCATCTTCAGCAGCGAGGACTAAAGCAGCTTGGGCCGCTTCTACGTCACGGTCAGAGGCAAACTGAGTTGCGATTTGACCGAATTGCGCTTGCCAAGATGGGATAGCGCCAGAGCCGTGAGTAACCATCGGCTGGATTGCACTTGTGGCGAAGTCGTCAGCAGAGCCTTGGAAGTAGGCGCGGCGATCTTCTGGGAAGGTGCTGTAGTCACAGTCGGTTCGGGCGCAGATAGAGCCTTTGTTTTGATTGAAGGCTTCCTGAGCTTCTTTACTGGTGATGATCTCAACGAACGCACGAGCATTTTCTGGGTTTGGCGCTGCTTTAGTAATGGCGAAACCATCAGAAACGAGGTGGAACTGACCAGCGTTGCCAGGTGGTGAGGCCCAAGTTACTTTGTCCAAAGCACCTTTTGCAATCACTTCACCATAGGCCCAGTCACCCATAATGTTGAAAGCAGCTTGGTCGTTGATGACAAGGTCGATACCACCAACCCAGCCAATTGTACCACGGTCTTCGTTAGAGCAGTCCAACATGCCAGCGAAGTTTTCCAAAGCGGTAGCTACATCAGGGTCGGTCCAAGATACAGAACCATCCCACAAGCCTTTAGCTTTTTCTGGGCCAACTGTACCAATTACAACAACTTCAAAAGTGTGGCTCAACTCAAAGCCATCAGCAATACCCAAGCCCAAGGGGATGATGCCTTGCTCTTGCAATGTGGCACAAGCTGCAAAGAATTCATCAAAGTTAGTTGGAACTTCAACGCCAGCCGCAGCCAGAACTTCAGTGTTTGTCCACATTACGTTACCACGGTGGATGTTCAACGGAACAGTGTACGTGTTGTCACGAATTTTCAAGAGAGACTTCAAATCTTCAGGCATTACGTCAAGGGCGCCTGTTTCGATCAAAATATCATCAACCGGAACGAGGAACTCTTCTGGAGAGTACAATTCAGCTTCCAAACCAGCGTGCAACTGGAAGGTATCGAAGGGGTCGCCAGCGATCAATTTGTTCAAGTTAGCACCTTGGAAGTTCACTCCAGCACCACCAGCGATACCTGCGTGGATCAACTCAACATCTGGATTTGCTTCACGATAGAGTTTGTAAACTTCGTTTACACCAGCAAACTCACCACCAGAGGTCCACCAGTTACCAACTTGGAGCTGACCAGCAGCACCACTAGCAAACAGTTCACCAATGTCAGACTCGATGTTAAAGTCAGCCATAAAGGCAACCGCATCTTCTTGAGCGGGGATCAACAGTTTGGCCCCTACTTCAATTGCATCGGGGTTTTCAATTTTAGCGTAGGAATCATCGTCCGCGTTTGCTTGGTTTGTCGCAGACATAATCGCCCAGTAAGCGTTTACATCACCATAAAACTTGTCGGCCAGCTTTGACAGCCAGTCGTCAGCTTGAACGGTATAATCTTCACCTTGGGCGGGGGGGGCAGCCGCTACCAATGAGGCTGGGATAGCAGCCATCAGAAATGAAAAAACTAATACAGCAACTAATAACTTCTTCATTAGGATAAACTCCTCCTTGAATTTAATGTTAAATGATTTACAAAAAAGTAATCTACAACTTAAATAAACCTTCAAAATTTATTGATTGTTTTTTGAGCAGCCTCCTTCATTAATTACAAAGAGTTTTTTATAGCCTTATCAAGACATCTCAATTTATTAGTAATTGAGATCATGCTGTGACCATAAGGCTAGAATTGTAACACGAACCCATAAAACCGTCAACAGATTTATCATACTCTGTTACGTAACAAAATCCGTAATCTGTCAACTTATTTTGTTGGGTCAACAAACTAAATCGATATTAGCTTAACATTGAACAATTGTCAAAATCCTAATATTCAATCTCCTAAAGCTAAAGTCTTAATTATTTAAGGGTGCCTCTAGTCTAGGGCAAATCTAGCGAATATCTACAAGCCTACAACTAATCTGTGCAATTGCACAATAATCGAGCTATTGCCCAAATAATAACATCAATTTTACACATCGTCAAAAAGCACCTACTTAACTGTTATCGCCCTAATTTTGACTTTGTAGTTATTGACTCGATAATAATGCTAGAGATCCTTGTTTCATTACGCCTCGCCTCTTATTGTTCTATCTGGTAGTTACCCTAAAGACTTAAGCCAAAGACAAATGCTTTATATTGCGCTGGGGTTATACATCCTCAATTTAATCGTTGGATTTTTTGTGCAGGTCACTCGCTTTAAGCTGGGGTGGTTCCATCATGCCCTTTATTTTGTCGTATTTTTGAGCGCGATTATTGCTATGCTCGTAACATTTCAGCCAATGTTATTAATAACTCTGGTCGCATTAGCCTTGATGCCAAAATCAAAGCCGGGAACTTGGCTTCACCCAACGATTGCATTATGGGGGGGTGTCGGGTATATTCTCACCCTATCAATCAAACTTTAGAGTCAATACTAAATGGACCTTTTAGAAGCAATTCGAACCCGTCGCACAACAAATGGGGCCTTCAAACCCGATCCAGTAACGTTAGAGCACCAACATCTTTTAGTTGAGGTCGCGAGCCGTGCCCCTAGCCACTTTAACTCACAACCTTGGCGTTTTATCTTAATTGATGACCCAGATATTCGAACACAAATTGCTGAGATAGGTGGGCGCACGATGCGCGAATTAATTGGAGGCGGACGTTTCTTTGAGCGATACCGCAAGTATTTTCGTTTCTCTGCTGAGGAGATGGAGCAGCGTCGAGATGGCATTTTTATTGACAAAATGCCGCTCCCCCTTCGCCCTTTCATCAACAAGGTTTTCAGTGGTCAAGCCTTGGGTGTAATGAACAAACTAGGCGTGCCCCGCCTGCTCGGTGAAGATAATCGTAAACTCATTGCAAATAGCCCTCTCATTCTGGCTTGTCTCTTGACAAAAGATGAGTACATGCCCGAAGATCTTTCTGGGTTCTATTGTGTTTTGTCACTCGGGATGGCGGTAGAGCATATCTGGCTTACGTGTGGTAGTATCGGAATGGGTATTCAATTTATCAGCACCCCGATGGAAATTGATGGGGCTTGGGACGAGTTGAAGCAGATACTCCAGGTCCCAGATGATTTAGAGTTAATGGCGCTCTATCGACTAGGCTATCTCCCCGATGATCAACAACGCCCGCGCATCGATTGGCAGAGTAGTCAGCGGAAACGGCTTTCGCAATTTGTTTATCGCAACCATTGTCAACAACCAGAAGTTGATGAGGTCGGCAAATGAGCCAATTATCTCCCACGATAGAAGGCGTAGGCACAGCAGTTCCTAACCACACCATCACCCAAGCAGAGGCCAAAGACTTTGCCGCCAAAATATTTCAATCAGGCTTCAAAAATCTTGATCGATTACTGCCATTGTTTGACAACACCCTGATTGAAAACCGCTACTTAGCTCAACCCCAAAGTTGGTACGGCGAACCTCACAAGTTTCCAGAAACGAATGACCTATATGAAACGATCGCCTTTGATTTATCATTGAAAGCAGCCCAACAAGCTTTGGCTGAAGCCGAGATACCACCTGAGAATGTTGGGGCCGTGGTCTTTGTTTCGACAACGGGGATCACCACACCAAGTTTAGATAGCAAGCTGATTCAAGCGTTAGGCCTATCTCCACAAACGATCCGTCTACCTATTTGGGGATTAGGGTGTGCTGGTGGTGTTGCTGGTGTAGCCAGAGCGGCTGATATAGCTCGAACAACGCTGGAAAAGGCTGTTCTTCTGGTTACAGTCGAATTATGCACCTTAACCTTTCAGGTGAATGATTTTTCAAAATCCAATCTCGTAGCGACTAGTTTATTTGGAGATGGCGCCGCTGCTGTTGTTATCAAAATGGGTGGGCAGGGGCCAGAAATTTTGGGGAATTACAGTCACTTGTTTGATAACTCTGAAGATATTATGGGCTGGGATGTGGTTGAAATGGGGTTAAAGGTACGATTTGCTCGCAGTATTCCAGCACTCGTTGAGCAATATATGCCCAATCTTATCGCCGAAGCTTGTCAAGCTTGGCAAATTAGCCAGCCTGAAATTCATCACTATGTGGCCCATCCTGGTGGACCAAAAGTGCTTGATGCCTACGCCGGCAGCCTTGACTTAACAGCTCAACATTTCAATACAGCCTACGAAATTTTGCGACAACACGGCAATATGTCCAGTGTTACTGTTTTATTTGTCCTCAAACTGTTTTTGCAAACGACAAAACGTCAAAACCAATATGGGCTAATGCTGGCACTTGGCCCAGGGTTTAGTGCGGAACAACTTCTATTTCGGTGGTAGCTATGGGAAAACAACTATTTTTTGGAATGATAGGCCTACTTATCATCCAACGCCTCACAGAACTACGACTGGCCAAACAAAATGAACAAAAAGCCCGGGCGGCGGGGGCAAAAGAATACGGGGCAGAGCACTATCCGCTGTTTTTTGTGTTACACATCGGTTGGTTTGTTGGCTGGATAAGTGAAGCTATCATTCGGGGCATCCATCCAACACGATTATGGCCACTTTGGTTTTGCTTCTTCAGTGTGGCTCAGCTCCTACGTTACTGGGCCATTACCACCTTAGGTTCAGCTTGGAACACACGCGTCTTGATAATCCCCAATCAACCACGTATCCAAGGTGGCCCCTACCGCTTTATGGATCACCCTAACTATCTCGCTGTAATCATTGAATTAGCAATGGTGCCGCTGATGTTTCGTGCTTGGATTACCACAACAATCGCCTCCATATTCAATGCCATCCTTTTGCTTGGCATCCGCATTCCAGCTGAGGAACGGGCTTTAGAAAAACTAGATTGACTACCCGATCCTGCTCAACTTTCGGCAAATGCCATTGCCGCTGCTCCAATAATTCCCAAATCACCACCAAGCTCCGACAACACTAAAATATCATCGGTCAGCATTTCTGGCTGCGTATGTTCACGCATTCCTCGGTCAACGTGGTCCATAATTAAGGGACCAATTTGGGTTAAACCGCCCCCAATCACAACTCGTTCAGGGTTGAGCATCTGAATAATCATCGATATCCCAACCCCACCATAATAGCCTGCATCGCGCAATATATCCAAGGCTAATTGGTCACCCTTTTCGGCTGCCGTGGTCACCGCCTCGCCACTCATCCGCCTACCGTCTTTTGGCCGCTGTAATATCGTTTCTCGGCCCGCCTCAATTGCCTCGTTGACCATCCGCGAAATACCAACACCGCTAGCGTAGGCCATAATGCAGCCATCCTTACCACAACTACAGCGTCCTCCCCCAATTTGGACAACCGTATGTCCTAGCTCCCCCGCCATCCCATGATGCCCAACATATCGTCTGCCATCGGTAATGATCCCAATACCATATCCGGTACTTATCGTGACATAGACCATATGCTGTGTACCCCGTCCTGCGCCATATCGATGTTCAGCCAAAGCCCCCAGATTGGCGTCATTGTCAAGGTACACCCGCTGTTTTGTTCGGTCAGCGACCACATCACGTAGAGGATAGTGATCCCAAGCAGGCAGGTTAGAGCTGGTCAAAACAACCCCGGCTGGACCATTGGTATTCCCCCCAAACCCAAGCCCAATGGCCTCAATTTCCGTGACTGATACTCCTGCCTCTCTTAAGACAGCTTGATAAGCCATAACAACGGCATCAATCACCACCTCGGGTTCTTGCTCAGAATGAGCCTGTGTCCGAAAACGGGCTAACATGTTTCCAGCCTGATTCATCACCCCAGCGGCAATTTTGGTTCCTCCTACATCAATACCAATAGCATATGGCTTCATAAAGATACCCCCTATCATAATTTACGATTTTAGATTTATGATTAGACCCATTAGTATGCCAAAGGCTAGCTTGATTAAGCAAAACAAAAAACAGAGTGTTCACTCTAATGAACATTTTAATGCTGGTCGACATAAACTCTACAAACCCTAAGAACGCTAAGAACAGTACAAACTTATCCAATTTGCTCTATCAATGTGCCGTGATTATGATTGATTTTCTTTAATACAAATTTCGGCAATAACCAACAAAGGTGTGAGCAGTATTCCACTGCTTCTGGAAAAGCACTGATAACTAAGAGAACTCACTAAATTCACAAAACAATTTACATAACAAAGGTGTGATTCTTATGAAAGCAATTGTCATCCAAACCGAGCAAGAAGGCAACCCTGTACAGTGGCAGGAGGTGCCAGATCCAGCTTATGGTCCCGAAGAAGTTCTGGTCGATATTTATGCGAGCGCACTCAATCGAGCTGATCTATCACAACGAGCGGGCAATTACCCACCTCCCCCAGGCGCATCCGACATTTTGGGTCTGGAAATGGCAGGACGGATTGCAGCAGTAGGTGACAATGTAACGAACTGGCAGGTGGGGGACCGAGTATGTGCCTTGATTACGGGCGGGGGCTACGCCGAGAAAGTCAATGTACCACACCAAATGTTAATCCCCATTCCTCAGGGCTGGTCTTTTGAGCAAGCAGCCGCTATTCCCGAGGTCTTTTTCACAGCCTATGTCAATCTTTTTATGGAGGCGGGGTTACAGCCTGGGGAAACCATTCTCATTCACGGTGGGGCTAGTGGGGTTGGTACAGCTGGCATTCAGATGGCGCATCAAGCCGGGTGTAAGGTCTTGGTCACAGCGGGAACCGATGAAAAGACGGCTCGCTGTAAAGAACTGGGGGCCGATATCGCTATCAATTACAAAAATGAGGATTTTGCCGAGCAGGTTTTAGCTCACACAGATGGTAAAGGGGTTGATGTCATTTTAGACATGGTGGGCGCACCCTACTTAGAGCGAAACATAAAATTATTGAAGCGCCGTGGCCGAATAGTCTTTATCGCCTTTTTGGGTGGTCCCCAAGCTGAAATTCACATCGGAGCCTTAATGGTCAAACGATTACGTTTAATTGGTTCAGTCCTACGGTCTCGCTCATTGGAAGAGAAAATTGAAATCAAACAACGTTTCCTTGATCAATTTTGGTCACAACTCATTGATGGGACTATTCAGCCGATTATTGACACAGTTTACCCCATCGAACAGACCAATGAAGCTCACCAATATATGGAAGCTAACAAAAACATTGGGAAGATCATTCTGAAAGTGCGAGAAGAAGATTAGATCGAATAATCGAGGGTAATGTCTAACTGGTTACACAACATTTTGTGGATCAAACCAAGAAGACCCTGATGATCTTCATTTCTTTTAGCCCAATCGACCCTATCCATAGTATAATCCCGTCGCATTAACCAACTTAAGGGCGTCACAGTTTAAAATTAGAGAAAAAACTGTGACACCTCAAGGTTTGACAGTTTATTCCCTCAAAATTTCTATAAAAATAAACCGCCAAACACTTGACTCTACATCCAATGAAGGAGACTTTGTATAGTGGCTGGAATTGAAATTCTCTTCTTGTCTAAAGAAGATATCGATGCCTTGGAGCTTGATTTGCAGGAGGTAATGGATGCAATCGAGCTGGGGCTAAAAGCGCACGGCGAACAAAAGGTGATTATGCCCTCAAAGGATCACCTTGCCCTCGATTACCCTGAAAAGCTGTTCAACATTCTGAAAGGATACGTCGAACCAGCCAATGTCGCTGGCGTCAAAGTGATTGGTGATTTCCACGGCAACTACAAACACGATCTCCCTTCTGAATTGGCCCTTGTCACCCTCTATCGCCCCGAAACCGGTGCCCCCTTCTGTATTCTCGATGGCACACTAACCACCTGGATGCGCACAGGGGCGGTTACGGCTGTTGGGGCCAAATACCTAGCCAATGAAAAACCTCGTGTCTTGGGGCACATCGGTGCTCGGGGGACAGCCTGGTATAACGTTGCGATGATGGACCTGATCTTCGATTTTGAGGAGATTCGTGTCACCAGCCGTCGTCCCGAGTCACGGGAGCGATTCGCAGACCAAATGACCAAGCGTCTTGGCAAAAAAGTCATCGTCGAAGAAACAACAGAGGCGACAGTCAAAGACGCGGATGTCATTATTGATGCTTCACGCCTGCTAGAACATCAAGTTTTGGTCAAAGATGAGTGGGTCAAACCAGGAGCATTGATTCAACCCTATGGGGCCGTTCTCTCCGTAGCCCCTAGTCTGCCAACGGGCGTGGACAAAATGCTCGTGGATGACTGGAACCAATGTAAGAAATCACAGTATGGTCAATTTGCGGGCATGATCCAATCTGGTGATCTTCGTGATGAGCATATTTACGGCGAAATCGGCGAAGTCGTCGCAGGTATCAAACCGGGGCGCGAGTCACAAGATGAACGTATTCTCTTTTGGCATAAAGGCTTTGCCATCAGTGATATTATGATTGGTAATTTAGCCTATCAAAAGGCCAAAGAAAAAGGTATCGGCACAGTGCTACCCTATTACAGCAGACCGCAGGATATGTAATGGCTCGTCGCCGTCGCCGTTCCAACCAACCGACACCAGCACCGAGCACAAAATCTTACTCACGGACGATTCCACTAACACCAACTCGCTTTGGCCTCTTTGCCGATAGCCAAATCCAAAAACTACACGAAGCATCATTAACAATTTTATCACAAACAGGCATTCGCTTTCTTAGCCCGAAAGCGATTGCCTATTTTGCACAGAGCGAGGCCCGTATCGAGGATAACCGGGTTTATTTGTCTCCAGCCTTGGTCGAACAGGCTCTACAGCAAGCCCCCAGCCAATACACACTAAACGCTCGCATCCCTGAAAATACGGTGACTTTGGGAAATGATACGTGTGTGGTGATGCCAGGGGGTGGACCACCCTATGTTCTTGATCTTGAGAACACACGTCGCCCCGGCACGCTGGCGGATATGGAGAACTTTACCAAGCTCACGGCGATATCCCCAGAGATACACGTCGTGGCTCGCAAATCGGTCGAGGCGCAGGATGTCCCAGTGCCCATTCGCCATTTGGCCTGCTGGTACGCCGCTTTGACATTGGCTGACAAGCCGATTCAATCTGGCTTCGTGGGGGGACAAGCTGAGGCTGAAGATGCGTTGGCGATGTTGGCCGTAGTTTTTGGTGGCGAAGACAAACTCAATGACTATCCGGTGGCCCAATGCAGCGTCAATGTTAACAGTCCCTTGCAATATGACACGCCGATGCTGGAAAGTCTCATCACCTTTGCGCAATTTGGTCAGCCTGTTCTGATTAGCCCCTTTGTGATGGCTGGTGTGACGGGACCGACAACCTTGGCCGGGACCTTGGCGCAACAAAATGCGGAGGTACTGGCAGGCGTTGTGCTAACCCAGCTGATCCGACCGGGCACCCCTGTGCTGTATGGCTCAGCCTCAAGCAACATTGATATGCGGAATGGCAATCCAGCCATCGGCAGCCCAGAATCAGCCATCAACATCGCGGTGTGCGCGCAACTGGCTCGCTATTACGGCCTACCCTGCCGAGGGGGCGGGGCGCTGACCGACTCACTCATTCCCGATGCCCAGAGCAACTACGAGCGAATGTTCACCCTGATGACCAGTATCTTAAGCGGGGTGAATTATATGATGCAGGGCGTCGGTATTTTGGAGTCATACCTAACCATCAGTTATGAACAGTTTGTCATTGATCTCGATTTGTTAGCGATGGTGGGAGCCTTGGCTGAACCGATCGAAATTTCCTCTGAAACGTTAGCCTTGGATACCATCGATGCGGTAGGCCCGGGCGGACACTTTTTGGAAGCTGATCACACCATTCGGCACTATCGCGATGCCCACTTTATCCCAAAAATAGGGTTGCGTCAACCTTATGAGCAGTGGGAAGCCGAAGGGTCTAGGGATGCGCGACAACGAGCGAATGAGCGTTGTCGTGAAATGTTAGAGGCCTATCAGCAACCAGCTATGGATACAGATGTGGCCGACAAGCTGTACAATTTTGTTGAGCGCCGAAAAGCGCAATTGTTATCGTAATTAGGTCGATTACCTCGACTTATCAATCAAAAATCCCAATTCAGGAGTAGGAGAATGGATCTCACTAGTCTTATGGAAACGATTCAAAACTTGGTTTTGAATTATGGTCTTAACCTTATCTGGGCGATTATCATTTTTATTGTTGGTCGCTGGGCGGCTGGCGTTTTGTCAGGTTGGGTTAAGAAAGCAATGGACCGAACTGATGTCAGTGCCACATTGGCTCGCTTCGTTAGCACCTTGGTTTATTACGGTATTTTGGCCTTTGCCATCATTGCTGCATTTGAGCGTCTTGGTGTTGAAACCACCTCATTTGTAGCCATTGTTGGGGCAGCTGGTTTAGCGATTGGTCTAGCCTTACAAGGATCATTAGCCAACTTCGCGGCAGGGGTACTTATCCTCTTTTTCCGTCCCTTCAAAGTTGATGACCTGGTCGAAGTATCTGGAATTTTTGGACGGATTGAAGATATCCAGGTGTTCAACACCATCCTTTTGACCCTCGATCACAAAACTGTCATTATGCCCAACTCCCAAGTAACCAGCGGACATATCACCAATTACTCTAAAAAAGGGTTTGTTCGTGTCGATTTGGTCTTTGGCATTGGTTATGGGGATGACTTACTCAAAGCCAAAGGTGTCCTTCAAGAAATCGCTGACGGGCATCCGAAGGTACGTCAAGAACCTGCCCCTGAAATATCAGTGATGGAGTTAGGTGATAATAGTGTCAACTTTGCCGTTCGGCCTTATGCTGACGCCAATGATTACTGGGATGTCTATTTCGACATAACCGAACAAGTCAAACTTCGCTTTGACGAAGAAGGTATCAGCATCCCCTTCCCACAACGAGATGTTCATTTATATCAGGCAGACGTCGCGTAACGTTCATTTATATGATTCAACCACTCACTCGTACCAATGCAGAGCGTTGGTACGAGTGGTGTGATGTAGAGCATCACACCTATTCCTTTGAACTCTAGTTCAATCTATAATCTCCCAACGCCTTGCCTCTATCTAAAGTAACAACCATTTCCAAACTATCGTTCGATTGAATCCACCTCCCATTTTTTGTATAATTCCTTATAAGTAACCATTAGCTACGTTTTGTAACAAGGAGGCACGATAATGATGAATAAGCGAGTATATTTTATAGTTGGTTTGATTATCCTTTTATCGACTTTAATTATTCCCTCTCAGCTTGAGCCTGATTTTGCCCAAGCCCAAACAGCACCTGAAGGACAAGTTTATACGGTTCAACGGTCAGACTCATTGTGGCGGTTGGCCGAAAAATATTTGGGCGATGGCAATCTTTTTCCGCTAATTGTTGAGGCAACAGCCGAAGCAGCGACCTCAAATCCACAAATTACGGTTATTTCAGAGCCCAGTCTTTTACTCCCTGGTCAGCAAATTTGGATTCCGGCTGAGGTGACCATAGCTAACGTGCCAAGCGAGGAAAACGACGTTGTTGAACCTAAGGTTGAAATTGAGCCAGAGATAACAGAAGCGGCAGAGACAACATCTTCAGATATCCCTCAAGTGGGCGAACCCTACGGGCACATCGCCTTTAGCTTTTGGAACAACAGCCCTGATCGTTGCACGTATGAAGTCAATGTGATCGATGTGGGAGCTTGTCTGGAAGGGAGTGAGCAATGCCAAGCTAATCGTCGCATTGTGGGCTTGAACAACATCAGCGAGCCAGCCCTCTCGCCCGAAGGCGACCGCTTAGCTTTCCGTGGCTGGGGCGAGCCACCCACCGAGGACAATCCCTATTTTGGCTGCGCTGATCCCCATTTCGCCCGTCACTTGGGCCACACCACACTTGATGCAACCGGATTTACTGGTACGGGTGGCTTCTGGGAGGACTCTCACCCCGATTGGTCCCCCGATGGCAATCGGCTCGTCTTTGACAGCGGTCGAAACGGTGACGGCATCACCCGTCTCTATACCATTTATGCCGATGGTTCAAGCGAGGAAGACCTACGCATTATTGGACAACAACCCTCTTGGGCACCCGACAATGAACGGTTTGTCTATCGTGGGTGTGACCTTTCAGGCAATGGCTGTGGCCTTCGCCTTGGTGTCGCCGTACCAACCCAACATTGGGACACAGGCGAAAATATGTTGGGCAGCGTCGTCGAGGATGGACAAGCGGCTCATCCTGATTGGTCACCTATCAACGATGAAATCATTTATCAAAGTGCGATCAATGGCGGTTGGGATCTATACATTGTTGAGGCTGATGGCAGCAATTTGCGCCAACTAACCACAGATGGAATAGTCAAAGGATTACCCGTTTGGTCACCTGATGGGGAGTGGATTGCCTATACAACCTTCGATGGCGTTAATTGGAGTTTGCGCATCATCCGACGTGATGGTACAAATGATCAAGGGTTATTTGTTTACGATGGTGGCATTTATGCCATCCCCAAAGTCGTCGAGCCGTACGGGGTACGGGACTGGTTGGATGAACAGATATCCTGGTCAAAATAAAATTTTGTGAGGGAAAGCCAATGTCTGATGAACTAAAGCGATGTCCGTTTTGCGATGAAGAAATCCGGATTAAAGCAATGATTTGCAAACATTGTCATCAATGGATGCCTGGTTATAGCTATGAAGGGGCTATCCGAGACTTGGTTATTATCAAACAGGAAACTCAGCCCGATGCAGAACAAGTTCAAGTTGCGGTTCAATCCCGTGAGGAGCAGCTACAGCTTGTCTTGAATTGGGCTGAAATGAATCCAAAAGTTCGGCTTAAAGAGCTTGATGTCTCCGCCCAAAATCTAGAAAACGTCAACCTCAGCGGGGCTGACTTGACCGGTACCGACTTCAGCAGATCGAATTTGCAGGGGGCTAATTTAAGCGGAGCCAATCTGACCAAGGCCAACTTCTTTGAGGCAAATCTGGAAGGGGCCAACCTGACCAAAGCCAAGTTAAATGAAGCTTACTTACGAGAGGCTAATCTGAACGGGGTAGACTTGAGTAATTCGGTTATGGTCAAGGCCAACATGTATGGTGTACATATGATTAAGGCCAAACTGTATCGGGTTGATTTAGAGCAGGTCAATTTAAAGGGGGCGATTTTACATGGCACCCACTTCACTGAGTCATATCTCAAAGAAACTGATTTTGCTTCCGCCGAATTAGAAGATATCAGTCTTAAAGGTGCAGCCCTCGTCCGTACCAACTTTGATCACACCGATCTCACCAATCCCCAACTAAAAGCTGCCCGCAGCATTGAGGAAGTAATTACACCGACAGGAAAGGTCTATTCACCCGAGATATCTTAAGCGAAGCGTAGGGCCATCTGTTAAGCGAGTAAAGCTTAACATAATATTCGCCAAGAGATAGAGAAAGTGATACAATAGTTCAAGTAGGTAACCACCCAATTTTCATCGTAAGCCACAAATTTAAATCGAAATGAAAACCCTATTCATCGCCTGTGGGGCGTTAGCTAAAGAAACAAAATATATCATTGATAAATATGAGTGGGTCGTCGATCTTAAAGCTTTACCCGCCTTACATCACGCCACACCTCATTTGATTACCCGTGATTTGGAAAAAATGCTCAGCGACATTCGGCCAAATTACGACCAAGTGATTGTCGTTTATGGCTTTTGTGGTGCGGTGGGAATTGATGATGTCCTGGAGAAATACCAAGCGGTGCGGATCAGCGGCCCACATTGTTATGAAATGTTCGCTGGAACCAAGCAGTTTGATGCGATGATGGATGAGGAGCCTGGCACCTTCTTTTTAACCGATTGGCTCTTACGTGCTTATGACAAAGCAGTTTTAGCTGGCTTAGGCATTGACAAACACCCAGAGCTTGCCCCTCTCTACTTTGGCAATTACAAACGTTTAGTCTATCTCAGCCAATTTCCAACTGATAAACTTCTCGACAAAGGCCAAACAATTGCATCTGCAATGGGCTGGACCTTTGAACATCGCCCGGTGGGAATGGGTGATCTTGAAACCAGACTTGTTGCGTTGATGAACCAGGGTCAGACCTCACAAGAAGGGATCAGTGTCTAATGCCGCAACAAAGGGCTTGGCTCAAGTGCATTTGTGGATTTGAGGGGTACGTCTCATTTTTGAGTGAGGAGCCAAATCTTTGTTCAACCTGCCAACAGGATGCCTATGAACAGTTGGAGCTTGCCCCCCCACCCAGCGTCGAACGCCTCCTCCCCCGTGGTTGGTCCAAGCTAAACGCCAGGCAAAAAAAGCGGGTTGAAAAATATATCGCTTTAATTTTGGCTGAACAGCCACGTCTGTTTTGATAGTCTTAAGTAGTAACTTACCTCTCAACCTCATCTCCAACCTACTCATACCCAATTTCCACCCTAATTTTTGATCACGTTCTCATAAAACCAACACAAAACATTTTTGGAGAAACTCAATGACTACGCGCAACGTTTCCAGCATCATCATTGAAGGACTTAAGGCAGCAGGTATCGATCATCTCTACTGTTTACCAGGCGTACAAAATGACGATTTTTTTGACACGCTCTATGATTACACGGATGAGATAAATATTATCACCACCCGTCACGAGCAAGGCGCAGCATACATGGCCTTGGGCGCAGCCTTGGCGACAGGCAAACCACAAGCCTACTCTGTCGTTCCCGGCCCAGGTATGCTTAATGCGTCGGGGGCTTTGGCGACAGCCTTCGGTTTAAGCGCGCCTGTGCTAGCTCTTATCGGACAGATTCCCAGCCCCTTTATGGGTAAAATGTATGGCTTACTCCACGAGTTGCCTGACCAACTGGCTATCTTGCAGCAAATCACGAAACATGCTGAGGGTATCTATGACACCGAAACGGTGACTGAGCAGATTCAGCGAGTGATGACTGCTCTGGTCAGTGGGCAACCTCGTCCCGTTGGAATGGAAGTACCTATGGACGTTTGGGGACGGGCCGTTGAACAGGCTGGTCTCTCCCTAAAAATCGAAGCACAATTACCATCTCTGAATGAGGACGCGATTGAGGAGGCCGCAAAGGTACTGGCCAAGGCAAAACAACCGCTAATCATTCTTGGAGGTGGGGCACAAGATGCAGGCGAAGCCATTCGGGAGATGGCTGAGCTAATCCAAGCGCCATTTAGTGGCAATCGCACTGGCCGAGGTATTGTCGATGAACGACACCCTTTGTATGTCCCCTGGCCTGTGGCCCATAAGTTGTGGAGTATGGCTGATGTTGTTCTGGCCATCGGGACTCGGCTACAAACGTCCCAGATGGGGTGGGGAAGCGATGACGATCTAAAAATCATCCACATCAATCTGGATCCCGATGAAATTGGGCGACACGGCCCGCCAACCGTGGGGCTGGTGGCTGATGCAAACCAGGCGATGACTCATTTAGTTGAGCGAACTCAGACACACACTAAGCCACACCCCAGTCGATTAGAAGAATTACAAGCCTTACGGGCCGACTTTGCTAAAGAAATCGCCCATCTTGAACCTCAACTCTCGTATCTAAATGCCATTAGAGCCGAGTTACCAGAAGATGGCATTTTGGTCGAAGATTTAACCCAGGTCATGTTTGTCAGCCGTCTGGCCTATCCGGTTTATCAACCCCGTACATATCTCTCCGGTGGTTATCCTGGCACGTTAGGGATGGGATACGCCACCGCCCTAGGCGCACAAACGGCAATGCCCGACCGGAAGGTCTTATCGGTCAATGGCGATGGGGGATTCCTATATACCGCTTCCGAAATTGCCACAGCTGTTCGATACAATATCCCTGTCACGGCCATCGTCTTCGCAGATAATGCTTATGGCAACGTCAAACGTATTCAACAAGAGCGGTATAATGGCCGAACGATTGCCAGTGATTTAACCAACCCCGATTTTGTTAAGTTAGCCGAAAGTTATGGGGCTTTAGGCTTACGAGCCACTACCCCATCTGAGTTGAGACACACGCTACGCGAATCATTTGAAGCTAACCGCCCCACAATTATAGAAGTTCCCGTCGATGAAATGCCCAGCCCTTGGGAGTTTCTCCTTCTGCCTCGGGTTCGCGGTGAGGGACTGGATGGCGTATTCTAAAATCTTAACCGTCATTTCATACCCAACCGCTCATCAAGAAATGCTTCGCTGAAATCGGCGTCTGCTCTCTCTTGTATGTGATTTAAGTGGTGGGGCTTGCACCATACAAAGATGATTAATCTCTTGTTCTTCGCTATGCCAGATGAGCTGGGCTGTATCAAAACCACAATAGCTTAGTAGGTGACTAAAGCTTTTACGATCATAATAGCTCGCCTGATAGCCAATGTATTGGCCGGATAAGGCATATGATTGAGGGGTAAAACAGTCCGTCAGAAGAATACCGCCTGGAGCTAAAAGATGATGGAGCAGCTTTAAATGTTTCAATAAATCCGGTTTGGCAATCCAGCTAGACAAACCAATAAACAGAATCAAATCGTAGGGGCCTTGCTCCTCTAACTGATCACGGATACGCAGGGTTGTCAAATCGCCTTGGATAAAATCCAAAACAAAATTTTGGCTCTGTTGGGCGGCACGCAAAGTGGTTTGAATATCATTGGTTGGATCAAGGTCTGAGAGCACCAATCGAGTGTCACTCGGGGGCGTCGTTTGGGGCAAGGTCTCTAACAAATCCAGAGAATATCCACATGGGGCACTTAAAATTTTTAGCGGCGTTTGCCGCTGTGGTTGATTGAGATGTTCTAGACTGTGTTGAATAAATTGCTTAAGCAAACTAAAGCGATTAGCAACAGCTTGATGGAGCGGGTAATCAAAAAAGCATCGTTCTAACCAGTTGTAAGTATGTTGATCTTGTTGATAGATCAGACGCATAATTTTAGCTGAATACCCTTCGGCTAAAAACTGTCGGCCCGGCTTACTTAAAATGAAGGTAAGCTCCTGAAATCCCCCACGATGCAAGTTCGGAAACAAGTAATTGAATAGATAGCGTCGATTGAGGGCTTTCTTGAAGAGCGTTTGAGGCTTTGTTATCTTTTGTTGACTAATGCCCAAATGTTTTTTTTGTCTTCGGTTTTTTTGAGGTTGGATAGATAGCGTACGGATAAAATCAACAATGTATTTCAAACTTTGTTCAATACTATTGTGAGTTACATCAAGCGTCAGGATGCGATCCTGGCCTTTTTGTTTGGCAAAAAAATGCACAACATTTTCGTACATGGTTTGGGCGTCGTTCAAATCAAGTAGATTTTCGTGGTAGTCGAGGCGTTGATTACTGAGGACCAAACGATTGAGGGCGGTCCGTGGGTTGATCTTCAGAAAAATTATTGCATCTGGATAGGTTAGCAGATTCCACTTTGCGCTTTGGTCCAGTTGCTTCAATCGACGCATCAGGCTTAAGCCAGGAATTGCCTGCCGAATGTCTTTGGGGGGTGCCTGTCCACGCATAATATAGTTAGCTAGCATTTCGATATCAATTTTATCGATCGAGCCAGACTGCCGATCAAGATAATTAATGGCCCGTCCAGCAGAGGAGAGAAGCAGGTCCCCATCTTTAAAGACCACATCTGCTTGATATTTTTTGGCCAATGCTTTGGCCGTTTGACTTTGCAAGGCCATCTGCATCACTTTCAATGGTGGATAAAGCTTTCGATTGTGGTTAACCGCCTTGGTTGTGCGATGAAACCAAGGTTCCAAATGAGCACTTAACGGCAGGCCAAGCGGGTTAAAATTGGGTTGAAAGAGATCCTCCTCGGGTGTAAAGCCCCAACAGCTTTCCCCGACAGCTAAACTTCTCAACCCACATTCTGCGCTAACCAACCGAGCCACTAATGGGGTCAATGTACTTTTCCCTGTACCATCAATACCAATTAGGCTGACCGACATATGCATTGTTCTCTCCTATCTCGTGTTCAAGCAAAGTTTATAATTGCTGGGGAATTAATACCTTTATCGGGGCAACCACCTCAAAGCGAAGGTGGTGAGGCAGGGAAAATGTATCTTCATCTAAAGCAACCACGGTTTTATCTTTATCCAAAAATTCGATCTCCAAGGGGTGGGTCGTGGTAATTTCATAGGGGATAACGTATTGATTCAAATTGCGCCAATGCCAAAGACAGGCCAAGGTCTGTTTTCGCCCTCGTAGGGGGATGATACATAGAACGAAACGGGCCTGATTAGGCTCACACCCAGTTTGAAAAGGAAGCTCTGGAAAATCGAAATTGATAAGTAAGCCGGAGAATAACCTCAACGTCTGAGTTTGCCCGCCATGTTTAATTTTTACCAGGTCCGCCTTGTTTGGTCGCAAAAAACATTGAATGGCCCGCCATAAGCTAAAGCTCAAGTATTGCATAGTGTTTATTTTTTCCATCGAAAGAAAACGATTTAACCAACGCATCAAATGAGGGTGTTTGTCTCGCCAATCGTGGGCGTCATCTGGCACCTGCGCAAACTGGCCTAATCCACCCATCGTTAAACCATAGTGGGTGTGAGTTTGGCCTTGGGAGGAAAATACGGTGCAGCTATAGACATAACAGGGTGTGGTCCGATCTTGAAGAAGAGCAGCGGCTAGTTCACGCATAGCGTCCTTTACATTTTTTGATACCCCCAAATATTTGGGCAGAAGATTACCCGAGCCAAGACGTAAAGCCGCGATATAAACATCTTCAAGGCTCCCGCCCCGTGGCGAGATTTCCTGAAAGAGTCCCTGAACAAGGGCACGATTGGTCCCGCCCCCGCCCCCAACAATCAATAGACAGGGGCCTGAATGAGTCTGCAAGAAGGCTTCTGTTTGTTTAATAACCTCTTGATGATTTTGGGTAATGGCCACACAGGTCTTTGGCAAAAAAGCAAAGGTGTCCTGAAACGTCTCGATGATGAGCGCCAATTCTGCCGAGGTACGCCCTCGCCCAGAAGGTTGGTTCAGGATGAGTAATGCTGATTTTATGGCTGGTTTAGACAAACAGGCCGAATTCTTTTCAAGTTCAAGAAACGATGTTGCGGGCATGACATTCTCCTAGTGCTTTTGCCAACGTCGAGATTGTTCAATCAATTTTTGATAAGCCGCAATTTGGCTTTGGCATTTCGAGGTCCACCACCCCAATTCTTCAGCCATCAAACGGGCAACTCCTGAGGCGGCCTGCAAGCCTTGATCGGGTGTACGCAACATCACTTGGGTACGATGACGTAAAACATCAGCCAATGTTAAAGCCATTTCGTAACGAATCGCGTAGATCACCTGGGCCTTTATATACGAGGTATCGGGATGAATTCTTTCACCTAAGCTCGGTCGGGTCTGGCATAAATCGATGACTTGGTTGGCCTCAGTGCCATAGGTTTGAATGAGGTTGGTGATAATATCAGGAGCCAACTGTGTCGTGGCTTCCATCCGCTGCACTTGTTCCCGCTGGTACTCTAACCAGGCCGAGATATTGCCACCGGGCAAATAACTCTTTTCGGTGCTACGAATATTTTTTGGTCCCAAAATTTTTTTAGCCATTTCAAGTGCCTCTTTGGCCATCGTCCGATAGGTGGTTAATTTACCACCAGCCAGACAAAGTAAGCCCGGTTTGATCTGTTCTACCCGATGTTGACGAGACAGGTTATAGGTGTTCAAGCGAAGTCGCCCGCTACTGGGTGACTTAGTTTGGCTCAATAGGGGACGGACCCCGGCAAAGGTGCTAAGAACATCAGCCTCGATTATTGGATGGTGGGGGAAAGCTTGTTCGAGGGTTTCCAGAATATAAGTCACATCGTCTATGGTGGCATAGGCAGCCGCCGGGTCACCGCGATAGCTGGTATCGGTGGTGCCCATAATACTTTGCTCACCCCAGGGGATTAAAAACATGTATCGACCATCCTGAGGGGCCTTAAAGATTAAGGCACTTTGATGAGGCAATCGATTGCGGGGAACAACAAGATGAATTCCCTTGCTGGGATGTAACCACGCAGGCTGGTCCGGCCCTTTGGCTGAGGCCAAAAATTGGTTGGTCCAAGGGCCAAGGGCACTAACAACTAATCTCGCTCTCACTTCAAGCTCTTGCTGATTAACCTTATCAACCAGCATCGCGCCGCAAATCCTATTTTGACTTTCGCGCAATGCTGTCATTTTAACGTAATTTGCAAGTACCCCACCCGCTCGATGGGCCTGAATGATGTTACTCAAAGTTAGACGAGCATCATCCGTTACACAATCATAATAATGAGCAGCTCCGGCGACTGGCCAGCTATTCAGGATTGGTTCATCGTCAACACTCTGTTTGGCCGACCACATTGTGGATGCTGGCCAGACTGGCTGCCTATCTGACCAAGAGGCGGCGGCCTGTCGTTGAGCAGCTTGTGTAAAGCGATTGTACAGCCACATAGCAATTGATAATCGCCACTTAGAATAAGCTTTACCTTGGTTAAAGGGTAGGGTGAAGGGAAGTAAGTGAACTAAATGCGGGGCTATATGGTAGAGATGGTGACGTTGTTGACACGCCTCAGCAACCTGTTTGAAGTCAAGCTGAGCGAGATATCGCATCCCCCCATGAATCAATTTTGAGGACTGGCTGCTGGTCCCACTAGCAAAATCACCTTGCTCCACTAGGGCCACTTTGTAGCCTTGTTGGGTCGCGACGTTAGCAATCCCCGCCCCAGTAATGCCTCCGCCGATGACTAAAATATCAAAGGTTTCATTTGCCAGTCGATTTATGTTTTCTGCGCGAGTTTTGAAAGAGAATTCCTGGTTCATCATCATACACGCCCAACATTTATTGTTAATTAAAATGTGAATTAACCAATTACCATACAAATATATACACACACTATAATGTTTTCGTGTAAAAAGTCAAATGCCCACAAAAATCTTTTCACGTCCAAGTTTTAAAGAAGAATAGTAGAGTTTGGGTATTTCACATAAGTTTCTAATCAATCGAGCCTTTCAAGATTTCAGGCAATGGACAAGAACCCTGCACGAATTACGATTAATATTTACACATCACAATTCTCTAGAAAACTAAACAAAAGAATTGTTACCAAATTAAACTTGAAATTATTCCGGTTCATTCATCACAGGGAAGATTGTAACAACTCACCTCTGTGTCTATAATGTGGGCCTCAAAAGAAGAAAAAACCATTCACTTATTCTTTGGGGAGGAATAATGTCTGAAAATTTAGCGGCTGATAAGGTCGCCATTCGGGAAGTTGTAGAAAACTGGGTTTTATGGCGTGATGCCGGATTTTGGGAGCGCTTTGCCACCGTCTGGCACGATGATGGCTGGATGACCGCGACTTGGTTTCAGGGACCAGCCACTGACTTTATCAAGGTCAGCCAAGAAGGGTTTGAGAATGGGGTAAATATTCTGCACAGGCTAGGGGCTTTTACCTGTGATATTGTTGATGATCGGGCCATTGCTCAAACTAAGATGGCTATCTTGCAGCGGGCCGAGTTGGATGATATCACTGTGGATGTGGAGTGTATCGGCCGATTTTACGATTTCTTCGAAAAGAGAGAGGGCCGTTGGGCCATCGTTCGTCGCCAGCCGATCTACGAGAAAGATCGGCTTGATCCCATTGACCCTGCTACCGAACTCACTCTTGATTCAGAGTTGTTAGACAGCTTCCCCGAAGGCTACCGTCACTTGGCCTATCTTCAAGCCAAAGTTGGCTTCAAAATCCGCCAAAATCTACCGGGGCTGCGTGGGCCAGAGGTACAAAAGCTATACGCAGAGGGGCAAGCGTGGCTCGATGGTTCGGCTGAGCCGGGTGAGCCGCTGTAAAAGTAAATGATAATTGGTAAATAGTAATTCTTTGGTTGATCAAAATTGCCAATTACTATTTACACTTTACCAATCACTCTAATGGCTGTCCCCACCAATTACACCTAGTGCATCACCAACCCACCCGATACATTGATTGCTTGGCCGGTCAAAAAGGTAGCATCGTCTGAGACAAGGGCAATAATCCGCCCGTGGCCTTGTTTGACCATCACCCGCGCCGCCTCACGCAGGCAGATAAACATTCCGGTCGAATTGATCTTAAACATTCGCTCCCAGTCATCGACAGTGGTATCGATAATCGATTTGGTCTGAATGATACCCGCATTGCCCATCATCACATCTAACTTACCATAATGAGCGACAGTGTCAGCCACCATCTTTTGTACCTGAGCCTCATTGGTTACATCGCCCGGAACGGCTAGATCACTCAAGGCTTCAGCCGTTTCTTGTGCTGCCTTGGGCCGAATATCATTCACCGCCACTAACGCACCTTCCGCTGCAAAGCCCTCAGCAATGGCTCGTCCCAAGCCACGCCCAGCCCCGGTCACAATAGCCACTCTATCTTGCAAGCGCCCCATCACCCCTCCTCAAACCATTCAACCTCTGGCTGATTGATCATTCGCTGCACATCATTCACATGGTGCATATTGTGGTAGAGTGTAAAACATAGAATTTCCCGCAAAGTCAGGTTGCCCAACAGGGGATGGGGCAATTGCACCTCATCAAAATCCTTATCAGCCCACTTCTCCACCCCAACCATCAATTTCTCACCCTTTTCTAACCATTTTGCTAAAATGTTAGCTCGTTCGGTCTCTGATACCTCTTTGATCTGTGGGATATACGATCCCGGAGCAATAGCCAGACCAGCATTGGCGAATTCCATATACATTGCTCGTACTTCAGCGAGTGAGCGAGAAGCGTGTTTTGCCTTGCCAAAGCGCAACTTCAAAGCCGCTTTAGGTGTGCCCAGAGCCGTGATTACTGGGCTGACCGATTTAATCAAATGTACCAAATTATCAGCGGGCGTCCAGACATCGTCAGGGCTACTAAAAAATTGATCCTGCGAAAAATCAGAAAAATATTGATGCACCACAGGCCATTCAGCTTTGAAGGCTGCAATGATTTCGGTTTTGGTAAAAGGTTTGCCTAGATTTGTCATATGCACCTATTTTTAATTCAAATTGATCAATTCGTTCGGTTACCCCTCGGATACGACGGCGGGGCACCAACGGATCGGGGTTTTTGTGGGTGACCGCGTGCAAACGGTCGGGGTAGTCGTAGCCTGCCCAAACCTGTAAGCCTCGGCCCATCATTACTGCTTCTTCAAAACCACGAGTAATGAGCAAGCCCAACCGTCGCCCAGTGTAGGTTAGTAGGGTGTTGAGCAAGGCCGTGCCAGAAAAGAGCGTTACCTCTAGCTGCGGAAATAAATCCTCCAATGGCAAGTCCCAATATTGGACCGCATCTTTGGTCGACTCGATAAAACCGACCGACTCATTGTGCGGCGTCGTGCCCGCCTTACCCACCGTAAAACGACCTTGCTCGTCCACGATAAAGGTGTCGGTCATTGTCCCGCCAGCATCGATGCCGAGTACCAAGGGTCAAACAGAGGCTGCATCTGCGGTCTTGAGTGGGGTTGGGGCCTCAGTCACTTCGCTGGCTCCAGCCACAAAGGTACCCTTACCTGGCGGCCGCACAATCAAGCCACTCTGCTCCAGCGAGGCCAAGGCCTTGCCGTACCGTGCTCCGGCTCACTTCCAACTGTGCCGCCAAATCTGGCTCCGGCGGCAAATGAAAACCGCTCGGCTAGGCCTCACTTTCAATCTGGCCCAATATCCAGGAACGCAATTGTACGTACAAAAGGGTCGACAAACTTCGATCAATCATAAGATTTCACTCAACCTCTTAAGGTTTCGACCGAGAATAGAGGGGGAAAGAATATTTGTCAAATAATTTGTACGTACAATTGCCTGTCAAAAACGAAACATAAAGAGTCTATTTGCTTTGTCATTGTAATTCAGATTAGGTCCTGCTAAAATCACATCTAACCTTGTAATCAACCATCCCATACTCTTAACAGATATATCTACCCAAAAGGTCATCATTATCATGCCAGCCCTGTACGAGATCAGAGCAAATTACGACCGCGATACGATTGTCATGTATCAGGCTTATGCAGACAGTATCGCCGACCCAGCATTGCGGAATCAAAAATTCCAGACCCCGTTTTCCTTTACCCGAATGACTTGGATAAAGCCCTCATTTTTGTGGTTGATGCACCGTAGCAACTGGGGCCAAAAAGTAAATCAAACCAGAGTTCTGGCGGTTCGGATAAAACGGTCTGGGTGGGAGAAAGCCCTCTCGTTAGGGGTCTTAACCTCGCCAGAAAATCATATCCACGGCTCTGGAATGGCTTGGGAGGAGCAGTTCAACAAGGCAATTGTGCATGTGCAATGGGATACAGAGCGAAGTCCAAAGGGTGCCCCGTTGACACATTTCAGCATCCAAGTAGGGCTTAGTCGGCACATCATTGGAGAATTTGTTGATGACTGGGTGATCAACATCGAGGATATGACCCCGTTGGTTCATAAAATGAACAAAATGCGAAAAATCGGGGACAAACGTTTCACCAAGCATCTGCCTCCAGAAAAGGTATACCCTGTCCCTCACGAATTAGGCGGTCATTTGATGATAAACAGTGATTCATCAGTTAATCGTAAAACAGATAAATGGAGTAAGCGGAAATAATCTATATTCAATGAAAGGCTTTTTACAGGGCATTTCTTGAGAAGATTTAGGCAATCAATAGAGAGTAAGATATAATATCATTCAACCCTTACCGAGTTTAAGTCCGTAATCATCAGACAATGCAAGAATTAAAAACACAAAACAAAATACCAGATAAATCTGAGCCATCACCTACTGTAAACATCTACAAACTTAAACTGTCGCTTCGTCTTCTCAATATAGGCTCACTGATTTTCCTGGGAGTTATTATTGGCTTGCCTCTTTTCTTATTGCTGACGATTGCAATTTCAATCCTGCAAAGCACTACTGATCTCAACCCAATTGGGATTGGACTTCTATGTTTATTAGTGCCAATCATCATTTTGATGAGCCTGTTCCTTCTCCGACAGATGGGCAACGTCATTTTACAATTCTTTTCATATATAAAAGTTTCTCCTGAGGGCTTGGAGCAAAAATTTTGGCCGTATATACATATTCGCTGCCATTGGTCGGATATTGATAAAGTTGGTAAATGGTTAATTACGGATGTGTTGTATCTTAACTCATATGAGATTATCGGCCCTTCAATTTACCTGAAAAAGCCGTTCAGCTTATTTCGAATTCCTACGCAGAAATTGATGGCACTATCCAGTTATCAAGGCTGGCCAGACGGTCAGCTGGCGGAAGATATCCGTCAGTTTGCCCCCCAATTATTTGATCCTGCTCCCGACTCACCGGGAACCGCGACAAAATCAGATGATGAGCCGACCACCCCCCAGATTATATCCGCTGATCAAGATCATCCCTCTGGCTTAAGCCAAGATGAACGTTTGTTGGCCGCTTTGGCCCACGCTTCAATTTTTTTATCATATGCGGGATTTATCGTGCCGATTATTATTTTAATTGTCCAACAAGGTAAGTCAGCGTACGCACAATTTCAAGCATCACAAGCTCTTGTGTGGCAATTAGTGATGCTTATGTTTCACCTCTTATTTGGCACTTGCTTTGCTGGGGCAATCTTTGTACCCATTCTTATAGGGCCGTCGCTTGAAAACGAGACAGCCATTGAAGCAGCTCTCGGGGGGATGTTCCTCGCCATAGTAGTGATGATTATCTTGATGACCGTGGGGTATATTGCCTTTCTGATATACAGTATTATCGGGGCAATTATGACCTTTCAGGGCAAAGATTTTCGATACATCATTATCGGAAATCGTCTGGGAAAAAGTGGCATCTCCTTCCCCCGTCCTTCACAAGGCAATTCCCCAACATCAGCCTTATAGCCTTTCTCCCCCATTCTAGACAAAATCAGGAATAGAAGAATTATGTTTGGTGGAAAAGTACTCCTAAAATGGTCCAAACAAAACGATGCTTATGATCAGTATGTCTCAAAACGTGAAAGCTGGATTTCTGATTTAGAGGTTGGACGCAATCCATTTGATAATGCAACTTTAAATGCATTGTGGAATGAGTAAATATTTCACAAAAGTTAACCCTAGAACCTTAGAACCCTAGAAGGGATACCCCCTCATTCCCTCATGTGTAAAAAAACCCTCTTTAAAGTTAAAGACAATATCCTCCCTTAATCAGTTTTTATTCATTTTTTAAAGCAATACCTCAAATCCAATCATAAACTGATGAGCTTTTTAGCGGCTTTGGTTGTTATTGTCATTCCCACTAACACACGCAGGAATCCACAGTTATACAGATCAATCTATTTAAGGCCCTCTGATCCACATTTTATACCTTTCTACTACCTTTAGACAGGGGATATGTATTCTAAGGTTCTAGGGTTCTAGGGTTATCAGGTAAAGGGTCTGATGTTGTTGGGAGACAATATCGTAAAACATTATGCCTACCTCGCCTGGGCGAAACTTGCAAGATACCGGTCTCTAGCATCCCATCAGCCACCCGTTTGATATAAACGGTAGAGTGACGTTTGATGTAATTTGAGATTTCGGCGGCGGAAGGATGTCCTAGCTTTAGAACAAGTTTATAAATACGTTGCTCTAAATTAGCCTCCTCGGAAACACTCCGCTCATTGATCTGCTCATAGCTACGATGGAGCGACGCCCGCCACGTTTCGGCAATGGCCTGCCCTCTGGCCCAATGGCGAAGCCGGACAGTAGTATCTCCAGAAACCGAGGCCAACAAGACAGCGACGCGCATTGCCTTTTCGTGCAAGCGGCCATAGTAGGGACCAAAATCCTCATTGTTTTCCCTGGCTAGTCGCAACAGTGCCGAGTTGTAGTCATACATCGCGTCCACCACATCATCCACCGGATAGTAGGTGGTCTGTGGCAGCGCGTTGAGTTTCAGGGTAGTAGGTCCAGGAAGAAAACTACCTTTCTCTTCACTCACAGCACTGACAATGGGCGACCCCAGCCGTTTGTGCCACTGATGCAGCGGCTTGAGCAATTCCTCGGGCGCAATCCGCTCGCCCAAGGGAAAACGGGCATCCGAAATATCCTGACGAGGTGGGGTCACAAAGGCAAAACGGGCCAAAAAGCCATCTCCCCATATTTGTGCCCCTCGGCTGGCCACATTTCGTAAATCTGAGGGGGTCAGATTAGCCAGCATTGCTAAATAAGGACGTTTGACGACCTCTAAACCTCTGGATTGGGTCGCGTTTTCATAGAGGGGTGGACAATCATCAAACTCACGTAACAAGCTCCGAAAATCGGCCATATACCCGCTCGCTTGAGTCATTGCCGCAATACCGTTACCAAATTCCTCAAAAAACCAACCCCGTTGTGCAGCAAAGCCAAATCGATTTCTGGCGCGTTCCTGTTGTAATTCATCCATCTCATCATAATTTTTAGGAACTTCCCCAACCAAAAGTGAGACAAACGCTTGAGGTGTGGCTCGGGCTGGTGCCCGTAGCCAATCAAAGCCTGCCTGCTTGAGAAGGTCAATTGCAATACGAGCAGCCCGTGACTTAGCGTAGAGGGTTGAGATACCAGAGAGCAAAATATACAAATTAGTGTAGTTAGGACCGCTCAGATGAAAAGCCACCCGCCGCGCTGCAACTGTAGACAAGACCCACAGCCCGCAGGCTTCATGATAACCATCATAACTACGGGGACTCCAATGGCGAGAAAATTCAATGTAATGGTTTAGCCAAGGACACGCCTCGGCGGCCAATTCTGAGTCAAGCTGGATGTGAGCGGGTAATTCAGGATAGCCATCGACTGCTATCTCTTCGGATGGGGGCATATCTATTTCTGTAGGAGGCATATAGCTAGCCAGTAAACGGGTCAACTCACCCCGATGAAAAATATCAAGGGATTGAAAGAGTTGGGGGCGCCACTCTACAGGTGCCTTAGCCAATTCGTGTACGGTATCGGCCCAATCGGCAAAATCTTTCCCCTCCAGCGTCACATCCTCACCAGCCAACAATCCCTGGATAGTTTCATACAACAGTTGTTCATTCATAATCTTGATCGGCATCATCACCTCCTGAAAATATTTTGATAAGCTATTTTGTTGGATTGGCTTTTGTTAAGACAAAAGAGATGTGGCCGAAGCAGAAGAAAAAAAGTGGCAGAAAAAGAAGCGAAATTTGTCTTGGTCAAGGTCCTGGTAAAGCAAATGCCCAATATTTGAGAGAAATCAGCTTTCCCTCACTGGTCTCAGGTAATAATAATTTTAATATAAATTACACTATATTAAAATTATTATTTTACCAAGATAAATCAACCTTTAAAAAGAGTCAAATAAGAGCCTTAAAAATTTTGAGAGGAGGCATCGTAATTGGGATGGAGATATGTTAAAATCGATAGGATTTGGATACTTTTGAACAAGGAGAACGAACAATGAGTGAATTTATGGACTATGATCCGTGGCGCAAGGTCATAACGAGAAATGGGCTTCAGGGCGATTTGGTCATCTCCGCCCTACAAAAATCGATCCGGCGGGGATTGACTGAGGAGGCGGTGACCTTTGCCTATGAGATGTACATCACCAGTCAGCCATTTGAAGAAAAATTGTGGCGCAGGCTGCAGGCCATCTCGGTGGAAGATGTGGGCTTTGGTGATTTAAGTGCACCAGTATTGATCAATACCCTCAATCAAATGCGACAAAACTTTCCCTATACGGACCCAGACCGCCCCATCTTCTTTGTCCATGCCATCCGATATTTATCCGCCGCAAAAAAAGACCGTACCAGTGACAACTTAAAAAATATCATCGTCACTGAGTTTGCTCATGGCCGAAAGCCCATCATCCCCGACTTCGCTATCGATATGCACACTGAACAGGGTCGAAATCTAGGTCGAGACTTTAAGCATTTTCTCGAAGAAGGCAGTCGGGTAGAAAATGAACTGCCCGTTGATGAAAATTACAAGGCTCGGCTATTGACCTTGCTCGACAAAATTGAGCAGGAAAATCTGCAGCCCATCGACAATACGTTTGCATACAATGTATGGCAGTCGTAGCCAACAGTGCTATCCTTTCACGCCTGCATTGACCAACCAGCCACCATCAACCACAATCGTCTCGCCCGTGATATAGTCTGAGGCATCAGAGGCCAAGAGAACCGTCGCTCCAGCCAAATCGGAAGGCGTACCTGGGCGACCTTGGGGAATGACCTCAACAGCACTGTCATAGAGGGCCGGGTCGGAAAAGACAGCATCGGTCATCGCGGTCCAATAGCGGCCAGGGGCAATAGCGTTGACGCAGATATTTTCGGGGCCGTACTCCACAGCCAAGGCCCGAGTGAGCTGCCGCATCCCCCCTTTGCTGATGGCATATAGCGCGATATTGGGCACAACCACCTCAAATGAGAGTGACCCCAGGTTGATAATCTTGCCTTTGCCTTGCTCACGCATCACCCGAGCAGCGGCTTGGCAGGCGAAGAAAACCGATTTGAGATTGATATTCATCAACTGATCCCAGTCCGCCTCGGTGAAGGTGTCGGCGGGTTGTCGAATGTTGATTCCTGCGGCATTGACTAAAATATCTAATCGACCAAAATGATCGACAGTTTTCGGGATCATTGCCTTGACCGCCGCTATATCGCTCACATCAGTCGGCAGAACGAACGCTCGCTGACCTGTGGCTTCAACCAAGGCAGCCGCCTCCGCCAGTTGACTGACAGTTCGTGCAGCCAAAGCTACATCTGCTCCGGCATGAGCCAAAGCCAAAGCCATCCCTAGTCCCAAACCACGGCTCCCACCAGTGACCAAAGCTACTCGCCCATCAAGACGAAGGCTTGGCATTTGAAATTCGTGATCGAGGGGGCGGCGGCGTGTAGAATTTGTCATTGTTATTGCTCCTAAAAGGTAGTGAATAGTGACGGGTGGCTAGTGATTAGAGAGGTTACAAGCGAATACAAGTCGTAAATACAAATGTGGAAGCGTTTCTCGGCACATTACTGCCCGAAACGACAAAACCCTAACATTTTGTGACCAACCACTCATCACTAGCCTCTAGCCACTATTTTATGGTTTCAAAATCACCTTAATATCATCCAACTTTCCACTAGCTAATTCATCAAAAATTCGCGGGCCATCAGCTAAAGGAGCGTGTTGTTCTATGAGTTGGGTGGGGTTAATTAAACCACGATTGATAGTGTCAATCGCTTGACCAAACTCGACATTGAAGCCGTATGAGCCGGCAATAGTGACCTCACGGGTGACGACCTGCTGCATATTGAGTGTGACGTCAGGCTGGGAGTTGCCCAACCACGTGACGTGCCCCCCCATTCGCACCACTGCCAGTGACTGCTGGACTGTCGCAGTCAAGCCGACTGCCTCGATCACCGCGTCAGCTCCTCGGCCCTGAGTATGCTGGTGCACCACCTCAATGGGGTCCTCATCAGCCACATTTACCACAACGTCAGCCCCGAGTTTCTGCGCCATTTCCAGCCGATGCGGATTAAGATCGCTGACAATAACTTGACCAGCCCCCTTCAGACGTACGGCCAAGAGAGTAAGCAGGCCAATCGTGCCAGAGCCGATAATCACGACGGTCTCCATCAAATTAAATGGGGTTTGATTGACCGCGTGCATCGCGATGGCTAGCGGTTCAACCATTGCCCCCTGGTCCCAGCTCATTTCAGAAGGTAAACGATAAAGCATCTGTTGAGGCACTTGCAACGCTTCGGCATAAGCCCCATTGAGGTTCATCCCCAAACCGCTGCGATGTTCGCAGATGTTCCATAACCCAATCCGACAGTTACCACAGGTGCCGCAAGTGACCAGGGGCTGTACAGTCACCCGATCACCAATTTCGTAATCGGAGACAGCTTCCCCCGTGGCCATCACTTTTCCACTAAATTCGTGCCCCATGACAATCGGTGGGGTTCGACGTCCTGTTGTGCCCATAAAACCGTGCACATCGGAGCCACAAATCCCAACAGACTCAACTGAAATCGTAACCTCATTTAAGCCCGGGAAGGGTTCATCAAGATCACGCAGCGGCATCTGCCAGGGTCCTTCGTAAACTAATGCTTTCATTTATGTACCTCATTTTGATTTGCCATTGATGATTTACGATTTACGCAAACGTATACCTGATGTTGCCAAGTTGCAATTCAAAAATTCGAAATCGTAAATGTATCAGGAATATAAGTCGAGGCACATTATCAGGGGGATACTGTACTCCGACAAATTTAGGATGGCGGAGAAGGGAAGATTATGTTAAAATAAAGCTATAATTTTGACGTAATTGTTATCGTTCTGTGAAATCATTATTTATCCGGTGGTATAAAAACTATATCCGATACGTACAACGCCCTGTTCGTGCTTTTTTCCGAATGCCTGGCTCGAAAGGCTTTGGGGTGTTGCTGATTATTTTTGGCATTATTGTAGTTCTGTCTATTATCGATTTGCAGTTTAATTACATTAACCCTGAAGATCCAGATAAAGTACGAGGGCTAGATCTTGGAGCAGCGATTTATACTGTGTTTGCCCTGCTGGTATTTGAGACCCCGCTGCCTTTACCTGACGCTTGGATCACAAGACTGGTCTTTTTTGCCATCCCCATCTCAGGCATCTTCGTATTGGGGCAGGGATTGGTTCGGCTGGGTAGCACCTTATTTGATAAAGAGGCGTGGAATAAAGCAATGGCATCAACTTATCACGATCATACGATTGTTTGCGGCTTAGGGCGTGTGGCCTCCCGAGTCGTTCGCTGGATTTTAGATTTGAACGAGGAAGTGATCGTCATCGAGAGCGATGAAGACAACCGTTTTATTGAGGAAGTGCGAGGCTGGGGCGTTCCGGTGGTGATTGCTGATGCAACTCGAGCTGATGTTTTGCGTGATGTGGGCATTGAGACGGCTGAGTCAATTGTACCTTGCACCAGCGACGACCTGCTCAACCTCTCAATCGCTCTTGAGGCCCGCAAAATTGTACCAGGATTGAAGGTTGTCTTGCGGATGGCCGATACCCAAATGGCCACCAATGTTCGGGATGGGTTTGACATTCACACCGCCTTCAGCATTCCCGAAATCTCAGCCCCCCCCTTTGCTGCAGCCGCAACCCGCGCTCCGTTGGATCACGCCTTTTCGTTTGGGGTGGGCGAGTCCCGCAGCCTATTGACCATTACAAAATTCACCTTAGTCTCAGAGTCGATTTTAGTTGGTTATACAGTCAACCAGCTTGAAAATGAGTTTGATGTCGCCGTAATTGCCCATCGGACCAATGGCATCTTCAATTTACACCCCCGTGATGAAGTCACACTCTCTGCAGGAGATGGGTTCGTTGTATCTGCTTCAATTGAGTCTCTCAACAAAATTGCCTCCCTTACTCCTCCAACTCGTGAGATGGATCGATATAACGAGGGTCGTTGGCCTCTTAAAACGGCATAAATACTAATCCCCTTTCCTCTCAAACGTGATTCAAACCTCCTTTTGATATACTGATTGATATATTAGAGTTTTCTAAAAAATTGTTTTCCCATATCTAGTGGTTAAATTTCTTAACACCACTAGATACAGCTTAAAACTTCTTGTTTTTAGGTATTTTTAAGGTAAAAACAGTGTGATTTCCCGAAAAAATTGGGTCAACTGCTTGGCAATTTTCAAAAGCTTGCTAGAATATTATAGTACATGATACATTCAACGTGTACCGATTTACTAAAAGTATATCCCCTACACCACTCTCTCCATACCCCAGGACGTTCGGCTAAGCATCATTAGGCAGAGCGGCCACAACGGTGTGGCTGATCTTTGATGCTAATCCACTTATCGCTGGTCGACTCCAACCACGGGTTCATCTGCCGCGAAAATTAAATACATTGTGTAATCTTCAATAGGCTTAGGTCTAAAACAACTTTCGGTCTAAAACGGTTGGGCAGATTCTCTTAGCCCTAGATTGATACAGAGAAATCTCGCCCCTAGTAGAGAAATAAGGAGCAGAAGATTATGGATGCCAAAGATGGCGCTTCTCTAATTACCTTAATTGGTGATATGCAAGATAAAGCGCAATTTCAGGAACTTAACTGGAGTGGCACATTTCAAGATTATTTAGACATTGTTACCAAAAATCCGAGGATCACGCGAAATGCCTTCCAACGAACCTACGACATGATTATGGAGTATGGAACGGAAGAATTTATCGATGCGAAGAAAAAGCTGATTCGCTACAAATTCTTTAGCGATGAGACTTTTGATAGCAACGATTCAATTTTTGGCCTTGAAATCACATTGATGCGGCTGGTCAACTTTCTCAAAGCAGCTGCCCAAGGCTATGGCACGGAAAAACGGGTATTACTCTTGCACGGCCCAGTTGGGTCATCAAAAAGCACAATTGTCCGTCGCTTAAAACGTGGGCTTGAACATTACAGCCGCACCGAGGCTGGTGCCTTATATACTTTTGATTGGTATCTCGGTGATCTCCCCAATGATGGGAATCCCTCAGGTGACTTCTACAAAATGGGTGGGCAAGAGTTTGAGTGGGAGCCTTCCCCAATGCACGAAGAGCCACTCCTACTTATCCCTATCGAAATGCGAGAACAATTCCTCGCTCAATTCAATCAAGATCGCTCTAGCACAGAACAAATAAGAATAAAAGGGGATTTGTGTCCGCCGAGTCGCTTCTACTACCGCGAGTTGATGCGGCGTTATGATGGCGATTGGACGCAGATGATCAAGCACGTCCGCGTGCGTCGTCTCATTTTTAGTGAGCAGGATCGCATTGGTATTGGGACCTTCCAGCCAAAAGATGAGAAAAATCAGGACTCGACCGAGCTGACAGGCGACATCAATTATCGAAAAATCGCTCAGTATGGCAGTGACAGTGACCCCAGAGCTTTCAATTTTGATGGCGAGTTTAACATCGCCAATCGTGGAATTATTGAATTTATCGAGATGCTCAAGCTGGATGTAGCCTTCCTCTACGACTTGTTGGGAGCCAGTCAAGAGCACAAAATCAAATCAAAAAAGTTCGCTCAAACTGATATCGATGAATTTATCATCGGGCACACCAACGAGCCAGAGTATCGCCGTCTGGAAAACAATGAGTTTATGGAGGCACTAAAGGACCGAACGGTACGGATTGATGTGCCTTACATCACCAAACTGAAAGATGAAGTTAGGATTTATGAGCGGGACTTCAATCGTAAGAATGTGCCGGTTCACATTGCTCCACATACCCTGCGAATGGCTGCCATGTGGGCGGTTTTGACTCGGATGGAGGAGCCTAAAAAGGCCAGCCTAACGCTATTACAAAAGCTAAAACTCTATGATGGACAAACTTTGCCCGGCTTTACTGAAGACAACATCAAAGAGTTGCGGAAAGGGGCGGTTCGAGAAGGTTTGGAAGGGATAAGCCCTCGTTATATTCAGGATAAAATTAGCAATACTCTCGTTAATTATCAAGAGGACGGCTATATCAACCCCTTTATGGTGTTAAACGAGTTGGACTCGGGGCTGAAAAATCACCCCTTGATTCGCAATGATGATGAACGAAAAAATTATCGAGATCTTCTCTCGCTGGTCAAGGATGAGTACACCGAAATCGTAAAAAATGAAGTACAGCGGGCGATTAGTGCCGATGAAGAGGCCATCACCCGACTGTGCGCCAACTACATCGATCACGTCAAGGCCTACACCCAACGAGAACGCGTGGTCAATAAATTTACCGGCCAAGCTGAAGAGCCAGATGAACGGCTGATGCGCAGTATCGAGAAAAAGATCGATATTCCCGAAAGTCGGAAAGATGACTTCCGTCGGGAGATCATGAACTATATCGGGGCTTTGGCTATTGAAGGGAAAACCTTTGATTACAAAACCAACGCCCGCTTACACAAAGCTTTGGAGTTAAAGCTCTTTGAGGATCAGAAAGATAGTATCAAATTAACCTCACTGGTTAGTCAGGTTGTAGACAAGGATACTCAAGAAAAGATTGATGTGGTTAAAGCTCGCCTGATCAAAGATTTTGGCTACAACGAGCAAAGTGCAACCGATGTCCTCAACTATGTAGCCAGCATTTTCGCCCGCGGTGACGGGGAAGGTTAGGAGATGCAAAAAATCCAACGTGATCTGAGCCGTTTTCGTCAAATTGTGCGGGGGCAGGTCAAGAAAAACTTACGGAAATATATGTCTCAGGGGGAGATGATTGGCCGACAAGGCAAGCGGTTAGTCAGCATCCCCCTGCCCCAAATCGACATTCCTCGGTTCCGGTACGGAGCACAGGACTCCGGTGGGGTAGGCCAAGGTGAGGGCAATGAGGGTGACCCCATCGGACAAGGTGATCCTCAGGAGGGATCAGGCCAAGCAGGTAGCGAACCCGGCAAGCACATCATTGAAGCCGAAATGACTATCGAGGAGCTGGCTGAAATTTTGGGCGAGGAATTGGAGTTGCCTCAAATTGAGCCAAAAGGCCAGAAAAACATCCTCAGTGAGAAAAGCAAGTACAGCAAAATCCGTCGAGTCGGCCCAGACAGCCTACGTCACTTCAAAAGAACGTACAAAGAAGCCTTACAACGCCAAATTATCACCGGCGAATACAATCCAAAAAATCCAACGATCATTCCTATCAAGGACGATATGCGTTATCGCTCTTGGACATTGGAACCACAACCCCAGAGTAATGCCATCATTATCTACATGATGGATGTATCGGGGTCCATGGGCAACGAGCAAAAAGAAGTGGTGCGGACCACCGCCTTCTGGATTGAAACGTGGTTACGCAGTCAATACAAGCAAATTGAGATTTGCTACATCGTCCATGATGCGGCAGCCAAGGAGGTTGATCAGGACACCTTCTATCGCCTCCGTGAAGGCGGCGGCACCCGCATCAGCAGTGCCTATGCCTTGTGCAATCACATTATCGACAGTCGTTACTCCCCGGAAGAATGGAATATCTACCCCTTCCACTTTAGTGACGGCGATAATTGGGGTGATGGTGACAATGATAGTTGTTTCAAATTGCTTGAAGATGAGATTCTTAAAAAAAGCAATTTGTTCTGTTATGGCCAAGTTCGCAGCCTCTATGGATCGGGTAACTTCGCCCACGATTTACGCCATCATTTTGGGGATAATGAGGATTTAGTGGTCAGCGAGATTCCTAATCGTGATGGCATTTACTACACCATCAAAGATTTTCTGGGCAAGGGGAGATAACTGATGAAAAAGACACAACTCCCCCCGGATTTACAGGATGCTTGGGAACGAATAGACAGCTACGCGAAAGGGTTTGGACTAGATTACTACCCTATCATCTTTGAGGTCCTTGATTACGAAACCCTCTATGAAATTGCCGCGTATGGCGGCTTTCCCATTCGATATCCTCATTGGCGTTTTGGCATGGAATACAACCAACTCTCCAAAGGCTACACCTATGGCCTGAGCGTGATTTACGAAATGGTCATCAACACCAATCCTTCATACGCGTATCTCCTAGAAGGCAACGAAATGGTTACCCAAAAGATGGTCATGGCCCACGTCACCGCTCACGTTGATTTTTTCAAACACAACATGTGGTTTGCCCCGACCAATCGCAAGATGTTGGATGAGATGGCCAATCACGCCAGCCGTATTCAACGCCTGATCAATCGTTATGGGCAAGAACAAATTGAAGATTTTATCGATGTATGTCTATCTCTGGACAATCTAATCGATTATCACGCCCCCTACATCAAACGCCCAGAGGCACAAACAGAGCAAGCCTTGGTGCAAAATCACGCTGATGAGGGGAAAACCGCAGAAGGCCTTCGGGTTGAGCGCAGTTATATGAGAAAGTACATCAACCCACCTGAATATTTGGAGCAACAACGACAAAAACAGATTGAGGAGCAAGAACGTATTCGGCACTTTCCCGAAAATCCACAAAAGGACATTCTGCTCTTCTTACTTAATTACGCGCCCCTCGAGCGATGGCAACACACGATTTTGGAAATCATTCGCGATGAGGCCTACTACTTCGCTCCCCAGGGGATGACAAAAATTATGAATGAAGGCTGGGCCAGCTATTGGCATAGCCGAATTATGACCGAGAAAGCGATGGATGACTCGGATTTGATCAGCTTCGCCGATCATCACGCTGGGGTGGTAGCGACTAGTCAAGGACGGCTCAACCCCTACAAAATGGGGCTTGAGCTTTTCCGAAATATCGAAGAACGTTGGGACAAAGGTCAGTTTGGCAAGGAATACGAAACCTGTAACGACCTACAAGCCAAACGGAATTGGGATCAGCAGTTGGGGCTGGGTCAACAAAAAATTTTTGAGGTACGTAAGCTCTATAATGATGTCACTTTTATCGATGAGTTTCTGACGCCCGAGTTTGCGATGGAGCAGAAATTATTCACCTTCCGCCACAATCAGCATACCAATTACTATGAAATCGCCTCCCGCGAGTTCAAAGCCATCAAGGAAAAATTACTCTTCCAGCTCACCAACTTTGGTCAGCCCTACATCACGGTTGAGGATGGGAATTTTGGGAATCGCGGTGAGCTTTATCTCACGCATCGTTTTGAGGGCGTGCCGCTCAAGCAGAATTACGCCCAAGATACGTTGCGCAATATCCATACCATCTGGACTCGCCCAGTACATTTGGAGACCGTGATTGACGAGCGGCCTTATCGGATTACGTTTGACGGCAAGGGCTTTACTCAAAAGAAATTGTAGGTTTGTATTGTTTGGACAGGGTCAACAAGATTGATAATATGTTTTATTTTTCATCCTGAAAATCTTGTAAATCTTGTCTAATTAGAAATGGAGGTTTGAGATGAATATTCGGCAAATAGTACTTCAGCAGTTAGAGCGATTTGTAGATCAAGGGCCTGAGGCCGTAGAGGCGGTCATTTTGAACAGAAATGGCCAAAAGCGTTACATTCTTGCGACTGAGTTTGAGGCTGGACAGGTGACTATCTCCTTTGATGATTTTGATCGATATAGTCTCGCCTTGCATTCACTTGAGGTGAGCCACAACGTTGCTGACGATGAGGCCTTCGATTTAGAAGCACAAGCGCGACACATTGTCGATCAGGTCACCTATTTAGAGGAAACGCTCACTCTCATCGAGATTGATGAAGCAGCCAAGATGGCCCAAGTGCGTAGCGAGACACCTACAGAATTGGATGGAACAATTAGCTACTGGGAAGCCGTCATTGCAGGTGATACAAAACCTGTAACAACATTATCCCGTTATGAATGGGAGGCTGAGCAATCTGAACGAGCTATCGTTGCCCATCCTATCACCCTTGGCACCATTGCGCGTATTGCGGGCGATTTAGCAGGGAGTGTCGAGCAGGAATAATTTGAGAATTTTATTAAATTCGGCTATAGTTCGGGTAGATTGAAATCTACTACTAACAAATCAAACAGGCTTCAAGCCTGTTTCCTGGACTAGCGACAGAATTCATTCTGTCTGCACTAACCACAAAGGAGTCTTATTGATGGACTTGCTCGACAAATTGGAAACACTCATAAACTCTGCCGCCCGTAGTGCATTACCTCGCCGAGAGCGACGTAGCCTGCTTGATAAAGAAGAAGAACGTATTTTAGCAGATATTCGTGCCGCCTTGCGAGAGGTTGAAGCCCAAGAGCGAGTCTTAGCCGAGCGGGTAAAAGACGAACGGGTGCAGGCAAAAATCGCTGAGGAACGGGGCGATTTGACCGATAAGCGTACCCATGAACGACGCGCCTTTGAGTTGGAGCGCCAGCTTGAACAAGAGTCCATCCAAGCGATTAATATCGAGGAAAAGTTAGCGGCGCTGGAAGAGAAATTGGCCTTGGCCAAAGATGCCGTCGAAAAAGAAGGCCGAAAAGTCGCCGAGCGCGATGAGGCCGCCAGCAAAATTCTAGATCGGCTGCCCGATGATCAGGAGGCACCCACCCGTCGGCCTGCTGCCTCTAGCGAGGATCGACCTAAGCCTCAGGACAAGAGTATGAAGGCGCGGCGATCGCGGTTGACGGGTTAGGATTACGATTCTTTCAGACAGGACGACACACTAATTATCCTGTCTGATTATCACCCCCTTGAGATACAGGCAGAGTCAAAACAACCTCTGCCCTATCTTCTTCACCGAATTGCACCTGCCCCTGATGGTAGGCCATCACTTTTTCAATGTAATATTTTGTCAATGGATCGAACCGATAAAACTCATTTTCATATTGGATTTCTATTGTGACTTGGTTTTGATTGGGCGAGAGAGAGACATTCACATAAACTGGGGAATCCACCACATAATTAGGCACAAGAGACTCAAAGGTACACCAAAGATGACTCCAGTCGCCCTCAATTTTTGGCAAATAAGGTGGACTTGAGACAATGATTTTTTCAGCAAAAATGGATTGAAGCAATTCTGATAAATCAAACCGAGACATGTGAACAGAAAGTTGATCCTGGGTAATTCCCTGATAAAGTAGGGAAAAATGTTGTAATAAGCCCTGAAGACGGTAAGCATTCTCCTCAATTTTATTGATCATCTCTAAAGGTTGTTCATCAAATGAGGCTGTGAATACTGATTTATCAGGATTTCACTGTATCCCTTTATTAAAGATAAAGGAGACTGAAATTCGAAATGAAATATCTTTACCAAATCATCTCTCGCTTTAATCTTATCCATAAATCACACCCTCCATATTAGTCTAATACCCCATCTCATTTTATCTAAGCATCAAGCGTTGAAACATACTGTGCTAAAAGGGTGCTCTTCAAAACCTTACGACGTAACTCAGGCCGCAGCTTTATGGCCTCAGCCAAACTATTCACCCCATCGCCATCTCGACCTAATTCCACATAACAACCTGCCAACAAATACCAAGCCTCACCAACTTTTTGATTGACTTCCAACTGATATTGCGGATTAACTACCTCACCCTCTCCACGAGGCCCTAAAATCTCGATACATTTTTTGAAGGCCACAACAGCCTCACCCAACCGACTTACCTCCATCAGACATTTACCAAGTGCAAGCCAAGCCTCATCATAAAACGGCACAGCCTTCACAGCGGATTGAAACTCGCTGATGGCCTCAGCACAGCGCCTCATCTCAACGAGCATATCGCCAATCATAAAATGATAGGCCAGATAAGTCGGAGTCTCTGGCATCAGGGCAATTGCACTTCGGTAAGCAGCAATCGCTTCGTCATATGCTTCTTCGCGATGTAGGGCGTTCGCTTGCTTGATGTATTGATCAGCCTGAATTTGATTGCTGCTCATCCAGCCACCCCAAAATCGCCTCAAGACCGAGCAAATAGCTTCGCCAGCCGAAACCGCTGATTTGCCCGACACAAACAGGAGCCAGCAGACTTTTGTGACGGAACGCCTCGCGAGCGTGAACGTTGCTCAGATGGACTTCGACCACAGCCAATTTAGTGCCGCTGATTGCATCGCGTAGGGCAACTGAGGTGTGGGTGTAGGCGCCAGGGTTGAAGATTACCCCATCGGCCCACTCCCGAGCTTCGTGCAGCTTATCAATCAACGCCCCCTCGTGATTGGATTGAAACGCCTCAGCCTCAACTCCACGTTGTTTAGCCGCCTCAATCACCCGCTGGTTGACATCATCAAGCGTGGTTGAGCCATACACCTCCGGCTCGCGGGTGCCGAGTAGGTTCAAATTTGGGCCGTGTATGAGTAATATTTTTGTCATTGTTATTACCTCAATGTGAAAAGATTTTATCCACAGATACACACAGATGGACACAGATATTTATAAATTTTCAAAAAAGCTATTATCTATGATGATCTGTGTTCATCTATGGACTGTGAAAACAAAAATGCGAGGCTCAAGCAAGCCCCGCATCATTATCATTCAAATTGTTCTGATAGAAAACCTAGCTATTCTCGGCCAAAATCGACAGAGCTGTATCGTGAATGGCCCCATTGCTGGCGACCACGCCACGATTCTCATTCATTTTGTAATCCGAGGCAAAGTCAAGCGGCTTGCCGTGCATATCGGTGACGCGACCACCAGCTTCTTGCACAATCAAAGCACCCGCTGCGTGGTCCCAGATTTTTTCGCGGTAGTTCGGTGATTTGGGAGAAGGCAAGCGTAGGTATAATGCAGCATCGCCGCGCGCAACGGCCGCATATTTGGCTTGACTGTCCATTCGGAGCGAATCATTTTTGAAGCCAGCTGCTTTCGCCACTGCATCCTGCAACGAATGGTCGCCGTGCCCAGATTCGACGCTCTCGACAAAACGGGCTTGCTCCACATCGGCTTGGGCAGCAACGGTAATCTTCGCAAATTGACCTTCGCCCAGAGCGGCCATCTCAGCCCCTTCGCCAGCCACCGCAACCAATAAACTACCCACCGCGCTATTGGCATCATTCAAATCCAGAGGCAACGCTGGGCAAGCTAATGCGGCGACTTTGAGGATACCATTTTCAACCAAGCCTAAAGCGATGGCATATTGATCATTGCGCAAAAAGCCTTTGGTACCGTCGATGGGATCGAGAGTCCAGTAGCGGTCTGTCACTTGGCCGTTGCCTGCGTCAATCCAGTCGCAAATTTCACCAGATGTGGCTTCAGCGTGGAACCGTTGCACAAAGTCAGTCACTTGAGCTAGTTTTTCATCTGACTCTTTCAAATCGGACGAGTCTTCTTCACCCACAATCACATCGTTAGGGAAACTAACTTTAATGTGCTGACAAACCAAGGCTTGTGAGCCAAAGTCGGCTACAGTGACCGGGCTACGGTCGCCCTTTTCCAGTGAGTCGACCACCATTTCATTACGCACCATTGTACAGAGTTTTGCTGCCGCCGTGACAGCTTCGATTGCAATTTGTTTTTCGTTTTCGTAGCTCATTGGAGTTCCTCCAAGTGTAATTTTGCAAGCATCAAGCCTGCAATCGTTTTTGCATCTTGAATTTCTTGGCGCTGAATCATCTTAAATGTTTCAGACCAAGGTACCGTAATTACTTCGATAAATTCATCAAACTCAGGCTGACTTTCGCCTGGAGTTAAATCTGTTGCTAAATAAACATGGAGATATTCGGTGCTGATGCCGGGCGCACTATAGAAACCACCCAGTTTATGCCACGTCGCTGCTTGATCACCGACCTCCTCAAGCAATTCACGCGGGGCCGCATCATCTGGATTTTCATCAGGTTCCAAGCCACCAGCTGGTAATTCAATAATCCATTCCTCAGCTGCCGAACGATACTGTTTCACCAAGCGTACTTCGTAATCTTTGGTTAGAGCGACGATAACCACCGCCCCATTGTTGCTCCCGATTTCACGCTTGACAATGGTGCCATCCGGCAAACGCACATCACGGATACTAAAGCTGAGGACTTTTCCCCGATACACCTCTTTTTCAGCTATAATCGTCTCAGGCTTCATTCAAATCTCCCAAGGGAATAATTTGCCCATCCAAGGTTTGATATTTTCGCATTAAATTGGCAGTCAGGCAGGCGTGGACGGGTAATACGATCAAAATATCGCCAATGTTAACTTGGCTCATCAATTGGGGGCCTGCCGTGACAATGCCGTGTTCTTGGCTAAGCCCGGTCAAATATGCCCCACCTACTCGAAAGCCCCATCCCCCATTTTCTTGGGGCAAGGCAATGTATCCAAAAATATTTTGTCCATTCTCAATAATCGCCTCTTTGGCTAAATGGACGGCCCCACCATAGAGAATAATTCGATTTTGTTCAGGGTATTTGGCGACAACGGGGCAGGCCATTGCTGTAGCAATTTGCTCCTCATCACAGGCACCAATCTGTAATTGCATAATATCATAAAAGACAAAATTTCCGGGGCGGATTTCATCAACGTCACTGAGATTATTGACCACGCTACAGGTGGGTGTATCACCAATCGAAATTTCTATTTCCTCAACCCCAGCCATTTTCAAACGTGAGCGAGCGGCCTTCATTTTGAAAACCATATCCTGATAGGTGATGCGAATATCGGATTTTGTTCTTGCGGTGTAAGCGTGGCCCGCGTGGGTCAATGCGCCACGCAGCGTGAGTTGTTCGGCGTCGCTCAGTTGGGTGGCCAAAGCATCTAGCATATCCGCGTCAGTCCAGTCTACCCCAGAGCGACCATAACCCACATCAACCTCAATCCAAACATCAAGGGGTGAGGTGACTTGCTCGGACAAAATTTTAACCGTCTGTTCCGCCTCAACCAACACCCCTAATTTAACTTGACTGGCTAACTCATTGATTGTATCAATTTCTAAAATATTTGTGGGAAAGGCAACAGTAATGTCTTGCCAACCGTGTTGAGCAAAATAACGAGCCATACTTAATGAGGAAACAGTGATGGCTTCAACCCCAATCTCTCTAAACCATTCCCCAATTTCGGCAGATTGGTGGGTCTTAAAATGAGGGCGAAATCGCACCTTACTTTTAGCCGCACGTTCGGCCATCACCTTAATGTTGTTACGGGCACGCCCCTCATCGAGTAACAGGGTCGGTTTTCGTTGATCCATGATGGTTGCTCCAGTTATTCAAGTCCAAGTTGAGAGAGAACAAGTTTCACATCGGTTTCAGAAATTGTTTTGAAGATATCAACATCCCCGATATCGCGGGGTAGAATAAAACGAATTTGATTACCTTGACGTTTCTTATCATTAAACATCGCCCGCCACACTGCATCAACCTCAAATTTGGGTGGGGTCACAGGCAGTTGCCATTGTTCAACAACAGTTTCGATGCGATCAGCAGTTGCTTCCGAACAGTGACCAAGATGAACAGCCAGCCGCGCCGCACAAACCAAACCAATCGCCACTGCTTCACCGTGACGCATCTCAAAATTGGCAAGTTGTTCAAAGGCGTGGGCAAACGTGTGGCCTAAATTCAGAACGGCCCGCCGGCCACGTTCAAAGGGGTCTTCTTCAACCACTCGTATTTTTACGGGGATCGCCCGTGCTAACACCCAGGCAATTTGTACACCAGAGTCGGTGTTTCCATCAGAATTGATGGTGACATCATTATTTTCCAAAGCCGTAAATAATTCTATATCATCAATGATACCGTGTTTGATGACTTCCGCCAAACCCGCTCGAAATTCTTTATCAGGCAAGGTCTTCAAAACCTGTGGATCAACGACAACCATTTCTGGTTGCTTGAATGCTCCCACCAAATTTTTGCCTTGAGGCAAATCAACGCCTGTCTTACCCCCAACACTAGCATCGACCATCGCCAGCAAAGTCGTCGGAATTTGGACAAACGGCACACCGCGTAAATAAGAAGCGGCTGAAAAGCCCACCGTGTCGCCTAGGACACCACCGCCAAGGGCAATTACAGGACTACGCCGATCCAATTTGGCGGCAATGTAATCATCATACAATCCAGCCACGGTAGCGAGTGTTTTATGTTGCTCACCATCTGGAATATCAATTCGTGTCGGCTCAAAATTAGCAGATCGCAGCCCCTCTAGCAGTACATCAGCGTGATAGGCCCCGACAGTTTCATTCGTCACAACCGCACACCGCCCACTATGCCCGGCCCCAGCCAATTTTTGCCCAGTTTGGGCTAACATATTTTCAGCAAGATATATAGGATAACTGCCAGTGGGATGGGCGACGGTTAATGTGGTTACAGTTGAAGTCGTCATTTTTCATTCCTCGATAAGTCGAATAACATCATCCAATAAAGACCAGGTTAACCTGGGTTCGAGGTTTTATTAATGTCATTTCGAACGAAGTGAAACGGAGAGAGAAATCCCTACAGTCTCTGTTTGTAAACAAACTCTGTAGGGATTTCGACATTCTTTGAACGTAGCGCGTCGCTTCTCCTAAGAAACTGGCTGATTTAGGTCATACCCGAATGAAGTTGTCGGGTTATCCGAATACTTTTTCGGGTATCCACTGGCTGGGTACAGCGAATGGTGGCCTCCCGCCAAAACACGCGGGAGTGACCTGGTCCGATGTTTCTTTCTTTTGTAAAAGGCCACAGAGCTTTTCTTTTTCGCGAAATGACTGTCTTTTTGAAACCCTGCACACAGGTTAGATTACAAATTAGACATACCAAATTGACGTTGAGCACAGGTGCACACCCGCTCAACAACTTTTGGAATCGGCAGGTAGGACACGTCTAAATGCAAGGGAATACGTCGGTAAGCTTCCCGACGGCTTTCAAATAATTCAGCAAATTTATTGTATCTTTCATCTTCACCACTATCTGTTTGTACCAGTGGTCGATGTTGTCGATGGGCAACCCGTTGCCACAAAACCTCAAGATCACAATCCAAACAAATAATCAAGCTGGTACGGCTAATGAGTCGCATATTCTTTTCAGGAACTAATGTGCCCCCACCGGTGGAAATGACTAAGCCTTTTTTAGCTGATAGCTCTTGACACAAGCGGGCTTCTAACTGACGGAAATAAGGCTCGCCATGTTCAGCAAAAATTTCACTAATCATTTTACCTTCACGGGTCTCGATCAAATTATCCATATCGATAAAATCGCGGTCCATTTTTTCAGCGACAAGACGGCCAATCGTTGATTTCCCTGTGCCCATAAATCCTGTCAGAACGACATTGTTCAATGAAATATCTAATACAGTCATCAAAATAACTCAAAGTTTTGTGCTTCGACCCGGACAGATTGATGCATCAGGACAGCATTCATTAGCTCAATCGCCAGTCGAGATTCCAAGGTGACACCCGCGCGCACCCCAACACAGGGGTCATGGCGACCTTTATCCAAGGCAAAATCGATGTCCTCAAAATTTTTTCGAATAGATTGCTGCGGCTTTAAAATCGTTGAGGTGGGTTTGAAGCCAACCCGACACACTAGGGGCATTCCGGTGGTAATACCACCGAGCATTCCGCCTTGATTGTTGCTTTGATAACCAGTTGAGCGAATGGGGTCGTTATTTTCACTGCCTCGTCGGGCAATCAAATCAAAACCAGCCCCAATCTCACACGACTGGGCGGCATTGATGCCGCCTAAAGCGCCCATCAACCGCACCTTCAGGCTTTGATAGAGCGGCTCCCCCACCAAGGCGGGCACGTTCAAGGCCACTACCTCAACCATTGCCCCAATTGAGTCGCCTTGTTTACGGGTTTCTTTGATCAGTTCGCCAGCCTTTTGGGCAAATTCCTGATCGATTGAGTGAATCTCACCCTCAGCCAGATGACCTTCGACAGCTTCAATAGCTGCGCTTTCGATTTTATGTGATTCGCTTTGCTGAACAAGCTGTTCAAAGTGGTCTGATAGGCGTTTTTCGGCTTTGAGTTCACCCACCTGACAAATTGAAGAGAGGATGACCGTGCCAAACTCGTCCTTCAAAAACAGGCGAGCGATTGACCCGCCAATGACATCGGAAATTGTAGAGCGATAGCTAGAGCGCCCCCCCCCACGAATATCAACAAACCCTTTAGACTTATGGAATTTGACCAGATCCGTATGACCAGGGCGAACCTCACCCGTGGGGCCAGAAAACTGTTCATAGTGTCGAGACTTTTTCGATGTTGAAAGAACCATCGCTGCAATAGGCTCGCCAGTGGTATAACCCGTTTCGTATGTTTCCGTCTGATGAACCAGACCTTCAACGGTCACTTGCGCCTCAGGTCCAGCCAAAAGTTGATCCAAGTGGCCTTCCGAGTAAATTCCAGAAAGCAAAATCACTTTGTCGGCCTCGTGCCGGGGTGTACCGTGCTTATTGCTACCTGGACGACGTCGATCCAGGTAAGTTTGAATATCTGTGCGTGCGATTTGTAGGCCAGGGGGGCAGCCAAAAACAATGGTTGTCACGGCTGGTCCATGCGACTCACCCGCCCCAGCTACCCCAAATAGGGGGCCACCTAATATTTCCATCTAAAGATATACGTCCGTAATTAAGATTGATACATTTTCAATATCGACTGATTTTACCCGACATAAACATAATGGACAAAGGAATCGAACAGGATTGTATCAATAATGGCCGTAACAAGCCATTATATTTGACGGCATGTTCAACTTAAAGTTAAAATAAGTAAGCGATAATATCTAAAATATTTCCAATAATACAAACGTCTGCTGGATTAGATTCCTAGCAGGAACGATTTTTCTTCACAAAATTCACATCTCAATGTAATTGCGTGTCACAGTTTAAAGTGAGAGAATTGGTAAACACTTAACCCCATTGGCCCAGTGTTACAGAATCACTTTTATGATACAATAATCAACGATGCCTATCTTCAATAAACGAAAACGACAGAAAAAATTAATAACATACCTCGACAGCAGTGCTGTGACTATTTTGAACACGCCAACTATTCAGGATGAGCTGATTGAAGCCAGCCAAGACGCCTTAAATGAGGCCAAAATTGGCATCAATAAGTTAGGTTCAGCCCTTAGCGGGCAAACGAGCCGTGTGATTGATTCACTGCAAAGTCATAATGTCCTATCCTTTATTGAAGATGCCCGTCAACCTCAATTAAGAGCCGTGACGACAGCGCAGGGGAAATTGGCTAAAAAGCTCAGTCCAGGCGAGAAAAAGGCCAACTTTGTCACCAACATCTCTATTGTCGCAACAGGGTTGGCTGTCGGGGGCAAACTTCTATATCCCCCCATCGCTTTATTGAGTGTGCCTATTCTTGTTTACCGGTTAGGTCTCCTTGGCCAAGACTCCTATCAAAAAATCAAGGAAGACCGAGGCTCCTTCAATGTTGAGATGATCGAATTTGTCACCTCTCTTGCGCTCCTCACCCAAGGGTACCTCATCATTGCCGCCCTTGACAATGTTTTATTTGGCATCGCTCGCATTCTCATCGAGAAAGTGAAGCACGAATCAAAGGCTGAAATGTTCGATGTATTTCATCAGCAGCCACGCTCGGTGTGGACCCTGGTTGAGGGGGTGGAAGTGTCAACCCCAATTGAGGACATTCAACAGGGTGATGTGGTGGTGGTTTATGCGGGGGAAACCATTCCCATCGATGGAAAAATTGTCGGCGGGGCGGCCTCCGTCGATCAACAAATTCTGACAGGTGAGGCTCAGCCTGACGAAAAAAGCATAGGGGAGTCAGCTTTTGCTTTAACTGTGGTTTTATCTGGGGGACTTCACATCGAAGTTGAACATACGGGTCAGGAAACCGCTGCGGCCCAAATCAATCAGATTCTCAACAAAACCGTTGATTACAAAACAGGTCGCATGTTGTGGTCAGAAGAAATTGCGGACAAAACTGTGGCCCCTCTGTTGCTCCTGACGGCCATCTCTTTTCCAGTCATCGGTTTTGCCAGTGCAATGGCGGTGATGGATTCCCATTTCAAGCGCAAAATGTCTATCGCTGGAGCCATCAGCATCCTGAACGTCTTCAAGCAGGCCTCACAAAATGGTATTCTCATCAAAGACGGGCGTACGCTGGAACTGATGACCAAGATTGATACGGTTGTTTTTGATAAAACCGGCACCTTAACGATGGAGCAGCCCCACGTCGGTCAGATTTACACCTACAATGGCTGCAATGAAAACGAAATCTTACAGTACGCTGCCAACGCCGAGTTCAAACAGACTCACCCTATCGCTCGCGCCATTACCCAAGCCGCCGAAGAACGGGGGCTTGGGATTGAGCCGCAGGAAAACACCGAATATAAAGTTGGTTATGGGCTTACCGTCGTTGCTCAGGATAAAACAATTCGAGTAGGCAGCATTCGATTTATCGAAATGGAGGGCCTTCCGTTACCAGACCAGCTACACGAAGCACGAAGCTGGTGCGATAGCCAAGGGCACTCTTTAGTCATGGTGGCCTTGGATGATGAGGTTGTCGGTGCCGTCGAGTTGCGAGCCACGGTTAGGCCTGAGGCCAAGGCCATTATTGAAGGGTTACGCCAGCGTAATGTCAAATCAATGTATATCATCTCTGGCGATCACGAAGCCCCCACCCGCAAACTCGCTGAGGAACTCGGCATCAAGCATTACTTCGCCGAAGTGTTGCCTGAAAATAAAGCCTCACTGATTGAGCAACTCCAGGCCCAAGGTCGCTCAGTCTGTTTTGTCGGCGATGGCATCAATGACTCAATCGCCTTAAAAACGGCCAACGTCTCCGTTTCGCTACGCGGCGCCTCTTCGATTGCCGTAGACACCGCCCACGTTATCCTGATGGACCAAAGCCTCAATCGTTTAACCACCCTCTTTGATATCGCCGCCGAGCTTGATAAGAATACAAACTCAACGTTCTTGTGGGTACTCGCCCCTTGTGTGATTTGTTTGAACGGGGCCCTCTTCCTAGGCTTCACCCAAGTTAGCTCCATTTTTCTCAATCTGGCCAGCCTCGGCCTCGGTGTTGGCAACGCAATGGTACCTGCCTTAAAGGCTCAATCAAACAGCTTGCCGAAGCCAAAAATGTTGCAGTAGCCCCAATTCACCTCCTTAATCCAGCTTTGAATAAAAATCGCCCATTGAAATTTATGGTTTTTCTAAAAGTTCTGTCGTTTACTAAAAACTCAGCAGGATATCAGAAAGAATTCAGTTGTAAGACAGAATGAGTGCGCATAACTGTGCTAAAGTCAATGACAGAATAAGTTTAATTTCAAAGGAGCACTTATTATGAAGATCAACCGTTGGCTTTACCTCCTCATCGCCTTAATCACCCTATCACTCCTCATCGCCCACCAAGGCTGGCCGGATCTGTCCGCCCTGGCCCAAGGCACCACCATCACCACCCGCGTCTCCGTCGCTTCGGATGGCTCGCAGGCTGATGAGCGCTCCCGTGCCCACACAATCTCGGCCGATGGTCGTTTTGTTGCTTTTCAATCTGTAGACAGCAATCTGGTACCTGACGATACAAATAATAGAATCGATACCTTTGTCCATGATCGAAAGACAGGCGAGACAACCCTTGTATCAATTGCTTCCGATGGGTCGCCCCAATCTGGCGGTGAGCCTGCAATCTCTGCCGATGGTCGTTACATCGCATTCGTGTCATCCACAAATATCTTTGTCCACGACCGAGAGGCAGGCGAAACATCGAAGGCAATTGACTCTGATGAATCGCAAGTTACTTACTCTAGCTATCCTGCAATCTCCGCCAATGGTCGTTATGTTGTTTTTTATTCTTGGGACAGCAGTCTGGTACTATTGGGTATCTTTGTCCACGACCGAGAGACAGGCGAAACTCGTCGTGTCTCCATCGCCTCCGATGTTTCGCAAAGTATTGTCAGCTCTGACAATCTTACAATCTCCGCCAATGGTCGTTACGTTGTTTTTCATTCTTGGGACAGCAATCTGGTACCAAATGATACAAATGGTACTTGGGATACCTTTGTCCACGACCGAGAGACAGGCGAAACTCGTCGTGTCTCTATCGCCTCCGATGGCTCACAGGGTAATGCTTCATCTAGGGAGCCTGCAATCTCCGCCGATGGTCGCTTTGTCGCTTTCGAGTCTTGGGCCAGCAATCTGGTACCCAATGATACAAACGGTATCGGTGACATCTTTGTCCACGACCGAGAAACAGGCGAAACTCGTCGTGTCTCTATCGCTGCCGATGGCTCACAGGGTAATGCTTCATCTAGGGAGCCTGTAATCTCCGCCGATGGTCGTCATATCGCTTTCGAGTCTTGGGCCAGCAATCTGGTACCCAATGATACAAACGGTATCGGTGACATCTTTGTACGAGGACACACCACCCTGCCCGATGGCTCAGCTACAATCAAAGGTATGGTCACTGATGAGGTGGGGAAGCCTTTGCCTGATATACTCGTCCAGGTCTATCAGTTTGGCGTAACCTGGCAGCCCGTCAGCCAAGTGACCACCTCAGGATATGGTGAGTATACGGTCAGCAACTTACCCACAGGCACCTATCGGGTGCTGTTTGCCGATTTGAAGGGGGTATATAAAACTCAATATTACAATGCCTCAACTACCTTGGCTGATGCCGAAGACATTTTTCTCGATTATGCTAGCACCACCGATGGGATCAATGCGGTGATGGCCAAGATTCCACCTCCACCGTTTCGGGTCGAGTCGGGCTGTGGACAGGTCAATATCGCCTCCTCAGGGGATGTATTTCTCCGCTTCCCCACCCTCTGTAGTAGCCCAACCGAACTAGCTGCCACGGTCGTTTGTCAGGATGAGAGTGCACCCACAGGCGAGGTCACCTTCTATCTGAACGACACCCCTTTCCCCATGACCGCCATCGATGACACCAATTTCAAAGTTGCCCTCAATATCCCCGATGACCTACCCGCCTCACCCATCGCCATTCGCATCGCCGCTCAATGTAAGGCTGCCCTTGAGACACCTTTTGAAGGGGAGGTAGCGCTCGAACTCTATGATCCCAGCGGCTTTATCACCGACGCCAAAACCACGCAGCCCATCACGGGGGCGGTCGTTAATCTCTATCGCGTGCCGGATGCCACCCCCGATAGCGGCACCGAGCAGAATGGGGATTGCCGCACGGTCGACACCCGACCCAGCGGCAGCAGTGGCACCTTTGGGGCCTGGAGTGATGTCCCTCAAGCCACCGCTGACGCCACCCACTGGATTGAACCCAATGCCCTGCTCAAAACCTCCGTCGCCATCAGCCCCACCCTCAATCCCCAAATCACTGGGCCAGACGGTTACTACGGCTGGGACGTCAGCGAGGGCTGCTGGTACATTGTGGTCCAGGCCGAAGGGTATCAGCCTCTCGTCAGTCCAATGGTCGGTGTCCCTCCTGAAGTGACCGATCTTAATCTGGCCCTCTTTGATATTGTTGATGTAGAATATATGCCAGTTATATTTAAATGACTCGCCAATCATTTAGAAAAATCATGTCACCTAACTCAGATAATCTTACCATTGCCATCGCCCAAATTGGGCCTGTGTGGCTTAATCGGGCCGAAACATTAACCAAAATCATCAGCTACGTTGAGCAAGCTGGAGCACAAGAGTGTCAACTCATCACCTTTGGTGAGGCCTTGCTGCCTGGCTATCCTTTTTGGATTGAGCGCACCAACGGCGCTCAGTTCAACTCGCCGGTGCAAAAGGATTTGTACGCCCACTACATGGATCAGGCGGTGCAGATCGAAGCGGGGCATTTGGATGAGTTGTGTCAAGTGGCCGATGACTGTCACATCACAGTTTATCTGGGCACCATCGAACGGGCGGCGGATCGAGGCGGGCACAGCCTCTACTGCACCTTGGTCTACATTGACTCCAGTGGCACCATCCAATCAACCCATCGCAAATTACAACCCACTTATGAAGAACGACTGACTTGGTCTCCGGGTGATGGGCACGGTTTACGCACCCATCCACTGAGCAAATTTACAGTGGGGGGCTTGAATTGTTGGGAGAATTGGATGCCGTTGCCTCGGGCGGCGATGTACGCGCAAGGTGAAGATTTACACGTGGCGGTTTGGCCGGGGAGCATTCACAATACGCAAGACATCACTCCCTTTATCGCCAAAGAAGCCCGTTCCTACGTCATCTCCGCCTCCAGCCTCATGCGTAAAACCGACTTTCCAGCCGACACGCCGCATCTCGACCTCATTCTGGCCAATAGTGACGAGTGGCTGGCGAATGGTGGATCTTGTATCGCAGGCCCCGATGGGGAGTGGGTGGTCGCGCCAGTCACAGAAGAGGAACGTCTGATCGTCGCTACCCTCGACCACCAGCGGGTACGAGCCGAACGACAAAATTTTGACCCTGTTGGTCATTACAGTCGTCCCGATGTGACACAATTAACGATTAATCGAACCCGGCAGAGCACGCTCAAGATTGTAGAGTAGCCCCATTTGAGGTAAACTATCGAAACATTTAGTTGAGGAGACAAATCTTATGCCAATGTACGAATATTATTGTGCGGATTGTAAAGACACCTTTGATGCCTTGCGCCCGATGGCAAAAGCAGATGAAGCCATTGCTTGTAAAAGCTGCGAAAGCCCAAAAACGTCACGAATGCTATCGCTCTTTGCCGCCCATACCGGCCAAAGCAGCAGTAGCAGTATGCCCTCAGTGCCCCAAATGGGTGGAGGTGGTTGCTGTGGTGGGATGTGCGGCTGCGGACATTAGGATTTACGATTTTTGATTTACGATTTACGAATTAACAAAAAACCCGCTCAAGTTATTGATTACAAATCAATTTTTGGGCGGATTTTGTATATTCATGATCTGAGTTCGATGAAAAATAGTTGTAATATTTTTGCTCTTAAGCTCTGTCATTTCGACGACGAAGGTTACAAAACAGGCTTTGCCGAAATCTTCTAGTTTATCGGTGTTTCAAGCAACAAATATGAAGATTTCTCTCTGCATTTCACTTCGTTCCATTCCGTTCGAAATGACATGACGGCCCTATTTTGTAAACCCATCTTATTTATGACTATTTCTCAATTAGTTATTTACTTGTAGTCTCTGCCATCCGAGCTGTCAACTGCCGGGCTAAATCAGCCATCACTTCCTCGCTAATATCAAAGCCGTGGTCACCGGTGATATCATTGTGGGTTCCAGGAATTTGGTGCATTTCGATGCCCCCAGCAGCGACACGCTGCCAACTCAAATGCGGTTTGTAGGGTGAGTCAAACGACTCTTCGCACATATAAATATCAATCGGACCATTATAGGGCTTGAGATTGTAGCGGGTCACACTCAGCATGTTCGTGACCACTTTGGCTTTGAGGCGCAAGAACTCAACACGCTCTTTCAAGCTTTTCCCCTCACCCTCATCAGCCGCTTCGGCACTTTCCACCACTTCGGTCTCATTTTCATCCGCCTCATCATCATTTCCGCCAAAGAAACGGCCAGCGATCCGTTGGAAGAGGCTCCAGACCGATTTCAGTCGATTTTCGTGAGGGAAGGCTTCAACCAAGGCCAACATCCCAACCTCTTCGCCCTGATCGTGTAATTGTTGGGCCATTTCATAAGCAACAACCCCACCCGAACAGATGCCACCCAAGAAATATGGGCCTTCAGCCTGAACTGCTTGGATTTCCTTGATATAGTGAGCGGCCATTGCTTTCACTTGGCTCGGAATATTGACCCCATCTTGCAAACCATAAAGAGGTTGATCCGGCGTTAGGTGACGTGCGACCAAACCCAAATCTGTAAAGACGTTGCCTAGGTTACCTGGCACGAGGTAAAGCGGAGCCTTCTCATCTTGCTCACCGGCCTGAATAGTGACCAATGAGTTTTGCGAAATGTCCCAGCCCTCATTGCGTAAAATTTCAGCCAACTGAGAAATCGTTGGGGCTTGGAATAAGGCTGCCAAAGGCAATTCCTGCCCAATCTGTTGCTCGATCTCGTTGATCAAGCGGACGGCGAGGAGCGATTGCCCCCCCAGCTCGAAGAAGTTGTCGTGAACGCCAACTCGCTCCAACTTGAGCACATCCTCCCAAATACGAGTCAGTTGGAATTCCAGCACATCGCGGGCCAAGGTATCAGCGTCTGCCATCAATTCAGATAAATTCGGCTGAGGCAAGGCTCGACGATCAACCTTACCATTTGGGGTAAGCGGCAAGGCGGGTAGTGGGACAAAAATCAGCGGAACCATATAATCAGGTAAGCGATCTTGTAAGAATTCCTTTAGTTCAGCCGAAGAGGGCAATGCAGTAACTTCACCGGCTAAATAGCCGACCAACTGCTTGTTCGCCTCTTCGCCAGCCACAATCACCACCGCATCCTGAATGGCTGGATGTTGCCGCATTGCCTCACCAATCTCGTCTAGCTCAATGCGATAGCCTCGGATTTTTACCTGATTGTCAACTCGGCCTAAAAATTCGATATTGCCATCGGGCAAGTAGCGGACCAAGTCACCAGTGCGATAGAGACGACAATCCCTGTCTTCGCAGAAGGGGTGCGGCACAAACTTCTCAGCCGTTAGCTCAGGCCGATTGAGATACCCTTCAGCGAGGCCAACCCCACCAATGTACAACTCACCCGGGACCCCGATAGGCAGAGGCTGTCGCTGCTCGTTCAAAATGTAGGTCTGCATATTGGCAATCGGACGACCAATCGGCACTTGGTTGTGGGACTCATCGACCGGAATGCGATAAACCGTACTCCACACAGTCCCCTCAGTCGGCCCATATTCGTTGTACAAAGTCGCCTTGGGCAATTGTTGATAATGAAGGGCAATCAGATTTTTTGGACAGGCCTCACCCGCCACCATCACTACCCGCAGAGATTTGAGTTGCTCAGCTTGAGCATACTGCAATAGTAGATTGTAAAGGGAGGGCAGGGCTAACAAGTGAGAGGCTTGATGTTGGGCAATCAAGCTGGCGATTGACTGGATTTCCTGCTCGCCACCTTGTGGCGGTAACACTAAAGTGCCACCCTCACACAATGTTCCAAAAATTCCGACGATAGAGCTATCAAAGGCAAACGAGGAGAGCAGCAAGAAACTTTCAATACGCTCAGGGTAATAATTCAAACGGGCAGTCGTTGAGTGAACTAAATTTCGATGGGTAATCGGCACGCCTTTGGGTTTACCCGTTGAGCCAGATGTATAGATGACATAAGCCAAGTCACTGGGTTGTGTTTGTTGGGTTAGGTTTGATGTATCTATTGTTGCAATTGCATCCCAATCGCGATCAACACAAATTGTGGTTGCTTCGCTCTCGGGAATATTTGGCAGCACTTTAGCTTGAGTCAACAGGACAGGGGCCTGTGTATCAGCTAGAACAAAGCTCAGTCGTTCAGCCGGGTAGCTTGGATCAAGCGGAACATAAGCCCCACCCGCCTTCAACACCGCCAAGATGCTGACAAACATCTCTATTGAGCGTTCCATACAAATGGCCACAAACACATTCGGACCAACATTCTGATTTTGCAGATAAGCTGCGAGAATTTCGGCACGCTGATTAAATTCAGCATAACTCAAGCGCTCATCGCCAAACTTGAGGGCAATGGCATCGGGTGTATTTTCAGAGTGAACCTCGATGAGCTGATGAATAGTCGCTTCCTGCGGGAATTCAGCGTCCGTTTTATTCCAATCGACCAACATTTGCTGGGTTTCAGGTGAAGTGAGTAATGGTAGTTCACCCACCGTTTGTTGTGGGTTATCGACGATATTTTCAAGCAAAGTCTGATAATGCCCCAGCATTCGCTCAACCGTTTCGGCTTTGAACAAGTCGCTGTTGTATTCAAACGCCACTTGCAAGCCATCGTGATCCTCGTGGACAAATAGAGTCAAGTCAAACTTGGCCGTGCCACTATCGACGAGAGGCATTCGGCTCAAGGTCAAACCAGGGAAATCAGGCAGCCCTTCCGATTTTTGTTGGTAGACAAACATCACTTGGAAAATAGGGTTGAAGGCGGTGTTTCGCTCAACTTTCAGCTCCTCGACCAACTTTTCAAAAGGCATATTCTGATGAGCGTAGGCATCAAGGGCGGTTTGACGCACCTGCTTGAGTAACTCGGCAAAACTGGGGTTGTCAGCTAAGTCGGTCCGTAAGGCCAAGGTATTCAAGAAGAGGCCGATCAGATCTTTGCTTTCCGAACGATTACGATTGGCAATCGGGCTACCAATGACAATGTCAGTTTGATGGGTATACCGATACAGTTGGGTGGCAAAGACAGCCAGCAAGGTCATAAACATCGTCGTCTCAGTCTGCGTGTTTAAGGTTTGCAGCTTAGCCGCCAACTCCCCTGAGATCGACCGTGAAACGAGCGTTCCCTTAAAACGCTGCTGCCGGGGGCGAACAAAATCAGTGGGCAGTTGCAACAGCGGCTCAAGATTGTCTAATTGTTCGGTCCAATAGGTCAACTCTTTGGCTTGGCTCTCGCTGCTGAAGTTTTCGCGCTGCCAATGGGCGTAGTCAGTGTATTGAATCGTTAGATCAGGCAGTGTTGGCTTGGTTTGATTAAGTTGTGCTTCATACAAAGCAGCGAGTTCACGCCAGAAGATTTCACTCGACCATTCATCGGAGATGATGTGATGCAAGATGAGGACAATCAGGTGCGTCTTATCATCCACCTTCAACAATTTGAGCCGGAGCAAAACATCTTGATTCAGATCAAACGGTGCTTGAGCCGCTTCGATGATATGTTGTTGTGCTTGTGCTTCACGCTCTGCGGCCGGAACATCTAGCAAATCGATGATCGGCAGCGTTAAATTTAGGTGAGGCTCAATAACCTGAACCGTTTCCCCGTCCTGCACATCAAAGGTGGTTCGCAAAATGTCGTGTCGTTGTACTACGGTGTTCAGGCTGACTTCCAGGGCAGCAACATCTAACTCACCCTCCAGCCTGACCGCACCATGAATATTATAAGCGGCGCTCCCTGGCTCCAGTTGATCCAAGAACCAGAGCCGTTCTTGAGCGAAGGACAAGCGATTGATGGCATCGGCGGGACGTTTGGAAATGCTTTGCTCGACGATTTTATTTTCGGGGGTACTACTTTCGACAATTGCCGCCAACTCTGCAACCGTTGGAGTTTCAAAGAATTGCTGTAGGCTCAAGTTGACGTCTAAAATCTCACGAGCCTGAACCATCACTTTAATGACTGAGAGCGAATGCCCGCCTAAATCAAAGAAGTTATCTTGTGTCCCAACTTTTTCAACGCCAAGCACATTTTGCCAAATCGTCGCCAATTGTTCTTCCGAAGCCGTCGTGGGTGCAACAAATGACTCATTTAACTCAGGTCGACTTTGTTCTGGTAATGGTAGAGCCAGTCGGTTGAGTTTACCCGCTGGGGTCAACGGAAACTTGTCCAGGAACATAAAGAGATTGGGCACCATATATTCTGGCAAGTCGTTCTTCAGGCTATTTCGTAAATCGACAGTGTTTGGTTGCTTTCCCGAAACAGACGGAATGATGTAGCTTACCAGTTTTTGATCGCCATCAGCATCAGTATGCGCCACCACGACGGTCTCTTTGACGGCTTTCTGTCGACGCAAAGTTGCTTCGATTTCGCCCAGCTCAATGCGAATGCCCCGAATTTTGACCTGATGATCAACCCGACCTAAAAATTCGATGCGGCCGTCGGTTCGGTAACGGGCCAAGTCGCCCGTTTTGTAGAGGCGGGCCGTGGGGTCATCACTGAAAGGGTTAGCAATAAATCGCTCGGCGGTCAACTCAGGCTTGTTCAAATAGCCCGCTGCGACACCAACGCCACCGATGTGCAACTCGCCCGCTACCCCAATGGGAGCCAGCTGACCCACCCCATCCAAAATGTGGACCTGCACATTGCTCAAAGCGCGGCCAATGGGCACCGTGCCACTCTCATAATCAGCTTCACAGATCTCATAGGTCGCGTTGATTGAGCCTTCGGTTGGACCATAACCATTGACAATTTTTGGGCCAGAGCAAGCATCGTAAAATCGTTGCAACAGACTTAAGGGAAGAACCTCGCCCCCACACCAAATATATCGCAGCGAGCTACAAGCATCAGCAAAATTTGGCTCAGCCATAAACAGTTGTAGAAGTGAAGGAATAAAGTGAATGACCGTAATCTGCTCTTGCTTCATCAGCTCCATCAGGTACACATTATCTTTTTGCGCCCCAGGCCGCGCCATCACTAGCCTTGCGCCTGAAATGAGTGGCAGGAAAAATTCCCAAACCGAAGCATCAAAGCTAAATGAGGCCTTTTGCAATACATTGTCGTTGGGTGTGATGTCCAACGTTTCTTTAGCCCACAATACCCGATTGGCCAAACCGCGATGTCGAAGCATGACCCCTTTTGGTTTCCCCGTCGAGCCAGAGGTGTACATCACATAAATCAATGAGTCGGGGGTTGTGCTGCGCGCAGGATTTTCAATCGATAATTGTGAAATATCAGCCCACAAGCGATCAACACAAATAATATCAGCATCACTCGTTGGTAAATTATCTTTGATCTCACTCTGCGTCATCAAAAATGGAAGCTGAGTATCCTCGATCATGTATTGCAGACGTGTCTGTGGAAAACTTGGATCAAGCGGGACATAGGCCCCACCCGCTTTGAGAATGCCCAAGATGGTCACCGCCATCTCTACAGAACGTTCCATACAAATCCCAACCAACATTTCTGGTTGCAGCCCTAAACTCAACAGATGATGGGCCAATTGATTAGCCCGCTTGTTGAGTTGGTGGTAGCTGAGTTGTTCGGCATCATATTGCAAGGCGATGTTATCTGGGTATTGCAGAGCCTGCGCCTCGAAATGATCGATCAACGTTTGATCCAAAGTGTAGGTGGCGGTAGTTTTGTTGAAATCGTTCAACAGGAGATCTTTTTCCTGCGCAGTGAGCAAGCCAATCTCGCTAATTTTCTGCTCACGATCTTCAAGCAGGTGATCAAATAGCTGCAGGAAATGCTCGATAGCCCAAATTTGTTGTTGGTCAGAAAAAACAGAGCAGTTGAAATCAAACTGAAGCTTGATGCTATCCGCGCCCCGAAAATCGTGGACCTGCATCCGTAGCCCGTGATTACTGTCGCCGTAGCCAGAGTGGATCCAGTTGTATTCGGTCGGGAAGCCATTAAATTCAGTGAAAGGGGCGGTGATGTAGTTGAGCATCACCTCATAGGTTTTATTTGAAACCAGGCTACCTGTACCCGGTTGGGTGTGTCGGAAGGTTGAAAAACACTCTTTTAGCCCTTGTTTGAGCAAAGACAAAAAGGTATCATCCTCATCAATCTCCATCTGTAGTAAACACATCTCCATCAAAATACCAATGGTCTTCTTGAATGCAGCCGAAGGACGATTATTAAAGGGCGTGCCAATGGCCAAGTGGGTATTGCCGCTGATCTTGTGGAGATAAACAAATAGTAGGGTTGAAAAGATATTAAAGATCGACAGTTCAGGGGTCAAAGCCTGCACACCCTTTTCCGTGGTGATCTCTCGCAATTTTTGTGTTCGCTCTGGCCCCAAATCAAAATCAACCCGCTGAATATCAGACTCATTTTTTGCTAAGAGTTGGCCGTAAAATCGAAGTGGCTCGGGAGGGGTGGCCAATTTTTCCTGCCAATACTTCTCTACCTTTTGATACTTTTTGGAGTGACGAAAGTCACGCTCAAAGACAACATAATCCTGAAAAGCAGGCAAGGGCTCTAAATTATCTAATTGTCCAGCCAATGCCTGTTGATAAAGCTGATTGACTTGCTGATAAATCAGAGCTGTTGAGGCACCATCGGTAATAATGTGATGGCGATTGAGATACCAAATATGGTGATCTGAGGCCAACTTAATGAGAGCCGAGTCAAAGAGGCATCCCCCCAAATTAAGGTATCGTAATTTGCGTTCAGTTTCCCAAATTTGATAGGCAATCTCAGGGTTTTGCTCGGTTGAAAAATCAAAAAAGTCTAACGTGTACACAAACTCGGACAAAACGCGCTGATGGGGCACGCCATCCATTTCCCCAATAATCGTACGCATTGCATCACTCCGATTAATCAACGCTTGAAATGCCTGTTGAAAGGAGGACACCTCGATCGGACCAGAGACTGAAAAGGTTCGAATCATACTGTAGAGTGGAGTACCAGGATTGAGTTGTTGGCCCAGCCAAATCGAAAATTGGCTCTGTGTTAAATTTGAATTTTCAAGTAAGTTGTCTGGGTTATTTATATTTTGTGGGGGTACGTTTAGTGTAGCTTCAATCACGATTCAGTCTCTCTTTTGAAAAGAGCTACGTGATAATTGACTAAGCCTCTTTAATTAGCCAATTATCACACAAACAATTTTCATTTGTGTTCTCAGTCTCCCTAAGAAGGGTGGCTCAAAAAACAATTAGTTTCGTTGGCGACTAATATATTGGGTAATCATGTTAACGGTTTGAAAGTTCTCAATGGTCACATCTTCTGGGGAAACATCCACACCAAACTCTTCTTCTAAAAAGTTGATGAGTTGCATCACACCCAACGAATCGATCAAGCCAGAGGTCAACAATCGATCTTCTGCGGTGAGCGTAATGTCTTCATAGTCGTGCAACAGTTCTTCCGTGATAAATTGAGTAATGTTTGCTTCCACAATACTTTCTCCTTTTTTATTAACTAGAGACACGCTAAGGCGTCTTCAAAATCAGCAATTAAATCATCCAACGGTTCGAAACCGAGGCTAAAGCGCATCAAGGTGTCACTTATGCCCAACTTTTGCCGTTCACTTTCACTTTGATGATAATATGTAAAGATACTGCATTGCTCAATCATTGAGTGCTGCGAGCCAAAGTTGCTACCGATGTACGGGATACGCATTGCATCAACAAATTTGGCTGCTTCAGTCTTGGATGCGTGCAGCTCAAAACTGATGACCCCACCGTGGCCTTTGAGATATTTCTGGCCTAGATAAAAATGGGGGTGGGTGGGCAAGCCTGTGTAAAATACCCGGCTCACTTTCGGATGATCCTGCAAGTACTCAGCCAATATCTGGGTCGATTGATTGATATAATCCATCCGCATCTTCAGCGTGGCCAAACTGCGATTTAGCAGAAAAGCGCTGTTCGGATCAATGACCGTGCCCATAATGTTTCTAAAGTTACGAACGGTTTCGATCAATTCTTTTGAACCAGCAATACTCCCAGCCAGCAAATCAGCGTGCCCACCGATATATTTACTACAGCTATGGATAACCAAATCGACCCCGAATCGTTTAGCATCAAAATTGACGGGACTGGAAAAGGTGGGATCCACAATGAGGAGGGTGTTGGGATGTAGTTGCTTCTTGATGGCTTCGATATCAATCAGGTACAAATGCGGGTTAGATGGGGCTTCCAAAAAGACGATTCGGGTATCAGGAGTATAACTCTCCTCAAAATTCGCCACAAATTGCTCTGGGGTTGATCCAAAAACAGGGACAGCTTCTACCCCATAACGCGGCAGAACATTCAAGAAAAATTTGTAGGTGTTGCGATAACAATTACCAGAGAAGAGAATACGATCACCCTCTTTGACCAAGCTGAGAATGCTTGTTGTTATGGCACTCATCCCTGAGCGAAACAGCAGACAAGACTGGTACCCATTTAATTTAGCCAATGTTTGCTCTGGCTCCAGCCAAGTCGGATTGTCATATCGACCATAACGCCCCAATTCAACTTCTTTTTCGTGATACTGAACAACCTCGGCGGTGTCTTTGAAGTAGTAGGTGGCCGTATTGTAGAGCGGCTCGACCACACTGTTGCTGTATGCCGCTGATTTACCACTGGCCCTTGTCTCCCGTGGCTCCCGAAAATCATAGCCATTGTGAGTGTTAGAATTTCCATTCTTTCGTTGAGGGTGCATAGCCACATCCTTCGTTTTAATCCCATTACTACCATTTGTTTCAACCAACAGAACCTCTCTACTCATTATCTACATTCTCCAGATTAACTAATCGATTCGTACACATTCACTAGTTGTTGGACCTAAGATATTTACTCTAACGTTTGTTGAACCGCAGCTGTTTTCGGTGTTTGATCATCATAGTCATAACTGAAGGCAATGCCCCAAAACATCAGCAGGATGACTGTATTCGCTAGAACCCACCGTTTAAGTATATCACCATTAAAATTGTTTAGCAGATAGACCAAGGTCAGAAGTTGCGCGACGGCCAAAGTAAATCCGACATAGAAATCGGTATAAATGCTCGCTGCACTAAAAAGTGCATACCCAACCCACCAAATTGATGAGTCCGATGTAGCCCGCAAGGCTCGGATCAAAAAATAGATCCAGAAGAGCACAAATGTAGTGAATAGGGCTGTGTGAATTTCAGGGGAATAATCAATCCCAAAGTTGGGGCCAAACATTCTTATCAACCACGCTATAACCAAAAGTAATAATCCGATACCTAATTGTTGAATCGCTGTCATAGTTCTATCCTTCCTCTCGCTACATCATAGCCTACTGACAGATGAATTCTGTCGTTTCTTAAGCCACTTCGGGCACCCTCTCCAAAGTACCCGTCGCTTCAGCTTGTAAAGCCCGTCGATCAATTTTACCGCTTGATGTTCGGGGAAAATCCTGCTTCATATCAATCTGAGTAGGGATGGCGTATCGAGCCAATTGCCCGCTCAAATGCTTAATCAGTTGTGATTTTTTCAGCACTTCGCCATTTCGGCAGATTACCGCTGCGTGAATATTTTTTGTACCTTCATCATTTGTCACTGGGAAGACGGCGGCCTCTTCAACCAAGTCGTGTGATAACAACGCCGCTTCGACTTCATCAAGCTCCACCCGATACCCGCGCGTTTTCACCTGTCGGTCCTTGCGCCCCAGAAAATCCATCAGGCCATCAGGGCGGACTTGAACTAAATCCCCTGTTCGATAGAACACATCTTGCTGACCGCTGGGTTGAGCGCGATAGTAAAAGGCGCGTTCATTCAAATCGGGCCGTCGCCAATAGCCCTGCATCATCGTCGGAGTGCGGATTAACAGCTCCCCAACCTCACCGACAGCCACTCCCTCATCATCCTCATCAACAATCAATCCTTCGGTGTTTGGCCAAATTGTGCCAATGGGAATGGGTTGATCTAAGGCCAACGGCTTCGGAATATTGTAGATGGTGCACTGGTTGACCTCGGCGGGGCCATAGACATTGCTAAATTGCGCATTAGGCCATAAATCCATCAAGGCTTGCATATGCTTGGGGGGAAACGGCTCGCCACCGTACAAAATCCACCGCAACGAACTCAGATCACGGCTTTCCAGAGCACCCCGCAGGAGCAATTGAATCAAGGCAAAGGGGACAGAATACCACACGCTTAAACGTTCCCGCTCCATTAACTCAGACAAGCTGGCTGGGATCAAGGTGTATTCCTCAGGAATAATCACCGTGGTTGCCCCCACCAATGGCCCCGAAAAGTAGTCGAAGGTAGATTGATCAAAATGTAGCGGAGGGAAGTTGCTCAGGCGATCTTCATCAGTTAGCTCATAAACATCCGCGGCCAATTTGGCATAACTCAAACCGCTTTTGTGTGTGTGGACCATTCCTTTGGGTTCGCCCGTCGAGCCAGAGGTGTACATCAAATAGGCCATATCCTGCTCAATCAAATTGACCTCAGGCGAGGTTTCAGGCAACTGATACACCATATCCCACGATACAGCCTGTAGTGGCGCTTCAATATTTTCAACACCGATTACCCATTCCAGCGGTGTGTTCCCAGCCACTTTTTGCAGCGTTTTAACTTTGCTGGGTTCAGAAATCAAGTGACGAATTTCGCAATCACGTAAAATGAACTCTAACCGTGACGGCGGCATTTTCGGATCTAGGGGAACATAGGCCGCACCGGCATGCATAATCCCGTAGATTGCAATGGCCGACTCCAAGCTTTTGTGTAGGAAGATACCTACGCGATCACCACGCCGAACCCCTTTGGCTTGCAAGGCTTGGGCCAATTGATTCATTCGTGCCTTCAATTCGGCGTAAGTCAGACTTTGATCGTGAAATCGAAAGGCATCTTTGTCAGGATATTGTGTTGCACTGTTTTCAATGATTTGTGATAACACGTAAATCATAACGTTGTCCTCTACAACCCTAATAAACGCGCAATAATGTTGCGTTGAATATCTGACGTGCCAGAATAAATCAAACCACCAACCCCGTCTCGAAGGTCACGCTCAATTTCATACTCCGTCACATAACCTTTTGCGCCGTGTAAACGGATGGAGTCCAGGCTCGACTCGACGAACATCTCGCTGAGATACAATTTCGCCATCGCTGCTTCCATCAACAATGGTTCGCCTTGCTCTTCCAGCCAAGCCACTTTGTAAAGCAGCATTCGGGCTAATTCCAAACGGAGCTTCATATCGGCAATGCGGTTTGACACTGACTGAAATTTTCCAATGGGCTGGCCAAAAGATTTGCGATCACGCGCATACTTGATTGATGTTTCAAGTTGGCGTTGCATTGCGCCCATTTGGCTGGCAAAGATGTAACCACGCTCCGATTCCATCGCCGTGGTGAAGAGGCTAACACCAGCCCCTTCCGGCCCCAAGCGATTTTCCTCGGGCACGAAGCAATCTTCGAAATAAAGATCGCCCATCGGAATGGTGCGCATCCCCATTTTGTCGCGAACCGGACTGGTACTAAAGCCTTTGGTGCCACATTCCACCACGAAGGCAGTGATACCCCAGCGGCCTAACTCAGGATTAATGGAAGCAAACATCACCGCGATGTCAGCCACGGGGGCTAGGGTGATATAGGCTTTGTGGCCATTCAAGATGTAGCCGCCGTCAACCTTCTTGGCAGTCGCTTGCATTGCGTACGAGTCTGAACCTGTCTCTGGCTCAGTGATCCCAAATGCGCCGGTGATTTCGCCACGGCACAAGCGCGGCAGGTAGTTTTTCTTCTGTTCCTCACTACCAAACTTGAGAATGGCGGGCTGTAAACTCCACATTTGGGAGTTGAGACCAAAGGGTAAGCCGTTGTCGAGACAGCCATACCCCAAGCCCTCCATCATCAAAATCGTCGTCAATGGATCATAGCCTTGCCCACCATACTCACGCGGAATATTAAGGCCGAGAATGCCAAACTCAGCACACTTCTTCCAATCCTCAATCGAAAAATAGTTCTCTCGTTCACGCTCGGAAATATTGTTATTGAGTTTTTCCTGAGCAAACTTTATCGTCTTTTCTTTTAGCTCTAACTGTTCTTTTGTCCACGAAAAATTCATGACACTCCTCCGATGTTCACCTTTGCTCAAGAAATCGCTTCGAGATGTTCTTGCCAGTAATGATTGGTTTTGGCAACCACAGTGATAACGCTCTTGATCTCTTTTTCTAGCCGAAAATCTGGACTGGCAGGAAAGAACAAGACCCGCCCCTCGCGTCGCACCCCAATATTTTCGACCATAATAGCTCGCAACAACCACAGGGCCATCTCTTCACTCTCACACTCCATCCCAATCCAACCGGGGCTGCTATCACGTACTGGGTCTAACCCCGTGACCATACGGATGCCGCGTTCCAACTCCTGAAGCACCTTCTCATATTCTTCTGGCCGAGCCAGAGCAGCCTCTGGATCACCCGGCTCCAGAAGGACATCCCGATGAGAGGGGCCACCCGCAAGAGCCAAGTCACAAAAATCTGTCCAAATCTCATTCCAGGCGGCGTTCCCATCCGAGTCATACTTTAATCCGGCGGCTCCCATTGGCGCAGCACTGGGTGTCATACTTTGGTAGCGAGGTGGTAAGATATTGAGCAGTTTGTTTTCACCACTGTTCGGAAGACAGTCATTGTTTACATATTTGTAGCTAGGCTCGAACTGGACAACGACTTCCCCCATCGCCGGAATAGCTTCATGCAGTTTTTCTTGAATACGTTGGGCGACACTGTGGGCTTCAACCAACGTTCGGGTCTCATCGACTGTTGCGGTGACTTCGGTGAACAGACGATGCCCTACCCAATGCACGCGCAATTTAACAATTTGCCCAACGCCTTCAACCTGCTCGGCAAAGTGTTCGATCCGATTAACAATAGAAGGATCGACGGCATCCATTAAACGGTAGAAGACTTTGACAATCGCATGCCAAGCGATCCCAATAATGGCGATACCAATAACCACTCCGATGATTGGGTCGAGAATGGGGATGTTGATCCACGCTCCGAATACGGCGATGAGAACCGCCAGCGAGGTGACCCCATCCATTCGAGCGTGCTGACCATCAGCCACTAAGGCATCCGAACCAATCCGTTTCCCCACGCGAATCTGCAGAGTCGCCACACCTTCATTACCAATAAACCCAACCAACGCAGCCAGAGCAACCAACCCCAAGTTTTCCAAGGGAAATGGAGAAAAGAAGCGGTTAACAGACTCATACATAATATGTCCAGCGCTGTAGACAATGGACAGGACAATAAAAATTCCTGCAATGTCCTCCGCCCGACCAAAGCCGTATGTAAAGCGACGGCTTGCCACCCGACGGGCCAAATAGAAAGCAATCAGCAGGGGGATTGAGTTCAGACCGTCTACCAAGTTGTGGGTTGTATCGGCCAGCAAAGCGACACTGTTGCTGTAAAAGTAGATGACCGCCTGGAGGGCTGTCGTCAACCAGAGCAGGCCTAACGATACCCAAACGGTGGTGATCCCAATATTGTTGTCCTGCATCGCCTCATCAACCACGATGCTATCGGTCTCACCGTGGTCGTGAGCAAAACCGGGGAGATGAAATACTTCTGCAATAAAGCCAATGACGCCATCTGCGTGTTTGTGCCCCGTGAATTCTACTTTTTTCGGTTGTTCAGTTGTTCCCAACATAAAAAACTCCTATATCGCCAATTGGCATAGATGATTAAACATTGACCTACTTCAGCACCAATCGACCAAACTCATCGACAGACTTCCACTCATCCTGGAATTCTTGGTTGTTCCAAGAACCAAGCCCTGGCAAGAAGACTTTGTCATAGCCGTGAGCTTCTGGGTTGGCCCCGTTCCAGCGCTCATCAATTGGCTCGCTGGCGGGCTGGTAGCGGGTGTCAGACGTAAGACGGCAACGTTTAATTGGCGAGTTGTTATCGAGTGCACCATGTAGCGTGTGCATTGTAAAGCAGAGCATATCACCAGCTTGGAAGTCAGTTGACAACCAACGACCCCCAAATTTTTCTTGCAGCTTGATAGGGTTTGTGCTCAACCAACCAATTTTTTCTTTGTCGGCATCTTTCTTGGCGTAGCTAGAAAGGAGTTCGTCGCTCTTGTGACTATTTTCAAGGACAATCAATGCACCTTCAGTTTTCGCGACATCACCCAAGGGGATCCAACTGGTGTAAACCCGATCAGTGCCACGGTTCATGTAGGGACCGTCGTAGTGGAAGCCACAACCCTCACCTGGTCGAACAAAGCGAGGCCAACGGAAGTCATAAGGATGAACCGCATCGCCAAAGAATTTTTCGTAAAAGCCGATTACTTTCTGGTTGAGGGCAATATTTTCATAGGCCAAGCCTGTGCGAATGCTTTCAGTGAACGCACGCAAGTTAATCTTATCGATGAACGTGTTTTCAGAGTAAATCGCATCCATCAGCGGGTGATTGATTGAGTCAATCTCGCCAGCCGTAGCGTATTTCAACAGGATTTCCTGGCGGGCAGCCAGCACTTCTTCGCGGGGCATCAAGCCTCGGAAGAACAGATAACCTTCATCAGCCATTCGGGCACGTATCGCTTCAACGTCATCAAAGATGTCCATAGAGTTACGTAACTCACCAAATTTTTCGGGGCTGGTATCCAGCGCAAAACCGTTTGAGGTCAAGGTTACAGTATCATCGCTTATTGTTGGGGTTTCCATTAAAGTAGCCATGTTTTTTCCTTCCGTAATTACAACTGCTTCTAATAATTTCTTAATTTGAGAAAACCGCTTTTTCACCAATCGGAATGGTATAATAGGGTTGAGTCACAAAATGATAGGGGTTGTGTGGATCATTTGATGAGCTTTCGATCTGAACCGACGTCCCCAGTTTGAATTCCTTAGCATAGTCAATCATCATCGACATTGCGATCTGATCCTCAACAGCCCAGCCTGTTGAGTCGAACACACTAGTTTGGTGCTGAATGTGGCGATATTGGGCTGGCTCTTTCACAACATCGATCAAACTTGGCCCAATGTCATCCGCTGCCAACTGCTGGCACTCACCTTCGACCAACGCCTGCGCGGGGAAGTCAGGGCAAACAACACTGCGCTTTAAGAAGGAGATGGGGACCTCAACCTTCCCAGGGAAATCGGCCCCAACGGCGTTGACATGTAGCCAAGGTTTAGTCATCGTATCTTCAAAAACAGGACCGTATCCGATATCAACTGAGGTCGCAGTGCAGAGAATGTCTGCTGATTGAACCATCCGCTCAACGCTCATCTCCCCAGCAACTTGCACCAAGTTCAAACCTAGAAAGGCCGATCGTTTCAGGAAGCTATCACTCACATTCGAGTCGCTGTCGCAGACAAAAACTGTTTTGATATCAAAAACACGAGTCAACGCGTGCAGCTGGGTCATTGCCTGAGCACCAGCCCCAATCAGGCCCACCGTTTTTGATTGCGGGTGAGCCATAAATCGGCTGGCCACCGCAGAAGCAGCCCCGGTGCGTAGTGCGGTCAAAAAGGTCGCGTCCGTCATCCCAATCAAGTGGCCGGTGTTGGTATCGTAAGCACATACAGTTGAGAGAATAGTTGGTAAATGGCGGGCTGTCGGGTTAGAGGGGTGGTAGCCAACCGTTTTGACCGTAACCGTGTTGCCCATCTCCATTACGGGCATCCATTCAATCAAGCCTAAGTGAGGTTCGGTGTATTGAAAGCCACTCCGGGGCGGTACAATCGTTCGTTCCTCATCATAAACTTCAATTGAGGCTGTTAGTCGTGCAATCATCTGATCCATCAGGGTATCAAGTCCAATGTGATGTATGATTTGTCGAATATCATTGACTGAAAGAATTATGGTTTCCATATCGTTGTCTTTCTCCACCTAATTTAGCGTTTATTTTGTGCCCCGACCGCTGAGGACAGCAGGGATAGTCAAGAGGGCAATTTTTAAATCAAGACCTATATTTTGTTGTTCAATGTATTCCAAATCATACGTCACCAATTCATCAAAGGTCAGTTCGCTGCGCCCTTTGACTTGGGCCAAGCCTGTGATGCCAGGCAAGGCATCCAGCCGTTGCCGGTGCCAACTGTTGTAAGCTTCAACCTCTGCGGGAATATGTGGCCGAGGGCCAATTAAGCTCATCTCACCACGCATTACATTGATGATCTGGGGCAATTCATCCAAGCTGGTTTTTCGCAAAAATCGACCTACTCGTGTCACCTTACTTTGAATTGGCGGCTTGTTAATGAAGTTTTGTCGACCATTCTGCTGCTCAGCGTTTTGCCCCTGAATGTATTGTTGCATGTAGTCTCGATGTGCTTGTTCATCAAAATCGATCGACAAGGTTCGAAATTTTATAATTTTGAAAGGACGACCATCTTTCCCAATTCGTAGTTGGCGAAAAAAGATAGGGCCTTGACTGTCTCGTTTGATCCAGAGCCCGATCACACACAAAATCGGGATTAGGATGGGAAAAAGCATCGCGCAACAAAGTAGATCAAACAGACGTTTTACAATTCGGTTAAACTGAAGCACAGGCAAGTTATTCTGTGTCTCTTTTGTATCCACCAACATTTACAAGTTCCCTTGTTACTTATTCGTTCGCAATCCGATAAATGTGTTTACTGACCTGTACACGCCTCAAGTGAAGATGCTTCTTGAGCAAAGAAGCAGGCGTAGATGCTATCTGCCATGTAGGTGTGACCGGCTGGGGTGAAGTGCCCCAAGCCATCTAGGAAGAATAAAGATTGAATATCCTCGACTGTGGTGCCAGTTTCCTGAAGATATTGACCTGTTGCTAAGAAAGGAATGTCTTGTTGTTGGGCAAATTCTTGGAGCGCCTGCTCTGGGCCAAATAAGTTGTAAGGGCCAATTTCTGACGGCCAACTTGTTCCGCTATTTTCCTGGTAGAACCCTGAAGGAAAGGCTGGAATAGTGACGATGCGAAGGGTGACATCCTCTGAGGCAAGGTAGTCATTCGTAAATTTGAGCAGCCCTTCAGCTACGGCAATGGCTTCAGCCGCTTCGGCAGTAAGCTCTTTCTCAAACATCATGTTGCCCGCCCCAAATGCTGGCTTCACCCCTGTTTCAGTGATCAGGAAGAAATCATCGCGTTTTCCATCAATCTGGTTAGCGATATAGCCACGAAAGCCAGGCATATCTAAGGCGGCCGGGGCTGCCACCGCTTCATCAACCTCACCAAAGGCTTGAATGACCTGCGGCGTTAAATATTTACCCCGAACAGTTGTCAAGGGGTCAATGACCAATTCATAACCATGCAACGTCCAATGCTTCAGATTGTGAATATGATCTTCGCTGGCTTGACTAAGGACCGCATTACCAGCTTCATCTACATTGTAAACAATGTTATTTTCAGTGGGTGTGTTTGAAAGCTGGAAATCGTTACTAACGTGGAAAAAGAGGATAATTTCATCCGGCTCAAATTTGTCGATGGTGTCGACAAGACGGGTCTCGCTGAGATACAAGCCGGGACCAAAGCCGGGCATTCCCATCGCTAGCACTTCAATGTCCTGCTCAGGCTCGTTGTTGTTCAGCAAGGTCTCCAGTTGAACCCCCAAGTGTTCTTCCCGATCAATTTGCAGCGCTTGAATGTAGGTATCACCCAGCACAACAATACGTTTTGAGTCGCTTTTTAACTGGAAGTCAGGATAATACCAACCAAAGTTGTTTGTTGAACCATTTCCAAAGCCTTCCGCCGTGTAGTAGATAGCGCTATAAGGTTTGAAGATATTGACTAGGCTTTGACTGACTGGCAGAGCATTAAAGGCGAGCAACACTTGCAAAATAATTTCGATCCCCGCTAACACAGCCAGCACCCAAAAGACCGCTCTTCGCCAGATTGCCACGGGTCCATTCTTTCCCCAAGCGGCGAATACAATCAAACCGTTGAACAATACAATTAGGCCGGCAAAGGTAAAGCGAACGACGGGTAACTCAGCAATACGCGAGAAGGAGTCATCAGCATAGAGCGCTACAAAGAACAGGTTCCACACAACGATACCAGACAGTACCAAAATTCCAACCGCTAACCAGGATCGGTTTTGGATGAAGGTGATCGTCCGAGAGAGCCATCCTGAATGATACGGGCGGGCTAGCAGGCCAATCCATACGATGAAGCCAGTAGCATAGGTCGCTAAGATGGCGAAGTATGATGTTGAATAGAGGCCTAAAACCGTTGGTTTTGAGCTGGTTCGATTGAGGAGTTCAACAAAACCAAAGGTCCACAATATCAGAGCCACAACTAGAATAAGCAGATATTCCGGTGTTTGTAATTGCCAGTTACTTTTTGTATTTGTTTTCGTTTCTGCACGCACATCTGAATTTGAGATCGCGTTAACGGTCATGGTTCAACCTTTCAGTCGATTTACGATTTCAGGTCAGCAATTGAATTCCGTAAATCTAAAATCGTAATTAAGTCGTTTTTCAAACCTTAGATTTCATTTCAGGCCAATCTATTCTGTCTACAGCATACCTGTGATAATGCCAACACCCATTACAGCAATCAAAACCCCAGCCACTCGCAAGGTCATATCGCCGCGTGCGGTACGAGTAGCCATTGCCCCAATCAGAGCACCAATGACGTGCAATCCGGCAGTGGCTGTAACAAAGCCAATGACATAAGAAACAATATCGAGGGCTGTATCCATGACTTCTGGGAGTTCTGTACCGTGAGCGTGTCCATGGAAGAGGGCAAACAAACCAACAAAAATCATTGCTACTCCAACAGGTAAACCTTGTTTAAGTGCTAAAGCAATACCGAGTACAATAACCGAGGCTGCAATACCAAGTTCAACCAAGGGCAGGGGAACACCTAACATCCCAGCAATGCCACCAACGACCATCACCCCAACAAAGGCGGCAGGAACGGTCCAGATGGCACGTCCACCCATTTGTGCACTCAACAAACCAACTGCAACCATCGCCAGCATGTGGTCTAATCCTAACAATGGATGCAAGAAACCCGATAACGCGCCAGAGTCACCACCAGCGTGAGCCACTGGGATCAACAAGGGTAAAAGTACAATAAATTTCAACATGTTATTCTCCTCAATTTCGATCACAATTTATTTTTCTATTCGCAATTGATTTGCAATTACGAATAAATGTCCATAATAAAAGAGCAGAAAGAATTTCTAGCTCTGGTAATGGGAAGTTGGATGTCGTTGGGTGTTAGATTGTTAAGTAATTGATGGAGTTGGTCTGTATTGGATTTGACGCAATCAAATCAGGTTTGGATTTAAAGTCCTTAAACCTATTTTGAAGCTTTTTGCTTCACATTCGATTTGACGAAACTTATATCACTTTGGATTTAAATCCAACAAACAATTCTCAATCAATTAGGTCTTACACTAACCTATACGACACTCAAATCTATTTGCATTTAAATAATCTGGACTTTTTATGGATTTTATATGGATTTAATATAGACAAGTATTAAAAGTGAGGGTAAAATGAGGTTCAAATACAATCAATCAGCAAATTACATTTGTTTATACGTTTTCTTGGCCGATTCACATTCACCTAACTAAAATCCAAAACTATCGATATTTACTCGACAAAACCTAGATAAAACCCAGACAGCCAGATTTTATACAAAAACTTTAGGCTCATGAGGTCAAAAGGTGCGGACAACTAAAGAAGCGATGAAGGGAGGATTGACAGATTTAAGATTACGTTTGAATTCAGCGAGGGCGACATAG
>JANQQF010000104.1 GCA_028285035.1 Phycisphaerae bacterium
AATCACTGACATTATGACCGAAGCAATGGACGGCGTTTTCCTCGGTACAGCTGAGCCTGCTGATGCCTTACCTGCTGCTGCCGCAGAAGTCAACGCCACATTTGAGTAGAAGGTATACAAGTGAAATGATGATTGTAAAAATTATTTCACCTTTAAAATAGACACATTGAATTAACTAAAAAATGGAGCCCAAAAACTTATTTTGGGCTCCATTTTGATCAATCAAATTTCGACGCATGAAAAACTATTTACATTTTCTAATTGCAATTATCATATTTATTGGTATAAGTGCCTGTAGCCTCGCCCCACAAAGCACTGTCTCAAACAAGGTTAATCCCTCTAATGATCTTGTGATAAAGACAATTCCATTTGAGCAACAAAGTTGTTCGGACACTTTTGTCACCCACACACTTGATCATATTACAACACCATCACAGCAACCCATTCAAATGTTTGATAGTAATGGAGCGGGTTTAGCTATCAACGATTTGGACAATGATGGCGATCTTGATTTAGTCTTGGCAAATTTAGCTGGACCAAATACTGTTTTATGGAATGATGGGGGATTGGTGTTTCGTAAAACAGAGCTAGATCACGGTGACTCACGCGCTGTTAATACTGTGGATGTCGATGCGGATGGCTGGCTTGATATTGTCTTTACCTTGACTGGCGGCGGCGTTAGCTATTGGCATAATCATCAAGGGACCTTTGAGGCAGGCACCCTGCCAGGTGTCCTGAAGCCAGCCTATGCAATGACTTGGGCTGATCTAGATAATGACCACGATCTTGATCTGATTACCGGGTCATATGATGCTCTGCTTCTTAAAAAATTTGGCTCTGGTGGTATGCCTAGTCAAACGAATGGGGTTTATGTTTATGAAAATGAGGCGGGGAACTTTGAGGCAACTCGTTTAGCTGATGAAGCGCAAACCCTTGCCCTAATAACCCTTGACCTTAACCAAGACAACCGCCTTGATATTTTGGTAGGCAATGACTTTGTCGTGCGTGACCAAGCTTGGCTCCAAACTGATACCGATTGGACTACAGTTGAGCCTTTTGCCAACACAACCCACAGCACAATGAGTTTTGATATGGGCGATGTTAACAATGACGGTCATTGGGAACTCTTTGCCACAGATATGAAGCCCTATGCCGAAGATGAAGCAACCTTGGCCCAATGGCAGCCTGTTATGGACATGATGACACATGGGCATACTGAAGGTGATCCACAGGTAATGGAGAATGTTTTTCAAATGGCCGATGCAGAGGGTGAGTTTGAAAATCAGGCCAATCAATTAGGCTTAACTGCAACAGGTTGGAGTTGGTCGGCTAAATTTGGGGATCTTGACCAGGATGGCTTTTTGGACATTTATGTGGTCAACGGAATGACAGCGGAAGAGCTTTTTGGTCATTTACCTGGTGACGAATTAGTCGAGGAAAATCAAGCCTTTCGTAATGTGGCTGGCCGATCCTTCGAAGCTGTTCCAGATTGGGGGTTAAATGGCACATCGAGTGGCCGAGGTATGAGTCTAGGTGACTTAGATAATGATGGCGATTTAGACATTGTTATCAATAATCTTAATACTCCTGCGCAAATTTTGGAAAACAAATTGTGTGGTGGACACAGTTTAAGTGTCGATCTGAAATGGCCTGCTAGCCAAAATCGATTTGCCTTGAATGCAGAAGTGCATTTGCACACCAGCACAGGACGCTACAGTCGCGTTGTCAAAGCGAGTAGTGGATATCTATCTGGCGATCCAACGCGTCTGCATTTCGGCTTTCCAGCAGAAAGTAATCTGGAGTATTTAGAAATTCATTGGCCTGATGGAATAGTCTCTAAAGTAGATGGGCTAACAGCCGAAACCTTACTACTCATCAGTAGAGATCCATCTTAAATCAAGATTGTTTTGATATAATCTGGTGGAATCAGAACTAACCAAGGTAAATTAACCCAAGTTTTGAGGTGTTCAATTGTCATTCTGAACGAAGTGAGGAGGCCTCAAACTCAATTGTCTTACTTGAAAACAATAAGTTAGCTAATCAAACAGTACAGGAAAAAGGGAGTGATGATTCACTTTAACCCAGATACACACACCTTCAATTTACATTTAAAGACAAGTTTCTATGCCTTTCAGGTTGATGCAGACAATCGGCTCGTTCATCTAGGCTGGGGACCACGGCCGGAAGAAGCGGCCTCAGGTGACCTGATTAGTGGAGCAACCAGCTATGAAGATTATTTTTCGCTAGCAAGCTTTGAAACCCAAATTCAACCTGATGAAATTTTGACCTTTGGTGATGTCACCTCCTATCAAACTACCCTCAAGGTCAATTTTCTTGAGTCGGCACATCCACTGGGCGCAGATGAGGCGCCACATTCTCCTATCCGAGATCTACGATTGCGCTACGTTGGCTATGAAATTGTCACCGATGCCCAACCTGGCTTGTTCCCAGCCCACGGCCTACCCGTGACAAATGACAATCCTCGTGAGACATTGCGGGTATTTCTACGCGATCCAATCCAGCCCTTTAATGTAACATTGTGTTATCGACTTACACCTGAGCATGACATTATCGAACGTTGGTGTGAGTTAGAAAACGCAGGTGCACAATCAGTAAGTATCGAAGCTTGTAACTTCGCCTCGTTACATCTCCCTAATGGCACAAATGAGTTAACCGCTGTTACTGGGGCTTGGGCCAGAGAGTTTACCTCTTACCGTAAAGGCTTACCCTTAGGCATCCACATTTTAGAGAGCCATACGTTACAAACGGGTCACGCTGCGAACCCATTCTTTCTCATCAATCGACCTGGTCAAGCCTGGGAAGAGAGCGGCCTTGTTTACTTTGGGCAAATGGCTTATAGTGGTAGCTGGCGTATGACCTTCGAACAATTGCCGACCTGGGATGTTCGGATCCATGCCGGTTATAACCCTTTTGACTCCCATTGGGAATTACAACCTGGCAAGCGACATGTAACTCCAGCCTTGGTGTGTGGTGTTAGCCAAAATGGGTGGGGAGGTGCCAGCCGCCGGATGCACGCCTTCGCCCGTGAGCGGGTTCTGCCTCGTTCGCCACAAGGACAAACCCATCGTCCCGTGCTTTATAACAGTTGGGAAGCTACCTTTTTTGATGTAACATATGAAAATCAGGTTGAACTTGCTCGCAAAGCTGCGGCCATTGGGGTAGAGCTATTTTGTGTTGATGACGGTTGGTTTGGTTCCCGGCGAAGTGACAAAGCTGGGCTAGGCGACTGGCAGGTCAGTGAGGTAGCATTCCCCAATGGACTTGAACCATTGGTTGAAGAAATTCACCGTCTGGGCATGAAATTTGGCCTCTGGATCGAGCCAGAAATGGTCAACCCAGACTCAGATTTATATCGCAAGCACCCAGATTGGATTTTACATTTTCCAGGTCGTCCCCGAACTGAAGCTCGGCATCAGCTCGTCCTAGACTTTGGTCGCTCAGAGGTGGTGGAGTATATCTTTAACGCGCTGGATGAGCTAGTTAGTCGTTATTCTGTCGCCTTCTTTAAGTGGGACATGAATCGTTATACCTCGGAGCCTGGCTCGGTAGCCGGAAAGGCAATCTGGCGTCAGCATGTTGCGGCTGTTTATGATATAATGGATCGTCTACGTCAAAAGTATCCTGATCTGGATATCCAAAGTTGCTCTGGTGGGGGAGGACGTATCGATTTGGGTATTCTTGGCCGTACTGATCAGGTATGGGTGAGTGATAATACAGATGCATTTGACCGTATTCGTATTCAGGAAGGCTTTAGCTTGGCTTATCCCGCTCGGGCCATGGAAGCCTGGGTGACACACGAACATAACTATATTACCCAACGCATAGCCTCCCTAGGTTTGCGGTTTGATGTTGCAATGCGCGGTGCCTTAGGGATCGGCACCAGCCTCAATGAATTGAGTGATGAAATGTTGGCTGAGTATGCCAGCTATATCAGTTTTTACAAACAGATTCGTCATATTATTCAAGAGGGAGATTTATATCGTTTGGAACGTCTCGAAGAATTTGGATCTTCAGTCATTGAATATGTCCTGCCCAATGGTCAGGAAGCCGTTTTTTCAATCACAATGCGTGATCATCAAGTTGGGAGTTTCAGGCCAGCCGCTCCTTTACGCGGTCTCAATACGAGGGGCACGTACCTGATCATTGATCGGGACAACCAAGAGGTCCATCGGGCCACTGGTTATGAATTGATGACAATGGGCATCCCCAGAGAAACCAGTGGATATGTAGGCTATAGTCGAACGCTATATCTAAAGCAGATTACAGAAGATCAAGCCGTAAGCTTTGATGGATAAAGGATAACGAACTTAGACTTATGAAACTTAAACAGCGTGTATCTCAAAAATTTATGGAACATTTTGGTGCTCAGCCAGAGTATATCATTCGAGCGCCAGGCCGAGTTAATATCATCGGCGAACATACAGACTATAATGATGGATTTGTTCTACCAATGGCCATAGATCGTGCTGTTTGGATGGCATTACGTCCACGAGCTGATGACCGTGTACTGGCGCACTCGTTGGAGCAAACTAAGCCGACTGATTTTAGCCTGACGAATATTAAAAACACCAACGAAGGCTGGCCAGAGTATGTTAAGGGTATGGCGGTGATGTTAAAAGAAACGGGCTATGATCTACAAGGCTGGGAAGGGGTTTTGAGTAGTGATGTGCCTGTTGGGTCAGGCTTGTCTTCCTCCGCAGCATTAGAGATGGGGGTTGGCTGTGCGTTTGCCGCAGTGTCAAATTTTGCCTTTGATGGTGTAGAAATGGCTAAGTTGGGGCAAAAGAATGAGAATGAATGGGTTGGGGCCAATACCGGCATTATGGACCAGATGATTTCAGCCAATGGTCAGGCTGGATATGCTCTGATGATTGACTGTCGAGACTTGTCAACTGAGGCCATCCCCCTACCACTGGGGACAGCCATCATCATTATGGATACCATGACTCGCCACAGCCACACCGACTCCGGCTATAACGAGCGTCGCGCTAGCTGCGAAAAAGCCGCTGCCTACTTTGGAGTGTCACACTTGCGTGATGTTCAGCTTGAGCAACTACAGGCGGCCCAAGACAAACTAGACGAAATAACGTATCGACGGGCACGTCATGTTATCACCGAAAATCAGCGCGTTCTAGACTCTGCCCAAGCAATGAAGGCTGGGGATGCATCTACATTGGGCACCTTAATGAATGAAAGCCACATCAGTATGCGCGATGATTTTGAGATAACAAATGAAGCGCTCGACATTATGGCCGAGATTGCTCAGACACAACCTGGCAGTTATGGAGCACGGATGACAGGGGGTGGTTTTGGCGGATGTGCGGTAGCCTTGGTTCAAGCGGACAAAGCAGAAGAAATTGCCACAGTTGTTTCCCACGAATATGAAACAAAAACAGGCCTCAAGCCGGAAATTTACATCACCCAAGCTGCTAACGGAACGGCGATCATCCAGTAGATCGAAAGTGACGTGGGGATACCCCTTTCAATCGTTTGAATACTTTAGAAAAAAGGAGGGGATCATCATACCCCACCGAGCGAGCAATATCACCAATCGACAAATTAGTTATTTGTAGTAATTCGCTGGCTTTATTGACTCGAAATTGCATCAAGTACTGTTGTGGGGTTTGGCCAAGACTGGCTTTAAAGATTGAGCCAAAATAGCTACGATTAAGCGCAACATGAGCAGCCAGCATTTCGACATTTATTTTGTGAGAATAATTATGCTCAATAAATGCTAGGGCCTTATTGACATATAACTCATCTTTACGAGACAAAAGTGGTTTTGAACGGGCCGTATGATCCGCCTCAATCAGTAAGGCAAAAAGTTGATACAGATAACCAAGTAAACGAAATTCACGACTGTCCACATATGATAACATTGTTTGGACAGCCACCATTTGCTCAACACAACGTCTCATTTGGGAATCACGATTGTAAGAAAAAATGGGCAAGCTCTCTGATAGTCCGGCTACTTGTAGATAAATCGAAGCTTTTGTGCCCTGAAATGCAGCCCAAGCATAGTGCCATGGATCGCCCTTATCGGCTTGATAACTCACAACCTGATTGGGATAAATCAAGAAGCCTTGATGAGGGCCAAGTTGATAACTTTGTTCACCCACTGTGAAACTTCCTTGGCCCTCCAATATGAAGTGAATCAAGAAATGATCTCGCATTGCTGGCCCATACCGATGTTCCGGCTTACATATTTCTTGACCACAATAGTAAACGATTAAATCATTTTGATTGAACATTGAGGCATTATTAGTTGTCAATGTATTACCCCTAAACGGAATCGTATATATCAAACGATCTAGCATTTTACCATATTTTCAGAGAAAAAATCCATTCAATTTGATGAAAAAATCGAATATGATTGGAAAAATTTTACGAGGAGTTTTTCAATGCCGAAAATTACATTTATCGGTGCTGGTAGCACAATCTTTGCCAAAAATCTAATGGGCGATATTTTAAGTTTTCCAGAACTTGCAGAGTCAACAATAACATTACACGACATCGACGAACAGCGTTTACAAACCTCTGAAATTGTCGCTCATAAAATCGCCCAATCCTTAGAAGTCAACCCAACGATTAAAGCCACAACTGATCGTCGAGCGGCGCTTGACGAAGCTGATTATGCCATTTGTATGATCCAAGTCGCTGGTTATAAACCTGGCACCGTTACTGATTTTGAAATCCCTAAAAAATATGGGCTACGCCAAACCATCGCTGACACCTTGGGCATCGGCGGGATTATGCGTGGTTTACGAACTGTGCCCGTTATGCTGGAGATGTGCCAGGATATGGAGGAACTCTGCCCAGATGTGACCTTCCTCAACTACGTCAATCCGATGGCTATCAACTGCTGGGCTTTGAGTCAGGCCTCAAGCATCAATACCATCGGTTTGTGCCATAGCGTTCAAGGAACCGCATCTCAATTGGCTACAGATATTGGGGTACCTTTCGAAGAGATCAATTATGTTTGTGCGGGGATCAACCATATGGCCTTCTATCTCAATTTCGAGCATAACGGCCAGGATTTGTATCCGCAGATTCAAAAAGTAGCCCAGAATGGCTCTGTCCCGATGCGGGCCCACGGTACAGGAGATCTTTCTGATGCAGTTCGGTATGAAATGTTCCGCCGTCTAGGCTACTTCGTTACTGAGTCGAGTGAGCACTTCGCCGAGTATGTCCCTTGGTTTATCAAGCGAGATCGACCCGACCTCCTCGAAGAATTTGAAATTCCTTTAGATGAGTATATCCATCGCAGTGAAAAACAGATTGCTGGCTGGGAGTCATTACGAAAAGAGCTGGAGAATGGAGCGTCTCAGCTAACTGTGGAACGGAGTGAAGAGTATGGTTCCCTCATTATCCATAGTATGGAAACAGGAACGCCTCGGACCGTTTATGGTAATGTGCAAAACGAGGGATTGATTGACAACCTGCCTGCTGATTGTTGTGTGGAAGTGCCGTGTATGGTTGATAAAAACGGGGTTCAGCCTATTCAGATTGGCAGCATCCCGCCCCATCTCGCGGCTATGATGCAAACCAATATCAACGTTCAGGCCCTGACGGTTGAGGCGATCCTGACCGGCAAGAAAGAACACATCTACCATGCGGCCATGCTTGATCCCCACACCGCCGCCGAGCTTTCACTTGACCAAATTTGGTCGATGGTTGACGAACTCATCGAGGCTCACGGCGATTGGTTGCCAGAGTATAGCTAGTTTGCAATATTCTTCTTGAATTTAAGAGTTTTTCATGAGGAGTCCAAAGTGCACGCCCAAAAGAACTTTGGGACGGACTCCTCAATTTTACACCCGTTAATCACTTCCTCTAACAAGCCCCGCCTTCATTGCCATAACCGCAGCCTGAGTCCGATCCGTCACGTCAAGTTTTCCGATGAAAATAGTGTACACAATCATAACAGTTGATCTATGGTGACCATGTTTTTTATCATCCCGCTTAGTGTGTCTGCGAGTTCATCAGGTGGCTCCTGTTTTCCGGTTTCGATCCATTTCACGAGGATATTTGTGACAATACCAAGCCGAATTATGATGTTATATTCTACGTAGGCGGGATCAATCCCGAGCTCGGTCAAGGCAAGTGATTTAAATGGCGCCACCGCCCGATGAGATGATGCCATCACGATATCTAATCGATTGGCTTGCATCAGCAGTTCAATAATTTCAGAGTGTACATAGAAATAGCGCAGAACGGGTTTCAGGAGCATCTCTCGTGCTTCATTACCGTTTTCTTGGACGTACACAATCAGATATTGAATCATATCGTTGAAAACCTGATCACTTCGCCACCGTAAGACATCCTCAATCTGATCAAAATGACGATAAAATGTTCTGCGCCCCACCTTTGCTGTTTCGACCAGTTTTGTGACGGTAATCTTGTGTAGCGGCATACTTTGAATGAGTTCAGCTAAGCCGTCGTATAACATCTCGGCAGACTTGATTGACCGCGGGTCATTATTGATGTGATACATTTGCTCTGTCCACCTCGAAAGATTGCCCCTTCTTCATTCGACACAATATTTTATGATTTGTGCCGCTTCTTCAAATTTCGTTGACAATGGCTGTCCCAACATATAGCATACCAATAAATGTAAGGCAAATGTTTCTTGAGGCGCCCACAAGAACAAAATGTATCACCAAAATGGAGATTTTAGGAGAACAATGGAAACAGAAAACAATGACCAAACGTTTCAGATGTTGCCCACGCTACTAATTGTGTGGAACCTCTTTGACATCGGGCTTCATGTTGCAATTAATCTGGTTGAGCCACTCCGTATCGCAGGCAACATCGCCGCACTCATCGCCGCAGCCATTGTGCTGCTGGGTCTCGCACGGGGATATGCGCCGTATGTGCTCGGGCTGGGAGCTCTACTCGTGGTTGGTTTCAATTTGTGGGAATCAATTCTGCACGGCTTTTTTTGGCCCAGCCTTATTTTCATCGGTGTGAGCCTCTTTCTACTGGTGCGCTGGGCACAAGTAGAATGGTCGAAGGCAAATTCCGCCGAAACTACGCCCATCTATCTTCAGCCGTGGGTGGCCATCCCAGTGACACTCGTTCTCGTTGGGGTTACGATGCTCGGTGGACCATCTACTGCTAGTGTTGTTGTCAATGTAACGCAAGATGGTGCGTTGGTGGGGGCAGATTACTGGGGTGACGAGCCACGTATCCTATCCGCTGGGTTGGGCTTTGAGGGCATTATTGGAATCGACGAATATTCTGAGGAAGCCGTGCGGGAGGCCGGCGGTGCCTGGTATGGTTCGCTAACCTGCACCAACGGAGAAGAAGCGCCCGGTACGAGTCGCACGGCCGCCACCACGCCCGCTACGATGGCCCTCGTCGGTGAAGGAGCACCCAATTACTCCGACGCGTTGCCGATTGTTTTCAGCTGGCCGGTGGCCACCGAAACGATCGATATCACTGACTTCCAGTATACACTGAGCAACGGTGAAATCGGTGTCCTGAGTGGCATCACGATGTTCCCTAATTGGGAACTCAACGAGCGTAATGTTGTCGTTCTCTATGGTGAATTCGCCAATCGTGGCTTGAGTAGCGAGGCAGACGCAATCTACCCTATTCGGCTAGATATTGTCGAAGATGATACCCCACTCTTACTCATTGGGCCGGATGGACAGGAATTCAACGCTGTTGGTTTGAGTTGGGAAACCGATGCAACTCCTTACGATACTGGTCCTAGCCTCGTTGGCGCGAAGATCAATTTCGTCGGCGATGAAGCCATTGGTGAGGGTGGGGTTCCCGCCTTGACGTTCGTCACCGGTGCCTTCCCCAACGATGAGTTTGCGATGTATGGCGGAGGCGACTTCCGTATTCGTGTGTTAACAACGGGCGGGTTCTCACCCGATGGTGTCACCGCTCTGCGCCCCGATATGTACGAAGACTTCTTCAGGGTACACGTCAACGGTCCTGACGGGGAAACCGTCCTCCTTGAAAATGTGGGTGAGGAGTACACGGTCGCCGGTGGCACCTTACGTGTTCTTGGTCTGGCAGACACCGGCCAGTTAGAGAATCCGGACGAGGGCATCTACTATGATGATTGCTATGGCGAAGACCGCGACAACTACATTGACATCATTCTGGTCGGCGATGAAGAAGCGGCGCGAAATATCACATTTGTGGAAATCCCCTCACTAGAGGGTGGCTATCGGGCCTTCTATAATCCAGGTGGCCCAGGACCAGAGCCATTCGAGGAGGTTCGGTATACAGCACCCGGCCCACCCGATATGGAACCTGTGATCATGGCCTTGGATGACCCGATGCGGGTTGATCGCACCGCACCGTGCCAGCGGCTCATTAGTATCGGGCCAAATTCTATCGGGGTATGCCGATAAATGGATCTGAGAATCATTGCGCTGGATGACCCGATGCAGGTTAGTCGCGCTGCACTTTAAAGCAGCATCTATCACCAAAGTGGAGATTTTAGGAGAAACAATGGAAACAGAAAACGCAGGTCAGAAATTTCTATGGCTACCCGCAGTAATTGCGTTTGTTCAAGTTTTTGACATCGTGATCCATGTGGCATCCGGTATGATCGAACCAATCCGTATTGTATCGAATGTATTTATCTTTGTATGGTTGGGCATTGTTCTGTCTGGTCGGTTGGGTCACAGGCCGTGGCGCGTGGCAAGTGGCTTTGTGGGTGTGTACATCCTGCTAAATGCGGTATTCCTCGCCACTGAGGGCCTCACCAACCCAGACAATGGTGACCAATTTAGAACGGTGTTGTTTGTACTGGTCGGTGTGACCGTTGCCCTATCTGTGTGGTTTACCAACACGATCGCGAGTCGTGCAGGCTAAAGATCACAGGAATGACTTACTGCATCGATGGTCATTACCTTAGACAACCCAATGCGAGTTGATTGCGTAGCACCCTAATTGGAATATATAAAGCTAAGCTAGACGAAGATTGCCTAGCCTAGCTTTACGACTTGGCCCTCATCCGAGGAACGCTGGATTGCTTCTAGCAGTCTATGCACAGCCAAGGCGTCATCAAAGTTGGGAGCGAATTGCTCGTCTGCTTGAATCGCCTCCGCCATGCGAACATAAGCCTGTCCGACATTCTGTGGTGGCCCCTCTGGCACTGTAGCTGGCACGACGCGCAAACGATCCGGTACAGGCAACTCGGTAAGTGGCTCAGAGCCTTGGGCACCAATCAGCGTGATAGGCGAGATTTGGGGCATGATCGGTGTCGTCGCGATGACCACCCCCTTGCTGCCATAGGCCGCCATCCGCCAACCATCTGCCTGATAGGGAACGGCCGATATTTGATAGGAGAGGAGCGCACCGCTGGTGAGCACACCATTGATGAAGACATTATCCGCCGTTTCTGCATCGACCATCTCCCCTGTGTCAGCCATCCGTAACTGCTTGACTCGCGTCGCCACCTTGGCCGAAACCTCGGCCATCGGGCCAAAACAGTAGCCTATGTAGTCAAGGGTATGTCCGCCAACGATCCCCATTAGAGTGACCCCTTTACTGCTTTCTTGCTCCCAAGCCTGTCGAGAGGGGCGTTCTGGCGTACTGGTCGTGTGCATTGTCATCTGAATGGAAAGAATGTCGCCTAACCAGCCCTCATCATTAAGCTCTTTAATATAGGTGAGGGTTGGGTCGTGCCGCCCTTGAAGCCCAATCGCTGTCACAATGCCCTTATCGCGGGCGACAGTGGCCATCTCCTCCGTTTCGGCAAGACTAGCCCCAAGCGGCCACTCGCAGTAAACGTGTTTACCTGCATTAAGCCCCGCCATCACAACCTCATAGTGGTTGGGTATCCTGACTACAGTAGAAATGATGTCAATATCTGGCTGCGCGACCAATTCGTTAATATCGTGGTAAGCCTTTATCCCATAGGCTTTCGCGGCAGCAGTTGCCGATGCGGGATGACTGGTACATAGTGCCGCCAACTCAATCTGCTCAATCTCGCGCAATGCGGGTATGTGGGCTACTGGTCCCCAACCTTGGCCAGCGGCATCAGCACCGACCAAGCCTAATTTTAGTTTATTTGCCATCGCATTCGTCTCCCCAGTTAAACTATAAATAAGAACCCTTTACTCACCCATTATCGTTGTGCTAGATAGCCAATCATCAACGCCCCAACAACGAGGTGCATAATAGCCAATATAATGGCAGCGCCTGTGGTCGCAACTTGACCGCTAAACGGGCTGGCGAGGGAAAGTAACACCAGAATAGCCGTCCCAATAATAAAGACCTGATTCCCTCTTGGGATAAACCGACGGGCGATCCACAACCCTGCCCCAGCAACCAATGTTGGGAACACTGAGGCGAGGAACGGTAAAAAGAATGGCATAGGCATAAACGTCCCTGTGCCGTTAGCATCAACCTCAATACCGCCAACCAAAGCGCCACCAATAAAGAAGAGAATTACGTTGATTGCACCAGCAATCACCCCTGCAATTAATGCATTTAACAGGATGGCCCCGATTGAATTTGTTAGTGTCCCAGTATTAGAATTCATTAGTCTCTCCTTAATTATATTTACAAATAAATTTATAAGACGGCTGAGTAATTCGCTAGAAAAGTCATCATTCCTGACAAAGATTTGTCTCTAGCTTATGCAATAAACGTCTGAGTATATATCGCTCCTCAACGGTAAGATTAGCTAGTGTTTCTTGTTCAAGCTGTGCCCAGGCATCTTCAGTTGCCGTTTGCAACGCACGACCTTTTGATGTCAGATGAATTCGGGACACCCTCCGATCCGCTTCATCTGCCTGTTTGGCCACCAACCCTGCCTTTTCCATCCGTTGCACCATTTTATGAGTGGTTTGTAACTGCACCCCAATTTTATTGGCTAGCTGGGATTGTGTTAACTTGTCTTCTTCCCATAAGCACTGCAAGACCATTTCTTGGCCAAGGTACAGCCCAATATTGGACAGTAACTTACCAGCACGGTAACAGTGTGCTGTACCAACTCGCGCAATTAAGAAGCTAATTGTATTAGAAATAGGTTTGGAATTGTTATTCATAGTTCAATTGATTTAGTCAGCCGTCTGAGTAAATGTATATGATGATTTATCTTTTGTCAACTCTTTTATTAGAAAGGTAGAAAAAGCCTCTGAGCTTTATTAATTACTGATACTTTTCAATTGTCTGCTGAATACGGGCAAACGCCTCATCCAAGACCGCTTTATCCTGTCCAAACGCAATACGCAAATGGTGATCCATCCCAAACGAGTTCCCTGCTCCAACAAATACACTAGCCTCACGACAAAGAATCTCCATCAGTTCGGTCGAGTTGATGTCAAGGTGATACTGGACAAACGTCACGGCCGAGGCCATCGGCGGGGTATAGCTAAACAAGCCCTCTTGTGACTCCATCCATTCTTGCAAAATGGGATACCCTTTGCGAATGTAATCACGGGTTCGTTTGATGATGCGAGGGCGAACCTCGGGAGACAGGGCGTGAGCAGCTAGGTGATTGCTCAGCATCGTTGCTGTGATGGTGGTGTATTCGTGCCGTCGCCAAATATCCTCGATGGTCTCTGATGGCCCAACAATCCAGCCGACCCGCAAACCGGGCAATCCATAAGCCTTGCTCATACTCCCCAAGGACAACACTTTGTCATATAGGCCAAAAAATGACGGTGTCTCATCCTCGCGCAGCCGTTCAGCGCCGCGATACACTTCATCAGCCAAAATCCAAGCCCCTACTCGATCAGCCGCAGCAATAATAGCCGCCATCTCATCTTCAGTCATAATGTAGCCCGTTGGGTTATTGGGATTGACGATGGCGATGATTTTGGTCTTTTTATTCACCTGCGCATTCATCTCATCTACATCTAAAGCCCAGCCATTTTCGGGACGCAACCGGAATGGACGCACCTGATGCCCGCTATTTTGAGCAACCCCCCAAACCTGCTTGTAAGTTGGGGTTAAGGTCGCCACCTCATCGCCGGGTTTGAGCAACGTTTGCAAAATGATATTGCTCGCCTCTGCTGCCCCCACCGTGACCAATACATGCTGCTCACCATCTGCGCCATTGTAAAGTCGCGCAATATTCTCCCGTAGCTCGGGATTACCGTTGACATGCGGATAGTTTATCTCTGTGGCCAGCAACTGGTTGAGCAAATCCTGGTCGCCATCAAGTAAATCCTCAAGCGTGATGGGATGGACCCCACTTTCGGTCAGATTAAAATCGACAATCTGCTCCCACTTGGATTGGGTATATTCAAGATCGAATGGAATAAAGGTCATATTCACGCTCCTGTAAAATAAAGTAATGAGGAGAATAACGCACGGTCTCAGATCAAGCAATCCCAGTAGATCACAGATTTTGAAATACAATTATAAGATTTGACAGTTTTTTTCGGCTCGATATAATTGCGACATTATCTCAACCATAATTGAGATATATTCTCGAATAGTGAGGTAGGACATGGTAGCCAAAGATAGATTAGCACAACAACTTAAGCGGGCTGGTTATAAATTAACCCCGGCTCGTCTGGCTGTCATTGAAGTGCTTGAATCCAATGGCTCACATCTAAGTCACAGCCAAATTCTGAAAGCAGGTAAAAAAATCTATGGGAATCTCAGTCGGGCCACCGTCTATCGCACCATGGATTTATTGGTTGAGCTGAATTTGGTGCGCCCTCTCTACTTGAGCGACCCAACCCAACGCTTTATCTCTGCTGAAGGGTGTCATCACCATCTGCTCTGTACTGTTTGTGATACCGTCATCGAGTTTGACCATTGTACAGCGGACGAGTTGGCCAAAGAGCTGGCGGCCAAATATAACTTTAAAATTCGCAATCACCTGTTACAGTTTCAGGGGAGTTGCGAGCAGTGTTGACAAAATCAAGCTATATTTTTTCTCACTAATTGAGAAAAAGTTTCGATTACATAGTTCGAGCAGATCCTGCTCAAAAAAACTTTACAGTTAAATGAGATATATTCTCGTTTAACTCAACATAGTTTTCAAGCCAAATCTTAAGGCTGAAATATAATTGAGAAAAAGTCTCGATCAAAAAGGAAAGGGAAAAATGTTCTTTAAAGCAAAATGGTTTACGGTTATCACGCTGTTGGCGGTCCTGCTAATGGTTGTCGCTTGTGGGGGGGCGCAACCTGAGCCGGCCGCCCAAAGTAACTCATCAAGCGAAGAAGCTCACGATGAAGCAGAGCATCAGGAAGAAGCTGCCTCGCACAGTGAAGAAGACCATGATGAAGAGCATCATGACGAAGAGTCTCACAGTGAGGCAGATCACGATGAAGATCATCATGATGAAGAGGCCCACAGTGAAGAGGATCATCATGACGAAGATCATCACGATGAAGAGGCCCACAGTGACAAGGATCATGATGAAGAGCACCACGATGAAGAGGGTCATCACGATGACCACGGAGACGAGCCTGCGGTAGAGCTTTCTGCCATTGAGTTGGGTGACGGCGAAAAGCTGCAAGTGGTCGCCACCACCAACATCGTTGGTGACATGGTCCAACAGGTGGGGGGTGACCTCATCGAGCTAACTACAATGCTCCCGGTTGGGGCAGACCCGCACAGCTTTGCTCCCGCGCCGGGAGATGCCGCCTCAGTGGCCGATGCCCATGTGGTTTTTGTCAATGGTTTGAACTTGGAAGAGTTCCTGGAAGAATTGATTGAAAACGCAGGGGGTGAAGCCCCCACCGTCGCACTTTCAAGCAACGTCGAGACCATTGAGTTTGGAGAAATGGGTGGTCATGGGCATCACGGTGAAGAAGAAGGTGAACACCACGACGAGGAAGGCGAGCATCATGATGAGGAAGGCGAGCATCACGATGAGGAAGGTGAGCATCACGACGAGGAAGAAGGTGAACACCACGATGAGGAAGGCGAGCATCACGATGAAGAGGGTGAACACCACGATGAAGAAGAAGGTGAGCACAAAGATGACCATCACGGTCATGACCACAGTGGGGCCGACCCCCACGTCTGGATGACCCCAGCCAACGCAATGGTGATGGTTCACACCATCGCAGAGGCTTTGAGCGAACTCGATCCGGCGAACGCCGAAGCCTATGAAGCGAACGCCGAAGCTTACGAAGCGCAACTCGAGGAGTTAGATGCGTGGGTAATGGCTCAAATCGAAACAATCCCGGCTGAAAATCGAAAGCTGGTTACTGACCACGATGCCTTTGGCTACTACGTCGATCGCTATGGCCTGGAATTTGTGGGCGCGGTTCTTCCCTCTTACAGCACCAACGCCGAACCATCCGCTCAAGAGTTGACAGAACTCCAAGAGGCGATCTCTGAATTTGATGTGCAGGCTATTTTTGTGGGTACCACCGTCAACCCTGTATTGGCCGAGCGCATTGCCGAGGATGTGGGCATCCAACTCGTCCCGCTTTACACCGGTTCTCTCGGTGAGGCTGGCAGTGGCGCAGATAACTATCTGGATTATATTCGTTACAACACCACGGCCATCGTTGAGGCTTTACAATAAAATAGTTGTAGGGTAATGAGGGATTGGCTAAATACCAATCCCTCATTACCCCCTTCTTCGATTAGGAATTTTATGGAATTGATACAAACTACACCGCCACCCGATTTGAACCGCCCCATCTTAGCCCTAAACAATATCTCAATGCGGTTCAATAACACCTTAGCTCTGCATAACATCTCGTTTGAGCTACTAAAGGGTGAGCGCGTGGCGGTGATTGGGCCAAACGGTGCCGGGAAAAGCACGCTCTTTAACATCTTGGCTGGGGTATTATCACCCACACAAGGGCAGGTGGATGTGTATGGGCACACCCCACATGAAGATATCGGCATCGCTTATGTACCGCAGCGTAGCCAGGTTGATTGGAAATTTCCGGTCAGCGTGGTTGATGTGGTTATGATGGGCCGGATACGCCAACTGGGGTTATTCCGTCGGCCTCATCACAATGATTGGGAGATTGTGCAACAAGCCTTGGCGGTGGTGGGGATGACCGCTTTTGCCAAACGACAAATCGGCGAACTCTCTGGCGGGCAGCAGCAACGCGTTTTTATTGCCCGTGCCCTAGCCCAGGAAGCCCATTTGATGCTGATGGATGAGCCATTGACTGGGCTCGACGTCAAGTCACAAGAAGGTATTTTCACAATTTTGGATACCTTACGTCAACGTGGCGTGACCATCATGGTTGCCACTCATGATCTCAATCTGGCCGCTGAGCGCTTTGATCGGCTGATGCTGCTCAAACAACAGATCGTTGGCTTTGGTCAGGCTAGCCAGGTTTTTACCACCGAGCTACTCAGCCAAGCTTACAGCGGTAGCATGCGCTTGATCAACACCTCCAATGGGACCATGTTCATCAGCGATAGCCATTACACCAGCAGAGAGGGGCATCCGCATGGTTGATATCTTTACTTGGCTAACCGAACCGCTGGGCTACGCCTTTATGGTCCGCGGACTAACGGCAGCGGTCATTGTTGGCATTGTCTGCGCCGTGTTGGGTACATATATCGTGCTGCGTGGGATGTCGTTTTTCGGCAGTGCGATTTCCCATGCCATCCTGCCTGGTGTGGCTGTTGGTTATTTATGGGGTGGCGGCAGTCAATTTTGGGTATCGATGGGGGCTTTGCTGGCTGGTATTTTAACCGCCTTCGGCATTGGGGCCATCAGCAAAGGTGGCCTCAAGGAAGATACGGCCATCGGAGTGATGTTTGCTGGGATGTTTGCGCTGGGTATCGCCATGATCTCCACCGTACGCAGTTACACAGTGGACCTAACTCATTTTCTTTTTGGTAATGTATTGGGGGTGTCCAACAGCGATCTGTGGCTCATTGGCATCTTTGGTGGACTGGTGATATTGACCGTATTTGCTTTTTACAAAGAATTTCTAGTGATGTCATTTGATCCATTGCTAGCCAAGACCCTGCGCCTACCAACAACGTTTCTTAACTACCTGCTGTTATTGCTAATTGCAGTAACGATTGTACTCTCTTTGCAAGCAGTAGGGATTGCCTTGATGACAGCGATGCTGGTCACCCCAGCCGCTACGGCATACCTACTCACCCGCCGTCTGCCAGTGATGATGGGCTTGGCGGCCACGATTGGCGCAGGCAGTGGCATCATTGGGCTTTATACGTCATTTTATGTGAATATTGCATCTGGTCCAGCCATTGTGCTGGTTTGCACCGCCGTTTTTCTGTTGGCCTTTATCTTTTCGCCCCAACAGGGTATTATCAAACGTTTTATGGGCGAGAAGAAATCGACTCACGCCTACACCGAACCATCAGAAACGGCTGTTTCTAGCTAATATCAGGTATTAAATTGGCCAAAAGAACAGGCCAACCAAATTAAATCATATCTTATTTAAACTTAGGAGAAGCACCCTATGATAGAAAAGAGTGGACTTTATTATCCCAATAAAATTGCTCGTATTTATCTCATGGCGCTGGAAGAGGTTATGGGCAGCAACGGGGTAAAATCTGTACTAAATTTGGCAAGAGTACCAGATTTGATCAACAATTATCCCCCCAATAACTTGGCCCGAGAGTTTGACTTTGCCGACTTCAGTGCGATCAATCAGGCTATTGAAGAAATGTATGGCCCTCGCGGTGGGCGGGGATTATCCTTGCGGTCGGGTCGGGCTGCGTTTGCCCAAGGGCTTAGTGAGTTTGGCTCTGTCATTGGGGCTAGCGAGTTGGCTTTCAAAGTTATCCCGTTAGCGACCAAACTGAAAGTTGGCTTAAAGGCAATGGCCGAAACCTTTTCAAAATTTAGCGATCAAGAAACAGATGTGGTCGAAGAGGATGATAAGTTTGTTTACACAATTTATAAAGACCCATTGAGTTGGGGCCGCACCAGCGATCATCCAGTCGGCTATGGCGCGATTGGTATCTTGCAGGAAGGTCTGCGTTGGGTCAGCGGTGGTAAAGATTTTAAGGTGGAACAGGTCCAGTGTAAGTCGATGGGTCATGAAAACAGTGTTTTTCATATTTACAAAGAACCGCTCAACTAAGGAACTGTAATTAGATAATTGTCAGGTTTGATGCACTCAAAAATGATAAAACTGGACAGTTAATTAATCCTTAGCCCTAACTTGGACAAGCCAAGACCAAACAGGAGAGCTCTAATTTATTCAACTTCTTGTTTTTCGTGCAAGAATATGATCGGTTAGACCCTAATGAAGATCATATTTTTTTCAGCACAAATGAGAAAAAATCGCAAATAGGATAGACGAATGAACCAAGTTACAACGGACGTACAATCGGACGTTTTGAATTATATTATCGCATCCTTTGAAACCATTGCTGTTGAGGCCCAATCCGGTTATCAAAATGAAGGGCGGGGGGCAGTCGTTCTCGATCTGCGTCAGTCGCCCCAAGTCAGCGGTCATTATCTAAGCCTAAGCCGGATTCTTATTGAAGTTGGCCCTCTACCAGACGACAATGCTGGGGAGTATCTTCTCACGTATAATCCAGCCTCTGAAGTGGTTATTCTAGCTAAGGTGCCCGGCGACCGCGTTTTGCTATTTAAGTTTGCCTTTGAAATGAATGATGACGCGACAAAAGCTTAGAAACAAGAAAAGAAAACCAACAAGCATTCGCCAGCCAGACCTGCTACCACTCCCCAGCAAGTTACGACGGCTGGGGGTAACCCTACTTGACCAGCAGATGTGGTGCTGGGGCCAGGATGTACGTCGCACAGAGGGCAATCTGCTGCTGGCTTACGGCTTCACTCGTCATCGTGACCCAGATTGCCCTAGAAGTAGCTATATGCTTACCCCATCACCCGATTGCCAAATCGCTTTGTGGGGCTTTGGCATGTTTTATGGGGATGCCCAAATCGGAGGGATTTTCCTAAAGCGGTATGAATTTCGGCCGAAGTTAGCGACTGTGCCCCATCTGTCTTCATATTGTATCAACCAAGCCGAAGCCCCGCCTACTCGCAGCCCGCGCACACCTGATGAAGCGGCTCGAGCCACGTCCCTATCAGCCGCTGCCCTGCACTGGATTAGCCAGTACGAACAGTGGATTGCCCTAAACGTTGGCCTCGACTACCGGCAGCATTGCATCGATAAATGGCAGCGAGCCAAGCAGAGCATCGCTGCCGAAGCGGTAGCAACCAGTTGGCAGGAGTTAGCAGATTATTGGCAGTCACAAAAAAAATTATCTATAAATGAGAAATCTTCTCATTTAATATCCAGAAGGAAAAGTAACAATGTCCCGTCTCTGTAAATTAACTGGTAAAAAGCCATTAACTGGTAATAATGTGGCCCACTCTCAAAAGAAAAGTCGACGACGTTGGCTACCAAACCTCCAGAAGCGTACGATTTATGTACCAGAGTTGGGCCGCACAGTACGCGTCAAAGTGTCAGCCCGAGCGTTACGCACCATCAATAAAAAGGGCTTCATGCCCTATCTCAAGAAAAGAGGGTTAACCCTCAAAGATGTTGAGATGTAACCTGTTGCATCGCCAATGGCACGACTAACGGAGTTTATCGCATCCCCAAAGAGGCTGCGGAGGGCTAAGTATTTGGCAAATACTTAGCCTAAAAAAATCACTGTAGAGGATTACTGATGGATCAACAAAAAAATCAGAATGGTGATGCTAAAGAGACAGGGGGCGGGAGCAACGCCTCACAATCAGACGCAAGGCAAGCCACGCCTGTCACTCGCCCTGGTGGGCAGAGAAGGCGTGCCCGTTTCCCCTATAAAGCGAGACGCCGCATTCCGCCATACAAAGAGAAGGATATCAATTGGAAAAACTTGCAAGCCTTACGCTACTTTATTGGCCCTGATGGCGCAATTCGACCTCGCCGTCGAACTGGTGCCACAGCTCGGATGCAGCGTAAAGTAGCGCGGGCGATTAAGCGAGCCCGGCATATGGCCCTCCTCCCCTATAGCGGCGAGCATAATCGGTTGTATGGAAAAGATAAACGAAATGGATAGAAAAAATGACAAAAATGACAGAAACGTATGACGTTATCATCGTTGGGGCCGGTCCAGCCGGTGTAGGGATGGGCATCACCCTACAAGAGATGGGGCTAACCAACTTTGTGATCCTTGACCGGCTCGAGGTGGGAGCCTCCTTCGCCCGCTGGCCAAAGGAGATGCGGTTAATTACCCCCTCCTTTACCAGTAACGGCTTTGGCCCGCCCGATTTGAATGCCGTCACCTATCACACCTCGCCCGCCCACATGCTCCAACGGGAACACCCAACAGGTCCGGAGTATGCTGAATACCTTCAGACTGTGGCCGAGCATTTTGAGTTACCCGTCCAAGCTGGGATCGACGTGACGGCCGTCAAGCCCAATACCACCGGCCAGGGCTTTGAGTTGCAAACATTGATTGGGCCGCTAAACACCCGATTTGTGATCTGGGCGGCGGGTGAGTTTCAATATCCTTGGCTCAACCCCTTTCCCGGCGCAGAACATTGTTTGCACAACAGCGCAGTTTCAAGCTGGACCGAACTTGAGGGGGACTCGTTTGTTGTCATCGGTGGTTACGAAAGTGGGCTGGATGCAGCCTACAACCTATCCAAGGCGGGCAAAGAGGTCGTAGTCTTGGATAGGCATCCCCGCTGGGATAGCCGCCCCACCGACCCCAGCATAGGTCTGTCCCCCTTCACCCACACCCGCTTACGCGCGGCCCGGCAGAAAGGTCAGCTCGAGTTGTTGGGTGATGTATCCATTACACACGTCGAGCCAAACGGTCAGGGCTATCTAATTTTTGCTGACGATGGCCGTCAGTGGCATAGCCCTACTCGCCCGATTTTAGGGATTGGTTTTAGCAGTAGCTTGGATTTGATAGAAGACTTGTTTGCCTGGCAGGGAGAAGATGATGCCTTCTACGCCCGGCTAACCGAACAGGACGAATCGACTCTAACGCCGGGTCTCTTCTTAACGGGGCCGGACGTCCGCCATGGCGGCGTTATTTTTTGCTTCATCTACAAGTTTCGGCAACGTTTTGCGGTGGTGGCTCAGGCCATCGGTGAGCAATTAGGGATGGATACTAGCGGATTGGAAATCTATCGCCGGTACCATATGTTTCTGGACGATCTGTCCTGCTGCGACGTTGAGTGTGCTTGTTAATAAATGAAGATAGAATAGAAATGGATATTTCAAGTAAAGAGCAGCAACACAAACTGATTTTGCTTGGGGGATTATATATCACCCAATTTTTAGGGTTGGGCTTCATTATAACAGCCGTCCCTGCCATTATGCGGGAGAACGGTGCTGGGCTTGATGAAATTGGCGTTATTTATGTTTTGGGGTTGGTTTGGGCCATCAAGTTTTTGTGGGCCCCCCTGGTTGATCGTTACGGCTCAAAAAAGCACGGTCACTACCGCAGTTGGCTCATTATCTTACAAAGTCTAATTATTCTGTCTTTGGTAGGTGCGGCATTTTTTGATATTGGTACCCAACTTAACATTTTGGCCGTCTTCTTTGCCTTAATCTCAATTTTTTCGGCGACACAAGATATTGCTGCCGATGCGCTTGGCGTAACCATTCTAAAACCAGAAGAGCGCGGTCTTGGCAACAGCATTCAGGTTGCGGGCGGCCTTATTGGCAACCTTATTGGCGGTGGCATTGTTTTAATTGCCTATGCCTGGATTGGCTGGACCGCCAGCCTGCTTATTTTGGCGGCTGGCACGGCTTTGCCCTTGCTTAACATTTTGCGCCATCAAGAACAACCCGCCCCAGCCGATGCCCGGACAGAAAAGGTTGGATTTAGAGATATGCTGCGCTACTTCCGGCGGCCAGGTGTTGGCCGCTGGGTAGCCGTTTTGCTCACCTACAGCTTAGGTATTTCGATAGCTTATGCCCTCATTAACCCTATGCTGGTTGACCTCGGCTGGTCACTGGATCGCATTGGCTTTGCCACCAATATTGTTGGGTCAATTGTATCTGTTCTGGGGGCTTTCCTAACGGGTTGGATTGTACAGAAAATCGGCCGTAAGTCGGTTATGATTTTGGCTAATGTCTTGGTTGGTATCTCAATTTTTGCCCTCTTTCCTGCCGCTCAGGGAATCGACAATCTGGCTGTCATCTACGGCTCCATCTGCTTAATGCTCGTTGCTTACGGGGCTAATGCCACCATTTTAGCCACGATGATGATGGATAAATCAGACCCCACCTCTGCTGGAACCGACTATACGCTGCAATATTCCCTCGCCACTCTCATCGGATTTGTGCTTTCTGGTTCTGCTCTGGCCCTGGCTGAATCAATTGGATATGTGGGTGTACTGGGCTTGGCGATTGGCTTGGTACTTGTTTCATTGATCGTCGTCTGGTTTTACGAAGATTTTTCCCCTGTCACTTTTGATAGGGTAACTTATGAAGTACCGCTGGGTGATGATGCCCCAATGACAAGGGACGACGTAGTATGGCAACAAAAACTACTATGAAAGAAATATGGAGGTTGACTAATGGCTAAAAAGAGTCAAGTTGAACGAGAAAAGAAACGCCAACGCTTGGTTGAAAAATATGCCGAAGAACGAGAAGCCTTAAGACGGGCTGGCGACAGAGATGGCTTAGCCAAATTGCCGCGCAACTCCAGCCCAACCCGGCGGCGTAACCGCTGCACTGTCACGGGCCGGTCGCGGGGATATATGCGGCGTTTTGGGCTGTCGCGGATCACTTTCCGTGAATTAGCCCTCCAAGGAAAAATCCCTGGTATCAGGAAATCGAGCTGGTAGAAGCGACGATGACAATCTCCATCTCTGACAGAAATATTGTCCTGATCGGCCTGGAGTCGGTTGGTAAATCGGCTCTGTTTCGGGCGCTGACGGGCGAGGTGACGGGTGATGAGACCAACTATCGTGGCTCAACCGTGATGGTCCGCACTGCGGCTCTGTTGGATCACTCCGGCCAACTGATCGATACGCCTGGCATCCGTCTCAATGAAGATACGGTATCTACCCAACTGGCCCTAAAACAACTGAACCAAACCGACACAGTGATGCTCGTGATACGAGGCACACACGCCAAAACGGAGATCGAGACCCTCCTAGCCGACATCAAGCCCGACCTGGATAAGCGCAAAACGGTCTTAGTCATTACCTTCAAAGATCGCGCCTCGGCTCAACTACGACAGTTAGTGGACGATTACCGCCGACAGTTGGGCATCCCGGTGGTGTTGGTCAATGCCCGCTCGCTCAACCCGACCAAACGTGATGAGTTGTTGCAAGCCATTGATCAGGCCGGACCGTTATTATCCGGCCAGCCGATTTCATTCCTACCTGATGTCCCGCAGGTGGAGCCGCAGCGAACCTTGTTTGAGCATCCCTGGCTGGGGCCCTGGCTGTCACTGGTCGCTATGGCCTTGCTCTTTGGCCTGCCAGTCTACTTGGCCTATATCTTTGCCGATTGGCTCCAGCCCATTGCCGATTCTTGGGCCATCACCCCATTGGTTGAGGCGCTGGCCCCTGTAGCGAATATCTCACCATTGCTCTTTGCCCTCCTGGCTGGCGATTACGGTCTAATCACCCTAGGCTGGTACTCCTTTTTGTGGGCCTTTCCGGTGGTTTTGCTGATGGGAGTCAGCGTAGCCATAACTGAGGAGATGGGCTTGAAAGATCGAATTGTCGCTGCACTGGATCCTTGGCTGCGACGTATCGGTTTAAATGGACGCGACCTGATTCCGGTGCTGACCGGCTTCGGCTGCAATGTGGTTGCCGTTTATGAAAGCCGGAGTTGTAGCAGCTGTACCCGCAAAGCCTGTATCTCACTGATTGCCTTTGGCTCGGCCTGTAGCTACCAAATTGGCGCCTCCTTGTCGATCTTTAGCTCGGCCCAGCGGCCCTGGCTTTTTGCCCCTTACCTACTAGTCCTCTTCGTCGTGGGTGCAATTTACACCCGGCTGTGGCACCGATCATTGTCAGCCTCGGCCACCGTTCCCCTAGCCGACCGCGCCTTTTTACAAGCACCAAGTTGGTCCAGTGTTGGCTGGCGGGTCAAAACCGTCCTCAAAAAGTTTTTACTGGAGGCGATGCCCATCTTCTTCCTCATCTGCGGGGTGGGGGCACTGCTGGCTTACGCGGGCTTTCTCGATCAGCTTGCGGCCTGGGTTTCGCCCAGCCTAGCCCTGTTTAGTCTACCGGGTGATGTCGCCCCCGGCGTAATCTTTTCGATCGTGCGTAAGGACGGCCTATTGGTTCTTAATCAAGGCGAAGGGGCCTTATTAGCGGCCCTCAGCGCTGGCCAGCTTTTGGTGTTGGTCTACCTGGCCTCCACGCTGACCGCCTGTATGGTCACCCTGTGGAGCATTGGCCGCGAGCTGGGCTGGCGCTACGCCGGGCTAGTGGCGGGGCGCCAGGGATTGACGGCCGTGGGCAGTAGCATCGTTTTAGCCTACCTGCTGTTTCAACTCTCTTTTTAAGATGGAAGCAGTTTTTAGCAATGCCAATAGAGAGATCAGTTAAAATCTGTACAATCGAGTTATGTCATCCCCGCGTGCTTTTAGCGGGGATCCACTGCTACAAGGCCACGTGGATGCCCGACAAAATCATTTGGGCATGACATAAGGTTGTTCTTGTTATTTGAAAAAATTATTAAAAACGAAATTAACCCCAAGGAGTTAAACAAAATTATGAAAGTCGCTTATGTCTTTGCTATGCCCCGCTCGGCCAGCTACAAATTAGCCCAAATGATTTTACCCCAGCTTGAAGCGGGCACGCACGGGGTTGAGGTTGCGGGCATGTTCTTTTTCGATGACAACACCTTTGTCTTGCGCCAGGGTGACCCCGTTGGCGAACGATTAGCCAAGGTGGCCAAGGATACCGGCATGATGCTGATGATGTGTGATATGTGTGCTTTAGAACGTAACTTGGCGGAAGGTGAGCCACGTTGGTGCGATGCCGAGGGTAAGGGCCGAACAGAGCCAGGTGAGATTAAAACGGTCAACACCGTTGAGGGCGTTGCCGTTGGCTGCTTCCCGGACCTGTATGGGGCTTTAGCCGGGAATATGCCGGATCAGGTTATCACCTTGTAAAGATTTATTCTCCATTGAACATTAGCTTGAAGCCGGTCCGAAACCCGCTTCAAACTAAGTAATCTGGCAGAATTTTGATAATTGGGTCTTAATGCCCGTAAAACGAACCACCAAGGAGTATTCTAATCATGACCGATACCCGCCTGCCCGTCACAGTCCTCTCCGGCTTTTTGGGCAGTGGCAAAACCACCCTGCTCAATCGTATTCTCAATAACCGCGCTGGCTTACGTGCGGCGGTTATTGTCAACGATATGAGCCAAATTAATATTGACGCTGGACTGGTAGATCGGCAGGCGCACCTCAGCCGCACCGAAGAGAAGTTAGTTGAGTTGAGTAATGGTTGCATCTGTTGCACCCTGCGTGAGGATTTGCTGGATGAGGTAAACCGGCTGGCGCAGGCGGGCCGTTTCGATTACCTCTTTATTGAGGCCACAGGCGTCGCCGAACCCCTACCCATTGCTGAAACCTTTACCTTTGCCCTGGAGGAGGCTGGCCCAGCCTTATCCGAAATGGCCCGGCTTGACACAATGGTCACGCTGGTTGATGCTCGCAACTTTCTACCCGATTACCACGCCGCTGAAGAGCTGGCTGGGCGTGGGATGGCGATGTATGATGAGGATGAGCGCACCATCACCGATTTATTGGTGGAGCAGGTCGAGTTTGCCGATGTGATCATCATCAACAAAGTTGACTTGGTGACCGAGGCCGATCTGAATCGTTTGGAAGTAATTGTACGACATTTAAACCCCACCGCCGAGATTTTGCAGACCAGCTTTGGCAATGTGCCGCCGGAAAAGATATTGAACACCGGGCGATTTGACTTTGAGGCCGCTGGCAACTATGTAATGTGGCTGGCTGAGCCGCGCCAATCACCTGCCTCTGAAATCGAAGAGTATGGCGTCAGTAATTTTGTCTACCGGGCCGACCGTCCCTTTCACCCAGCCCGGCTAGCTAAATTCCTTGAAATTGATAGGCCAAGCTTGCTGCGCTCTAAAGGATTCTTCTGGCTGGCCTCCCGCCCAGAGGAGGCCGGATTTTGGTCGCAGGCCGGACAGGTGGTGAGCATCGAGTATGGCGGCCCCTGGACAGACGGTCACGAAACAAAAAGTTACACCTCAGAAACGCTGCTGGCTGAGTGGGAAGAAGGGGTGGGCGAGCCTCGTCAGGAGTTGGTTTTGATTGGGGTTGAATTGGATGAAGCCGAGTTACGGACAGAACTGGATAACTGCTTGCTGACCGATACGGAGTTTGCCGCTGGTTCTGATGCGTGGCTAAATTTTGACGATCCGTTGCCCAATTGGGATACAGAATTGCCGGATGAGTAAACTTTTTTGAATATATCCCACATAACGTGGACGACGGGTGCCAAAACTCAGTTTTGGCACCCGTTGAATTACGAAAATTGTTTCGCCTGAAACTGTAGTTTCGTAACCAGAATCCACGGTAGGTGAGATATATTTAAATTTTTTTATCTACAAATGAGAAATTTTCTCATTTGTGAAAGAGTAAGCCTTATGATAAAGTCAACCGCGAACCTATCCGCCATCGAGCGAACGATGATCTTCACCCTGCGCCCCCGTGCCAATGAGCACACCCAGCCTGACGGCCTATTTCGAGACTCGCAGGCTGCGGCTTGGTTCGCCCAGGTCGAGTGGCCGACTGATTTTGAATCGATCTACGATTGGAAAATGCAAACGGGTGTTGCAATTCGAGTTAAAATCGTCGATGATGTGACGGAGCGGTTTGTGGCTACCCGAGCCGCTCCGCTGGTGGTAGAGTTGGGGGCTGGGCTTTCGACCCGCGCTGACCGATTAGGGCTTAGCCAAGAACAGTGGCTGACAGTCGATTTGCCGACAGCCATTGCCTTTCGACGGGAGTTTGCCCTCAAAGAAGACTCGTCACAGCAGATAGTTGGGTCGGTGTTGGAGACAGATTGGTTAGATCAGCTGCCCTCAGTTCAGGGTGAAGAGGTGCTGTTTATCGTCGAAGGGTTGCTCCCTTTCTTTGAGCGTGAGCAGGTCATCGCGTTGGTCGAACGGCTGAGGCTGCGTTTTCCTGGTGCGACACTTGCCGGCGATGTGATGGGCGAGGGCAATCGGGCCAATGCCGGGCGGCGACTTGAGGCGATTGGCGCTCCAGCTCATTGGTTTGTCAGCGGCGAGCAGGATTTAGCCGACGTGGGGTTATCATTGGTTGAGGTGTGGTCACTTATCGCTCAGTATCCGCATCGCTGGGGTGAGTTGGCTCAATGGGCTGCCGACCCAATGGTACGCAATAGCAGTCTCATTTTTGAGGCCAGAATGTAAGATGAAGAGTCTCTTTTTTTACACACTAATGAGAAAATTTCTCATTTATAAAGGTTAGAGGATCATGAATGGCTTTTTTTTACACACTAATGAGAAAATTTCTCATTTATAAAGATTGGAGGGATCTATGACAACTACATTAACAGATTGGAAATATCGTTGGTTGGGTGGCTTCTGAGCGCTTGGCGCATTAGACGGTCTGTCTATTCGTGATACAACGTACCAGGCGCATCCACCGCTGGGACAAATGCTAGAGTTAGCCGATTTCGAGCCAGAAGATTTGGCCACGTTGGAAGATGTCGAGCAGCGGTGGTCTGCTGCGCTGGGCGGGCTACCAGTGTTGGTGATGGAGAGCGTGGCTCAAGCGCGGGCCGCGTTGTTAGCCTCAGCCGAGCTGTCGCCCGGCGAGCCAGTAGCCCTACCGGCCAATGCCTCGCGTCCGTTGGTGGAGGCGATAAAACAAGCGAGCGCAAAGCCTTACTTTGTCAACCTGGATGCCGATTTGACTCTGCATGTGGCCTCACCATCGGTGCAGTTGACCTGGGGCCACTCCCTGGCTGGGGTCACGCTGCCGGTTAATTTTGACGGCTCAGTTTGGCTGGACTGTGCCGACACCCTACCTAGCCCGGTCATGCCCTTAGCAGAGGTAAGTTTGTATGGGCTACATCTGTCAGGCGACGAGCGGTCGACGGGAGCGTTGCTGGTTTTCCGAAAGGCTGAATTGGTTGAGCGGGCCGAGGCACAGCTCAGCCGACGTAATGTAGATGCCACGCGGGCACTGGCCCAGTTTCGCCGGTGGGAGGGCGTGGTGGGACGCCAGCAGATGGCCCTGAGCCAGGTACAAACCGGCCTAAAAGAGGCAGCAGGTTTGTCGCTCTTGTCGGCCATGCCCGGCGGGTTGGCTCAGGGCGTATTGGTGCGCATTCCCGACGACATTGATGTGGCGACGTTCTATGCCTATGTCAAGGCAGAAAATACACCGGTACAATGGCTGCCGGAGGTACGCCCACTGCACTACGCGGCGGCGGCGACTGGCAAAACCACGGCGGCACATCTGGCTCGGTACCTGCTGGTGCCAGTCGGGCCGGATTACAGCGAAGAGGAGATTGCCCAGGCTATTCTGGGTATCGCCAAAGCAGCGGACTACTTGGGTGTACGCTGGCACACCGACCCAGCCTGGGCAGCCGAATACGCCCAGATGATGGTTGATTGGTACGGGGCTGACCATGACGCTTACCGGCCAATTTTTGAGATGGCAACTACAAACTAAAGGCACGAGGATACCGATGGATGATTTTTACAAGGAAAATATTCTCGACCATTACCGCCACCCGCGCAACGCCGAGAAATTGAGCTGCGTCACCCACGCTCACGAGGAACTCAACCCACTGTGCGGCGATAATGTGCACCTTGAATTGTGCGTCAATGAGCAGCAGATCATCGACCAGGCTGGTTTTAGCGGGCGTGGTTGTGCTATCAGTATTGCCAGCACCAGCATGTTGACCGAGTTGCTGACTGGCAAAACGCTGGACGAGGCCAAGCAGATCAGCAAGGAAGATATCCTGGAGCTGCTAGGTATACCCATCGGCCCAGCGCGGTTGAAGTGCGCCCTGCTGCCGCTGAAGGCCTTGAAGGTGGCGGTCTATGGCCTGGATGGCGTCGTGGTCGACGATGAGGAGGCGTGGTAAAGCCGATGCCCACTTACGAATATCACTGTCTGGTTTGCGAGGCTGACTTTGAAGAAAAATATCCTTTTGATCAGATTGAAGAGCATCCCCCATGCCCAATCTGTTCCAGCAAATTCACCAAGCGGGGGGTGAGTTCTTTTGCATTTTTTACGCCTGGGCAGGGGGATGGTGTAGCGGAAACGTCGGCAACGTCCACTTTATCACACGGCCCCGACTGCTTGTGTTGCTATCCTCGTCCTAAGCCAAAAAGGCCCGCCCGCTCAAAAAGCAAGACGGCGTTAAGGAGATGTTGATGGATTTAACACAAGACCAACCGATCCCCATCACCATTCTGAGTGGCTTTTTGGGGGCAGGCAAAACAACATTGCTAAATCACATTCTACACCACGACCACGGCTTGCGGGTGGCGGTGCTGGTTAATGACTTTGGCGAGGTCAATATCGACAATGAACTGGTCGTTGGGTCTACAGGCGAGGAGAGCATTAGCCTCGCCAACGGTTGTATTTGCTGTACCATTCGCGACGATTTAGTGGATACTTTACTTGGGCTGGTCGATCACGACAATGCCCCAGAATATATCATCATTGAGACCAGCGGCGTGTCTGATCCGGTCGCTGTGGCCCACACGCTGCTTTTGCCGCAGTTGGCCCCTTTATTTTGCCTGGATAGCATCATCACCGTCGTTGATAGCGAACAGTTCACTGGGCTATATGACCAAAATTGGTATCTGGCCTGGACCCAAGTTTCTGTGGCCGACATCATCATCTTGAATAAAACAGATTTGGTTGAGACAGACCAGCTGGAGCAGCTACGTCGTGTAATTCGAGAGAAGTTGTCAACGAAAGCCCGAATCTTGGAGACCACCCAAGCTCGTGTGCCCTTGGCGTTAATCATTGGGGTGGGCCAATACGATTTGGATCGATTGGTAGCGCAAGAAACGTTAGATATTCATGTGCACGCCCAACACGACGAGGTGGAAAATGGACCTGACCACGATCACCATCACCACGATCACTCCCTGATTTTTGATAGCTGGCGATTTACGACCGACGAGGTTTTTTCATACAAAGCGCTGCGTAAAACCATCGATAACCTGCCCGTAACAATCTTTCGAGCCAAAGGGATTTTGCAGCTTGACCGCGCCCCTGACCGGAAAGCTGTTTTACAGGTGGTTGGCAAGCGGGCCCAGATTGGGCTAGGCGAATCGTGGAACGGGCAGGCGCGGCAATCCCACATTGTGATGATTGGGACCGCAGGTAGCCTCGACCCAGCTTGGCTACAAACGCAGTTTGAGGCCAGCCTGGACAAAAATGTCTCTTTCTGGAGTCATCCGCTGGAAACCACCGTTGAATGGGTGCGAGATTTATGGCGTTCGGGTTGATTTTATCCAAAACAAATCAGGGAGAAATAAAAATGGCAGAAAATAAAGCAGAGCAAACCCGCATCCCAGTAACTATTATTAGTGGCTTTCTGGGGGCGGGCAAAACAACGTTGCTAAACTACATCCTGCACAGTGACCATGGCTTGCGGGTGGCGGTGATGGTCAATGACTTTGGCGAGATCAATATCGACAGCCAACTGGTGGTCGGCGTCGAGGGCGAAACCGTCAGTTTGGCCAACGGTTGCATCTGTTGCTCAATTCGGGACGACCTGAAGGAGGCAGCCCTGCAACTGCTGCAACGGCCCGAGCCGCCAGAATATATCATCATCGAGACCAGCGGCGTCTCAGACCCACGCAGTGTCGGGCTAACCTTTATGTTTACGCCGCAACTAGCCCAACAAACCCGCCTTGACAGCATCATCTCAGTGATTGATGCTGAAGGCGTTCCGGTACTTGATGGGAACTATCGGGTATTGGCTCTGGCTCAACTGCAAGCTGCCGACATTATAGTTGTAAACAAGATCGACCTGGTTGAATCCGCCGATTTAGATGAACTGAAATTATCCATTACGGCATTGGAGCCGCAAGCCCGGATTTTGGAATGTAGTTATGGCAGGGTGCCACTACATCTACTGTTGAGCATAGGGGCTTTTGAAACGGAGCGACTTCAAAACACACCTAAACAGCCCCTTGATATTCACGTTCACCCCGCCAAAATCAGTCACGGCCATGATCACCATGATCACCACGACCACGATTATGATCATAATGACGACCACCATCACCACGACCACACCCTAGTATTTGATAGCTGGACCTACACAACAGAAAAACCGTTTAATTACCAGGCGGTCCGAGAGGCGATCCGCAGCCTGCCAGCTACCATCTATCGGGCCAAAGGTAAACTGGTTCTGGCCGAGACTGATCGGCAGGGGATGTTTCATCTGGTGGGCAAACGAGCCTCGCTAACCCTGAGCCAGCCGTGGGGTGAACAGAAACCCCAAAGCCAAATTGTGATTATTGGCAGTGAGGGAGGGGTTGATGCTAATGATCTTACAGCCCAATTTGAAGCCTGTCTGGCCGAAAATATGCCCCCGCCTGAACCCAAGGCAGATATTCAATCGGTTTGGAATGGTGTAACGCGTGTGTATGATGCTCGCGATATTGCCGCAGAAAAGTAGCATTCTGTCATACAAGTTCTGATATGCCATTCTGAATGGAGCGAAGCGGAATGAAGAATCTCCATGAAACGCTCAAAAGCAAGGGCACGACCGCCGTAAAGAGATTCTTCGGCTGTGCCTCAGAATGACATGTGAACTCACCATAATTTATGCAATAGGCTGGTAGTAGAAATGGAGATAACACAAATGATTAATTTACCGGGAACTCGCCCAAAGAATGAGCGCAATCAAGTTGTACAAATCAAACAATGGGTGTTTGACACGTTTGAGCTAACCGAAGATATGTCGGTGATGGTGACCGAGCTCCAATGCACAGAAGAAGGCTGCCCACCCTTGGAAACGGTCATCGCTATTTTAGAAGGGCCGGGTCAAACCCGGCAGTACAAATTACATAAAGCCTTGGCCGAGGTCACCCTGTCGGATGTGGCAGCCTTGGCTAAGTCTTAGTCAATTTATCAATCACAATATGTAATGCTGAGGAGGCATCAAAATGGGACAAAACAAAGATACGAATGGTCACGTACCGGTTACTGTCTTAACTGGCTTTTTAGGTTCTGGTAAAACCACCCTACTCAACCGTATTCTCACCGAAAACCATGGCAAGCGTATTGCCGTGATCGAAAATGAATTTGGCGAGGTGGGGGTAGACGGCAATTTGGTGATTGGGGCTGAGGAAGAAATCTTTGAGATGAACAACGGCTGTATCTGCTGTACTGTCCGGGGCGATTTAATCCGCATTTTGGGCAACTTGATGAAACGACGAGACAGGTTCGACTACATTATGATCGAGACAACTGGCCTGGCTGACCCCGGTCCGGTGGCCCAAACCTTTTTTATGGACGATGAAATGGCCGGGTTGCTCAAGCTGGATGCCATTGTCACCCTGGTCGATGCCAAACACATTTGGGAGCACATTGATGACGCCGAAGAGGCACAAGAGCAGATTGCTTTTGCTGATGTTATTTTGCTCAACAAAATCGACCTAGTTTCGCCCGCAGATTTGGATCAGCTTGAGACTCGCATCAAAAGTATGAACGCCGCTGCCAAGATTTATCGCACGCAAGATGCGATGATTGAAATGGACAGCATTCTCGAGCAGGGCGGGTTTGACCTAGATCGGGCGTTGGAGGTCGATCCCAAATTTATGGAGCGAGAGTATCCCTTTGAATGGGCCGGGGTCTACAAATTACCCGCTGGTTCTTACAATTTGGTCCTGCAAGAGGGGCCGGACGATCCCAAAATGGATGTGGCCTTAGTGCCACTGGACGCCCCGGAATTGCAGGAGGATGAGGTACTCTATCCAGCTGAAATGGCCTTTGCCGCCCGCGAGGAAGCTGTCTGGTACAACGATGCAGCTATTGTGCCCGGCCCAATCCTGAATCGCTTGCCGCTAACGGTCGAGACCGGTCGGGAGATGATCTTCAACATCAACATCAGCCAGCCCGGCCTATACGGCCTGTTTACCGAGCACCACCCTAGCGAATTTGACCTAGCACTAGACGGGGCAGATCAATGCTGCGATGTACTAACCGAGCGAGAGTTCAAGCCACCGCACGAACACGACGAAGAAGTAACGTCGGTGGGTATCACCACGCCGGGCGATTTGGATTTGGATAAGTTCAATGTCTGGTTGCGTAACCTCCTGATGACCCAAGGGCCGGATATTTTCCGCATGAAAGGGGTACTTAGCTTTGCCGACGCGCCGGATCGCTACGTTTTCCAGGGGGTGCATATGCTCTTTGACGGTCGGGCTGATCGCCCCTGGGGCAACGAGGCGCGCCAGAATAGCTTGATCTTTATTGGCCGCAATCTGGACCGTGAAGCCCTGAATGAAGGATTTAATGCATGCCTGACATAATAAAAAAACGACGTCGGCCCCGAACTGGCTACAGTTTGCGTCACCGCTGGCAGGCCAGCATCGATGATTTTGTCATTCAGTTGGTCTGGTCGTCGGACGGAACTGTGCTGGCTGCGGGGGCGGTTGAAGGGCCAATCACGCTCTTTGATGCCCAGTCAGGCGACGTGTGCTGTACCTTGCCCGGCCACGGCTTTGGCACCACCGATTTAAGTTGGCATCCTGAGCAGGGCTGGTTAGCCAGCGTTGGGCAGGATGGAAAGGTGAAGGTGTGGGAGGCATCCACTGGTACGGAGTTGTGGTCACAGCCCGGTGGCGCAGCTTGGGTAGAGCATGTAGCGTGGAGTCCTGCGGGTGATCTATTGGCTTCGGCAGCGGGGCGAGAGTTACGCTTGTGGGATGCGCAGGGCAATCTGTTGTATCAGTACACCGACCCGGCCAGCACCATCGCTAGTTTTGGCTGGCGGCCTGGTGGGGGAGAGCTTGCAACCATCGCCTACGGCGGTGTCACCTTGCATAAACCTGATCAAGAGGACAAACCGCGCCGTTTTGAATGGAAAGGCTCCAGTTTGGTACTGGCCTGGAGCCCCGACGGCAAATACATCGCCACCGGTGACCAAGACTCGACCGTTCACTTCTGGTACACCGCCAACGGCAGAGATTTACAAATGTATGGCTACCCGACCAAGGTGCGCGAGCTATCTTGGAACTACACCAGTCGCTACCTGGCGACGGGTGGCAGCAGCGCAGTGGTAATTTGGGACTGTTCCGGCAAAGGGCCGGAAGGGACCGAACCTAAAATGCTGGAACAGCACGAAGCATTGCTAACAATGTTAGCCTACCAGCATCGGGGCGAGTTTTTGGCCAGCGCTTGTCAGGATGGTCAGGTAGCACTGTGGCAGCCGGAGCGGAATCAACGTTCCTTAAGCCAGATCCATTTTGACGCCCTAGTGTCCCAAATTGCCTGGTCGCCGGATGACCGCTACCTGGCTGCCGGGGCGGAGAATGGCCAAGTCGCCGTGTTGAAAACAAATTGAGGAGCACATTGGTCTTTACGTTCACTATTTAACAGAATAAATTCGGTTAAGGTGCGCCAGCCGCCCGGATGCGCGGCGCATAATGGGGGAAGCCCGGTGGCCGGCCGTAAAAATCACGGCTGGGAGTCCGGCACTGTCCCGCAGCGGTAAATTAATTGTGAATTGTGAATTGTTAATGATAGATTGATTCAACAATTTATCCATTAACAATTCACGATTGAATATTCACAATCAGTAAGTCCGAATACCCCCCTTAACTGTAATTCGAGTTCCACCTTCGTGGAGAAAGGGGGCCGAGTGGATGGATTAATGTAACATCGCTCACCCGCCATAAGGCGGGTTTTTGTTACCACCAGTACACACAGCGGCTCTTGGCAGAGTCGTTTTTAGAAGCTATTAACAAATTTTTGACCAAACAAGAGGAGTTTTGACTATGCAGCAGATGTTGCGTTACCCATTTTTAATTGTTTTAACACTCGCAATAGCGGTATTGACCGCCTGTGGGGTAGAGCCAGAAACCATAACTGTTGTTGAAACAGTAGAAGTGGAAAAGGAAGTTACAGTTGTTGAAACAGTAGAGGTGGAAGTCGTCACCACAGTAGAAGTAGAAAAAGAAGTCGTCGTCACCGCCACTCCGGAAGCGGTCGTGGCTGCTGCTTCAGATGTGGAGCAAACTCTGGTCTTGGCTTCGGGCCGTAACCTTGGCCCCGGCAATCCCCATGACTACAGCTCCAGCTTTGTCTTGCTCGATCTGTTATACGAACCGCTGGTTCGCTATGGTCAGGACGGTACGATTGAGCCAGCTCTGGCCGAGTCGTGGGAGATTTCTGAGGATGGTCTGATCTGGACCTTTGCCCTGCGCCAGGATGTTACGTTCCACGACGGCACACCCTTTAACGCCGAGGCTGTAAAATGGAATATGGATCGCTGGGTTGGCAACGATCGTCACAATTGGCTACCCACTACCAGCCGCATTGCCGAGGTTGAAACGCCGGACGAATTCACCGTTGTGCTAACGCTAAACCAGCCCTACTACCCGGCCATGCAAGATTTAACTTTGGTTCGTCCGGTCCGTTTTTTAAGTGCCGAGGGGGTTGATCAAGCGGGCGAGTTTGCTGAGGCTATCGGTACCGGACCCTGGCAAATTGAGTCACTCGAAAACAACCAAGCCGTTCTGGTTCGCAACGAAAGTTATTGGGGTGAGAGACCGGCGCCAGAAAAGCTGGTGATTGAAGTCATCCTCGATCCTCAGACTCGAATAGCGGCCTTGTTGAGCGGCGAAGTAGATATCATCGGTGGCGAGTATCTGGGCGGCATTTCGCTGGAGAGCTTGCCAGTTTTGGAACGTAATGAGGCCATCAACATCTTAAATGGCGATAGCCTGGTCAGTCTCTATATTTCCACCCAATATCAGCAGCCACCCTTTGATGATGTCCGGGTGCGCCAAGCCCTTAATATGGCGATTGATCGTGTTGGGATCAATAACGCTTTGTTTGGTGGTGAGGGGGAGGCAGCCCAAAATTTGATGCCGGGCAATATCCCCTATGTGGCCTTTACCGACACAGACCTATACCAGTACGATCCTGAAAAAGCCGCTGCACTCTTGGCTGAGGCTGGCTGGACCCTGAACGCAGACGGCATCCTTGAAAAAGATGGCGAGTTAATGCAAATCGATTTGGTGGTGGATCAAGCCAGCCGGCCAGAGTCAGCCACGATGGCTGAAGTGATTCAAGCCCAGTTTAAAGAAATTGGCATAGAGTTGGAAATCCGCGCCTTTGACTACAGCGGCTGGCTCGATGCCTACTACGCCAACGATTTTGATTTACTCATGCGCTTCTCCTGGGGCCCACCTTACGATCCTCACAGCCTGCTGGCCGGCGCGTTTTCTAACACTGCCGGTGAGGAGACTACGCTCTCTTACGCCGACCCAATCCTGGATGACCTGATCAGTTCGGCGCTGGCTTCAACCGATGAAGCTGAACGCCAGGAGATTTACAATCAAATCTGGCAACTTCTTGACGACGAAGCGGCGGTCATTCCGTTAGTCTATCCTCAGCGAGTTTATGCCGTTAGCAGCGATGTCGAAGGCTTCCGCCTGGGCGGTACAGAGTATGACTCAGCCTACTCTGTACAAGACGTTGTTATTACCAAATAAATAACTTGCATAATTTCGAGTCCCTAAAAGCTTCTAAAGCTTTTAGGGACCAACCAACATCGCCTATGTTTACCTATACCCTAAAACGGTTACTCAATGCCGTGCTAATTCTATTGGGCTTGAGCCTTCTAGTTTATCTGTTGATCTATCTCTCACCAGCCGACCCGGCCCAGGTCATTGCATCACAGCGTTTGGGGCAGCCGGCACAAGCTGATGATGTGGCTCAGATTAAAGCCGAGTTTGGCTTGGACCAGCCTATCATCGTGCAATACCTGCGCTGGCTGGGGCAGACCCTGCAAGGCGATTTTGGCTATTCAATCCGCACCGAAAAATTAATCCAGAGCGAACTCCCCAGCCGGATCGGCTGGTCGCTACTGTTGGGCAGCGTGGCCATGGCGCTTGTTTTGCTGGTGGGAACAGCCGCAGGGATTTGGGCCGCGTTACGTCCCAATTCTTTGGTAGATTATGCCATTCGAATGGCCGGGCTAGCCGGTGTTTCTATCCCGGATTTCTGGCTAGCTTTTGTTTTGATTTTAATTTTTGCCGTTTACCTAAACTGGTTGCCCAGTTTTGGAGCAAAAAGTAGCTGGCACCTGATTTTACCGGCAGTTACCTTGGCCGTTGGGCAAGCGGCCCGCCTCAGCCAGATCACGCGCTCTATTTTGCTGGACTCGTTGCGTCAAGAGTATCTCCGTACAGCGCAGGCCAAAGGATTATCTCAGACCACAAGGTTATTTCGTCATGCGCTACCCAACATCGCTGTTCCCTATATCACGGTAGCCGCTTATCAATTTAGTGCGTTAATCAGCGGCACAATTATTATTGAAACGGTATTTTCCTGGCCGGGTTTAGGTACCTACTACATTGAAGCCGTGAATTTTCGAGACCTACCAGTGATCCAGGTAACCGTGCTAGTGTTTGGGGCGATTATCATCCTCTCTAATCTGTTGGCTGATTTAACTTATGGTTTATTAGACCCGCGCTTGCGGCTGGATTAATCATGAGCAAGAAAAACCACTCATCAAACGGGTTACGAAGTCACTTCTTGTCAGTAATTGGGGCTGGCGCAGCCTTATTATTGATTGCAGGGTGTCTGGGGGCGCCTTGGCTGGCCCCATTTGATCCAGTTTCAATAGATTTATCCAGGGGCTTGCAGTCGCCCTCCATCGATCATTGGCTTGGCACCGATGAATTAGGGCGTGATGTACTTAGCCGCGTCCTGTGGGGCGGGCGGATTTCTATTACTGTGACCGCTATAGTTTTAATTGTGTCTTTGACAATCGGGGTGTTGATTGGTTTGGTATCCGGTTACTGGGGTGGTTGGGTTGATGAAATTGGGATGCGTCTCACTGATTTTGTCTACGTCCTACCAGGCATTATTTTAGCGCTGGCCCTAATTGGCACATTGGGGCCTAGCATCTCAGCTTTGGTTCTAGCCCTGTCATTGTCGGGTTGGGTACGTTATGCCCGACTAACCCGTAGCCTGGTTTTTACTGTCAAAACAAGTGATTTTGTGTTGGCCGCTCACGCCATTGGTGCCACTGATAGCCAAATTATGCGCAAGCACTTGCTACCGGCCTTGATGGGGCCGATAGCTGTACAGCTAAGTCTGGATGCAGGTGTTACGGTACTGGCAGTGGCCGGTTTGAGCTTTTTGGGTTTGGGGATTCCACCACCAACGCCGGAATGGGGTACGATGTTGGTTGATGCCCGCCCTTTTATGGATTACGCCCCACATCTGGTATTGCCGCCTGGTCTGGCAATCTTTATTTTAGTTTTTGGCTGCAACGCGCTTGGGGCAGGGTTGGAAGATTGGCTGCGGCCATAACCAATTTCCCTTAATCAAGATTCGTTTACTTTGTTAGAAAAGGAGATTTCTTTGTGGATACTACTTATAAAATGACTCAAACTTCCTTACCAACCGAAATTGATTGGGCCGACTGGCTGAAGCGCTGGGATAAGCAGCAAACTGGCTACTTACCCAACCGCGAGGCCCGCTTTACGACAATGCTTGATGTGTTGGAGGAATTGCTACCGCCCGACTTTACGGCACTCGATTTGTGCAGCGGGCCGGGGTCAATCAGCCAGCGCTTATTGGCTCGGTTTCCCCAAGCTCGGTGTATCGCAGCCGATCTTGATCCGTTGCTGATGGCCATCGGTCAGGCCGTAATGGGAGATCGTGATGGCAGGCTGCGTTGGGTTGAGATAGATTTGATGAAAGAAACTGATTTAGCCGCCGCATTGGGCATCGAGCAGGTTGATGCCATTCTCAGTACCACTGCCTTACATTGGCTTCCGGTTGAAAACCTGGTGCAGGTCTACCGCCAATTGGGCCAGTTAGTACGTCCTGGAGGGGTGGTGCTTAACGGAGATAACATTGACTTTGCACCACACCTGGACGCCTTTCAACAGGTTGCCGACGCGATCAAAGAACGCCAACAAAAAACCGCCTTTGAAGAACAGGGGATGGAAGATTGGAATAGTTGGTGGGGTGCGTTGGCCGATATTCCGGCCCTGGAGCCTTTGTTAGCCGAACGTGAACGCCGCTTCAATTGGCGTCCTGTAGATGTTGTGGCCCCAATTGCAGATATCCATGAGGCGGCTCTGCGCGATGCCAGTTTCCGGCAGGTCGGTGTTATTTGGCAGCATTTAGACGATCGAATCATTATGGCAGTCAAATGATGAGCAACTCGGACTTGTATGACGTCTGGTGAACCGATGCAAGGAGTTCTTAATGAATTCAACCCAAGAACAGCCTGTTATGAGACTGCTCACTATCGGTCAATTGGCTAAACGAGTTGGGGTGCGAACTTCGACCCTGCGTTATTACGAGGAGCAAGCCTTACTCACACCCACAAGCCGTTCTGATGCGGGCTACCGCCTATATGATGAACAAGCCGAGCAGAATTTACTATTCATTCAACGTGCTCAGCGGCTTGGTTTCTTGCTAAGTGATATCCGCACGTTACTCAAGGGTCGACAAAGTCAGGGCCTGTCGGATGAAATGCTGCTGCAGATTGCTGAGGATCGCTATCTGATTGAGGCGGATTGCCAAACCCACAGTCATCATCAGCAACTTCCGGAGTTGATGCACAGTGATCAAGGCTATCTCTTCATCGCTCACGGTGAGCATGCTTTCATTTTTGCTCGCCTCCTCCTGGCATTGGAACGATCTTAGAATAGGCTACATTTCAATCCGTGCCTCCAATCATCGCTTGGGACTAAAGCCGCCACGCTATTTCAGGTTAAAGGAGGCTAAAGTCCCCTAACTAGCCTGCTTCAGCGGGCTTCAACCTATGATAGCCTGATTTCACCCAAATTCAAATTGCCTCTTGACCTTCAACCTAGGTTGAAGGTGTATACTACTTTCATCTACAAATAAATTCTCTGTCGTAGAACAATAGGTTCATAAAATAAGGAGGTAAACAACATGCATACATCAGAAACCAATGTATTGGCTAAATGCAATTGTGAGCATTGCAATTGCGAAGCCGAGGTTTGCGAATGTAATTGCGATCACTGCTGCAACTAGAGTCGCACATTCAAATATATCGGCATAGGTGTCAGGTCAGGGTTGCGGGATTGGTTTTGAAATTACATTAGAATGGTCAAATTCCTTGCCCAAATGCCTGATCCCAAGTAAAATAAAGGACTTATGGAGTGGTTAAACTCTGTAGGTCTTTTGTCATTGATACACCTGATTGATTGTAGAAATCGAGGGGTTTATTGCGAGTACCTAAGTCACCAGCAGCGGCTTTTATAAATCAGGACTTACGCAGAATACAGGTTAAATATCGATTGAGCCTGTCGAAACCAGATATTTTGTCCCACAAAACTTTACTTTCGGCAGGCTCAATCAACGTTTTGCGTTAGTCCTGTAAGTATGAAAGCCACTCAACTAATCGTGATTTATATTTTTTCGATATAAATGAGAAATTATCTCAAATAACTTGAGCATATCAAACCCTCAGGTTGTTGTTACGAAAATGCTATGGTATTGCTATTTTATCTTGCGCTGTTAATCCTTAAACGATTTCATATCAGACATATTTTGAAATTAGGGCATTCCGGCTACATTATCAATAAATTAAACTTTGATATCCCAACAACTATAGTTTGGAGAGGCTTGTCTGTGAAACCCTTACATCTTATCGCTCTGATTTTTCTTTTGCTTATCATAGGATTGAAGGCTAACCCTGCCCAGGCCCATCCGGCTGATATGTTTTTCCAATCTCATGCCATTCAATTAACCTCGGATGGGATCGATATTATCTGGTCTATTACACCCGGCTCGTTGATTGTACCGCTCGTTTGGAGTGATGCTGATCAGGATTACGATGGTTCAGTTACGGCTGCCGAAGCTAAAACGTGGGTTGAGCAATACCTCGTTGAATATACAGGCAGCGTTAACAACACATCATTACCATTAGAACTTGAGGCTGTTGAGTGGCCTACTTCATTAGAAAATTTTCAGATTGGCAACGAAACCATTGCTATCCACCTCAAGGCAGATTGGCCCGCCGAATTACCCAATGACTCTCTGTTCAGCCTGCGCAACCAATTTGAAGAAGCCATTACCATCAACTGGTTTTCAATTCAGGCCGAAGGTGACGTTGGATTTCATTCCCCACAGCAAACACAAGGTGCATTACAGTTCAATGGAGTCTTACCCGACGATACCCAATCACCCACCACAATGAAGGTCTGGGATAGTGGCACACCCTCTCTCGAGGCCGCCGCCGCAAAAACGCTGGGGCTTACCTCGATCACCGAGGAAGCAACTGATACCACATTACCCGAGGACCCAAGGCCTGCCGCAAGATTGGCATCCCTCATGCGTAGCCAGAATTTATCGATCACATTTTTCCTAGTAGCTTTTGCTATTGCTGGAGTATTGGGATCACTACACGCATTAACGCCGGGACACGGCAAAACGGTGGTGGCGGCTTATTTGGTCGGCGCAAAGGGAACCACGTTGCATGCTATTAGTTTGGGAGCTATTGTAACTCTGACCCACACTGGCTCGGTATTTGCCTTGGGGTTAGTCGCGCTGGCTGCCTCTCAATATATTTTGCCGACCAGCCTCTTCCCAATTTTAGAAATTATTTCAGGCTTGCTAATTGTGGGCTTGGGGGGGTATTTGCTTTACTATCGATGGGCGGCACACCGAGCAGGTCAGCATCATCACCACGATCATTCACACCATCATCATGGTCACGACCACGATCATCATCATCATCACGATATTCCCGATAAAATTACCTGGCGCTCGCTGATAACGCTTGGAGTGAGCGGCGGTCTGGTTCCCTGCCCCGATGCTATTGCCATCTTACTGATTGCCATTACCATCAATCGCATTTTGCTAGGGTTATCGTTAATCGTGGCCTTTAGCCTGGGATTGGCTCTAGTTTTGATTGTGATTGGTTTGGTTCTGGTACATAGCCGTCGGCTGTTTGACCGGATGGACGCCTTTAATCGCATTGCACCGGTAATGCCTCTGGTGAGTGCCGTTATTGTGTTGCTGCTCGGTGTCGTCTTAACTTATAATGCTATATTAGGCCCAGAAGTGCTGGCGTTCGCCCATGACGAAATTGTCGCCATCGAAACAATCCCTGAAAATGAATTGTCTCAAGCAGAGGCTCAAGCAAAACAGGATTCGATAGATGAGGCCAAAATTCTTTACATTGCTCAAGATGACCAGCGTCACCCTCAACTTTTTGTTCATCCATTGAACAACAATGAACCCAAGTTCATCACCCAAGCGCCATCAGGCATCCGCACCTATTATCTTTCGCCTGATGGCGACAAGATTGTCTACACCACTCAACGCGATGATGGGGGGTCGGAGCTATGGTTCATTAGCAGTGAGGGGAGTGATCAACGCCAACTTTTGGTTTGCCCGGAGGTTGCTTGCGACGGTGTTGCCTGGTCTCCCGATGCGCAACGAATTGTATATGAAAAGCGAGAGATTGCTTCCCCGGAAAATCCATTGGGGCTGCCTTCGCTGTGGTGGTTTGCGATTGATAGTGGGGAAACTCAATTGGTCTTTCCTAATAGCCAATGGTCGGGCTTCAATCCAAGCTGGTCGCCGGATGGGCAATGGATCAGTTACACCTCGGCGGGAAGCGGACAAATCGAGCTTTATAACCTAGTCGATGGACGTCGCCATACCCTCGACAACCAGGTTGGGGGAAATGTCGCGTGGCATCCAAACGCCAAATCCATTTTATTCCAAGATGTTCAGACCAAACCTGAAGGCTTCTTCATCCATCTGCTAAACTTTGACCTGGACAGTGGTGCAACTATAAATTTGAGTGAGGCAGCCAATGCTGAAGATAGTAATTCTGTAGCCTGGTCACCTGACGGTGAGCAGGTTGCCGTGGTGCGGCGCATATCCACAGCTTCCAACAGCGCCAGAGGCAATCAAATTTGGGTGATGCGCCCTGATGGGAGTGAAGCGCAACAACTCACCAATCAACCCAACATTTTCTATAGTACGGTAGCCTGGTCGCGTGACGGCCAACACTTGCTGTTCCAGCAAACCTTACTGGGGGGAGATGGTAAATCAGAAATTTGGATGATCAGCGTGGAAACCAACCAGTTGCAACGCCTTGGATTGGGGCGTTGGCCGAATTGGTTGCCTTGATTTTGCCCTATTTACCTTTGTGTATCGGTGGAATGGTACACGCTGGATGATTGTAGAGTATCATTCTTCACAAATGCCGGAGTAAAACAATCGATCACTTGGAGCTTATAATGAATAATGCAATTGTTGGAAACCTCAAATTCAATGAGGCGGGACTCACCCCGACCATTGTTCAGGATTCCAACATGCAAGAGGTGCTAATGATGGCCTGGATGAATGCAGAGAGCCTTCAACAAACGCTTGATATGGGCGAAACGGTCTTCTGGAGTCGCAGTCGGCAGGAGTTGTGGCATAAGGGTGCGACCAGTGGTAACACCCAAAAGGTTCAATCAATCAACTACGATTGTGATGGAGATACTCTGCTGATCAAAGTAGATCCTGCCGGACCAGCCTGCCATACCGGCGCAATCAGTTGCTTTTTTACGCAGATTTAGGGAATGTTAGAAAAATAATTAACCCAAAATAATGCAGTAATAGTTAGGAGATATAAAATGACAACTGGTGGTTATTTTGAACACAAGGAACGGGTTGAGAAAGAGGCGGTCAAAACGTTACGCTGCGGGGTCATCACCGCTAGCGACAGCCGCACCCTGGAGACGGACGCCAGCGGTGACCTGCTTGTCACCCAACTCAGCGAAGCTGGGCATACCATTGTCCAGCGCGAAGTGGTGAAGGATGAAGCCGACCAAATTACAAAGCTGATTGAAACAATGATTGACACCGACTGCGCGGTCATCATTCTCAATGGGGGTACGGGCATCGCCAAACGAGACTCGACCTTTGAGGCGGTGGATCGACTGCTGGAAAAGCGCTTGCCTGGCTTTGGTGAGTTGTTCAGAATGTTGAGCTACCCCGAAATCGGTCCGGCAGCGATGTTGTCACGGGCCACAGCCGGGGTCTACCGTGGCTCACTCATCTTCTCGCTGCCCGGCTCGCCCCACGCTGTAGGGTTGGCTCTAGAAAAACTAATTATGCCGGAGTTAACCCATCTGGTTTGGGAAACGGTCCGTCGGTAGAAGTCTGGCAATGGATGCCTCTTATGCGGGGATTTAGAGAGACACACTAAATCCCCGCATATCCCGGCAGCGATCTGAATTGGAACGGGATCCGGCCCTCAGTGCGATCCAAGCTGGGTACGATGTCAAAACGACGTTTGTAGGCGCGACTAAAATGTTCAGTGTTGTTGAAACCACACGCGCTGGCGATCTCAACAATGGGCAACTCAGTTTGGGTGAGTAAAGCCCGTGCTCGGTCTAGCCGAATGTTGATGTAGTAACGGACTGGGGTCAGGGCTGTGTGTTTCCGAAAGAGCCGTTCAAGTTGGCGCTGCGAAACTCCAACTGTATTTGCGATTTCGGTCAAACGAAGCGGGTGCTCAAGGTTTCGCTCCATCAAGACAATCGCCTCTCGCAGCAAATCAGGCACAGCATAGCCAATCGGCTCAAAGCTGTGTGATTGCTGTAGCTCGTTCCCCGCCCGTAGTCGCTCCTTGAAGATGTAGTGAGCCGCCGCATTGGCCAAATCCAACCCCTGCTGACGTCGAATGATCTCCAATGCCAAATCAATCGCGGCCATCCCCCCACAACACGATAAGCGATCCCGGTCAATGACAAACAAACGCTCCTCAAGGATGGTGCTAGGAAACAGCTCGCGAAAAGAGTTGAAATGTTCGTAATGCACCGTCGCTTGATACCCGTCCAGTAATCCGGCAAAGGCCATCACAAACGCCCCAGTATCAATCCCAATTAACGTTGTCCCTTGATACGCCAGATATCGCAACCGACTTTGCAGCGTATCATCCTGAAATCGCTCTGGGGTCCAGCTTGAGTTAATCACCAAAAAATCGAGGCTCAGATCTATTTTGGCGAAGTGCCCATTTTGGCTCGTCACCAAGCCATTGCTGGCCACAACATCCTCCCCAGCCAATGACAGAAATTGCCATTGATAGATGGTGGTTCCCCGCAAATAATTCGCCGCTCGAAATGGATCAATAAAGGTTTGGGCCGCCATACTATTGAAGGCTGGTAGCAACAGCATTCCAATCAGAATGGGTTTCTCAGCCCGATGAGCGTGGCTTCCCCTCCCCGTCAATTCACTCATATGGCGATTATAGCAAGTTTTTTGTCGAAAAACATCATGAATGCCAATATTGGGACCAGTATACTAGACAGCACATCTACCCGTTACACCCCACGTTTTCAAATTAATTGAAGGAATTCAACAATGGAGGTTGATCATGATTCCGGTGAATGAGTTACAAACATTAGCGGATGGGTTTGATGTAATGCCACAGCGCTCATTTTCACTACCAGCCCGAGCTTACATTCAGCCAGGGTATCTTGATGTTGAGCAGGATGCGATTTACTACAAAAGCTGGCAATATGTCTGCCATGTTGAACAGTTGCGTAAACCCGGTGATTATGTTGCCATCAATATTCAGGGTCGGCCCATCGTGGTGTTACGCGACCGTGAGAGGATGCTTCGGGCCTTCTACAATGTCTGTAGGCATCGCGGCCACGAGCTGCTCCAAGGCAAAGGAAATGTTAAGGCAATCGTCTGTCCCTATCACGCTTGGTCCTATAATTTAGATGGCAGCTTGGCCTCCGTTCGTCGATCAGAAACCATTCAAGATTTTGATTTCTCTGAGTTTGGCCTAATGTCGATTCAAACCGAAGAGTTTTGTAGTATGATCTTCATCAACCTTGATCCCAACGCCACATCGTTGGCTATCCAATCCGGCGATTTGGCCAAGGAAATTCAACAATACGCCCCAGATATTGCCGATCTAACCCACGCCCACCGACTGACCTATCGCATCAAGGCCAACTGGAAGAGTGTGGTCGACAACTTCTTGGAATGCTACCATTGCTCCATCGCCCACCGCGACTTTGTCAGCTTGGTCGATATGGACAACTACATCGTCACCACCCACGGTATCTACTCCAGTCATATGGCCCCGGCTGGCAAAAGCGAAAACAGTGCCTACAATGTGGAGGAGGCGAGCATACAAGATCACGCTGTCTGGTGGCTCTGGCCTAACACCTGCCTCCTGCGCTATCCCGGGGCACCTAACTGGATGGTGTGGCGTTTCATTCCCGTTGACACCGAAACGACCGCCGAAACGTTTGATTTCTTCTTCGAGGACTCGACCCCCAACGCCACCCAAATGGAGGCGATTGAGTACATCGACAAAGTGCTGCAAAAAGAGGATATCGACATCGTGGAAAGCGTGCAGCGGGGGATGAAAACACCCGCCTATGAGCAAGGTCGTTTTGTTTGCGATATCAATGGCAAAGGTGAAAGCGAGCACGCCGTCCATCATTTCCACAGCCTCTATCTTGAAGCAATTGATAGATACATCAAGGCGCGTTAGCTTTATTTATACAATAACAAAAAATCAAAAGAAGGAGTCCAAAGTGCATACCCAAAGGAAGTTTGGGGCGGACTCCTGCTAAAAAAGAGAATTTTCAAAGGAGAAAACAATGCAAACAAAACAACTCATTGATGGCGAATTAGTCACAGGTGATGGTGAAGCCATTGTCATCCTTGATCCCGCCACTGGCGAAGAAGTTGCCAGCGTGGCTGAAGCCTCGCCCGAACAAGTTAATGCGGCAGCCGCCTCAAGTGCGGCTGCGTTTGAAACATGGTCTCGTACAACACCAGCTGAACGGGCCGAATACCTCCTAGCCCTTGCGGATGCAATGGAGGAAGCCTCAGATGAATTAGCTGAACTGGAAAGTATCGACTGCGGCAAGCCCTTGGCGAGTGCCCAAGCCGATGAGATGCCTTTGACGATTGATGTGTTCCGTTTTATGGCTGGAGCTGCCCGTACAATGACAGGCTCCGCGGCAGGCGAATATGTTGAAGGCCATACCTCAATGATCCGGCGTGATCCTGTCGGGCCGATTGCCGCCATTGCTCCGTGGAACTATCCGCTAATGATGGCCTCCTGGAAATTGGCGGCTCCGTTGGCTGCGGGCTGTACCGTAACCATCAAACCATCCGAACTCACCCCACTGTCCACCCTCCGTTTTGGTGAAATTATGAACGACATCTTGCCAAAGGGTGTGGTCAATGTCATTCACGGTCGCGGCCCTTCAATCGGTGATCAACTGATCAACTCCCCCGAAATGGAAGGGATCAGCGTGACTGGCTCACCGGACACAGGAATGGCAGCGATGAAAGCGGCCTCCCAACAAATTCGCCACGTTCATCTTGAATTGGGGGGCAAGGCTCCGGTCATCGTCTTTGATGATGCGGACCTTGAAGCCGTCATCGAAACCATTCGCGGCGGCTCTTACTTCAACGCTGGGCAAGATTGCGCCCAGCCCTGCCGAATTATGGTAGCGGATAAAATTTACGACAATTTGGTGGCTGATTTAGCCAGTTCAGTTAGCACAATCAGAATGGGGACGCAACGCGAAGCCGATGTTGAGATGGGGCCGATTATTTCAGCCAGACAACGAGAGCAGGTAGCTGGCTTTGTTGATCGTGCTCGCAACACTGCTGAAGTTGTTACGGGCGGCGCAAATGGATCAGGCACTGGCTTCTTCTATGAGCCAACGGTTGTGGCGAATGTTGATAATGATGCTGAAATTGCCCAAGATGAGGTCTTTGGGCCGGTTGTCTCAGTCTCTCGCTTCTCAGATGTAGAGGATGCTTTGAGGTGGGCGAACGCAAGCCGCTACGGTTTGGCTTCATCCGTCTGGACTAAAGATGTGGGGCGGGCGATGGCGGTGTGTAGCCGTTTACGATATGGCTTTACGTGGGTTAACACCCATGGGGTTGGTACACCAGAGATGCCGTGGGCGGCAATGAAGGGGTCGGGCACGGGCTGCGATATGTCGGTCTACTCTCTTGATGCCTACACTTCAATTCGTCATGTTATGATTGCACATTGATAAAGGATTTTTAAAATGACACAATTTGAACACGCTTCAATTTTAGGGGCCGGAGTCATTGGCTCCAGTTGGGCGGCCCTGTTTTTAGCAGCTGGCTTAAAGGTCGAGATATTTGATCCAGTTGAGGGCGCTGAGCAGAAGGTCCGCGAATACATTGAGATGGCTTGGCCGACATTGGAAACATTGGGGATGACCAGCAATGGTGATCCGGAAAACATTAACTTCCATAGTGATGCAGTTTCTGCGGTACGTGATACTCAATTCACCCAGGAATGTGTTCCTGAACGCCTTGATCTCAAGCTAAAGCTGTTTGGTGAAATCGAGCCACATCTTGCCCCCGAGGCGATTGTCGCCTCATCCGCCTCGGGCTTGATGGTTAGCGAAATGCAACAAGGTTGGAAAGACCCGTCCCGCTTTTTGCTGGGGCATCCTTTCAACCCACCTCATCTAATCCCATTGGTTGAGTTGTTGGCCAACGAAAAAACTGCCGATGGCGTTCTCGAAGCGGCGGAGGCGTTTTATGCACAAGTGGGGAAAGTGACGATTCGAGTCAAGCGGGAAGTACCTGCCCACGTCGCCAATCGGCTTCAGGCTGCGCTCTGGCGTGAGGCGATTTATCTTGTGCAGAGTGGGGTGGCTTCTGTCGAGGATGTAGACAAAGCCATCTGGGCTGGACCGGGCTTGCGTTGGGCCGCGATGGGGCCGCATCAACTCTTTCACCTTGGGGCAGGTCCAGGTGGAATGCTTGAATTCTGCAATCGTTATGCAGACAGTTTCCATCGCTGGTGGGCTGATTTGGGTGAGGTTGAGTTAACACCAGAGTTGGCTGAAATCTTGCATGACGGCGTTCAGGCTGAAGCGAATGGGCAAGATGTTAAAAGTGCGGCCGCTCAACGGGATGCCTTGATTGTCAGTATGCTACGAAGCACGGCAGAGTTGCGAAATGAGGATAAGTAGGAAAAATTCATAGGTTCAGGGAGAAGTTAGAAGATGTTCAACTTCTCCCTGAACCTATGATAGTTACATCAACCAAGCTGAATTCTCGTGAACATTAATCAGCGTTGGCTTATCGGCTTGCAACGCCTCTTCTACAACGGCCTCAAATTCGGCTAGACTATTGGGGCGCACGCCATAACCACCAAATGCTTTGGCCATTGCGACAAAATCGGGATTGTGATAATTAACCCCAATTTGTGGCATTCCCCGCGAGTCCATCCCATCGCGGATTTGGCCCAGACCGCCATTTTCCCATAGCACAATCGGGAGAGATAGACCAAGTTCGACGGCGGTCGCCAATTCCTGAACTGTAAACATAAAGCCACCATCGCCAGCTAATACAATCATCGGTTGGTCGGGGTGAGCCAGCTTGGCTCCAACGGCCATCGGCAAGCCACAGCCAAGAGTGCAGTAGCCCGCTGGGTAGTGCCACAAACGGGGCTGGGTGACGGGCAAGGCAAACGACCCCGTGTAAACAAGTTGGGCGATATCCCCCATAACCACTGTCTCAGCAGGTAGTACCTTGCGTAGAGAATCCAACGTTTTTAGATGTTGCTTTTCAGCGACAGACAATTCACTCATCACCTGCTCGTTGGTTGCTCCAACCGCCTCCTTAGCCTGACTCCCTGCCTTGCTGATCCCTTTCGATCGTAAATTGGCCAAGATCGCTTGGGCAGTTAATCCTGCATCTGCGATGATGCCAATGTGTGCTGGATAAAGATCGTTAATTTTTGCAGAGTCAATGTCTATACGAATAATTTTGCCATTCAAGTTCAATCGTTCCACAAAGCTATCCGTTTCAGATAACTCAGTGCCAATCGCCAAAATGACATCAGCTTGAGACATATAGCTCTGGGTCGGCCCTCGCCAGATACTCCCACCTAAACTCAACGAATGCCCATCAGGCACAATCCCCTTGCCCGCATTACTGGCAATCACTCCCGCCTGCAATCGTTCGGCGATTTCGGTCAGGCTGTCACGTGCCCCAATCGCCCCACCACCAACATAAATTGCAGGGCGTTGTGCTTCGGCAAGCAAAGCCACCGCCGCCTCCACGTCTGCTGGATTGGGTAGTGGGCGTGAAGGCGGGCGACGCGGTGACCAGTCTTCATTCGTGGTCATCGCCAAAACGTCGGTTGGGATAGAAATATGCACCGGGCGAGGCCGACCCGACTCAAAAATAGTATAGGCTTGCCCAATCAATTCGGGTAAATCTTCGGGAGTTAGCGCGGTTGCACTGAGGGCCGTCAACGGTGAGGTGACCGCCTGTTGGTCCGTTACCTCGTGCAAACAGCCCCATCCTTTGCCTAAGGAGTAGCTGGGGGTGACGCTGGAGATGACCAGCATCGGAATCGAGTCGGCATAGGCCTGCCCCATTGGCGTGGCGGCGTTGGTGACACCAGGACCGGAAATCAGGGTACACACCCCTGGCTTTCCACTCACCCGAGCGTAACCATCAGCCATAAATCCAGCACCCTGTTCATTCCGAACGCCAACATGACGAATATTACTCTTAGCAATGCCTTGATACAGGGTCAGGGTGTGTTCCCCTGGCATCCCAAAGACAGTATCAACGCCATACTCTTCCAACAACTTCATGAGTGCTTCACCGCACGTCATTTTTTCAGACATCGTTGCTCCTTAAAAATGGTATTTAATAGGTATTGACTTGGTCAGGAATCCAAAAGTGCACTTTTGGATTCCTAGCTTTGTTCGAGATTTTGTATTAAAACTGATTTAACACACGCAAGGACTGAAGCTGCTGCCCGTTCTTGTCAAAATTTTCAGGGGCCAGCCAGATTTCAAAATTGGCTCGAATGCGAGGCCACTCGGTGTCGATGATAGAAAACCAGGCGGTGTCTCGATTGCGACCTTTGACAATCAAATGGTTGTAGAAAATTCCCTCAAAGGAGAAGCCAAGCCGAGCCGCCGCGCTTCGGGAAGGCTCATTCATCGCGTCACACTTCCATTCCAGTCGGCGATAGCTCAAATCATCAAGGGCATGGGTCATTAGCAAAAAGAGTGCCTCGGTACTTTGCGCTGTATTTTGTAGCATCGGGGTAAACCAAATATGACCGATTTCAATCGAGCCGTGAAGTGGGCTAATGTTGAGGTAGCTGACCACACCTCCTGCTTTCCCGCTAGCCTTATCTTGAACCGCATAAAAAATCGGATCGGCCAGAGCGGCATTCCCTCGCATCCATTTTGAGAACTCGACCACATCCGCAAAGGGGCCATAAGGCAAGTAATCCCATAAATTGGCTGCCCGATCATCGTCATGAGACAGAGTAAACAGGTCCTCAGCATGCAACTGAGGATTAAGGGGTTCAAGCTGGACTCTATTTCCAATAAGGGTTGTTCGGGCTGGAATAAATCCAGAAGGCAGTTTATCAACTGACGCGACCGAAATTGGTCGTCGTTCAGGTAGCTGCTGCGACATTTATATCTCCTTCGTATCAGGTGGTTAGTTAGGTTGTATTTTATTACAAAAAACAATTTTTTGTAACAGAGTAAGAGTCAACGTGATATATCAAAATTTTATTGGACAGTGGTATTCGAAGTTAGTATAATGGATGATAAAATATTTGCTGGAGTCCCATCCCCAAATTTGACCTCATTATTCCTTAAAAAAATCACAGAAATAGATTATCTTGAGGCAATACTTGGCAATCATGACAGGCAAGCCTGATGAACGACGGTAATTTGGTAATTATTCGTGAACTGATTGATGCTGCATTCAACATGAGTGAACTCAATCAGTTCGTTTCTATTCATTTTAAGGATGTCTATGCCCGCTATGTGGAGACTGATCGCAAGGATGTACGAATCTCTCGATTGGTCGAAATGGCTGATCGGCGAGGGGCAATCGCCTACTTGGTTGACTTAATTGCAGTCGAGAATCCCGGTAAGTTTGCGGAATTTGTAGATAGACTGACCAAGCAAGTAACAAAGCAACCCGATGAGCCGACTGCCAGGGAGCCCTTCAAGGGGTTAAATTACTTTGATGTTGATGACACAGATCTTTTCTTTGGCCGAGAGCAACTAACCGCTAAGCTGGTTGCTCAACTACAGAAGCAGCGCTTTCTAGCCGTGATAGGGGCATCAGGTGCTGGAAAATCTTCTGTGGTGCGGGCTGGGGTAGTCCCCGCTTTACAAAGAGGAGCGACTCTTGCCGATGACAATGAGCTACCCGAAGGAAGCGGACCTCCTAAAGGGAGCGGGCCTCCCGAAGGCAGTCAGCATTGGCCCATACATATCATTACCCCCACCAGCCAACCCATTGAGTCGCTCGCCATTAGTTTAACCCGGAATGTTGAATCGATGACGGCGACCTCAACCTTGATGAAGGATTTGGTCGAGGACGCCCTGAGTCTCCACCTTTACACGCGCCGCCTATTGAATAATAGCCCAGCCCAAAGCCTACTTCTCATCATTGATCAATTCGAAGAACTCTTTACTCAATGTGAAGATGAAAAGTTTCGCAAAGCTTTTGTTGATAACCTCATGACTGCGATCCACGAACCAGATGGCCCCTTACGAGTAATCGTCACTCTGCGGGCTGACTTCTATCATCATTGCGCCCAATATGACCAGTTGCGGGAAGCCTTAGCCAAACAACAAGAATTTATTGGAAAAATGAGTGAAGACGAACTTCGTCAATCAATTGTGGCGCCAGCGGAGGCAAATAACTGGCATTTTCAAGCGGGTTTAGTTGATTTATTTCTACGCGAAGTTGGAAATGAGCCCGGTGCTTTACCCCTACTATCTCACGCCCTATTAGAAACCTGGAAACGTCGTGAAGGTCGAGTTATGACCTTAGCTGGATATGAAGACGCAGGTGGTATCCACGGGGCCATCGCCAAAACTGCCGACACTACATTTCTAAAACTTGAGCCAGATCAACAAATGATTGCGAAAAGCATCTTCATCCGACTCACCGAATTGGGTGAAGGTATCGCAGATACTCGGCGGCGTGCGGCTCGGGCAGAATTTCAATTCAGCGATATGAACACAGCCCAAATCGAAACAGTCATCCAAGTTCTGGCTGATGCTCGTTTGGTGACTACCCGTGAACAAGAGGTAGAGGTTTCTCATGAGGCGCTCATTCAGGAGTGGCCACGTTTGAGGCGGTGGTTGGATGCGAACCGAGATGGCTTACGGGCACATCGTCGACTAACCGACGCAAGCCAAGAGTGGTTAGCCCAGGATAAAGATCCAGCGTATCTTTATCGAGGTAGCCGCCTGGAAGAGACGGAAAAATGGGCTAGCAGTGATGATGTTCAATTGAGCGATTTGGAGGCCTTATTTCTTCAAGCGGGGATAGCTGAACGGGAACGGCTACAACTCGAGGTCAAGGAGCAACAGAACCGGGAAGAGAAAGCACGTCAGCGAGAGTTAGAGCAACAGCGAGCTTTGGCTAATGAGCAACAACAACGCGCTGAGGAGCAAGCTCAGGCGGCTAAACGTCAAACGCTCTTAAGCCGAATTGCATTTGGCGTAGGCGGGGTAGCCTTAATCTTGGCTGTCGTAGCGGTCGTATTTGCGATACGATCAAATACAAATGCCTTGCGAGCCGAAGAAGAAGCTCATAAAGCGACATCACGTGGGTTAGCCGTGGCTTCAGATGCCCAATTAGATCAAGATCAAGATTTAGCGCTAGCCTTAGCGATGTATGCGACCGCTGAGGCACATACCAAAGAAGCCGAAAATGCCCTTCGCGAAGGGTTACGTCGATTAAAGCTTGATTTTACCTTCGTTGGTCACACCGGTGAAGTTTTAGATGTGGCTTTTACATCAGATGGAACATTACTGATCACAGCGGGGAGTGATGGGGTTATCAAGGTTTGGGATGTCCAAACAGGTGAAGAGGCATTTAGTTTAACAAAACACACTGGGGCAGTTCAAGGCATCACAGTCGATCCAGAAGGAACAGTTTTGGCTTCAGCCAGTGCGGACAACACCGTAAGAATTTGGGATGTTCGATCGGGTCAAGAACTGGCTGTAATCACAGGACACTCTGATGCCGTTTTAGATGTTACATTTAACCACGATGGGACGTTACTCGGAACAGCCAGCCAGGATAACACAATAAAAGTATGGGATGTCGCCTCTTCTCAAGAAGTATTTATGATTAACAATTCAGTACGAGCCCGTAGTCTTGATTTCTCCGCCAATGAGGCTCATTTGGCGACAGCTTGGGATGATGGCACGGTCCAGATTTGGGACATTATGTCGCAAAGCAAAATTGCAGAGCTATCTGGCCATGAGAAAGCCATCAATCATATCGAATATAGTGATGACCAAAAGCTTCTGGTCACCGTCAGTGATGATGAAAACACAATCATATGGGATGCTATTTCGGGAGAAGAAATAGAAACTTTGGAAGATGAGGGGTTTGTCTATGGGGCTAAATTTTATGATCCTACTGGAAAATATTTAGCGACATCTAATGCAAATGGCTCTGTTAAGTTTTGGCACTTGGATGTTAACGCCGATAAGGTCCAAGAAAAGTTCAAATTCTCAAATGACATTGACACAGAAAACAACTGGATAAATCGTATTGAGTTCAGTCCAGATGGGGCTAGGATCGCTGTATCCAGCAAAGACGGCATTGTGAAGTTGTGGTCAATCTTTGGTGATATCCCAATGGTGTTGCGGGGGCATACAGATAGAGTAAGAGACGTTAAATTTAGTCCAGATGGACAGTATTTGGGAACGGCCAGTTGGGATAAAACTGCAAAATTATGGAACACACAGACGGGGCAAGCCCTATCATCCTTCGATGAGCATAGCAGTTTTGTGTTACACGTGGCCTTTCATCCCGATAGCTCACAAATAGCAACGACCAGTCACGACGCGGCAAGAGTATGGGATTTATCCAGCAATGAAAAGCTATTTACGCTATCAAATCACCTTGGCAATGTTCATGATGTCACTTATAGTCCAGATGGGAAATTGCTTGTCACCACTGATTTAAGTGGGACTATAAAAATATGGGATACAAACTCTGGTCAAGAAGTACGCTCCTTAGCCGCTCACGAGGTATTTGTATCTCGGGTATCTTTTAACCTTGATGGCACCTTGATGGCAACGGCTAGTCACGACAACACCGCAAAGGTTTGGGACACAGCGACTTGGGGGACACTCAAAACACTTGAGGGACATACCGAGGGGGTCGAGAGTGCGGTCTTTAGTCCAGATGGGCGTTTTCTGGTTACGGCTGGTTTGGATAACACTGCCAAGCTATGGGATGCTTCATCAGGGGACCAACTGCTTACCTTTATTGGCCATAGTCAAGACATTGGAGATGTTGTGTTTAGCCCAAATGGAATACACATAGCCACGGCAAGTGAAGACAAAACAGCAAGAGTCTGGGACATAACGACAGGCGAGGAGTTACTCATATTCAATCATTTTGATGGGGTTAATGAATTAGCATTTAGCCCAGATGGCGCACGTTTAGCCGTAGCTAGTCATGATGGCTTAGTATTTATCCATACAGTGAATATCAATGAATTATTAAGTTTGGGAGCAAGACGTCTTAATCGACCGCTGCTCTCAAATGAATGCCAAAAATTTCTACGACAAAGCAATTGTCCACCCTTATCAATTGTAAACTAAGACAAAATTTTTGATAGAATTTTAGAAAGGATGGGAACGATGAAATTTTTTCTGCGTATCACAAACACTCTCTTATTGGTAACAACGATAATACTATCAACAAATTTACGCACGGTAGAAGCACAAGAAAATACAGTAGAATGTGCTGTTGATGTTGTCGTTCAAGCAGATGATTGGTTATCAAAAATATCGGATAAATTTTTCGGGAATGTGCTGGGCTTTTTAGTGATTGTAGAAGCGACTAATTCTATAGCGCTGAATGACAGCAGTTACACGGTCATTAATAATCCCAATGTTATTGAGCCTGGCTGGAAGTTATGTATTCCCAATTTTACAGATGCCTCTGCCAATGTTAACACCGTTACAGCCCCAGAGTTAGTTGAAGTTCCAGCCCCCGTATCAGTTGAACATAACGGATTACAATTCATTTGGGAATGGCAGGGGGATGAAGGTCTTATCAATGGAAATTGGTACTTTGATATAAAAGTTTACAGATCAGCTCAGGATAATGAGCCATATGATACGCTTGTAGCCGCTCCAGATCAAACAGAATTTTTTAACAACAAGTGGTATTCTGACCTAACCACAAATGTGCCAGGATGTTCATACTGGGCAGTCCAAATTGCAAAACAAGATGAATTTGGTGAATTTACAGAACATATCTCAAGTGAGAGCGAAAGGTTAAAAATAGGTTCCTGCCAAGGAAAAGGGTCACCCTTTAGCAGCCCAGTCCCATCACCTTAGTCTAAAATCCTCATTTCAAGGGATAAATGTCGGTTGAGCTTGTCGAAACCAGACATCCCTTTCCTGAAACCGTTACTTTCAACAGGCTCAACGTAAGTCCTACGGATAAAAAAACGCCCACAAAAAGACACTAAGCTTGTCTAATGTGGGCGTTTGATTTAATCAAAACAAACTTACAGTTTCATATCATCCGCAACCCAGGCCAGCTCTAGTTCTTCAAGCTTGTAGCGGGTTGGCGTGCCCGTTTCAACATCCCACCCATTTTGCCGATAGTATTCGTCCAAAGCTGCGTCCCATTCGGACTTATCAATCTTCAAGCCGTCACTGTTACCACCCTTGAGCGCTTTCTTGAACATCTTTTCAGGCAGAGTATCGTGTTGACGGTCAATACCTTCACGGGCGTTGAAGGCTCGCATCATGTTGAGCCGTCGCTCGCCCACAGTTTGTAACTCGTCGATCGTTACATCCCAGCCCGTGGTATTGTTAATCAAGGACAACAAGTCATCGGGCGTGTAGAGCTGCCACGAGGGGCCAAAGACAAACTGACAAACATTGACGCTGTCTGTCGCACTGTAGAAGTATTGCGTCTTTCGAGCAAAATCTACTTTACCAGGCCCTAATGAGAGATTGGGCTGCACTTCAGTCAAGTCCAATGCTTCAAACTGATCAGCATAATCAATCTCATCACCCTCATAGACCCCGTCGTGCTCACTGCTTTGGTGATCCGACCCAAAGGGGTTGACCGCATAAATCAAGGCCAAGCTACGCTTGAGTTGAGGCATATGGGCCGGTGCTTCTTGACGGTGACTAGTAATGAGATATTGGTGGGTATCTTTACCAATATGCTCGGCAGCCGCTTCGGAACCCATCGCCAAAATCTTGCCAAATCCTTCTTGTTTAGCAATCATCTCGGTCATCTGGACCATCGCTTCAGCATTACCAAACTTCAGTTCAATTCCACCGGTATCCTCAGTCGTGATTTTGCCATTCTCAAAAGCTTCCATCGCCCAAGCGATCGTTGCCCCACAGGAGATCGTGTCCATCCCGTACATGTTGCACAGCTCATTGGCCTTAGAAATCGCCGCCAAATCATCAATTCCACAGTAGTTTCCAAAGGTTGAGGTTGTTTCATATTCTGGACCACCATAGTGCGGATCAACTTTGTAAGGCCCATCCGTGATTTCGACCACACGCTTACAACGAATGGTGCAGCTAAAACAGGTGTCACGACCCCGCAAGTCCTGCTTATCCTCGGCTGCGCCCATCAAAATGGTGTCATACATCGTGGTACCATCAATCTTTTCCCAATTATCAAAAACACCACTGTTAAAGTTGAAGGTAGGTAAGCCACCAACGGCATGCTGCGGCCCTGTCGTTTCAGCGGTACCATACTTCCCTAAACCAGCAACATCGGAGTCGGGGAATAGCTTTGCACCTTGTTTAGCCAGATCAATTAGGGCTCGTTTGTCGGCCAGTTGGTAATTTTTCTTGCCCCGCTTACCACGGACCACAACGGCTTTTAGCTTCTTACTGCCCATCACAGCCCCCATTCCGGTGCGGCCATTGGCTCGGTTGCTCATATTGATGATGCAGGAGAAGTTAACGCCATTCTCGCCAGAAGGACCAACCTGAGCAATCTCAATGCGATTATCGCCCGTCTCTTCCTTGAGAATTGTATCAACTTCACCCGTTATTTTACCCCACAAGTGGCTGGCATCACGCAACTCATATTCGCCATCCTGGACCCACAGGTAAACAGGCTTGGGTGAAATCCCTTTAAAGATAAACGCATCAAAGCCAGCATATTTCATCTCAGCGGGAAAAAATCCACCACATTGAGCATCACCGATAGCTCCCGTCAGCGGACTTTTCGCGGTTGCAGTCATTCGGCTTTGCCCAGACACTGGTGCGCCAGTGGTCACCCCAACAGACAGGGCTAAAATATTGTCCGGTCCAAGCGGGTCTGCTCCAGCAGGCATATCACGGAGCATGTAATACATATTGAGGGCACTGCCCCCCATATACTTTCGATAAAATGCTTCTGAGGGCTCTTCAACTTCGATCTCACCGGTTGTTAAATTAACATGCAAAATTTTACCGTTATATCCGTTTGGCATTGCGTTCTCCTTTGAATATAGATTGTTTAACAGGTAGTTGCCTACATTACAATTTTTGATATCATTTACCCGCCCGCAATGAGGCGGAATAAATCAAGCTGCTCTCCTGGCTGTAATGTGTGACTTTTTTCAACTTCACTCCCATTGATCGCAGCTGATACTTTTTGTTTGATTTTGAGTTGTTCGACCACATCGGCAATTGTGGTCCCTTCGGCCAATTCAAGGGTGGTTCGACCTTTGGCCTGGCGGGGTAAATAGTCGCGCAAAATGCCGTGTAAGGTTATCTGAATTTCCAAAGTATTACCTCATCATTAGTGGTTTACAAATGAAAAATGACCCAGGACAAATGACAACTTAGTTGGACCATTTTAGTTCATTTCAATCAAATTGTAAACAACGTAAATTGTGATCTTGCTTGACTAATGTATACAGCTAAATTCGCAATAAAAATTTGTTAGATTACGAATATCGTGATAGATTAGCGAATAATTGCGAAAAAGGCAATATTTATTATGGACCAGCTAGACATTGCTATTATTCGGGCCTTACAAATTGATGCTCGAAAGCCCTACACAGATATCGCCAAAGAATTAGACGTTGCGGAGAGTACTATTCGCAATCGTGTGTCACGTCTTCTGGCTGATGACACGCTTCGCCTCCGAGCGACCTTCGACTATTTCAAACTTGGGTTTAATGCCTCCGCCTTCATCCATATCACAGTTCAACCTGGTACCGATGAGGATGTTGCGGATCAGTTGAAGCAAATTCCCGAAGTGAGTTATTTGATGGCCGTGGCAGGTGAGGCTGACTTGTTGGCTGAACTCACTTGTCGTAATCAAGCCCATTTGATGGACGTCGTTATCAGTCAAATTCGAACAATTCCAGGTATCATAAAAACAGATACCCAAATGATTATGCGTGTTTACAAAGAATTATTGCCTAGTTTGGATGAGTTGGAACACAGCAATAGATGACTACCCCCGAGGTAATCAATAATTGTTGGCGTATAGTGACTCTAAAAATGTCTACACGAATAATCATGTTTACGTACCACAACCTTAACGTCAACAGAAGTTAGCCAAATAAAACCAATCATTTAACTTAAACTTTGGAGAAGCTATATGGTCAAAACAACGCCTTTTTATTTGCGTACTGGGCCGCTCAATGAAACGATGTTGTGGGAGCATTGGGCGGGCTATGCTGTGGCCCTGAAGTATCAGCATTCAGAGATATTTGAATATTATGCCGTACGCAACAGTGCGGGACTGTTTGACACCTCCCCCCTATTCAAGTATCGCATCAAGGGGCCAGACGCCACCAAGTTTTTGGCTGGGGTTCTGACCCGCGATATTCGGACGTGCGCTACGGGGCAAGCCCAATACACCATTTGGTGCGATGATGATGGCTGGATCGTGGAGGATGGGGTCATTCTGCATATTGCCGATGACGAGTATTGGCTCACCTCTGCTGAGCCAAATCTACGTTACTTTAGCCAACTTATTGGCTTCAACGACGTCACGATTGATGACATCACAGATGACTATGGTCTGCTGGCTTTACAGGGTCCGCATAGTCTTAATATCTTGAATCAACTCAGCAAAGATGTAAAAAAGCTAGGCTATTTTGATCTGACCAAAACCAAAATTGCAGGCAAAAAAGTGACCGTTTCTCGCACTGGCTACTCCGGCGATCTTGGCTATGAAATTTGGATGGACGCAGAGGATGCAATCACTATTTGGGATACGTTGATGGAAGCTGGGGCTGGCTACAATATCACGCCCTTTGGCCAAAAAGTGTTGCACATGACCCGGCTCGATGCGGGACTACTCATGATTGATGTCGAGTTCCACACCGCCCGTTTTGCCTGGACCGATGAGCAGCGCTCCAGTCCTGTCGAGCTTGGCTTTGGCTGGATGTTCCGCAAACTGAAAGATGACGACCGCCCCTTCATTGGTCGCCGCGCCATCGAAAAAGAGCTGGCTAATGGAAGTTCCCGCTGGAAACTCGTTGGCATCGAAGTCGATTGGCAATCGTATGAGACACTCTACAATAATTTGGGGATGATTGCCCCCAAAGACACCACCCTGATTGAAGAGGCAATGTCTTTGTATAATGACGACAAAAGCTGGGCTGGCCACACCACCAGTTATGGCTACTCTAGCATTTTGAAAAAGCATATCGCCATCGCCAAGGTTCTCCCTGCTAAAGCCAAGTTGGGCACCGAACTTCAATTAGAGTTGATGGTCAATGACCGCCCCCGCTATGTCAAAGCCAAAGTGGTCAAGATGCCCTTTTACAATCCGCCGAGCAAGACGGCGAAAGCATAGGTTGGAAGGCTGGAATGATGTAACAAAACCCACCCTTCCAACATCTAAACTAACGCTCAATTTGCGAATATACACACTCTCAAAAACAACCCTTTACTCACAAAAAGGTAACAATTATGGCAAAATCGAAAGAACAAAGCATTAGTAAAAAATATGATGCAATCGTTATTGGGGCAGGTCACAATGGCCTAGTCAATGGCGCGTATTTAGCCAAACGCGGCCTAAAAACCCTCATTTTGGAGAAGCGCCATCTCGTCGGCGGGGCAGCAATCACTGAGGAGCTCCACCCCGGCTTTAACTTTACGACGTTCTCCTACGCCCTCAGTCTGATCCGCCCGGACATCGTTCAGGATTTGGAACTGGTCAAACATGGGATGGTGGTGCTCAAGATGCCGACTACCTTCGCTCCACTGGAGAATGGTGATTATTTGTATATGGGCGATGATCACTACGCGAATTATCACGAAATTGCCCGACACTCGAAAAAGGATGCAGAAGCCTACGACGATTACGCCACAATGGTCGAAAAGGTTTGCCAAGTGGTTAAGCCTCTCTTTGACCAAGTCCCACCCGATATTTTCAGCGAAGATCCGGCGGAATTGGCTCGAATGGCAGCTGTGGGCAAACATCTGCGTGGGGCTGACAAAAAGACGTTACATATGCTAACCCGTTTCCTCACCGGCAGTGCGGCTGAAATTCTGGATGACTACTTCGAATCGGACATTATGAAAGGCTACTTGTCTTCCAGCGGCATCATCGGCAGCAAAGTCGGGCCACGCTCGCAAGGATCGGGCATCGTTTTGCTCTTCCATAATATGGGCGAATATGATGGGGTTTTTGGCGAATGGGGGTTTCATAAAGGTGGCAATGGTGGGTTTACCCAAGTGTTGGCCCGCTCCGCCCAATCCTTTGGAGCCGAAATCAAGCTAAATGCAGGCGTCTCACGCGTGCTCACGAAAAATGGTGAGACTAAGGGTGTGGTTCTTGAAAATGGAGATGAAATTTATGCGGATACCGTAGTCAGTGCTATTGACCCCCGCCGTACCTTCCTGCAACTGGTCGAACCGCGCGAGTTGCCAACCGATTTAGTGGAGAGCATTCAAAGTTACAAATTCCAGGGGGTATCGGCCAAGGTCAACTTTGCCCTTGATGATTTGCCAAAATATCCGGCAATGGGTGATCAGACAGATATGTATCGTGGCTTCCTCAATATCGGTCCCTCGCTAGATTATCTAGAGCGGGCCTTTGATGATGCCAAATATGGCACCTTCAGTCGACGCCCCTACATTGATGGTTGTATTCAATCCACCATCGACCCCGATATGACCCCACCAGGCAAACACATTATGTCTAACTTCATTCAATATTGTCCGTATGAGTTGAAAGATAGTGATTGGGACACCGAGCGAGAAAATCTCGGTGACACGGTTCAGAAGACGCTGGAGTCCTTCTTCCCCGGCTTCAGTGATCTGGTCATCCACCGCGAGGTGGTCACCCCACTAGACATCGAGCGGGTGGTTGGCCTCAGCGAGGGCAACATCTTCGCCGGCGAGTTCCTGGCCCCGCAGATGTATTTCTTCCGCCCCGCCCCCGGGTGGAACCAATACCGCACCCCGATCAAGGGCTACTACCAATGCGGCTCCGGCACCCACCCCGGCGGCTGTGTTATCGGTGGCCCTGGCAAACTAGCCTCGGAACAGATTATTGGGGATTTGCAGAAGTAAGGGAAAGTAGCAAGGTAGCAAAGTTACAAGGTCGTAGGCAGGTGTCTGCGACCTTGTTGTTTTTCGGGTGAAAATTATTTTTTGTACTCAACCCAAAGCCAGCCACAATAGACTACAATGATCAACAAAAAGGTAATGATCATAACAAGGCTTAACGGCACAGAGATCAATTCAAACCAGACAAAACCCCAATACCAACGGATCAAACTCCCCACAATCAAACCAGGGGGAAAGATCCAAACAAGATAGTAGAGTTCAGGCAGTTCTTTAAGGGTTAGGGGTAAAAAATATTGTCGCCATGTTAATTTTTCTCCACCAGTTGCAGTCTTGATGAATTCTGCAAAAGAGTTTGAATTTCTGCGTTTAGCCAGATGAATCAAAGTATCTTTGTGTTTAAGAAATGCTCCCCACAGAATACAAACCCACAAAACATAGAGAAGTTGAGACACAATTGCATAAGTAAAAACAAAGTTCAGCGAATGACCCGAGTCCAATAACGCCCGTGCGATGGGGTTACCCTCACGAGCTAAGGTCGGAGTCTTGAGGTAGGTAGCAATCATATCAAACGCAGCCCCACCCACTACAAAGCTAATCCCACTGATAAACGGAATCATTGAAAGAGGATCCTCGGCCGTACGATAAATTTGGATACTGAGAACAACACCGTAAGTCAATAAAAATGGTATCAGATAAGCTACTGGGACTCGCAAGCCAAGCAGAAAAGAAGTGAAATAGGTTAGGCCAGTCAACACGGTGACAATGGCTAATAAAATCAGAAGGTGTTTAACGTATGGTAATGCACGTTTTTCAACAAGTTTAAATTCACTCATTTCCACAATCCTCAATGAATATCGCTGGTTTTCAAGGCATATCCACAACCTAAATCACTTGCCACAACGCATAAGCAATGATAGCCAACAAAACGACGATGGAAAAAATACCAATAGCGATGGCGTAGGTCAGCCAAGGGCGAGTGGAGGGAGCCTCGGCTGGTGTCGGGGCCGCAGCAGGCTCGGGCGCAGGGGCAGACTCGGGCTTGGGCACAGGAATTGTTTGAGTAGACGGCGCAGGAGTGACGACAGCGGCAGGAATGGGTGGCAGGGGGCGATCTGGGGTTGGGGTGGAGTCAACAGCACCAGCATTGGCCTCAGGCTCGTTGACCACAACCTCTTCGCTTGATGCCGCATCAATTTCTGTTGTATCCTCGGGCTGTGGATCAGGCTCCTCTTTTGGGGTGGTTGGCGCTTCCTCTTTGCTTAAATTGAGCGCGGCATCTAAGGCATCGGCCAAAGCCTTGCCCGTACTATACCGCTCTCCTGGCTCTTTAGCCAAAGCTTTGAGCAAAACGGCTTCAACCGCTTCACTGACCTCAGGGCGCAGTTCGCTGGGCGGACGTGGAGGCTCGCTGATGTGAAGCATTGCGACATCAAGCGGCTTTTCTGCTTTGAATGGCAGTTCGCCCGTGAAAATTTGATACAAAATTACGCCGAAAGAGTAAAAATCGCTTTGCGATACAACCTTGGCTGAGGAGACCGCCTGTTCGGGAGCGATGTAATAAGGTGAGCCAAAAATCTCGCCCTGGGTGCCAACTTCGGTGAGAAGGGCCAAACCAAAATCCGCTAAGATAGTGCGATCATCCTGACCAAGCATGATATTTGATGGCTTAACATCGCGATGAATCACCCCTTTTTCATGGGCATAATCAAGTGCCGTACAGACTTCGCGAGTAATGCGGCTGACCTCTTCAGCCGGCATAAACTTCTCTTGGTCTCGATAATTGGTCAAACGAGTCTCTAAATCATCCCCCTCAATGTAACGCATGGCGAGATAAAGCACTTGATTGACCTCACCAAAACGATAAACAGTGATTACGTTAGGATGTTCTAATTGAGCGATCGCCTGAGCCTCACGCTCAAAGCGGACCAAATAATCGGAATCAGCCATAAAGGGGGTGTCAATCACTTTGATGGCCACTGTCCGGTTGAGCCGGATATCCAAACCGCGATAAACCCGCGCCATCCCACCCCGCCCCAAAACAGCCTCCAATTGATACTCATCCAGTTGTTGGCCGAGCAATGGATCCTCTGCCTTCGCAGCAGCTTGGGTGGTTGCGGTGACATCAGCCTCCACCTCTGTGGGAATAGGTATGGTTGGTGTCGGCGTTGGGTTAGGGCCAGCCGAGGCGATTAACTCTGGAGGAATTTCGGGTAGGTCAGTGGTTTCGTCTTGGCCGACTGGGGTTGAGGTAGGCTCAGGTGATTCACCTGATGTGTCATCAGATGAGGCTTGTTGTTCGGTAGCGCTAACATCATCTGCATCAGGTGCCGCCTCTAAATTAAGATTATCAGGCACTGCGGTTAAAACACTTTGGGCAGGGGATTCGGGGCTGGTATCTTCCTCGGTATGATGTTTTAGAGCCACTGACTCAGTCACTTTTTTGGTATCCGTGGCATCTTCCGGTGCATCAAGTCCCATTGCCTCGGCTAATGCAACCGTCAATGCTTGACCCGTTTGATACCGATCATCAATGGATTTACTCAGCGCTTTCAAAATCACAGCCTCAACGGGTTCATTCAATTCTGGGTTGATGTCACGGGGTGGGGGCGGGGCCAAAGTGACGTGCTGTAGGGCTACAGCTGTCGGAGACGGATCATTGAAGGGAACTTGCCCGGTCAGCATCTCATAAAGCATAACCCCTAAGGCATAAATGTCAGATTGTGGCACCGCATCGGCTGAACGGTGGGCTTGTTCGGGGGCAACATAGTGAGAGCTGCCAAAGACCTCCCCCAATGACCCCTGCTCCACATCCATTGCCAAACCAAAATCAGTCAACACCACCCGGCCATCTTCGGCAATCATCACGTTCGAGGGTTTGACGTCCCGATGGACCACACCCCGTTCGTGGGCGTAATCCAAAGCCGCCGCTACAGCCTGACCAATCCGCCAAACTTCATCGTGAGGGAGTAGCTCTTGCTTTTCGGCATACTCCTGCAAAACCTGCCCCAAATCTGCACCTGCCACATACTCCATCACAAAGTAGTAAAGATCATCCTCATCATCGGCATAATAAATCTGAATGATATTTTCGTGCCGCCACGTAGCGACAGTGCGAGCTTCGCGAATAAACCGTTCAGCATAGCTTGGATTGCCACGGTGTCGTATATCGATGACCTTAAGGGCCACGGGGCGTTCCAATTTTACATCTTGACCAAAATAAACTTGGGCCATTCCACCTCGTCCCAAGGGGCGTTCAATCGAGAAGTTTGCCAGTTGGCGGCCAATTAGGGGGTCGTTACTCATCAAGTTACTCCGGTTGCTTGGGGTGGGCATCGCGGCTCGTTTGGGTCATACGCCGCAAATCGGCAATAAAGGTGTTCAGGCCCTCAGCATAGGCTTGCAAATAATCTTGGGTCATTTTTACCGCCAGCTCTTCCTGCCCACATTGAATCAGTTGTTCAACGTGTGGTCGAAAGTCTCGCAAGGTGATGTGCATCACACCGGTAGCGTCGGTCATCACCCCCCAAGCTAACGTCTTTTTGGTATTATCATCCTTGGCCGTAATAAAGCGGGTCAGGGTACTCGTTGGGGCCACTTGCCCAACATTGGAAAATACCTCGCGGCCTTTGATAAGATCATTGAGCAGATCAAACTGCTCGGGAATTTGATCTAACATTCGTTGCAGGCCGGTTGGAATATGGGCCAACAATTTAATGGAGCGTACCGAACTGCTCTCACCTGTAATCGCCGCTCGTTTAGAGCGAGTCGATAGTTCTCCAAAAGCGGCCAAAACGACGAGATAATCTCGCTGGTGCTGGTTAAAGACCTCGAACAAGGCTTCGTGATCCTCTTTGGCCTGCATATAAGCCTGCCGTGACGTCATCACTTGCCGATGCATCTCAAGCAACCCCAAATCCTGCAAAGGGACCTCAAACGTCATCGGATAAAGGCGCTCACGCGGCGAACGTTGACTGGCGTCGACGGGAATGACCACCGTCGGGTTGATTTGGGCGTTATTTTGCAATGCAGCAAAGGCAGCCTCTGCTGCTGCTTTCACCGCTGGGTTGCTTTGGCTCCCTAAGGCATCGACCGCCATCATCAATTGAGGTGATGGCGTGTAATTGACCTGGTGAATGGCACGATACAAAACCAATAAATCATTGACCGTCAATGAAATCAAATCATTTCGCTGCTTAAAATATTTTCGTAGCTTCAGCATCGCTTGGATATCGATAATTTTTGTTTCAGCACTAACCCCATGAGGCACTAAGGGGGCTTGCTTGATCAGCTCTAATTCGGCTGGGTAAAATTGTAAATCGAGGGTATAGGGCCGAGTCGCGCCTACCTCCGGCGATGGTAAATCCTTGAGATAGTTAGCCCAAGACAATGCTTCGTTGGTCATGATTTCGGCCAAGGCCGCACCCCAGGCCCCATCAAAAAAGATGTGCGACTGATCAAACACCATCGTTTGCCCTGTATCAAACAGAGTTAAGGCGTGATCACCAACCCCACGCTCGGCTTGACGGATTTGGGGTAATGATAAATCAGGCGATTGGGCATCAAAGTTGAGCAGAATGGGTACGAGACGCAATCGATCAAGTTCTTGCAACAAATCATCATTTAATTTTTCCCGCAAATCAGTAATTGCGACACGTCTAAGTTTAGCCATTTGCTGCAATTGGGCGGGTTCCTGCTCGGCGGGATGACCCAATAGCGCCGCAATCTGGGACCGAATTTCTGTGACACTGGGCGGGATATCAATATTTGGTTGACAAACGGGAATCAGGTAATACACCCCTTGGTAAATCACCCCAACTTGAGCTTGGCTCAAAGAAACGGGGGTTCGGGTCTCGCCGTACATCGATGGCGATAAGTAGGCAGCAATGGAAAGTTGTTTCTGATAGCTAGTGAGCCGATGTTGTTTGGCCGCATCGATGCGTTCAGCCCACTCCCGACGGGTTTCGGGCTGAATATCCTGCATCGCGACCTCTAAAAAATCATCAAACTTACGCCGTCGATAAGCCGGATAGGTTTCAGTTGGCTCTGAGTCTGCTTCACGTCCGTAGGGTCGTTGCAATTCCCACTCGTGATAGAGGTCAGTGTATCGGGCAGCACCAGTATCATCTTGGGTCAGCTCTCGCAAAACATTGGTAAAAACTCGCTCACGCCACTCATTTTCTAACAAATCATCAAATTGATGCAGGGTATGAATCGCAGTCATTACCCAGGCAGTCATTCGGTCAACATGGCTAAGATCAATTTGATGCTGAGAAAGCAGCCCATCAAAGCCCTGTGTTTCATTGGCGTGGCGGGCTGTATCTTCTCGCATCGCATAATCGATGTAAAATTGCCACGTTCCCTCAGGAAAAGCATCTTCGGGATGCTTCCCCATCAAACGCAATAGATTTTGATACCCCCATATAATGGAAGCAGGGCCAGCAAAAAAGGCAGTGTAGACAGCCTGATCAAGTACCTGTTCAACCCCTTTGAATAGCAAATCAATGTCACGTTTGACGGTTTCGAGGGGAAGGCGGCGGCCAGAGAGACGAGCCAAACCGCTTAGAATCATCCCAGGCACATTCCCAGCTGGAATAGCCCGGGCCACTTGGTCAACGACAGCCTCAATTTCGGGCAAGGATAAACGGGACAAATCCCGTAATTCTTTGGATTTGGCAATTGTTAATAATGTTTCTGAGGTTTTTCGTGATGCTTCAGAAAATTCGTGTGAATTGTCCACAGGTAGGTCTTGGCCTTATGGGGAAATTTATTGTATCTTATGGCTCTATTATACTCCCTGATGGCGGGGAACGAAAGCTGTTTTAAGTGATTTGCAAAATTAATCCATTCTACCTCAATGATTCACTACAAGATTGTCAATCCTCAAGTTAGTTTATTCACAAAGAAGCTAGAATTCTGGACACCACCTCAACCAAAAAGGCTATAGCATTTGGTAAAAAAAGTCGATATAATGACCTTAACCTTAAGCCAAATTTAAATGGGTAAACCGTGCGCGAGTAGATTTCACAATGAGTATCAGTAATTTGGCCTAATCCTGCGATGAGGGAAGATTTATGTATATCAAAATTTGGGGGGCACGGGGTTCAGTGCCAACCCCCATCCTACCTGAGGCAGTCCGAGAAAAAATGATCTCGGCGCTGATGCGGGTGTCTGAAGTCGAAGATCGTGAGTTTAGGGAGAAACTCATCTCGGCGATTTCAGAAAAAATTCGATCCAATCAGGTTACTTTTGACGAGGCCCACGAACGACGTCAGCTTGAACGCAAAACGATCATCGAAAAATATCTCGAGAATTTATCGCCGTTGGCTGGCAGTACAGCCAGTGGTAATACGCCGTGTGTAGAGGTACGATCAGGTAAAGATCTGTTTATCATCGATGCTGGTTCGGGTATTCGAGAGTTAGGTTTGGAATTAATGAAGGGTGACTGCGGGCAAGGCAAAGGCACCATTCATATTCTTTTTAGTCATCCCCACTGGGACCACATCCAAGGATTTCCCTTCTTCCGCCCTGCGTTCATTCCTGGTAACAAAATTTTCCTCTACAGCGTACACGATATTGAAACAGCCCTACGACGTCAACAAGAGTCGATCAGTTTCCCCGTCTCTGTCGATTACATGCAGGCTGATATGGAATTTATTCGCCTCCAACCTGGTGAAGAACTTAAGTTTGATGAAGTCCGCATCCAAAACATGCTCAATCATCACCCTGGCGACGCCTATGCATATCGATTCGAAAAAGGCGACAAGGTTTTTGTTTATGCCAGTGACTCGGCCTATCCTACAGGGACAGATATTCAACCTTATGTCAACTTCTTTAATCGAGCCGATGTCTTGATTTTCGACTCTCAATTTACACAACGAGAGTCAGATGAAAAAGAGGATTGGGGACATAGCTCATCATTCTTTGGGGTCGAGATGGCCCAAGAGGCAAAGATCAAAGAGTTGGTCCTATTCCATTATGATCCTACCTATAGTGATCAAGATTTAGAAAAAATTCTGCAAGACACCCTCAAATTCCAATACAATCAATACCCGAGCCGATCTCCAGTTAAAGTCTCTATTGCCCAAGAGGGCCAAACATTTGATCTAACCCCCTCGCCAACCACCCAGATTCGACAGGTGCCTGGCGGAAAGGTGGCGATTCTCAAGCCGACAGGGATATTTGATGAAAATGTCGCCGCTGAGTTAGCGACACAGCTCCAAGAATTTCGGGAGCAGAATAATCTGCCACCCCAGCTAGTGGTCGATATGTCAGCGATTGAGTTGCTACAGGTGGCGGGTCTACGGGCTTTGGTTCGCCTACGGAAAGAACAGCAGGGCACGCCAATGGTTTTGGCCGGGCCGTCAATCAATGTTCAACAGCTGATTGAGCTGGCTGGGTATTTGGACTTTTTTGCGATTTATCCCTCAGTGCACACAGCCTTAAATGCACTAAAGGCTCACGAAACGCTCAACCTGCCAGGGCAATTGATCAAAAATCGCTACAGTGTGCAGAGCAAAATTGGTGATGGTCGTTTGGGAACGGTTTTCAAAGCGATGGATACACGCCGCAATCAAACAGTCGCCTTGAAAGTATTATCCGCTTCATTCAGTGAAGGGGCCATCGAACAATTTCTCAATCAAGCTCGCCAAATCATCGATCTCATTCACTCCAATATCGTCGATATTTATGATTGTGATGAAGACCGTGGCTTATCATACATGGTTGAAGAGTATATTGAGGGACGCACTTTACGAGACTTGATTGATGATAATCCCAATCAACCCCTTCCCTTGGACATCGCCTTAAGTATCGCTGAAAGCATTGCCCACGCCCTCGAATACGCGCACGGGCACGGGGTCATTCACGGGGATTTGAAGCCCAAAAATGTGATGCTCGTGGGGCAAAAGGTGAAGATCAGCGATTTTGGGCTAGGTCGGTTGGAAAGCGGGAACAAAACGCTGATTAATTTGGATGTTCCCTTGGCCGTTATCTCAGCCCGATACGTTGCCCCAGAGCAGATTTTGGGACACCCCATCGATGCTCGAACCGATTTGTACGCCCTCGGAGCCATCCTCTACGAGCTCTTTACCGGGCAGCCGTTATTTGTGGGGAGTGATGAAGAGGTTCTCACTCAACATCGCCTGGAAGAGCCAACATCGCCCAGAGAGCTTAATCCCAACCTTTCTCACTCGCTACAGCATCTCATTGTGAAGCTGCTTGATAAAGATCCCAACAAACGCTATGCTAAAGCGAGCCAGGTCCGGCGTATTCTAGCCAGTATGGTCACAGCCAGTACCAATCAATTCCCTCGTCATCGCTGGCCAAGTTTGGTCGGGCATACAGATACATTAAACAAGCTTGATGCGGCTTGGGGCAAAACCCAGGATGGTCAAGGTCAGATCGTTTTTATCAAGGGCGAGTCAGGCATGGGCAAGACCCGCTTGACCCACGAACTCACCCACGAAATTGGGGCGGCCACGCTTTTGATGGGAAAATGTCGCCGCTTTGAAGGTAGTCCAGCATATCAACCCTTTATCGAAGCCCTAAAAACTTACTTTGCTAGCACACCGACTGAAATAGCCCAAAGTCAAGCGGGGCAGGTTCTACGCCAGATGAGCCGAGTCGTCCCAGAGATTCGTGAGTTTATCACTGAAACGATGCAACATCTCCCTTTCACTGCGACTGACTCACAAATTATTGCTCGTAAATTAACCACACCAGCTTCGCAAGATTTAACCGATTTTGCTGGCTTGGCCGCGTTAATTGGTGATGCGGCTGAGGAACGTCCGTGGCTCCTAATTTTAGATGATCTACATTGGGCAGATCAGAGCACCCTCCAATTACTACAATATTTAAGCCGACACTGCCATCAAATGCGTTTGATGATTGTTTGTACCTATCAGGAAAGTTTGGTCGAAGAAAATGCCCAATTGGTAGAGACGATCAAACGGATTAACAAAACTGTGACGACCGAAACAGTCACGCTCACCCGAATGAGCCAAATAGATGTTGAGCATTTTCTGCATAATATTTGGCTACAAAAGCCACCCAATGATTTAGTCACAGCTGTTTATAATCGCTCTCAAGGTAACCCCTTCTTTACCGAAGAGATTGCTAAAGGGCTCATTGATGATCAAGTTGTAAGTTGGCGGGACAATAAGTGGCACTTTGCCTCGGTTCTCGAATCAAGTCTACCACGTGATAATCGTGATGCGATTTTACGGCGGCTGAATCGCTTGAGCAAAGAAACGCAAACGCTCCTCCATCAAGCCGCGATTTTGGGACGTACCCTAAAATTTGCTGATTTACACGCGATGAGTGATTTATCTACGTGGGATGCATTGGAAAGTTTAGATATCGCTCTCGAACGTCAATTTATCATCGATGTGCCAGCCGAGGGAGTTATTCGATTTAAACACGCGGAAATCCAGGAGGTCTTGTACAAAAACCTAAGTCATTTGAAGCGACAGCTCATGCACCGTGAGGCCAGCGACTCCTTGGAACATCGTATTTTAACGCAAGAGTCAGAGGAAGGCGTCCCGGTTCACGATGTTTCAGGGACACTTGCCTACCATTCCCACAAAGCAGGTGAATTCCGCAAGGCGATGCAATACAGTCGGCAAGCGGCTCAACACGCCGAGGCCGTCTACGCCAGCCGGGTCGCTTTAACGTGGTACACCCAATCCCTGGATGCCCTCGATCAACTCAACCTAAATGAGACAGAGCTAGATCGCTTTGATTTGTTACTCGCTCGAGAGCAGGTGCTTCATCATTGTGGGGAACGATTGCTCCAGGCATATGATTTGGCCACGTTGCAGCAATTGGGCCAAATTCTGGATGACCCCGCCAAACAAGCCATTGTCCACAATCGGCAGGCCGTCTATGAACGGCTGGCGCATCATCTTGATGAGGCTTTTGCTGAGGCGAACGCGGGCCTAATCTCAGCCCGCCAGGCCAAGTCACCGATCTTAGAGGCCGAAAGCCTGACCCAACTGGCCTATATCTCGGCCAGTCGAGGAAAATATCAAGAGGCCCTTGAGCATATCAAAACAGCGCAGCGCATCCTTGGCAACAAAGAAGATCAGTGGCCTGTCGCTCGCTTCTTGTTTAATCTTATGGGCACCATTCACACCGGATTGCATCAGTATGACAAAGCCCAAGAATATTATGAACAAGCCTTGAACCTCAATCGCTCAACCGGCTACTGGCCAGAACAAGCGACCACGCTAAATCTGTTGAGTGATCTCTATTTGGAACAAGGCGAATACAGCCAAGCCAAAGCGGCCTCGCTGCAAGCGCTCGAAATCAATCGAACCATCGCCTTCCGGCACGGAGAAGCGACAAGTCTATATAATCTGGCTTTGGTCTACCATACGGTTGGGAACAATGATACTGCTGAGGCCTATCTCAAACAAGCCTTGAGCTTCTACACAACCCTGCATGATCGGCGCGGCGAAGCGGTCAGCCATAAAGTTCTTGGGGCGTTGTATCGTACCAAAGAGGAATTTGAGCTAGCCGCCGAAAGTCTCCAACACACCGTAGAAATTTTCCAGCAACTCAAATTACCCCTTGAAGAAGCAGCCACTCACCTAGAAATTGGCCGACTACTGGAGGATCAAGAGCAGTTTGATGAGGCCAGACAAGCCTACGATAACGCCTACAATTTAGGCAAACAGCACAAAAATGACGCAGCCATGCTTGAGGCCGAAGGCGGCATCGCTCGCTGTCTCCTGGCCCAAAATAAAGCCGACGAAGCCCAAGAACGCATGCTCGCTGGCTTAGATTGGTTAGAACACCACAATCTCAACGGCATCAACGACCCCATCCACCTCTACCTCACCATCTACCGAATTTTACGCGCCACCAACAACACCGACCAAGCTAAAAAAGCCTGGCAAATTTGCCAGGATCTCATTCAAGAACGAGCCAAAAATATCAACGAAGCCGATTTAAGAGCGTCCTTCTTGGACACCATTCCCGAAGAAGGTGAGTTGATTTTGGAGGATGTTTCGGAGTAGCGGGTTGGGTTGTTGTGGGTTTAATGAAGGCGGGCTGAAAATTCAGCCCGCCTTTTTTGTTTGGGTATTGATTGTTGGAGCTGGTGGTGGGATGGTTTTACAAGATGTGTAAGTTGTTTTATACTTTGTTGTAAATGTATTCAGCAAAAAAACAACAGTTATGCTTTACATTTAATTCAGTGTAAGTTTAGTACTAGGAAAACCCCGTTAAAAATAATCAATCGATAACCAAACGGTGTTACTTCATGATAAACGAAGAGAATATAAAAGAACTTATTACTGCAAATAAGCGGCGATTACAAGAACTAAAAATGAAAGAAGCGGTAATGGGGATCAATACCCCTGCCGAGATATTGATTGAAATAAAAGATATCGAAGCAGAACTTGAGGAGTTGGAACGGAGTTTAGATACTATAGACGCTATTCCGCCTAAACCGCCAGTCACACCATCACCATTACCAGGCACAAAACCCCAACCAGTTAAAATAATCACTCCTGACAGAAGATTAGTAAAAGGATACTTTCTACATAAGCTTAGGGATCCTGTATGGCAATTTGTAGGGGTAGTGTTTACTATTATCACACTTGTTTGGTCTGTCTATGTCTTCTATTCCGACGGAAATAGTGTTGTCCAGTCTAATACGCCTCCAACCCTACCAACTACATCTACCGCTCCCAAGATTTTCACCCCCATATATACAGTTTCTCCTGATTCTACCTCAACACTCACTCCATCACCCTCACCATTTTTGGTACTGACAAATACCCCCACCAATACATCTACACCTACTCATACGCCGACAGTTCCATCGCAGGGGGAATTTTATGTTGATGCAGACGACTCAACAGGATTTAGATTTGAAGCCCCAGAAACTGGTACATATACATTTCTTGTTTCAGATGACAACAAGTGGCAGATTGACCCAGAGTTCGAGCCGAGCACAGCAGATGGTATTAGAGGTGAAAAAACCGGAAATGCCCGACTACCCAATGCACAATACGGGGAATTAATTATGAGAAGAAATGGGGATTATGAAAGGGTTGGGAGAGAGCGAAGCATTGAATTAGCGAGGGGTGAAAGAATACATTTTCTTGCAAATGATGGTTCGGATGCTTATGGTGATAATACAGGAATTATCAAGGTTCGCTGGGTTAGGAGTTAACTTTTCAAATACAACTTGTTTAGACATTTGACTTCTTGCCAACGAGTTTTTTTATTATTACCAGTGTTTAATTATGGGTAGTTTTACCAGATCGGTGAAATATCAGATTGTTTTGCTGATAGAGCGGTGTTTTGTATAGGAGCTGATTTTCTTAGTAGAGTTTTACGTACATAAACAAAGCCGAAGCATCACCCCACCGCCTTCTTCAACCGCATCACCCCTTCCACCAAATCCTCCACTCCATAATAGGCAAAACTGAAGCGCAAATAATGTTGTAAGCCCTCCTGGCTGGAAAATTTTATCCCCGGCTGAAAGCCAACATCATATTGATGGGCTTGCTCGAGGAGGGCTACCGTGTCAACATCCTTGGCCATTGTGCCCCACACAAAAAAACCACCATCTGGTTCAACGAAGGTGTACGAAGGAATATGCTCACGCAGGGCTTGGCAAAGCACCTCGATGCGGCGTTGGTAGGTCTGTTTGAGATAATCCAATTGCTGCCGTTGTAAGCCAAGTTCAATCAGACTGTTGACGATACTGGAGACAAAAGGGTTTAGGCCACCGCCGCTATCGAGATAGCCGCAGGTGATGAATGGCTCCATCAATTTCGGGGTAGTCTGCAGCCAGCCTAGGCGAAGGCCAGGGGCTAAAATCTTGGAGAAGGAGCCTAAGGATAAGACCGTGCCCTGACGATCGTATGCGGCCAAGGGAAGGGGTGGAGTGGTGGTGTAGGCCAGCAGGTGGTAGACCTCATCGGCGATGATCAGAAAATCGTGCGCCTCACTCAGACGTACCAGTTGCTCCCGTCGCTCGGCGGAGAGGGTATAGCCTGTGGGGTTGTGAAAGGTGGGGATGGTGTAGAGAAAGGCTGGTTTGTGCTTAGCCAGCGCAGCCTCAAGCACCTCGATGACCAAACCGTTCTCATCGACGGGAATACCGACGATATTGAGCTTGTAGTCGGCAAAAATTCGAAAGGCGAGAAAGTAGGAGGGTTCCTCCACAAAGATAGTGGCGCCGGGTTGGACCAAGACCGTACAGATCATATCCAAGGCTTGGGAAATCCCGGCTGTGATCATCAGATGGTCTGGGTCAACCGGCGTCTGATATTCCTCGCTCAAAAATTGGGCCAACGTTGCCCGAAAATCTCCGCCGCCTTGTTGCATCCCATATTGCAAAATTGAGGTATCCGCTTGGGTTAAACGATGGGCCGTCGCCTGACGGAATAAATCAAGCGGGAGTAAATCGAGGGCGGGTTGGCCAATGCCAAAATCAATAAAACCTTCGGGAACGGTGACTTGGGTTACTTGTATTTGAGTCACAATGCCATCCTAATGATTAGTGGGTAGTGGTCAGTGATTAGTAAAAAACATTAATTACCAATTACCGCCTTACCCCAAAACAGAGAAGCTGCTGTTTTCGTTGATCTCACGCAGGCGAGAGTAGAAGCCTACATTCAGGATGAGGCCGGTGTAAGGCATTTTGACCTGCACTGGGTCGGCATCGTGGTCACGGCCTTTCTCACAAGCATCGATCAACTCGGCCATCATATGACCGACACCGCCTGCATTTTTGAATTGATTGCCGCTGGTACCGATGGCCATATAGAAGCCGGGCAAATCAGATTTGTCGTAAATCGGGATCCAGTCATCAGCCACGTCATAAAGATCGACAACACCACGCATTTGGTTGGGAATTTCTAAATCAGGGATCCGGCGGGCGAGGCGATAGACTTGCCGCTTAAATTGATCCTCGGTCAACTCTTTGTTGTAGTCATCTGGATCATCCACCCAGTGGCGAGGATCACATACTGGATCTTCACTGCCCACCAGGATAGAGCGGCCTGCCTCGGGGCGGTAGTAAATACCGGCGGGGTCGGACATCTCAGTGCCATCAGCCTCAAAATCAAATGAGGGAGGAGAGGGCACGTGGTGAACTTCGTGGCGGAGAGCTTTGGTCTTGATGTTCATTCCCTCTTCCACGCCAGCCATTCGGTTGATGAGGAAAGAGTGAGGACCAGCCACATTTACGACGATTGGCCCATCAATTTCTGTGCCATCTTTGAGGGTGATGCCAGTCACCCGATCATCTACCTGCCGAACATCAGCCACTTCGCTTTCAAACAGGAACTCACTCCCGTGTGCTTCAGCCGCTCGCATCAAATTGTGTGAGGCCAATTGGGGATCGCTGATGTAGCCCATTGTGGGTGTAACCATGGCCCCAACCAGCATCTCCTCCGAGTCATCCCAAAAGGTTTCATCATCGATGGCTTTTGGAGGGTAGAAAGTGTGAAAATCGTAAATCGGATACTTCTCACGGACTTGATTAAGGCTCCACATTTCGTAAGGAATGTTAAGTTGATCAAACAACTTGGTCCATTTTTCGTGCGAGGTTGGGGTTTGATTGAGGACCACACTGCCACATTGGACAAACTTGGCCAAACCCAATTCATCTTCAATGCCGATATAATTGGCCCAATCTTCCCAATAAAAGACATTTTCCCAGGCAATCGCCACCCCATCCCAAGTCGAGTAGTGGACCCGAATAATCGCACAGGAGTTACTGGTTGAGCCATACCCCGCCGTGGGTAATTTATCTACATTCAGCGTTTTATAGCCTCGCTTGGCTAATTCAAAAGCAATGGCACAGCCCATAATGCCTGAGCCGATAATAATCGCATCATATTTTTTCGTCATTGATTTATCTCCATTGAATCAATTTTGGAATAATTATCCAGGAAAGACCGAAAACCCAGCTGCGTTGAGGGATTGGCTGACGGAGTCAAAAGTGATATCGTCAGGAAACTCCCAAATTTTTTCATCCCCATTAAAACGACGGCCTGGTATATTTTTGATAGCCGCCAGCATCTCTTTGAAGGCCCCGCCTGTGACAACTAAGTTTGTATCTCCCAAACGAATCCGAATGCGGTCGCCAGTGGCGGATGAAGCAGGGGGGGGGGGAGATGAAGGGGCAGATGGTGTCTCCATGGCTGGGGCAGGCTCAAAAGGGTTGGGTTCCTCAAAAAAGGCAGGTGGTTCGTAATCGTCGTTAAAATCTTCAGGCATCATTGGTGGAGGCATTTCATCTTCATCCCACCAATCAGGAGGCTCCATTGGCATGAGTCCCTCATCACCAAAATCGGCCTTCATAAAATCAGGTTCTTCAAACGCTGAAGGTGGCGGTGGTGATGAGGGCATAAAATCAGGTGCTTCCATCGCACCGGGCGAGGTGATCTGGATATTTTCGGCTCCCTCTAACTGATAGCCAGCCGCTTCCACCATCCCCTTGATGACGCCGACATCGCCGTTGATTTCCCACACTTTGTTGTCGCCATCAAATCGACGATCCGGCAACGTTTTGACAAAGTCGAGCATCTCACGGAAGGCTCCACCAACCACGGCTAATCGATAGGGGCCAACGACAACCCGAATTCGGTCATTCCCTGAGGGCATAGGTGCTGGGTTATTGCCCTTTGGTGCATCGGCCAACGGTTCACCCCCTTCTAGCTCAAACCCACTAATCGAAAGTTGATGTTGTATTTCGTCAGGTTTGCCCGGCAATTGCCAAACTTTAAGCTCACTAACAAAGCGACGCCCAGAAATCTGTTTTACCACAGCCAACATCTCCTGAAAGCCCCCACCAACAACACTATACGCTTTATTATCGATGTGAACTCGAATGCGATCTTGGCGATCAGTCATCTTTACACCTCTCTAGAAATTTCAATAACGACCATAGACATCGGTAGCTGCCTGAAAAAGCAATGAGTGCCGGTGGGCTAAAATATCAATGTCTTTACTGTATCCACCCCCAACCACCGTTGCGACTGGATATCCTGCTTTCAGACAGGTTTCTAACACATATTTATCACGACGATACAACCCTTCATCGGTGAGGGCCAGTTTTCCTAGCCGATCATCTTTGTGGGGATCAACCCCGGCATCATACAAAACCAAATCAGGGTTGACTTCAGACAAAAGGCTTGGTACATGATTCGCCAAGACCTGTAGATACGCTTCATCTTCCAAACCTTCGTCTAAGGGGACATCCAGATCGCTCTGTTGTTTGCGAAATGGAAAGTTAACTTGGCAATGGACCGAGAAGGTAAAGACTGAGTCATCCCCCTGAAAAATTGACGCGGTTCCATCACCCTGGTGAACATCCAAGTCGATAATCAAGATTTGTTTGACGAGACCTAAATTTTGCAAGGCCCGCGAGGCGATAGCTAGGTCATTAAATATACAAAAGCCCGAGCCAAAATCAGTATAAGCGTGATGGGTTCCACCGGCAGTATTACAGGCCAAGCCGTGCTCCAGAGCCAAGCGAGCGGTCCATAGTGTTCCGCTCACCGCCGTCCACGTCCGGGTGACGAGTGCCTCGCTCCAAGGCAAGCCAATGCGCCGCATCGCTTTTTTATCCAATGTACCCGAAATATAGGCTTCAACATAATTCACGTCATGAATGGCCTCAATCCAATCTCGGGGGATAATCGCTGGTTCATGGGTTTGCTCGGTAGTAGCCAAACCCTTCTGGCACAACAGATTATAAATTCGGCCAAATTTCCCCATCGGGAAACGATGTTCTGGAGGGAGCGGCGTTACATAATCGGGGTGATAGATGATGGGCAAATTCATAGGCAAACGTCAATCCAACAACGGGGCAGATTGTTAAATGTTTGGCGATTTATTTCTCTGAAATTTCAGGGGAGTAAACCGCAAAACCTTGAGGATCACAATTTTTTCTCTAACTTTAGTGACACACTTAATCTGATTTATGTTACTGTTTTTAAGGCGATAAGCAAAAACGCCGCTCTGTGATAACACAGAACGGCGTTTACTTTGATTTATCAATATCTACTCAACAATATACTTGCCCCAAACCGCCTTAGCCTCAGAATTGCCAATGGTGGCAATCGCTAGATAACGTGGCCGTTTGGGTTCTGATAGCATCTTCATATTGGCTTCAGAAGGAGTACGATTCCCTTTACGACCATTACATTTTTGACAAGCCGTGATTACATTTTCCCAGGTTGTTTTTCCGCCTCGAGACCGGGGGTGAATATGATCAACGGTTAAAAGTTTTCGAGGGGGCATAATGCCACAATATTGGCAGGTGTAATGATCACGGGTTAAGACGCCACGACGTGTGACAGGGAGAGCAACACGGCGGGGAATTTTCACATAGTAGACCAAGCGAATGACAAGCGGGCGCGGAATGCTAAAGTTTTCTGCTCGCAAATACGCTTTTGCTGTTTCAAGCAACTCAGCTTTCTCTTTCAACAAAAGAACAACTGCGCGTTTGACTGAGACTACACTTAAAGGTTCGTACGTTGCATTGAGAACTAAAACGTCTCCCACAATGAACCGCCTCCGTTTTCGCTACTAGCCAGAAAGGTTTCCGGATTTATTTTCTTGGTATCAATTCACAACTATGTAAAGATTTGCCAAAATACTTAAGTAATTCGCAAAAAATGATCGAAAATATTTTCGCTATTCAAATTTTCGTTTTTTGCGAATACTTTTTCTAGTTTACTTAAAGTGCTATATTTTGTGAGTATTATAACAAAGTCGAGTTTGAGGGTCAAATGGCCTCAATTTTAAGGGGGTCTGGCCCAATTTAGTTGCGCCTCGAAATGTTTGACTTCTTCACCAGAATAGGTTAAAAGTATTAAAGAATGGTGAAAAGATGCACAAACTCCCAAGGGAACAAAATATGTCTATTCAACATACTAATCTTAACACTTTAGGAGGACAACGATGTCTGAAATAACAAGACCGAACAGCAAAATCACAACAATCGAGCGTCACATTCTGGATGTACAATCTTCCTTTCCAGATGCGACCGGGGACTTAACTGGTTTACTTTATGATATTGCAGTGGCTGGCAAGCTGATTGCAAGCCATACAACCCGAGCCGGGCTAGCTGATATTATCGGTAGTACAGGTAACATCAATGTGCAGGGCGAGGAAGCACAAAAGCTGGACATTTACGCGCACCGTACAATTTTTCAGCTGACTGATCACACAGGTCGCTTGGCGGTTATGGGGTCCGAGGAAGAAGATGACCTCATCCCCATTCCAGAGCAATTTCCAATTGGTAAGTATGTGTTATTGTTTGACCCCCTCGATGGCTCATCAAATATTGATTATAACGTTAGTGTGGGCACCATCTTCTCAATTTTCAAGCGGGTTACACCATTTGGTCGGCCAGGAACTCTTGAGGATGTATTACAGCCCGGCAACCAGTTAGTCGCCGCTGGCTACATCGTTTATGGTTCAAGCACAATTATGGTTTATACCACTGGGAACGGTGTCAATGGCTTCACATTGGACCCGACTATTGGTGAATTCCTATTGTCCCATCCCGACATAAAATTGCCGGAGAAGCCAAAATATTACAGTGTCAATCAAGGCTATCACAATCGATGGTCAGAAGGTGTCAAGCGGTATACAAGCTGGCTTCAAGGTGAAGAGGGCGGGCCAAAGTCATATTCACAACGTTACATCGGCTCAATGGTTGCTGACATCCACCGTACGCTGTTAAGTGGCGGTATCTTCTACTATCCAGCAGATACTAAATCCCCACAGGGCAAGCTACGACTATTATACGAGGCAATGCCAATGAGCTTCATTATTGAGCAGGCTGGTGGGTATGCCTCAACAGGACGTGCCCCTCTGATGGATATCGTGCCTCAATCTCTTCACGAGCGAACACCACTGTATGTTGGAAATCGTGATTTAGTCGAAAAAGCAGAAGAGTTTATTGCCAAGTATGACTATGGTGAGCAGGAAAAACAAGAAGAAAAAGCTGAAGCGTAGTAACTAACAAATATAAGAGTTGGGACGTTAATGGCATTAACGTCCCAACTCTTACCGATTAATATCATCTAATAAGATTGACGCTGCCGAAGCACCCCAAACATTGCACTCATCAGCAAAATCAACAATACAAATCCGCCAGCAATCATTGCAAAATTGATCGAAAAGTCATCGCCCTGACCAGAGAGAGGGAGTTCAGCCGGTGTATTTGTTTCTTCAACGACATTCTCCGCATCTGTCACAGGTTCTGATACGTTGTCAGGCTCCTCTACAGCCGTCTCAACAGTATCGGGCTGAGTGGTGGTGGTCTCTGTTTCATCCGCAGGTAGTTCAACCAAGTCATTGTCACTTGAGGTAACAGTATCGACCTCGGCTTCTTCAACGTTTTCTGTAACTTCGGCAACCGTATCATCATTCGAGGCAACTGCTTCACCCTCGGTGGCTGGGGCAGCCTCTTCCAATACAGCCGTTTGCGCAGACGGAGGAGCGAAGACATTTGGAGTAGGGCCAATCAGGCTCACCTCATCAATGTTAAAGAGACCCGAGCCTTCATCCACCCATTTTTTCCAACCCCGAATAAAAAGCGTAACTTGGTCTGACTGAGCAGTAATCGTTACATTAAAGGTATCGAACTCATAATTTTGGGACTCTGGGTCAGCTAAGGGCTGCTCGTCCCAAGGCATTTCTTGCCAAGCATCTGGGCTGACTAGCTCCCAGGAAGAACCACCACTTTGATCAATGGCATATTGAAGCCGATACCCATAGTTCGACTCCTCAATACTCCCTTCAGTTGATCGGATGAGGCCTTTGAGTGTCAATCGATATTGTTCACCAGCAACAACCGGAATTGTTTGATAAATTCCTGCATAACGGTCAAGGGTTAAACCATTTTTGATTTCAATCATCTGGGCGGTTTCGCCCTGAGGCACAACCTTGGCCCAAGTATCAGGCTGCCAGCTAACTAAGGCGCTCCCATTGGAAAATGTTTGCCAGCCTGAGCCAACACCTCGCCCAGCATCAAACCCTGCTTCAAAATCTCCATTTGTGACAAGATTTTGAATATTGCTCGTCTGTTGAGAAAAGGCCGGGGCAGGTAAGTAGAACAAACCCACCAAGATGATAATCGTTATAATCACACGAACACCAAGACTTTTCACGGTCATAATTCCTCCTCCTTATAAAGCTATACACATTATGACAACTTGACACATTTATTTTAGGCAAGGTTCATAATTATGTCAATATAATAGAGGCGATTCTAACGCCCCCAATGTCTCAAGCATTCGACAATGGCCCGAAGGGGTGTCCCGGTGCCACCTTTTGTCATATAACTGCGGGGGGTTTGGGTATCTCCGCCGTGATAACTTGCATCACCGGCAATATCGATATGTGCCCAGGCCCAATCACCAACAAAATGGGCCAAAAATCGACCGCCAAGAATAGCGTGGCCATATCGACCGCCTGAATTTCTTATATCGGCATACTCGCTCTTAAGCTGTCGATCATAGGCCGGATCAAGCGGCATTCGCCACATCGGCTCGTTGACCCGCTGTCCAGCCGTAAACAAAGCATTGTAGAGGGTATCGTCATCACAAAATAGGGCGCTCGTTCGCTCGCCCAAAGCCACAACTTTCCCCCCTGTCAATGTCGCCACATCAATCACGACCGCAGGATCAAATTTATCAGCATAACAGAGCGCATCTGCCAGAAGCATTCGTCCCTCAGCGTCCGTACTGACAATTTCAATGCTTACCCCATTCTTGGCAATAAAGACATCATCCGGTTTATAGGCGCGACTATCCACCATATTTTCGACTGAGGGCACTAAACCGATCACGTGCAAAGGCAGGTTGAGCAAGGCCACGGCTCGCATTGCACCGATCACAGCCGCCGCCCCAGCCATATCCACTTTCATTCCTGGCATACCTTTTGCTGTTTTGAGAGTGTAGCCACCTGTGTCAAAGCTAACGCCTTTCCCCACCAGGATGATCGGTTGCCCTGCACTTTCCGGTTTGTGTTCCATAATCACAAACTTAGATGGCTCTGCGGTGCCCTGAGCCACTGCCAACAAGGCATTCATCTCTTCAGCCTTCATTTCATCCTCATCCAAAATCTGGCAGGAAAGGCCCACATCTGCACACATTTCCGCCGCAGTGTTTGCAATATGGGTTGGCGTGGCTAAGTTACTGGGTTGATTTGTCAGAGTTCGGGCCAAGTAAACACTCTCCGCAATGATTTGCCCGGCTTTAGCCCCAGTTGAAAGCCCATCCATTTTATCAGCATCGAATTCAACCACAGTGAATGACTCGAGCGGATGACTTTCCTCCGATTTTTTAGCTCGTGGGGCATCATATTTATACAAAGCCAACAGGCTGCCCTCAACCATAGCTTGTGTAGCTACCTCAATATCAACCCCATCAATCCCACCCCCATGTACAATTGTTGCTACTTTGGCCACACCTAAAGCATTCACTTTCTTTATAGCAGAGGCGGAAACTTCTCGAATGACCTCGGTATTAAATTTCTCAGCCTGTCCCAAACCCACAATCATGACTCTTGGTGCAGTTAGTGCTCCCTGCGTGTAAAGCACCACAATCTCACCAAGCTTGCCTCGTAAATCACCAATCTCAATCAAGTTGGTGATGGCTCCATTTAAAGCTTTATCGATTGATCCTGTTGCCCCAGCAGGCTCAGTAACATCTTGAAATAAGTTAACAATGATGAGATCGGCCTCAATCGTTGTTATGTCAGCATTTTTGGTTTCAATACGAATCATCTTAAGTTTTAGCGCTCCTGTGAAATAAACTCAATAATGCAAGTAAACATCTCTACCATGATAAATTAGACATTTAGCATTCACATTTGGTTTCATAGTAACTCTCAACGAGGCATTGGGTTATTATCAATGTTGAGATTTTGTATGCTACCACAAAAAAGGGAAATGCCTAATAAATAGACATTTCCCTTGGATAGCTTATTAAATTATACAGTTAGCAATCAGGCCCACTGCATCTGTTGCATAGCATCATTCAAGAAACCAGACAGTTTCAAGATACTTTCATCACTCATTTCAGTTAATTGGGTTTGGAAGCGACGGGTGTGGGTTAATAATGTTTCAGAAAGGGAGGTGTCAGCGGACTCATTGGTCATAACCGAGGATAAGCTCAGGCCGGCTAAGGTAGCCAAGCCCATTTGACCACGTTCTTTAACAATGCTCGTTAGGGCCATTGAGGGGTTTTTCGGACGTATATGTTCAAGATTGAGCAAGAATACGGAAATCATTTCGGCACAATAGTTTAGCGAGTTTTTAGCATCCGGTAATTTGGATAATGACTCGTTCAGTGCCTCAGCGGGGTTCAAACTACGTGCCTCTTCAAGCTGAGACAATATCCGGCGTTTAACAGATTGCCAGTCACTACTATTACGAACCTCTTCACGCAATTGAGTTAAAAATTGGGCGGCTTTGTTGGTGGGGTAAAAGACAACCTGTGATCGGCCAGGCCCAGCTTGATTATCACTTAATACATATGAAGAGGCAGCAACCCCCTTCTCTTCAAGCACTTTGAGCATATCATAAGCCGAGAATTTGTTCACCCCCAGTTTGTCTGCGACAATGGAGTAATGAACGGGACCTTTTAAATCACGATAAAGTTCAAATAAATTATCCAAAAATGTTTGTTGACGTGGCGTTAGCTTTAGCATAATTTTTTCCTTAAACAAAAAAGCCCATAAAAAACCAAAATATATCCCGATTGTACCCGTATCTCGCAGCCTTGTCAATTCCCATGTGAATTGAAATATTATGCGAATAGAATTATGCTCATTTTTTGGTCTTTTGGTAAAGTTTTTTGCCTCTCACGCAAAACTATCTACAATTCAGTCAGTACTAATTTCGTTAGAAGTCAATCTATATAAGATTGAGGACCCGAAGGAGGAACCTTAGAATATGTTTACGAATGGAAATCGACGCCGTGTGGTTGTAACCGGTATGGGTATGGTTAGTCCATTAGGTAACACGCTTGAAGCGAGTTGGGACGGGATGATGAACGGTCTTTGTGGCGTTGAACCCATCACAAAATTTGATACAACAGATTTCCCCTGTACGATTGCGGCGCACGTCAAAGATTTCGATCCCCTTGATTATTTAGACAAGCGTGATGCCCGACGTATGGCCCGCTTTTTACATTTCGCAATGGCCGCCTCACAAGAAGCGATCGCCCAAGCGGAAATTGATTTCGAAAAAGAAGACACGACCCTAGTTGGTGTTGAAGTCGGGAGTGCGATTGGTGGGGCAGATGTCGTTGAAGAGCAGCGGATGATTTTAGCCGAAAAAGGGGCTAAAAAAATCAATCCGACGGCTATTCCGGCCCTACTCATCAACATGCCCGGTTGTTTCATTGCCATCAAAAATAATCTACGCGGCCCAGTAAACGCCTCAGTCACGGCCTGTGCAACAGGTATCTCCGGCATTGGTGAAGGAATGCGCCGGATTGTTTGGGGCGACGCTGATGTCATGCTCGTCGGCGGCACCGAAAGCGCCATCACCCCCGTAACGGTTGGTGCCTTTGGTCGTTTGACGGCTTTGTCTAAACGCAATGATACACCACAAAAATCGATTACTCCGTTTGATGCCGAACGTGATGGGACCGTTGTTGGTGAGGGAGCTGGGGTCATGATCATCGAGAGCCTGGAGCACGCACAAGCCCGTGGCGCGAATATTTTGGCTGAAATCAAAGGGTATGCCCTAACCAGCGACGCGTACCACGTATCTTCACCGCGAGATGACGGAAGTGGCGCAGCGAGCGCTATGTCCAAAGCTCTCAAGGATGCTCGCATCGGCCCCGCCGACGTCGACTACATCGCCGCCCACGGTACAGGCACACCGATGAACGACTCCATTGAAACTAAGGCTATCAAAACGGTTTTTGGTGAAACAGCCTATGATACCCCTGTCAGTTCCATCAAAAGCATGACGGGACACACGTTAGGGGCAGCTGGCGCGTTGTCAGCCATCGCAGCTATCAAAGCGATGCACACCGGCTACATTCCGCCCACTATCAATCTGGACACCCCTGATCCGGCCTGTGATTTAGATTATGTTCCTAATACACCGCGACAGGCACCCGTTAACATCGCCATTGCCAATGGTTTTGGCTTTGGCGGACAAAATGCAACCGTCGTCCTGCAAAAGTGGGAAGAGGCATAAAAGCTAGCTTTTTGTGGACAAAACATAGAGCCACACCTTCGTCCACAGATCAGCACAGATACTCAATAGATGCTCATCGATTTGAGATAATCTGTGTCTATCTGTGGACTTTTTACGGGTTTTAAGTTACCCTCTTAGAGAGCATCAAATATATCTAAGAGATATCTACCTTAAATCTGTATTAGCAAAATTACCACAACTTTCATAAAAGCCGAACTGAGACTAGGTTCGACATTCAGCTATGAAAATTATCCAACTTCTATAACGCAGGTAGCCTTCAGGCTCCACTTAACACCTGCTATGCTAATTTTCAAGGGAGCGTACTATGACAAATCCTTTTCTCTTTAAACATTATCAACCTCGCCCTCTCGAAATTATTGACACCACCTTACGAGAAGGCTCCCAAAGCTCTCTTCTCCACGATCATTACAAGTACTTTTTTAATCAACAGGATAAGATGGAAATTGTTCGAGCCTTGATCGTGTTTGGGGTTAAATTCATCGAAACATTTGCGCCTGTGGTTAGTGGTCAGGAAAAAGATGATTTTGCTGCCATCAAATCGGTGCGAGATGAACTGATTATGCAGAAGGGCTACACCTTTCTCCTCGCGCACGTCCGCTGTCATCCCGATGACGTTGCCTCCGCCATTGAGGCTGGGGCTGATGGTCTCAACCTTTACATTCGATTTTCCGACACCTCTAATTACACCCACGGGAAAGATCTCCCTACCATTATAAAAAGTGCTCGTAAGTTATTGGAGGAGATTCGACGCGACCACCCTGATCTCATTTTACGATTTAGCGGTGAAGATGCCTTTCGCACCTCCGAGGAAAATCTATTTCGGGTATATGATGAGGTGGCCCCATTCCTTGATCGATTGGGAACCCCGGACACCGTTGGTGTGGCCACTCCAACCAGCGTGGCCCAGCGCATTAAGGTGCTGCGGGAACGATACCCAAAGGTTGATTTAGAAGGGCATTTCCACGATGATCGCAGCTTTGCCATTGTCAACCCTCTAGAGGCAATCAACAATGGAATGCGTTACATCAACACCACCTTATTAGGCATTGGGGAACGCTCTGGCATCACCTCAATGACTGGCCTGCTCTTCAACCTTTATATCGACAAAGCCTACGACCATCTCGAAGGGTACAATCTCCGGGGGTCGTATCCCATCAATGTAATGTTCGCGTCAAAACTTAAAAAGCTGGTTCCTTCAAAAGAGCCTGTCAGTTTGACCAACCGCACCCACTTAGCGGGGGTCCACCAAAAAGCGATGCTCAACCACGCCTCAACCTATGAAGCCTTTCCGCTCGATCAGTTTGGCGTATCCGAGTCAGAAATTTTACTGGGGCCATTGAGTGGCTGGAACATCGTTCACTACTTCCTCAAAGAGATCAAGTATTTTAACATTGACGAAAGCACCGCTCGAGAAATCGCGGGTGTATTCAAAGAACGAGTCTATCAAATTGGGCCAAATGACTCACCCACCGAAATTTTGGTTGATATCGCCGAAAATGAATTTGGTCTAAGTCGCCTGTCTGTTCCCGAGCGCTTTAAAGATAACATTTTCCAACGAATGGATGACTCAACCAAAGCGCAGGCGGTTGAGGCTGAGGTCGAGGCAGTTGAAGCACGGCGGGATGAAACGGTAAGTTTGAAATAAAAGAGGAATGATGGGTCGTACATTTGTTGAAAAAATTTTGGCAAAAAATGCAGGGCTAGACAAGGTCGAAATCGGGCAAGTCATCGATGCCACCCCTGATGTCGCCTTGAGTCACGATAACACTGCCGCCATCTCAGGTATTTTTTATGGCCTTGGCCTTGATCAGGTCAAACATCCAGAGCGACTGGCTATCACCCTCGACCACGCCGCGCCACCGCCCACCACCAAACACGCCCTCAATCATTTTGAAACCCGGCAATTTGTGGCCAAACAGGGTGTGAAAAACTTTTTTGAAATGGGACGTGGTATCTGCCACCAAGTCCTCTGTGAAGAAGGGTTGATTTACCCCGGCATCCTATTGCTGGGAGCCGACAGCCACTCCACCCACTACGGGGCGTTGGGGGCTTTCGGTGCGGGCGTCGGACGTAGCGAAATGGCCGCAATTTGGGCTACGGGGCAGTTGTGGCTGCGGGTGCCAGAAAGCATCAAAGTAACCCTGACAGGCTCGTTTGATCCGTGGGTAACCAGCAAGGACTTGACCTTGGCCTTGATTGGTCAGCTGGGGGCTGATGGGGGGTTGTATGCCAGCGTCGAGTTTCACGGTGAGGCCATCACCAGGATGACGATGGACAGCCGCTTTGTCTTGACCAATATGATGGCCGAAATGGGGGCTAAGAATGCCTGGGTCGTTCAGGATAAAGTCACCTTTGATTGGCTACAAAGTCACGCTGAAAAACGAGGTGACACTGACATTCCGGCAAAACGGGCGATATGGGAACAAATTAGTCAGGAGCTTAATCCAGACGAAGATGCAACCTATCTTGCCGAGCACACCCTTGACGCCACCGCCTTGGAACCCCAAATCGCTTGCCCACACGCGGTCGAAAATGTGAAACCCATTAGCGAGGTATCCGGCACGAAAGTTGATCAGGCCTTTATCGGCACTTGCACCAACGGTCGGCTAGAGGACATTGCCATCGCCGTCCAAGTGATGGCTGGTCAACGTGTCGCCTCAGGCACACGCTTTTTGATTGTGCCCGCCTCCTCGGAGGTTTATATGAATGCCGTCAAGGAAGGTTATGTCGAAACCCTAATGGCTGCGGGTGCGACCTTTGGTACACCTGGCTGTGGCCCCTGTATGGGCAATCATATGGGTGTTCCTGCCCCCGGCGAAGTCACGATCAGCAGCGCCAATCGAAATTTCCAAGGCCGAATGGGCACCCGCGAGTCTGAAATCTATCTGGCCTCCCCCGCTGTCGTCGCGGCGAGTGCTATTGCGGGTGAGATTGCAAAGCCAAGGTAGCGGTTGTAGGGTTTATAGAGTTTGTAGTACAGGGTTCGGTGCAATACAATCACTAGCCACCAATCACTAACCACTATTCACTGAGGTACATATGACAGAAACAAAACGCGGGCGCGTTTGGAAATATGGCGATGGGGTCAACACTGACGTCATTTTTCCCGGCAAATACACCTACACGGTCTCCGACCCAGCCGAGATGGCGCAGTACGCTCTGGAGGATTTGGACCCCAATTTTGCCAGTCAAGTCCAGCCAGGGGACATCATCGTCGCGGGGCGCAACTGGGGCAATGGCTCTAGCCGAGAGCAAGCCGCCATCTGTCTAAAAATGGCGGGGGTCGGTGCCGTTATCGGCATCTCCTTTGGCCGCATCTGGTATCGCAACGCCATCAACAACGGCCTTCCCGCCCTCACCTGTCCCGAAGCTGTCGGTGCCCTCAATCACGGCGATTGGGCCGAGGTCGATATGGCTGCTGGTGTCATTTGCTGCGAAGCAGGCGAATTCGCCTTCCCACCGTTCGCACCCTCGGTTCAGGCTATTTTGGCTGACGGGGGTTTGTTGGCGCATTTGAAGAAGACGGCGTTGAAATATTGATTTTTTGCTACAACTCTCATAACAATTGACCAAATAAGATAGACTATACACTCAGTCAGCTGCCCAAATTCCCACACTACTTCTAGTATTTTCTACTATATTCAGAAACACATCTATTGTTAATCTCTAAATTCTAGATTGACTTTACGGAGAAAGTCATCTACATTACATAATAAGACATCTAAAAAAGTCAGTCTGGGATGTATTATGACAAACACTCAAAATCTACAGAGCGAGATAAATGCTTGGGAACGTCGTCTTCAAATACTAAAGGAAAAAAGGGCTAAACTTGGTATCTCTGCTGAACCTAGTATTGATTTAGAAATTGAAGAGATTGAGGTAAAACTTCAAGAATTACAAGCAAAGCTACAACAAAGTTTTGAAATCAACAATAATGATTTGTCTGAGGCCGAAACTCATTTAATTTCACAAAATAGTCAGGAAGATATTGATAACGCAAGAAAAAACTACGAGGCAGCCTACGCAGCCTTCTTAGAAGCTAGTCATTCGGCAAACAAATTACGTGAGCGATACAGTGAATTGTATCATTCACATCAAACCAAACTAAACCACCACCAGCTAGAAGCTGGTGGGTTGAGGGCTGAAGCCCTTCCGCCAAAGGCGGACTGAAGGAAAACAGGTGCTGGAAGCACACGGCTTT
>JANQQF010000105.1 GCA_028285035.1 Phycisphaerae bacterium
ATTCGCTTGGGCTCCTTCGGTTTTGGGTTTGTTTCGCAACTACCTTTTTACCGAAGTTGCCCTTTCTGTCAACTTTCGTGATCTACTGAATTTGATTTAGGATCTGGCTTTTAGCCTCACTTATCACAATGTAAACTAATAAATGAAGCACGTTTAACCCATAAAATCGGCTCTTGTCATTCCCGCGTGCATTTATGCTATGGAGATCATAGCCAGAATCCGCTGCTACAAGCCCACGTGGATGTCCGACAAATCCCCTTAGGCATGACATAAAGGTTTTCATTGTCCGGTGTTTATTTGAGTTCTCTATAAGTTAGCTGCCAATCTTTAAAGGTTACTTCACGACAATGGGTAGATAAACCTTTTCGCTCTCAGTGTAGTCCTGCTCAGAAGTAGCCTGTTCGTTGTGGAAAATGCAATGCAAATCTTCGCCCACCTCCACTTCAATCGTCACCTGGCGACCAAGAGGGGCAGAGCTATTGTCGATAGGTAGGTATTCATTACCACATTGTAAGTAAGGTCCATAATTCAGGAAGGTCAATCTCAATCACCTTGTAGGTGCCTGGAAGCACGTCAAAGCTTTGGCTGCTATCCGCATTCAAACTGAAGTCCCCTAAATCACTTGTGAAGCTGAATTGTTCATCTGTAATCGATGGCTTGGCGGTTTTCGTGATAGTAATCGAGGCAAGCTCATTACGAGCACTGTTGTTGAAGGTGCAGACGATATTCTCCCCTGTCCCTACAGCAACTAAGAGCGTTTTTTCTACCAGACTGACTGGTCCACTGGCCCCAACACAACTCGCACTGTCTAATTGCCAATTATCAGGTAGTGTTTCAGTAATCTCATAAGTGCCAACTGGAAGATCATTGAAGGTGATACTCTGCTCGACACTATCTCCATCATTTTGATTGGCATCATCTAAGGTGAAGCTGGCCATATTACTGAAAGAAGTTACCTTTCGAATACGGTGACTAGCGCCACCAGCCAATAGGAGATTGCCCATATTATCAACAGCAAGCCCTGATGGACTAATCAATCGGGCATAATAGGCTACCCCACCATCACCACTAAAGCCCTGTAAGGTATTTCCAATTGGAATGGTGATAATTCCCGTATCAGCATCTACCCTGTAGATATAACGGATATTACGTTGAGAAATAAAAATATTTCCCTCTTGATCAACCGCAACACCATTAGGATCATACAAGTATGCACTGGTGGCCGCATTGGTTCTTGCCTCATAACATCTGTCTTTTATTTTAAGCCTGAATAGGCAAAATCTGATAATTGTACCTTATCATAAACTAAACAATTTGTGAATGGAAAAAAATAGAGAGTTTTGTGCTTGTTTTTGAATACTTTTGCCCTATTTTTTTCTTGTCATGACATGATTAGATATTATTTTTGGCTAATCATGTCATGATCTTCATTGAAAACTTGTAAATTTTAAGTTTGACCTGCTCTCTTTATTTTGATGGTTTATTAAAGGAACATCATTTATCTCAAAATCGTCTTAAACTCACCTTACATTCAAACAGGAAGTTGATTGAATGAGACCTAATCAAAATGCAATTGGTAAAATTTTAAGTAAACGGCATAATATGGGGGATGATAAATTTCATCCCTTTTTTTATTTCAAACAACGAGGATAGCAATCGATGCGAGGCAATCGAACACTTTTCTTTGGGATCATTGGAGCTGCTGTTTTAGTAGTCGTGGCGATGGTTGTGGCCAGATTTTTGTTGATCAGTTCTGATCCGGTGCAGTTGACAGTGTTATATTCCACGGAGAAGGAAGCGTGGTTGGATGCAGTAATGGATGATTTTGAAGGGCAGGTCAATGGTCGGCCCATTGAAATCAGCTTGGAAAAGATGGGGTCAAGGGAGATGTATTTGGCTGTCCTTGACGGCGAGGAGCAACCTGATTTAATTAGCCCAGCCAGTTCGTTACAAAGCTCGATTTTAGAAGAATTGTCCCCCAGACAATTTGGTCAGCCATTGGTCAGGGCCAATGATGAAAGCTCTTGCCGTTCTGTGGTGCAAACCCCGTTAGTGTTGGTCGCTTGGCAAGAGCGGGCCAGTGTATTATGGGGGGATAACCCTGGTGATTCTGTGTGGCGAGATTTGCAAGAGGCTGTTGTTCACCCTGATGGTTGGGCGGCCTATAATCACCCAGAATGGGGCTTTATTAAATTTACTCACACCAATCCTCAAACCTCCAACAGCGGTTTGATGACCGCTTTGTTAATGACCTATGGTTATGCCGGTAGTCGTAGCGGGCTGACCGCAGATGTTGTACGAGATAGTGCTTTTCAAGATTGGTTTATTGAGTTTGAACGAATGGCTGACACTTCAGTGAGTAGTACGGGGACCTTGATGGGGGATATCGTCAGCTTTGGCCCAAGCAAATACGACATTGGCGCGGTATACGAGTCAACAGCCATTGAGCAGGTGCAAAATGCAGCCGCTCGATACGGGGCTTTGCAAATCTATTATCCACCAGCCACGATCATGAGCGACCATCCTTTCTGCGTCCTCGATGCCGAGTGGGTAACTGATGATAAGGCCCAAGCGGCTCAAGTCTTCATCGATTATTTGTTGAGCGAACCAGTTCAGCAACAGGCTTTGACCCTCGGTTTTCGTCCCGTTAACAATAGTGTATCACTCAGCCAACCCAGTAGCCCCTTCGATCAATATATTGCTAATGGCGTCAAACTGGATATTCCTCCAGATGTAGACATCCCGGCTGGAAATGTACTGGAAGTCTTGATTAATTTATCCGAGCGTAGTGCGAGATAATAATGCATTAGAAATCACCTCAATGGAGAGGCATTATCAAAACCATTTGCAAGGAGTGATTTACGATTATCTACCTGTGATTTACCTGAAATAAACCTGATTGTAAATCAACAAGGAGATTTATAATGCTCAAACAAATTGAGGCGTCTAGCATTCAAATCAATTGGCTACATTATCAACAGTTATTCGATTTTGATCAAGTGAAACTGATTAATGCGACAGATCAAGATGTGGAAGCGTTTGCCATCCAAGCTGGCAATGACGTGGATATGTTACGTAAACGTAAAATTGCGCGGATGACTTGTATGATTAGCCCAAGTTGTGTTCTACAAGAAAATACACTGCGGATTTTGAAACATATTTTTGGTAACGTAGTTTCTCAAGATAAGGGGGCTGATATTCTGCCGATGAAGTGAGGTAGAAAATGGTCACAATAGAATTGAATGGTAAGTGTATCGACGGATTATCGTCGGTTGTCTGTTGGATTTGAACCAAGTCATCCTCTATGAAATGCGTTAAACTGAAAATTAATGTAATTTCAGTATCTAATGATGAAAGGACTTGGGAAAACATGCAAAGGCGATCATTTATCTTCTCAGTTGTTCTGAAAATCATAGTTGTGGGTATCTTATTCGCCACTCTCTTAGTAGTCAGCCCTGTTAATGCTGCCACAGAATGTTCTGTTGTCACCCAAATTCCTCAAGCTGAGTGTGAGGCTTTGATTGCATTTTATAGCAGCACAAATGGATCTAACTGGCACAATAAGGATGGCTGGTTGGTTACGAATACACCCTGTAGCTGGCATGGCGTAAATTGTAATACTGGTCAAGTTACTGCGCTTGGGATAGGCTACAATAATTTAATAGGTAGCCTGCCCCCAGAAATAGATAATCTGTCCAATCTGCAGAGTCTTGATCTAAGAGGTAATCAACTGGATACTATCCCCCCAGAAATAGGTGGCCTGACAAATTTGCAAAACCTTAATTTAAGTGGTAATCCTCTTGTAAATATCCCTCCTGAAACGGGGGATCTAACTAATTTAAGGTATCTCTCGCTAAATTCTACCTCGCTAACCAGTATCCCGCCCGAAATAGGTGATCTGATTCAATTAACTCGTCTTACCTTGTATAATAATCAATTAAGTGAGAGGTGGTCATAAACCGAAAAAGTGTAAAGAGAAGAGAAAACTGAAAAAAATACCGCACCCTGATAGACAAGATGCGGCAGCCTCCGTA
>JANQQF010000106.1 GCA_028285035.1 Phycisphaerae bacterium
CACATCAACCTGGATCACATCCGTATCCTCTATATCTTCTCCATTTGGTAGGGTCCACGGTCCCCACAATGAGATCAAGAATGTATCTTCATCCACCACGTGCAATGCATCAATGCTGCCCGCTATCCCAAACTCTGACCCATCAAACACCTTCTCGAAATTGGTGCCGTCATACTTAACGATATCTTCATTCTGCACACTCAGACCACCAATCTGGGTTGGCCCATTGTCCTTGACACTGAAGTAGATCACGGGGTCAGGGGTCGATAAGATCGTTATAGCGGTGGCGGTGCTATCCGTCGAAACCTCATTTTGAGCGGTCAGTGTCACCGTGTAGACACCCGCCTCACTATAAGTGTGGATCGGACTGGCGGTTGTCGTCGTGATCCCATCCCCAAAGTCCCACTCATAGCTCGTTGCTCCGGTGGAGTTGTTGAGGAAAATACCCATCTCACCAGGCTCTGCAATGAGTGGGAAGGGGTTAAAGGCTGCTACCACTGGCTCAGTTACGGTGATATGCTCAGATATAGTTAGGGTATCGGTTAGGCTGCCATCTCCAGCATTCAAGGTCACGGTGTACACCCCAGCAACATCATAAGTATGGGTTGGGCTGGATGTAGCGGAGAGGATCCCATCCCCAAAATCCCATTCATAGCTGGTGGCATTCGTCGAACTGTTGACAAAGGTGACCGTTAAGGGGGCATCCCCATGCTGCGGGATCCCGCTAAACAACGCTTCAGGTGTTCCTGTCACAGCGATCAATTCAGTCGTGCTCACCGTCGCATTATCATTAGAGGCAGTGAGGGTCACGGTGTACACCCCAGCAAAATCATAGGTATGGGTTGGGCTGGATGTAGCGGAGAGGATCCCATCCCCAAAATCCCATTCATAACTGGTGGCTCCCATGGAGTTGTTCAAAAATAGGACGGTCTCGCCCACTTTAACATTCGGTGGGAACGGATTGAAGGCGACTAATAACAGTTCCGTGGCCGTAATGTAGTGGCTCAAACTGAGGGTATCGGTCATAACGCCATTACTGGCTTGTAGGGTGACGGTGTAGACGCCAGGTGTACTGTAGGTATGAACTGGACTTGTAGCGACGCTACTACTGCCATCACCAAAATCCCAAATGAATTCACTGGCATTTGTAGAACTATTGACAAACGTCACGACTAGAGGCGCGTCTCCGCTTTTGGGGGCAGCACTAAACAGAGCCAGAGCTGGGTCAGGTAATGGGATAGCAATCTCAGTGACGATGGGTTTAATCCCTATGGCTGTTAGGCCGCCATCAGCAGTGACTTCATAAAGACTGTTTGTGATGGTTTCGGTTGCAGTCACGACCAAGCTAACTGAGGTCTGTTCTCCCGCCGCCAAGCTTGGCACACTCCACGTCACCACATCCTCAGCCAAAGTTCCGCCACTGACATAATTGGCACCACTGGATAAGGTATCACTAATGAGTAGATTGTTCACCTCAATACCACCGTAATTAGTCACGGTCAGCGTGTAGGTAATCGGCTCGCCGACCGTTGCCGTGGCTGGTCCCTCTTGCGTGATGACCAGGCCGGCTGGGGCTAGAACATCGATTGACTGGGTTGCAACCAGTTCACTCACGGCATTGCTGGCTGTAACCACGACCGTATAAGTTCCGGTGACAGCATAGGTGTGATTGAGCGTTGAATTTTGTTGGCCAGGGCTAAAGGGGACGACTTGTTGAGTCCCATCACCAAAATCCCAGACATAGCTCACCCCACTTCCACTGGCAATTTCTGCGTCTAAGGTGGTGGGTTGCCCCAGCTCGGTTGGGGCGGAACTACTCACTTGCAAATCCAACAACGGCATATCAATCATTTCAAGTATCAGTTCGGCATTTAAGGCAAAATTGGCATCATTCAAAGCATCATTATGCCCTTGAATGGCTAACACATTCGTGCCAAACTGTAATAACTCAAGGTGGTCAACTAAATCATAAGTAACTGTCTGAGTGACACTCTCAGTAGAGTCTGCGGTGGCCGTGTAATCATTGCTACTCACATTCTGGGTCAAAACGGGTGTCCCATTCAAATACACAATAAAGCCATCTTCATATTGTGTCTCCAATACCATTCCATACACTGCAGCAGGATCACTGATCTCGAATGTATGACGGGTAAAGAGGCTGGTGTAATTGTCCACCATATCATCCAGAATCGTCTTCCCGGCCTGCGTCCCGAACCCACTACTTCCACTTAACCAGCTACTGTCATCAAAGGTCAAATCGGTCCAATCAGCAGCAGGCACACTCGTCCCTTTCATATACCGCCACGCCGCTCCTTCAGCGACGACCGACATTGACTCAGTGGCGGTAATCACACTCTGCATTGTATCAGTTACACTTCCATCACCTGCCCGGAGAATGATTGAATACACCCCAGCTTGGGTGTAGACGGGCGTCGGGACCGGTTCATCACTGGTTTGGCCATTGCCAAAATCCCAAACGTATTGACTGGCGTTACTTGAGTCGTTGCTCAAGGTGATTGTCAGGGGAATATGTCCTTGTAAAGGGATAACATCAAAATTAGCCAAAGGGGGCTGCTCGGGGGCAGTAATGTTAATGATGTCACTTCCCGTTGAGGTATCCGTAATGGTGCCATTGCTGGCGGAGAGGGTTACCACATAACTTCCTGCGGTGTTATAGGTATGGCTGATGGAAGCGGGACTAGTCATCACCTGCGACTGACCATCGCCAAAGTCCCACGTATAGCGGCTGGCATTGGTTGAGCTATTTGTAAACGTTACGGTAAGGGGCGCATCACCACTCTGGGGGCTTGCTACAAAATTGGCTTGGGGGGCCAGAGCATTGACCATAATATACTCTGATTGACTATACGTGTCTGACAATACGCCATTGCTAGCCATCAACTCGACCGAATATTGTCCACTTTGGGTGTAGGTATGAGTGTGAGTAAGGGTATCGACTGTACTGGTGGTGCCGTCGCCATAGCGCCATTGATAGCTACTGGCATTGGTTGAGCTGTTGACAAAAGTGACGGTAAGAGGAACGTCTCCGTTGGTAGATGTCATTTCAAAATAAGCAGCTGGGGCAGGCGTGGAAACTGTTACATACGCTGTCTGAGTTAAGGTGTCTGTGACACTCTCTTCACTGGTCGCTTGCAAGACTACCGTGTAACTCCCAGGCTGGGTATACATGTGGGTGTGGGTAATCTCACTCGCGGTACTAAGGGTTCCATCACCATAATCCCATAGATAACTGGTCGCATCCGTTGAATTATTGACGAAACTCACGCTCAATGGCGCAGCTCCCTCGGTCGGGCTACCAGTAAAATCTGCCACAGGGTCAGTCTGTTGTAGTGGACGGGCTGTCTCTATTCGCTGATTACTGGTCTGCCCACTTGCGGCATGGGCCAACGCGGCTGATGGTCCTGTCGTAAACAACATCGACCACACCACTACCATTCGAATCACTAACTCCACATTTGTTACGGTCATTGTTTCCCTCACTCTTTCTTTAAATAGGCAGGTTAGTCATCCCTGTCTATTTTGTCATTCTGCTAATTCATCTCGGTCATAAATCTTTGAAAGGGTACTACATTCGAGGTGTCAATTGTATTGACTCTTTTACAAATTTCATTGACTTTTTACTCGTTACAATTTAAAACTTATCCAAACGAAATCTTTGGTATCAACCTTCGCAGAGGTTAAATTATCACAAATAACATCTTTTGTGAATGGAAAAATAGGGAGAGTTTTATCCCCAAATTTACCCTTTTTTTTACTTTTTCACCGCTTTCATGACATGATTAGCCTCTTTTCAGGTCATTTCATGACATGATTTGGTGTATCAAAAGAGGGTTGCTAAAATCAGGGGGGATTGGTGAGGTATGACAATATAATTTAACTCAGGAGCAGCACTTTTATAGTGGGCATCCAAAAAGATGACATAGCTGATATAGATCATTCTTGATCTTGAGGACCAGAAAATCTCAGTCAAAACTCAGCGTGAAGACAGGCAATATTGTCCCATCTAGGATAAACTCAGGTTGTTTGGTATTTTCTAGTATAATGGTAGGCTGGTTCAAACTAAGTTGGTAAAATTTTAATCCATATCTTAATGCTTTTTTCATTTACAAATACATCACATACCCTTAATTTTTGAAGGGATTTCTTTTTTATCTGTAAAATTATTTGCTAGAGATCCACCAAAGTTACCATAAATATCACTACTTTTACAGAAACAATAAGATATTGTCTTGTTTGTAAAAAAGTTATGCATTAGGTGATTTATTGTAAATTAACTACGATTAATCGGTTAGCAATCATAGTAGTATCTTAAATACAATCAATGACGAAGGACACCTGAATGAATGATGCCACATTATTGGCAATGACTGACAAGCAGTTTCGGCGAGTTGTCAAAGAAGTTTTGACTCTTTATCGTAACGGACAAATTATTGAGTTAACCACCTCCCCTTTAGCTTGTAGCTCTTTGATCAAACATTACATCTTTAACAATGAACCCCAAACCACGGATATTTTATACAAAGCAATTCAATCTATATTGATTTGGGCGGTAGAAAAACTTCGTCCTACCGATGAGCCTGATTGGTTGGCTCCACATTGGCGTAGCTACAATATTTTGTATCATTTTTATATTCGTGGTCTTTCTTGGGCCGAGCTTGCTGAGCACATGCACACCTCCGAGCAAAATATTTCTCGCTGGTGGCGTCCCCATGCCGTTACTGCTATTGCCCGAATTTTACAGGATGAGTTAAAAAACCGATCTAATAGCGGTAATCTTAAACAGGCGATGTTGGCTGAACGTTATAGTCACTATACGTCGGATAATGCTCAAAGATTTATTCTTCACTTTTTATCAATTTTTCAACAACCTGTTCCCTATCACTTACTTCATGATCAAGCCCAACAACGCCAATTCCTCTCTATTCAAAAGATAATTCGAATTTTATTAGAAGAGAACGTTCTTTCAACCGACCAAGACGGAAAAACGTTGTGGATACAGCCTGATCTGCAAGCCTATGTAAAAAAATTGGTGTCACCACCAGAACGTCAACCTTGGCATCACATTGCAGGCCAACATTATTTAGATCAGCAAGACTTTATTGAGGCTGCATACCACTTTTACCAGGCCAATGAGTTCAATCAAGCAGCGCAGATTTTGGTGGACAATTATCAAAATATTATTAGCAAGTTCGCCATCAAACCGTTGCAAAAAGCTCTGGGCCAATTTACACAAGCCCAAATCTATGACCCAAATCTATGGGCCCGCCTAAAAATTTCTAATGGGAAAGTGGTTGAAGATTTGGAGGATATTGAAGCTGCCATCGTGGAATATCGAGCTGCCCTACAAGCACCTGATATAAAAGTTAAAGCTTTGGCCTACTATTGTTGCGCAAGAGTACTCAGATTTAGAAATTCAGATGAGGCCTTGGCTCATTATGAGCATGGCATAATGCTGTTAGAGGAACGGCATCCTGAAGATCCACTTTTGGTCAAGTTATATGCCAATCGAGCCTGGATCTTTTTACAAGAGCAATATGAATTGGATCGAGCTGAAGCTGACCTACTGCGAGCTCAAGCACTGTTAAAACGAGATGATTGGGCAAACGGAGCTGATCTTTATAATGCTTTAGGGGAGCTATTCTACCAGCGTAATGAGCTAGAACAGGCAGTGGAACATCGATTACAAGCTTGGATGGCCGCCAATGAGGTTCAAGATATGGATCAGATGATGAGGACCGTAAATAACGTGGGGCAGGATTATGCTGCGTTAGGGCAGTATGATAAAGCACTTGAATATCTTGAGTTAAGTAAAAATTTGGCTAAAAGGTCAGCGAACCGACTACAGGAAGGATCAAGCTATAAAGCCATTGGAACATGTTATTTTTGGTTAGAAGACTATCATAAGGCCATTCGATATTACAAGCTCGCCCAAGAGATATTTATTGACATCAAAAATTACACCTGGCTCGCTCCCATTAGCTTCGATTTAACAGAAGCGTATGCTTGTCTCGAAGATATACCCGCAGCTAAAGATCTCTTCGACAAAACGTTAACCTTATGTCGTGAGATAAATGATATATCTTTGCTTCGAGACCTTGACGCTTTAGCGAAACAGTACCCCTACTTAAAAACTACAAGGTATGATCTTAGTGACCGTCAAGAAGCAATATTGACATACATCAAAGAGAATGACCAAATTACGAATAAGGTATATCGAGAATTGACAGGTATATCACAAAAACAGGCTACACGCGATTTAAATGAGTTGGTTAACTGGGGCTTACTGAAGGTTGAAGGTAAGGGACGGGGCACACGATATATAGACATCCCTACTTAAGGTATCACAGTCAAAATTTCTCTAATAAAGAAAGCCCCTACTAACCTTAATATAGGGGCTAAAAAATGCTTATTGCTTAAACCAACAAATTGATTGCAATTAGTTTGACCAGGTCAATGACACATCATCTACATACATCGCACTAGAGCGCCCTGTGTTACCATTATTAAAAACGCTGATGTAAATATAGATCGTTTGACCACGGAATTCAGAAATATCAAAGGTACGCTGTTCCCACGATTGACTATTGCTTAGACCCGTAGACAACTGACGAGCCACGCGAAATTGGCTATTCAAAACCGTGATATATTGCACATCACCACCACTGTCTTGGCTAATCGGGTATACATTGGCATTGAGGATTACTTGACTAGCCTCTGCTGGAATCGTAACCCGTTGCCAGATTGAGCTAAAGCTACGGAAATCGCTTACCCCAATGTTCCCCAACCGGACCGAGCGGGCCCCAGTTAGCCATACACTTGAGTCATAACTCCCCGGAATAGGTGTATCCCCAAAGACCCAGCCGCCATCGGCTTCAAAGTTGCCGTTGGTCAACAATTCGCCTGCGATTGGAGCAGGTATTGTAGGCACAGGCGTAGTAGGTTCTGGAGCAGGGGTTGTTGCCACAGGTGTGGTAGGCTCTGGCGCAGGGGTCGTGGCCACGGGCGTGGTAGGTTCTGGGGCAGGGGTTGTTGCCACAGGCGTTGTTGGCTCTGGCGCAGGGGTGGTGGGCAACGGTGAGGCTCCACCATCAACAGCATCCAAGGCAACGCGTGCCTGAAGCAAACCAGCGCCAAATCGACTAGTATCCCCTAAATTGATGGCTGTTTGCATCAAAATCGTCTTCACTTGAGCCGGCGTCAAATTTTGATCGCGCGAACGCATAAGAGCCGCCGCCGCTGCTACATGAGGCGAGGCCATTGATGTGCCTTCGAAGAAAAGATAGGTGTATTGACCAGGCGTTCTAAATGATTGCTGAATAATACCGTCAGCAAACCCATCGCCATTTCGATCAGCCCCGATATCCCCACCGGGCGCTACAATGTCAATTTGTGTCCCAAAATTGCTGTAGGGGGTCAAGGCATTATCAAAATCGGTCGCGCCAACCGCAATGACAAAGTCGTCATAGGCGGCGGGGAATTCGACAGGCCCAGCACTATTTCCGGCAGCGGCCACGACGACGACACCTTTATCATTCGCATATTGTACAGCATCACGTAAGGCTTGAGAGCCAGCCCGACCAGCCAAGCTCATATTAATAACATCTGCCCCTTGGTCGACTGCGTAATAAATACCTTGAATAATGGCCTCATAACTTCCCTGCCCATTAGCCCCCAACACCTTAATTGGCAAAATCTGGGCATCAAAGGCTAGCCCTGCCACACCTAACTCATTATTCGTGCTTTGCGCTACAGTTCCGGCAACGTGGGTGCCGTGGCCTTGATCATCGGTTGCATCGGGATCATCATTAAAAAAGTCATATCCAGGCAAACGTGGTGTATTAGCTAAATCAGGCGCGTTAAAATCAACGCCTGTATCGATAATGGCCACTACTGTCCCACTACCTGTTGATTTATCCCAAGCGGCCTCAGCTTGTACCGTCTTAAAATTCCATTGAAAGTTAAAATATCTATCATTCGGGGTGAAGTTGACTGGAATAGCCACCGGATTAGCTGTGATTCCCGCCGGATAATCAGGTTCAGCGTACTCAACCGTGGGATCTTCTTCCAGTATCTCGGCCACCTCAACAGGATCAGCCGATGCATCAAAAGTAACACTATACAATTGAACCACTTCTTCACTCTCCGCAGAGAATGTCTCAATAGTATCACCCGTTGCTTCCGTTACATCTTCAACGACAGGCTCAAGATCACTAGCCCCAATTTCAGCCAATTTTTGATCTAAATTAGAGATGTTAGTTTCAACCACGCCATTCGCTCCCAGCTCGGCACTACGCGCTTGAATGGCCGCTTGTGGTTCCAACTTTAGCAACACCTTACCCTCAATGGGGGTGCCTTCGGGGGCGACCTGAAAAGGAACTGGCTCAGTCGAGATATCGGGTGGAACAGCCGCAGCTTCAGACTCCTCAGCGGGTGGCACATCCGGGACATCTTCCGCTTCCCCATCAAATTCTGTCACTGGGGCAATCGCTCCATCATTATTTGGCCGATCAATTGTACAACCAGCCAATAGCATACCGAGAGTCAAGGTAATTAGCAGCATTCTAACATAATGTTTCACAATATCTCTCCTACCTGAACAAAGGATCAAACGCCTGATTTATTTTGTGTTTGATCCAATTCAACATTTGTCGTTTCAGTCTCTGAATCAGGCTCATCAAAAACAGCAGCATACGCTGCATCAATTTCTGTATCCGTTAAATGGGTATAGCCCGAAGTCGTACTAATACTCTCGTGACGGGCCAACTGTTGTGCTAACATAATATCATGATGACGAACCGCTCGAGTCACAAAGAAATGACGAAAGGTATGGGGGGTAATAGTGCCACGGGCCTCATTGCCTAAAGCCTGAACCACTCTATGGGTCACAATGTTTTCAGCGGTCCGTGAGGAGATAGGCAGCACTTTTTTGCCCGCCTTACGATCATGACGGGCGAAAATTGGCAATACTTCTACCCGCCCTTGCCGCTGATCTAACTCAAGCCGGGCGTCTAAATAACGATCAATCGCTTTCATAGAGCGCTCAGAAAATCGGACGATCGCCTGTTTATCTCCCTTACCAATGATAATCGCCCGTCGTCGTTCCCAGTCGACCTGATTTTTACGTAAGCCGCACGCTTCAGAGACCCGTAGGCCAGTATCCGCCAAGGTAATCAGCAGGGCACAATCCCGATACAGAGTCAATCGATCTGACAGTTTTTCGGGTGGATAATTGCCCGCTTCTTCGATAAATTTCAGAAGCTCTTCAATTTTCTTTTCAGGAAAAACATGAATGCGTTTACCTTGATGACGGCGCTGGCTCATTTCAAAATCAAGGGTCGCCAAATTAAATTTGGCCCACTCTTGAGCCGCCACATAGCGATAAAATCCGGCCACAGCCGTCGTATACAATCGCTCTGTCGCCACTGACTTCCCCGTCAAGTAATCGAGAAACACTTCAACCCAATGTGGTGAAAGATCGGCCACAGCAACTTTGTTAACATCAAGTTTCAAGTCACTCTCGGCCAAACACGTAGAAAAGGTTTGCAACCCCTGTTGATAACTTACAGCCGTGTTAGAGCTTTTAGCACGTTTTATCTGTTTTAGGTAATGCTCAATTGCCTCTTGAATGGTCATAAAGAGAAGATACCATGGCTAAGTTTACATAATGATAAATTATAGCTGATTATCCCACAAATTACAATGACAATTCTACATCAGGTAGACATAAAGTGCAACCCGATTCAAGGGGGCTTCATTTATAAAGGAGTTTTCACGGGCTTTGCATACTAGAAACCAGAAGTCCAAAGTGCACTTTGGACTTCTGGTTCAAAGCTATAATCTTAAATTGTGATACAATGTTAGACAAACTGTGAGGCTTTGGGCAGAGCGATTGTAAAAATAGTCCCCTGCCCCAATTGACTGCGTACAGAAATAGTACCACCATGCGCTTCAACCAAGGATTTTGCGATAGCCAATCCTAAGCCAGACTCACCTTCATCTTGCTGACGAGAAGAGTCCGCACGGAAAAAGCGGTCAAAAATATAGGGAAGTTTATCGGGGTCAATGCCACTTCCATTATCGGCAACATTCAATAAAACAGCCCTATCGTCTTGAGCTGCTGAAAGGGTAATTTGGCCCCCTTTGGGGGTGTAGCGGAATGCATTGCTGACCAAATTTCCCAATACCTGAATAATACGCTCGGCGTCAACCTCAACTTGAGGTAGCGCAGGATCTGAGTCCACATTCAAATTGACATCTTGTTGGTGAGCTTTATAGGCAAAAATATTAGCAAGTTTTTCCAAAATTGTGGGCATTGCAGTGGGTTCACGATTGAGTGATAGCTGATTGGCATCAGCCAGAGAAAGTGTACGAAGATCGTGGATCAAGCGCTGTAGATGCTGTGTTTCTTCATGCATCGCCTCATACATATCATTATTGGGTTGGAGGATGCCGTCACGCAGCGCTTCGACATAACCAGCCAGTACGGTTAGAGGGGTACGCAAATCGTGAGCAATATCAGCTGTCATTTGCTGCCGAATTTTACGGGCCTCGGCTAAATCTGCGCTCATTTGATTAAAGGCACTGGCTAATTCACCAATTTCATCATTTGAGCGAACAGACACGACCTGTTCAAGATGGCCCGCAGCCATTGCCTGTGTAGCAGCCGTCAATTCTCGTAAGGGATGGGTCAACGAGCGAATCAAAATGACGCCTAAGATCAGCCCAGCCACAGCAATAATTAAGGCCCCAATACCCAAAGTTGAGTAGATATCACCCAGATAACTCATCTCCGCAGCGGTTGGAGCGGCGATAACGTTGGTATTGGTTAGGACAGTCCCCACAATCATCCCGTCTACTTCGATAGGGATACCTAAAATTTGCTCAGGTGGAACTTGTTCCCCTGGCGGATACCCTGGTCCCGGCACAACAACCTGACCATTTTGATTGAGCAGAACGAATTGGATCGGAGGGAAAGGGGGCGGCCCATCTGGCTGATTACGTGGTCCAGGCGGTTGATTACGTTGTCGATCATCATCTCGCCCTTTGTCATTTGAGTCGTTCTTACGCTTAGGCTTAAGAGAATCGTGCACCCCTTCCCATGTTCCAGTTGAAACATAATGATCGGTTACATCCTCCACAAACCCGTCAAAAAATTGATCCTGGGCATAACCAAGTAAGGCATTGCTTGAGGTGCGTCCGGCTAAAAACACTAAAGAGATGACCCCAACTAGGCTCATCACAAGAAAGGCAAGTGTAAGTTTGATCGACAATGAACGAAACATCTGGTTTTCCTAAAATTAGTAAGACTTTAAAGCATTCTAAACTATATCAAGCTAAATCAACATGAAATCGGTAGCCCACCCCAAACACCGTTTCAATGTAACAGGGATTCTTAGGGTCAGGCTCAATCTTGCTACGCAAATTTCTGACGTGAACATCAATGGTACGTTCAACCCCTTCAAAACTTGTTCCCTGCAAATGATCCAGCATTTCCATTCTTGAAAAGGCCCGACCTGGCGTACCCATGAGCAACACTAACAAATCAAATTCGGAGGGTGTTAAATCGACAAATTGATCACTGACCTGAACCAATCGGCGGCTTCGATCTAAAACGATATCAGCTGCCCGAATGATATCCGAGGCCGCCGATTGTTTCTCGGCCCGCCGCAGTACGGCTCGCACTCGGGCGGTAAGTTCACGCATACTAAACGGTTTTGGCACATAATCATCGGCCCCTAGCTCCAAACCCAACACCTTGTCAGCTTCCTCTACCTTGGCGGTCAGCAGAATAATGGGGACATCTCGTTCTTGGCTATAAATCCTCATAAATTCATAGCCCCCCATTTCAGGCATCATGATGTCCAGCAGAACCAGGTCGGGCTTTTCTTGTCGAGCCACATACAAGGCCATTTGGCCATCTTCTGCCGTAACTACCCGAAACCCCTCTTGCATAAGATAGGATTGAACCATTGTTCTTATATTTTTCTTATCGTCGACCACGAGTACGGTTTTCATTATTAGACTCACTTCCAGGTTGTGTAACTTATTTTCTGTACATCTGCTGATATTGCTGGAGCTTCAGCAAATTTACAGAAGCCGTGGGACCCTGCCCATTTTCAAGATAGATGTTGTCGATTGTAACCCTATTTTTAGCATAATACATTATCTATATTTTGAAAACCCCTTGAGGCTTATCTCGTAACAGCAGGTAAATAAACATGATTGGTCAAGAATGGATCCGAGAACTTGGTGTCGGTGAGAAATTCATCATCAGTCAACGTTTCCATAAAGGCAACCAAGGCTGCTTTGTCATCATCCGACAGATTGAGACGGCGGGGTTGACCATTATTCCCCTGAAGACGTTGATCTAAGTTAGGGTGTGCTTGAACTTCCGAGTCATAGAATTCAACGACCTCCTCCAAGGTATCAAATCGGCCATCGTGCATAAACGGCCCTGTGACCGCGATGTTACGAAGCGAGGGCACCTTGAATTTTCCCTCGTCATCACTATCCCCCGTAACTGCAGCCAAGCCAGCGTCTGTTGTTGTCGCATCCAACCCATTATTGCGTGCTTCCGGGGCGATAAAAATATCGGTTTGGTGGCAATTGTCACAGCGCCCCCGGCCCTCAAAAATTCGACGGCCTCGACTTTCTTCATCGGTAAAGTTGCTAAAGTTAGTGGCCACCCCGACATCATACTTGGATTGGTATGACACCATTGAGCGCACAAATTGAGCTAGCGCGAGAGAAATTCGATCACTATTGACTTCATCGGTACCAAACGCATCTTCAAACAATGGTGGGTAGTACGACTCCGCTGATACCTTCGCGACCAACTCATCCAGGGTCAGGCCTAATTCAACCGCGTCCTGAATTGGCATTAGCACTTGCTCTTCCAAATTTGTGGCTCGCTCATCCCAGAAGAAAGCCCCGTTTTCATAATATCGGGCATTTGCCAGCCCCATCGAATTCCGTCCGGTCAAGCCACCTTCAAAACCAATACTCAAGGCATTGGGATCGGAAAAACCTTGGCTTTGCAAATGACAGGAGGCACAAGAAATCGTGTTGTTTGCAGAAAGCCGTTTGTCGTAAAACAAAACCCGGCCCAAGGTTGCCCCAGCATTCGTAATTTGATTACCGCCCGGCGTATTATCCGCATCAGTGATGTCGTCATCGTTAAAATGGTCAGGCAATGTAACGTTTGCATACTCATACAACGTATCCGGTAATTCAGGGGTGGGCAGGTTTGCAGTCCCTGATCCTTGAGCATTTACAAGTGTAACCCCAGCTACACCTAAAATTAGCCCTGTTAGTATTGTCGTAAACTGTGTCCACTTTTTCACTTGTTTCATCGCAGCCTGTCTTCCTTAAATGTTGATCAATTCTCAAATCGCTACTTTTATATCCGTTTCCACCACTCAGCCCCTTGAAATCGCCAATGAAGTAGCATTGTACGTAGAGGGCCTAACATTAAAGCAAAGGCAGTCAACCAAACCACACTATAATGAAGCACAAACTGAAAGATTGATAGACGTGGGTCAACCCCTGGGATGGGAATAATCTCAATAAAAGTCCACAAGAAGATCGCCTCTACAATACCACCAAAAACAAAGAAAATCGGTGGCCAATCGCGATCCCAGCGCAATTTTTGTAACCACGTGTAGAGCACATCCCAGCCCAAACCGAAACAGGTGGCCAAGGCCAAAATAATGAACGGGGTGAGAAAAAATCTTCCCGCAGGGAGGGCAAAGAAAAGACTAATAAATACCCCAACCGTACTCATCAAAATAACGCGCGTTTGCCAGCGTCCTAATAATGTCGGTGTCATGGTCGTACTCCTTGTGCCCAGCGCAGCCACTGTCCAACTGAGCGGGTCATTGTCATTCTTTTTACGCCTGGGGCACTTTCCCCAACTAAGCCGTTCACTGCTTGCAAAGCCGCATACTGTAGGCCCACAAAACTATCAACCGGAGCATAGCTGTTCCCGAGAGTCATTGCCCCACTGGCATAGACCCGGCCCGAACCATTACGCATTCCAGTCAATTCAAAGTGGGGTGAAACTCTCAAACGACCCATTGTGTTCTTTTCAAGCTCATACATCTGAATCATATCCCGGAGTAGCGGATTGTTTTCCAAGTCCGCATCAAGCCCCGTAGCATCAATAATAAAATTCGCTTTAAGGTGCATAATCTCTTCTGAGCCAGCCCGCCCCTTAACCACGGTCAAAACGCGACCATCAGGGCAGAGATGCACCTCATCAACCTGACCAAAACGAATTTGATACCAACCTTCATCTAGGCCCTGCTGAATAATACGACGCCAATCTTTACGATCAGCCGTGGTGGTTCCTCCCCACAAGCCAATGAGTTCCTTACGATCCGCCTCATCCATTTTCGCCAAGTAGGCCCGCATATCGCCCCCAAAACAGGCTTTTGGAAAATTATAGGGTTGGTATTCAAAATGATTTTCTGATTCGCGATGGGCCCAACGATAATGTGATCCCACTGGACGAGGGGACCGCATCAGATGTTTGACATGGATGTTTGGGTTATGCTGACGCTCTTCATAGAGACGTTGAATAATCCGAGAAGCAACAATCCCTCGACCACGAACCAAAACAGTACCGCCTTGCTCTCGCAATTGCTTATAAACGTGATTGTGATCTTCGTAGGCATTGACCACACTTCGGAAATCCTGGGTCTTCTCTCGATAAGCTTGAAGATCAGGCAAGAAGCGAAAACCGGAGTATCCGACAGCTAAATGTAGGTGATCAGCGACCATAATCTTGTGAATTCGTTTCTTGGCGTTACTTTGCGAATAGGCCACGGCAAATCGCCCATCATCTGTTTTGCGAATAGCCCGAACACGGCCAAAGCGCCAAATTTTATCCCAATGAATTCGTTTGGCTTCCCGTTCAATCGAGTCGTAAACATTGCCAGCTTTCGGCGTAAATGGCTCAGCAAAAACGGGTTCTGTAAAAATTTGCCAGGCTAGGTAGCCCGCATGGGCAAGATTTCCCCGGCTAACATCCTGCGCAATCTCTCGAACCGCATATCCTGGCCATCCCCAAATGTTGTCTGGTGTTGAGCCAGAGTCGCTACGGAGACGTTCCTGATCTGGGATCTGAGAGTTATGACACAGACGTCGATAACGACCGTGAGGCTTGGCTTCAAATCCAATCGAGGCAATATTGGCTGGATTGACCCCGTAGATCACGAGATGATTAACCCAGGCAAAACTTCCCAGCCCTCCACCTACGGCTAAGTACGTGATCTCCTCAATCGGAACATCAAGCTGGGCCAGGGCCTCTACGTTAACGACCGACTGATTAAACAGCGCCGGTGGGAAAACAGCAGGCTGATTGTCAGCTTCGTTTTGTGTATTTGGGCGAGAAAAGGGAACCCTTTCCATCAACTTCTTATCAATTCTTGCAATTGTTGCTTCCATAATGCTCTTCCTTGAAGAGGATAAATTCTTCCTTAATTTGCGGTTAGGCCGCCAGCCAACATCAATCCGCACCAGGGGCAATCTTTTTTCGCGGCGCTAATCTTACGTTGACAACCGTGACAGCGAATTTTATAAATATCGTTCCATTCATCTTCAGCCAATAGTTGTTCATTGATGTTTTGGGCTTGAATTTCTACGGGGCCCATCTTAAAGGTATAACCAGGTTTAATGGCCGTTGTTTGACCGTGTTTTAGTTTATATTTAATAAAGGTGTAGATCGGGGTTGTTTCGCTCAAATTACGGACAAAGAACTCCCCTTTGTAGAAAGTGATCTCAGCGTGTCGGCGTGAGACAGTTCGATTATCGAGAACAATGTCACATACATCACGACGGCCCAGGGTAATCGGTTTGTCATCAGTAATTCGATAAATCTGTTCTTTCTCATCGGTAAGTTGTAAAACGGGGATATCATCTACAATTTGCATTGATTTCACATAAAGCTGCTTAAACCCGAGTTGAATAATATGACCTTGTTTGAGAATTGTCGCCTGTTCCATCTCTAATTTACGCTTGGTACAAACATAAATGGCATTTGTTTTACTCAAGTTATGAAGATGAACCATACCGCTATCAGCAAATAATGCAGCGTGTCGTCGGGAAATTGTTCGCTCTTGTAATACAATGTCACAATCTTTGCGTCGACCAATCACGAGAGGTTTCTGATCCATCAAATTAAAAATACGAGGTTGTTGATCGGCTTGCCATAGTAATTCCATTTGCATAATTCATCTCCTAGTCAAAATTTTCTTATCTTGATGTTTACTTTAATGTAAAGATGTTCAGAAGTTGTTTAGAAGTCGTGTGTGTTTAATTTAGATAGTTGTTAGGTGGTTGATGCCTGGTACCGACGCTCTGCATCGGTACCAGTAGAGGAAGGGACTAATAGACGAAACAGTTAAAACCCGTAAAATCGATTTATGTCATCCCCGCGTGGTTTTAGCGGAGATCCATTGTTCGTTGCCCCCGGTCAGTGGATGCCCGACAAAAGCATTCGGGCATGACATTTTTTATCCCGGTTTTTATTTGATTTCTCTATAAGAATTAGATTATTTTATTGAGTGATTAAGGTACTTGATTTCGCTCGATAGTAAAGCATTGCCCAGAAGCCTAGTCCGAACAGGACAACGACTACGGTTGTGATCAAAACGGCTGTTGGGCTGAATGGCACGAGCCACAAGGTCGTTGTTAATTCAAGGGCGATTAACCCCAGGATAAACAGAATGAGATAATCTCGTTTGATAATTGAGGCCACGAAGGCACCGAGCGGGGCACCTAAAATTACGATGGGAATAGCAACCAGCCAGTAATCCCAGGCTGCGCCAATACTGTTTTGCATCACACCATATACAAAAAATCCGACAACAGAATTTAGGCCCATAATCACGACGGTGGTTGGCGTACTGATTTTTTCATTGATACCAAAAGCCAAAGTCAACACCATAAACGTGAGCAGATCGGTCCCTGCGCCGGTATTTGCCGCAAATATCCCACCAAACAGGCCCACCAGACTAAAGAACAATCGATGCCTATTTCCCCAATTCTCAATGTTATCTTGGGGAGTCCATTTCAATATCCAACGAGATAAAATTAAGGCGACACCAAAGGCAGTGGCCACAAATGTGAATAAAATTTTGGGATAAGGTAGGGGGATCTGACCAATATAGGCCCCTAAAATAATACCAAATGCACCACCTAAAGTGACCCAGCCGACAACATGGGGCAAAATCTTAATCCGCCGTACCAAAATCAACACTGCAGCCATCGTCATTCCAACGGCCTGAATCATCAAGCCAAAGGTCCGAGCATCTGCAGCCGGAATTTGCAGTACCTTGGTAAAGACCGGAAAGGCAACTGTTGCTCCACCTTGGGGGGTCGCTCCAGCAACAAATGATCCCAAGGCCATTGTCGCCGAGACTGGCCATAGCTCTCGAAAGAGGCCCCAACTATTTGAGGCGGTCATGTAGCCAACCCAAACAAAATAAATCGCTAGCACCAAGGCGGGATAAATCCATCGCCGGATTTGGAGCCGTGCCAGTTGAGTACGCCATTGTGGTTGTTGTTTTGTTACTGTCTGAAAGTTTGTTTCAAATTGCATTGTAAGCTCCCTAAATAATTATGAATCGTGAATTGTAAACCAAAAACAGATACCTAATTTCGAGTAAAGGATAAAGGAAAGATGTTTAGAAGCTATGTAGATGAGATTGGGATTTGATTTAGATAGGCGAGCAGGGTTTGGGGCAGATAGGAAGGTGTTTAGCAAAATGACAAAGCCATTTTTTCTATAAATCGCCTCAATTACCTCAAAAATCTGTCTAATGTTAAGAAATTGACGTAAATAACCCTGTATAGTAGAATGTCGCGGGTAAGTTTGAGAGGTGAAAAATGGCTCAATTTAACCAAATTCTACATCTCAATCTTATCAAAATTTATTAGTTTTAGTTTAGCTGTATTTTTAGGAGGCACAGCATTATGTCTGAAGAACGAGTCAAGGGAACAGTAAAGTGGTTTAATGCCACAAAGGGCTTCGGCTTTTTAGCCTATGATGAAGGCGCGGAAGATGTATTTGTCCATTTCTCAGCAATTAAATCTGAAGGATTTAAGACATTGGATGAAGGTCAAGACGTAGAATTCACAATCAAAAAAGGCGACAAAGGCTTGCAAGCCAGCGACGTGATTAAATTATAATTCAATCACTTTCTAACAAATCCATATAAATAAAAGGGCGCGAGTTAAATCTCGCGCTTTTTGTTTATTCAATCTTGCTTTGTAGCATATTTCATAATACCAATTCATAGGAGAGATCAATGGTTGATACTCATATCTGCTTTTTGACCGCCACTCAGTTAGCCCAACATATTCGTAATCAAGAGCTATCTGTCTCTGAAGTGATGACGGCCCATTTGGCACAAATTGAAAGGATTGATCCCAAGGTCAACGCCATTCCTACGTTGTTACCAGAAAAAGCGATGGCGCAAGCTAAGGCAGCGGATGAGGCTTTGGCTAAAGGGGAGACGGCTGGCCCCCTTTTTGGGCTTCCTATTGCCCACAAAGATTTAGCCTTGACCAAAGGCATCCGTACCACTTTTGGTTCCCCACTCTTCAAAAATTTTGTCCCCCTGCAAGACACCCTCATTGTCGAACGGCTTAAAAAAGGGGGAGCGATCACCATCGGCAAAACCAACGTGCCCGAATTTGGAGCAGGATCGCAAACATACAATGAGATTTTTGGCGAAACACTCAATCCCTACGACTTGACAAAAACTTGCGGGGGAAGTAGTGGCGGGGCAGCCGTAGCTCTAGCTTGTGGGATGATCCCGCTCGCCGATGGCAGCGACATGGGTGGCTCTCTGCGCAATCCAGCCAGCTACTGCAACGTTGTCGGTTTTCGCCCCTCAGCCGGACGGGTGCCGATTTGGCCCAAAGAAATGGGCTGGGGCACCTTGGGCGTCCACGGCCCGATGGCGCGGACCGTGGAGGATGTGGCCTTGATGCTCAGTGTTATTGCCGGGCCAGATGCACGCTCGCCCATTAGTCTGACTGAACCGGGTGCAATTTTTACCCATTCATTGCAGCGCGACTTTAAAAATGTACGTATCGCTTGGAGCCAAGACTTAGGCGGTCTCCCCGTTGATCCGCAAGTCACAGCGGCGATTGAGCCACATCGAGCAACATTTGAGGCACTAGGCTGTCCTGTCGAGGAAGCAGAGCCTGACTTTGCTGGGGCTGATGAGTCTTTTAAAGCTTATCGGGCCTGGAGCTTTGCCACGACCTACGCTGAGCTGCTGAAAACAAACCGAGATAAAATCAAAGACACAGTGATATGGAATATCGAAGCAGGACTTGACTTAACGGCTTTAGAATTAGGTCAAGCAGAAAAACAACGCACGGCGTTGTATCAAAGCACCCGCGAGTTTATGAACACGTATGAATTTCTAATCGCACCAGTGAGTCAAGTGCCCCCGTTTGATATCGATCAACGCTATATCACGGAAATCAATGGGCAACCAATGGAAACCTATATCGATTGGATGCGCTCTGCCTATTACATCACAGCCACCGGCCATCCCGCGATCTCAGTGCCCTGCGGTTTCACAGAAGATGGCTTGCCAATTGGCATGCAGATCGTCGGTCGTCATCAGGCCGATTTCGCAGTCCTACAATTGGCCTATGCCTTTCAACAGGCGACGGAGGTATGGCGTCAACGTCCGGCTTTGGTGAAATAGTCGCCATTTGTTGAAGGTTGTTTGCCATTTTGCATATCATAAAGTGAGAAACCCTCTCCCTCCCATACCTTTTGGCAGCGTCGGTCAATGGTGACTGACGCTGCCACTCCTTACAAAATATAAAATCCACACCTTATTCATTCAAAAATTGGCAAAAGCTTGCTGGACTGGTTATAATAATTCGGTTGTCATCAACTTCATACACCTGTGGGAACATTTGTTAAGATTGATTGACACCACTCTTAAATCATATGATTTGGGTTTTCATTGTTATTTGTAAGGAGATGCTTAAGCCAATGCGTGGAAAGGCTTTTAATCATAAAAACAAGGTCCACGGTCAGGATGAACCAAACAGGTTTATCGAATTTGGCCGTTTAATTCTGCTGTTTATTGTTGCCGTGACATTTGTCGGTTTTATCAGTGATGGTCAAGTCACAGCGGATATGTTGTTTCAATCGCCTCAGTCACCTGTTCAAGAGGAGGCAACGGCTACACCAATTCCCCCAGAGCCAACGGCAACCCCAGTCCCTCCAACAAACACCCCCGTTCCAGCCGAACCCACTCCTGTGCCTGTTGAGCCAACGGCTACACCCGTTGTCGAGGAAGCGGCCCCGGCTGAGCCACCACCACCTGAGGAGGCTCAACCAGTCGTAGAAGAAGCAGCCATCGAGCAGCCAGCAGCCCAAGTCAGTCCGACTTTTACGCCAGTGCCACCAGCAGAAGAGGTACCAGCGCCACAGCCTGTAGAAGAAGTGGCTGCTCCACCGCCCCCAGAGCCTGCACAATTTATTCCAGAGGAACCTATTCCTGAAGAGGATAGCAATCAAAACTTTATTCTCGATCAGGCTGAGTTAATCGATACGATGGTGATTTCAGGGGCCTATATCTGGCTTTGTTGTGGTATCAGCTTTCTACTGTTAGCGCCTCTATTCCTGATTTTGCTCTACATTCGAGGGCGCGGAAAAATCATACAAGAAGATCAGTTTTAGGTCTGGGTTACAGATCAGCCCCTAGAGGCAAAAGTTTTGTGCAAAAGTCATCGAGGCTTACATCTACGCTCATTTTGCTAATCACATGGCTTGCTTATGTTCTTCGGACATTGACTTTAGACGGGCAAAGCCTTTGGCGTGATGAAGTTGATGCAATCCGTTTTTCAAGCTGGCCTTTACAAGAGCTATTAGGTGGCCTTTTTCGAGTAGGGCATAACGGGCCGTTATTCTTTCTTCTACTACGCCCGTGGCGCGCGCTTGTAGGTGATTCCGAGTTTGCTATCCGCTATCCCTCAGTTCTTGCAGGTGTGTTGATTATTCCCTTAGGTTATATTTTAAGCCGTCAATTTGGTCTGCATCGACGGGTTGCCATAATTTTTGGTTTGTTACTGGCCACCTCGCCCTACCTTGTTTGGTATGGTCAAGAAGCGAAAATGTACACGCTTTTACTCGCTCTGACTACCCTAGGGATGATTGCTTACCTAAAAGCACTGGATAGCAAGCCTTTTTTGTGGGGCCAAAATAAATCGCACCGTTGGTGGGTCGTTTTTGTCATTGCCACCACCTTGTCATTCTACACTCACATTCTATCACCCTTAATTTTGTTTGTTCATGGCCTGATTGCCCTCTACCATCGCGATAAGTTGATAGAACATTGGCGAGGTTGGGCGATCAGCATGGCCTGTCTGACCGTGCCATACATTCCTCTGGCAATCTGGCAGGTTCCACTTTTGATACAAGGCTTTCAAAGTGGGCATCCATTCTATCCCCTTCACGAACAAATTTCCCTCTTGTTACAACTCTATAGCAGTGGCTTGATCCGATATTTAGGAGTAACTCCGGCAGTTATTATCTTCTTTCTGTTTCTGTGTGGCACACGTCTCCCTATGCCAAAATCATTATTATCTAATTGGAATTATCGGCTTATCATCATCGTCTGGACAGTTGTTCCTCCGCTAATTGTCTTTTTAATTTCCCTGCGGGTTCAAGTCTTTGAAGATCGTTACTTAATCTACATCACCCCTGCCTTCTATCTGATTATCACTTTAGGCATCATTACTTTGCGGCGGTATGCGCATTGGCTGGCGAGTTTATCTTTGACAATAATTTTGCTCATCAATGTACTAGGCATCTGGCATCAACAAAATCGCCCAATCAAAGCTGATTTTCGGGCGGTGGGCAGCTATCTCACTCAAACCGCGGGTCAATCGCCTACAATCATGGTTCAAATGCCGTATCTTCAGCATACGCTAAATTATTACTACCCGACGGATTATCATTTTATCGAAGGGTTATGGACAAATGATGGGAAAGACGCTGCAACAGTGTCGCAAACATTGGAAGGATTAACGGAAAACGTCTCTGAAATGTGGCTTGTTGTGGCGGAAGAGGACGCCTGGGATAATCGCCGCTTGGTGCGAAAATGGTTTGAAAGTGAGGCAGATTTACAATTTGAACAGCGTTATGAAGGGGTCACGCTTTATCAATATCAATTGCGTCGATGATTTCTTATGTCCTCTCTCTATTATAACAAATTATCGACCATACTTGCCCGCTTTAAGGTAAAACTAAACATCGTCCCTTGCCCAGGTTGACCAGCACTTTGCACATTGACTTGTCCGCCGAGCTTTGTAATGATGCGATAGACAATTGACAGCCCCAAGCCATGCCCCGCAGCTCGCTCTTGATGTAATCGTGTAAATGGCTGAAATAACTGGCTTTGTTCTTCTCGGGTCAAGCCATCTCCATTATCCTGAACCCAAAAACGAACCATTCCATTTGGCTCTAAGGAACTACCGAGGATTAATCGAGGCGGTTGTCCCCCATATTTGATTCCGTTACTCAAATAATTAGCCCATACTTCTTCAACCCATGGGCCATATCCTAACACAAGCGGCCATTTCTCTGGGATAACAATTTCAGCCTCATATTCCTCAATCAGTAAATCGAGCTGCTCTCTAACCTGATTAATAATCTGGGCCATATTTAACGGCTTTAATTGCACTTCACGTTGGCGAACATTGGCGAATAGCAGTAGGGCATCAATAATGCTATTCATTTTCTTGCCAGCATCCAATATTTTATGGAGGTAGATGTCAGCTTCTTCTGGCGACATCGTATGCTGATATTGGCTCAAGGCATCAGCAAAACCGACGATCAAACCAAGTGGATTCTGCAAGTCGTGAGCCACCGTTTGGGCAAAGGCATCCAGCTCCTCATTCCGGGAAGCTAATTCATTGACATTTTCTTGTAACTTCATTTCCAAGAATTTACGGTCGGTAATATCTTCAGCCACAACCGCAGCAAAGCTATCCACTAATCGCTCTCGTCGCTTTGTTTGAGTGGAAATAGGATGGACCTGGATGTTTAGATAGCGTCCTGAGTCTAAAGCTTCAAGCTCAAACTCAGCAATCCCACCCTGAACCACATCTTGCCAAGCCGAGGCCCATTGGGTCCCAACCGGCAATAAGTCATCAAAGTATTGTCCCTGAACCTCAATGACTTGAGCTAATCCCCACTGCTCAATTGTTCGATTAGCTCTGACTACTCGGCCGTCTTGATCCAATAGACAAACAAGCTGCCCTAAAGAGTCTACCGTAGTTTCCCATTCTTGTTTTGCACGTTCAACTTGTAACATGTTTCTTCTCTTTTTTGCTGCTAATTGTCGTTGTTGTAGGACTTGCTCTATCACTATAATGATTAATTCCAGATACCCACCCTGAGCATCTTTGATAATAAAATCACTAACCCCTAACTTCATTGCTTCAACAGCGATCTGTTCTTGTTCAGAACTTGCAACAAAAATTGTTGGGGTGGTGTGGGTTACGGTAGTCACTAACAGTCTGATCGCCTCTATCCCTTGAGCACCTGACAAAAGTTGATCAACGATAATCAAATCGTAAGACTTTGTTTGGCACAAGGCTAACCCTACCTGGCTATCGGGAGCAACATCGATACTATAGCCCGCCTGCTCTAATTTTGCTTGTAAAACATGGGTTGATGGAACGTTATTACGGATATAAAGGATGTGAATGGGTTCAACATGACTCATTGAACCTAAAACTCCAATCTACTAATTGATACAAAATCTAGTTTCAAGAAGTGATACTTAAGAAAATGTTTGACTTAACAATTTCGTTGCGCCATCAGCTGGTAAAGCAGGGCTATATAAATAACCTTGCATCTCATCACATTGTTGTTCCCGTAGAAAAATTGCTTGCTCTTTAAATAGAACCCCTTCCGCCACAACATTGAAATTAAGACTATGCGCCATCGCAATAATCGCGGTTAAAAAGGTTGGGTTCCCATCAGCCGCTGTCATGTCTCGGATCAAGGAACGATCAATTTTGAGGGTATCTAAAGGAAAAATATTAAGAAATCCAAGGGATGAATTCATCCCAAAGTCATCAATCGCTATTCGTATCCCCAGCGCTTTCAAATGTTCCAAGCTTACCCGATGTTTATCCATATTCAAGACTGTCATATTCTCGGTAATTTCTAATTCCAAGGTAGATGGAGGGATATTGGTAGCTTCAAGTGTCTGCTTAACTAATTTCGGCAGGGGCTGATATGGTTTGCCAGGATGAGCCTTGGGTGGGGGTTCAAATTGATAAGGAGACACATTGACCGTAACTCGTAAATCTGAAAAACCTTCATCATGCCAGCGCTTTAGTTGCAGACAGGCTTGTTCTAGCACCCAAGCACCAATCGGGATAATCAAGCCTGTTTCTTCAGCTAGGGGAATAAACTCGCGTGGACCAACCACGCCTCCGGTGGGGTGATTCCAGCGAAGTAATGCTTCAAATCCAACGATCTTTTCTGGTGATGCGCCGACAATTGGCTGATAATACACCTCAAAATGTTCCTGCTCGATAGCCTTACGTAATTCAGCCTCAAGCCACCAAGCTTCAATGGCTTGAGTGCGCATGCTTACTTCAAACACTTCAAATCGAGAGCGGCCTAATGATTTAGCTCGATACAAGGTTGTATCCGCATCACGTAAAATATCCTGAGGCCAATCGTAGCCGATGTCGCTCAAGGCGATCCCTATGCTGGCCGAGGTAAAGACCCGATTTTCACGTAGATAAATTGGTTGGGCTAACGCATCTTGTATTCGCTCAGCAACGAGCTTTGCTTCCTCAACATCTTCGATACCATCAACCAAAATTGCAAATTCATCGCCACCAAAACGAGCGACAGTATCATCGGTTCGAACATTGGCTCGAAGACGGTGAGCTACGGTCTTCAACAATTCATCACCAGCCAAATGCCCCAAACTGTCATTGATAATTTTAAATCGGTCTAAATCTAGAAATAGTACGGCAAATAAATATTCTTCATCCTCTTTGGCCCGCTCAATTGCCCGTTCCAAATGATTCATAAATAAAGTCCGATTGGGTAGTTCGGTCAAGGCATCGTGTAGCGCACTATGCATCAATTTGCTTTCCGCCAATTTACGGTGGGTTACATCTGTTTGTGACCCCGCCATTCGATAGGGAACGCCCTCTGAGTCAGTAGCGGCTAACCCTTGACTATCAAACCAACGATACTCTCCATCGTAATGTAGGATGCGATATTGGCTCTTAAAAGCATTTTTCTTGGGATTTTGAAAGTGCTTTAAAAGATCTGTTTTGAATATCTCAAAATCTTCAGGATGGATTCGACCAAACCACTCGATTGGACTATCACCAATTAATTGATACTGGTCTTTATAGCCCAATAATTCTTTCCAGCGTGGGGAGTAGTAAATTTTATTATCATTGAGATCCCAATCCCATAACCCATCATTTGCACTCAACACAGCCAATTCGTATCGTTCTTCACTTTTACGCAGAGCCTCTTCGATCTCTTTTCGGTCAGTAATATCGATCCCAATACAGATAATATAGGTCCCTTTGCCTTTTGAATTTGTCAGGGTCGTATTGGACCAAGCAATGACATGTTTGTCCCCAGATTTTGTCCGCCACTCTGTCTCAAACTCATCAGACCCTTGACTTTTAATCAATCGTCTTACACTGGATTTAAATGTACCCACATCGGCTGGATGCAATAAGTAATCCCACAAAAATTTCCCGCGAACTTCATCGACCGAATATCCACTGGTTTGCTCACAAGCCCGATTGAAACGAATAATACGACCTTGAGCATTGAGCATCATCACCAAAGCACCAGCGGTATCCAGAATAGCTGAGACAAAATTACGCTCGCGTTTCAAGGCCCGCATTCGGTGCGTAATCTCACGACGAGCCTGATTGTATAATTCTGCATTCCCCAAGGCCATGGCGGCTTGGCCAATAAAGGCTTGCAATCGTTCCGCATCAATCTGATTAAAAAAGCCCGGTTCAGAGCTATCAACATTCAAAAAGCCGATAATGGACTCAGACCGCTCAAACGTGGGTTGGGCTTCGGATGTGGTGCGATAAATTGGAATAGTGATGTATGATTTAATCCAAGGTTGACCAGATTTTTCAATCCAGGCATCTTTGGACCGAGTCGCGGAGACTACGGCAGGAAAGCCTGTTTCTTTGGCCTGTTGAAATGTGGGGACGCTTGAAACTAAGAATTGCGCCGAGGTAATGGCTCTTTCCGTGCCAAATCTAGCATAGCCAGACCAGCGAGAAACACGGACTTTATCTTCCTGAAGCAGAAAAATACTACTGGCGTCGTGTGCAGTTACGCGATTAGCTTGCTCTAAAATACGATCAAGAATTTCATCATAACTTATCGTGCTGCTAAGAACGACTGCACCGGCCCATCGCAACGTTTCGGCCAAAACTCGATGTTCTCTGTCTGATGCATTCCTATCAAAACTAATGGTATCCAAAACATCATCAACCTGTTGACGGGCCTCAATGATACGTTCAATTACAATTGGCAGTCGCTCTAAATAATTTCGGTTGATGTCTTTGATGATGTAATCATCAGCCCCCAACTTAATTGCAGAAACTGTCGTACGTTGATCCTCGGTGCCGGTCAACATAATCGTGACGGGTAAGGGGCCTCTTGCTTTGAGCAAACGTATAACGTCTAGGCCATTGTAGATAGGCATCTTGTAATCCACAACGACAACATTGTGGATATCAGGGTCATACATGGCTAGCCCTTGCTCCCCGTCATAAGCAAGATCGACATTGTAGCCAATTTGTTCCAACTTTCGCTTAAACAAAAGAGCCAGTGAGGTTTCGTCCTCCATATAGAGAATACAAATATTGTCGGGAGTAATCTGGTTTGCTATTCGTTTGTGGTTATCAGATATATTCATATTGTATCGAGTCTGGTATTGAAATTTTTATCAGAACGTAGATAAATTTAAAAGATTGCTCATATTCTGCCCTAAAATCAAATCTAAATCATTATTAGACAGGCCAGACGTTCTAATCTCAGTAAGCAATTTAACAAAATCAGGTTTTTTCATTTTACGAGGATAAATGAGTAAAGGGTAGTCGGACCCATAAAGAATTTTTTCAGGTCCAACAATATCAACAACTGCTTGATAAACAGCGGGTTGATATAAAAGGGGAACAGCTGCAGTATCATAATAGACATTCTGCATTATTTTTTTTGTCACGCGATTCAGCTCATAAAACGGTAGTAAACCACCGAGATGAGCTAGGATGAGCTTCAGATTTGGATATTGTTCTGCCAACCAAACGTAATCCTGAAGCGGTGTATAGGCTCGACCAGGGTAATCGTGACCAACAGGCTCAGCCCCGTGCAAACATAACGGAATATCAAGCTCAATCGCCAATTCAACGACGGCAAGAAACTCATCATCACGAATCGAGTGATTTTGCGCAAAGGGCAAGATTTCACCGACCCCTCGTAGACCTTGGTCAACAGCCCGCTTGACTTCATCTAAAGCTGATTGACCTGCCAAGGGTTGTACCGTGGCAAATCCAAGTAATCGATCAGAATACTTTTGGCACCAATCAATATACCAATTATTTTGCGTGACACAGTTTTGATGATGCTGAAAGTAAATACCCTGCATCACAACTTGATCAATGCCCGCCTCATCCATGTCCTCCAACAATTGCTCAATGGTCACCCACCCTTGAATTGTTGTCCCTGAGGGGTTGTCACCCATTAAAGCACCCCAATACGGTTCATCTACCTGACGTGACCAAGATACGGGATCAGCATACACGTATGGTGGATACATATGGATGTGAGAGTCTATGATCATCACCTAACCTGAATATTCCTGCGGGAGTAGATTGTTAAGTAATTCGCAAAATACCATCAAAATTCGTATTTTGATTGAGTTCTGATGCTTTAAAGACTGAACAAATTTTGGCGAATTATTAATTAGGCCAACCGGATTGTTACTAATTTAGGCGTAACTTCTCTTTTCTCAAAACTTCTTCCAGTTTACCCAAAAACCTATCAACATTAGATTTAATAGGTATTATAACACACTTCAAACCATCCGGTCGAGTCTATTATAGATGAAAAGCGGAAAAGTCCCAGGCCTAGCCCCCCATAATCAAGTCTGTATCGACCTAAAATACATGTTGCATAGGTTGTCAGGTGTATCTATCACTGGTATACTTGACTCTATATTGGCACTATAAAATGTTTAATCAATTTCTGGCTCACTCCCCACAAGTATCTAGACCTATATAACGAAAACTCCAACATTAATTCATTACTAATGGCATAGCGTTACGAGTCATATATGAAAACGCATCTAGAAAACCTTAAATTACCAACATCTATCTGGCATACCTTTCATCGGCTTGACCAACTTCTCAATCAGCGCCTATCTTGGTCTAAACGGCTCGAGTCGGTCAATGATATTCTTATTGAAGAATTGGAAATTGAAGCTGTTTGGCTTTTAACATTACCCCCCTTACCTCCGACGGCCTGCGGCACAATGTGTACCCCATTAGCTATAGCCCCACACGCCAAAATTCATATTGTTGATAAATCACCACCTCTCGAAAAATTCCTACCTGAGGCTGAAACCATCATTGGGCAGGTTATTTATCATCAAATACCAGACTTTATAGATACCGATGATATAAAAAAAATCGAAACTGATAGTGATTTAGGGGATGTGTTATTTGGCACCTTTGAGGCCATCCCATCCACAGTAATTCCTCTCATTGCTGACGCTGAGCCAGTTGGAGCGCTCATCATTGGTGGATACGATTTCCAACAAATACCTTCATCTGAAGAGTCTGTCAATCTTTTCAAGTATCTGGGTGAGCATATTGGGGCCAATCTAAAAAGTGCTTACCTCATTCACCGCTCACATCGTCATACAAACGTTTTAGAGACTCTCAACCTTATTGCCCAAACGATCACTTCCAGTCTAAATATTGATGAAGTTATTCAGCGAACCATGATAGGGATCAATGCCCTTTTGGACGTTGAGGCAGGCTCGTTATTGATGGCTGATGAAGCAAAAGAGGAATTATCTTTCAAAATAACCTTACGTGGTGAAAATAAGCAGATCACCTCTTATCGCCTAAAGTATGGGGAAGGTATCGCCGGGTGGGTTGTTCAAAACAATCAACCTACAATTGTAAATAACCCGCTGACTGATAAACGATTTCTAAAGAAAATTGATGACGCAATTGGCTTTGTGACAAATACAATCTTGTGTGTTCCTTTGATGGTTCACGGGGCCTCAATTGGGGCCTTAGAAGTTTTGAACAAACGCTCCGGTCCATTTGATTATGATGATATGGAGTTGCTGAGTTCGATGGCGGCCGCTTTGGGCATCGCCCTTCACAATGCCCAGCTTTATGAGGAAGCACAAGCCCGCGTTAAGCGTCACGAAATTATTAGTCAAATCAGCACAGCCATCAATGCTGGACATGGCTTCAAAGAAAGTGGCAAACTCATCTTTGAACAACTCGGCAGTTTTATTGAATTTGATCACCTGAGCCTCTCGTTATTGGATGATGCAAAACAAAACATCCATCAGTGGGAATTAAGTGAACATGGTACGCTTGAATATTCAAGGTCACTCATACCCCTAGAAAACTCAGCGCTCGCCCACATTGTTGAAACAAACCAAATACTGGCTATAGATGACATTACCCAACCGAATGTATCTGCCCCGGACGATCAAATTCTCTTAGATGACGAAATCTTTGCTAAAATATCTCTACCTCTGATCACAAAAACGACCCCCTATGGCTGTATTACCCTGGGGCGTAAAGAAATCAAAAGTTATCAATTACGTGACCTACAAATTCTGGAAGCTATCTCCCCTCACATCTCAGTGGCGATAGAAAAGAGCCGTCTGATTGATGCCATGGAGCAGCACAATAGCGAGTTGATCCGGCTCAATCATTTGAGTGAAATGCTCGTTTCGACCACGGATCTAGGCCTGATTATTGATACCTCTTTGAGCATGATGCCCAGGCTCCTTCCAGGAGATGTACAGGGTATTATTATTATGGGTGAAGAAGGAGCCTATTTAGGAGTCGCGGTTCCCTTCGATTTTTCCCGTACCGCGCAGATTATCAAAGATATCCAAGAAACCTTTGTTGATGTCAGAGAAGATACAATTCCAACAAAAGTTATTTACGACAAAACAATTGCTGGAAACATGCCCGTCAGTGCCGATTGGAAGCCACAAACTGTTTTACATCTGCCCCTATTAACTCGACTAGGAACATTAGGCTTGATTTACATTGCCTCGGGAGTCAATGAAACATTAAGCGATGAAATGTGGCGCACATTTTCACTCATTGGGTCGCAAATATCAGCGGCTGTCGAAAATGCCCGGCTTTTCCAACAGGTCGAACAAGAACGGGCTCGCCTCGCCGCGATTCTCTCCAGTAGTACTGATGCCATTCTCGCGGTTAATCGTGATGGTCGAATTGTGCTGGATAATCCGGCTGCTTGGTCCGTGATGGATGTAGAAGAGTCGCAGCGGGACAATCTATTGGCCGAAAGCACCTCAAATATAGAATTAATCCAGCTTTTCCAAAAGGCCACACAGGGCGGGGAGCCTACCGGAGAAATTTCACTCAACGATGGGCGCACCTTCTACGCTAATCTTTCACCCGTGGAAGTTGACACCCTTGGCGTGATTGGCCACGTGGCAACGATGCAGGATGTTAGTCACTTTAAAGAGGTCAATCAGCTAAAAACAGATTTTGTTAATTCTGTGTCCCACGATCTACGATCACCTTTATCAGGCATTCTGATCGCCGTTCATCTGCTCCCAGAGGTTGGGGAGATGAATGAGACTCAAAATGAATTGCTTCAAACGATCGAAAATCGAGTCAACAACATGAGCCGCCTGATTGAAGATTTACTGGATGTGGGTAAAATTGAGGCGGGTATTGATATGGAGTTAGAGGTCCAGCCGCTAGCTTCCCTTGTTGAAGAAGTAACCAACTCGTTAAAGCCTCAGGCTCAAGATAAGTATATTACCCTCTCTACTTACGTTCCAGAAGACTCACCAGTTGTCCAAGCGAACGCCACCCGACTGCGCCAGGTCATTTACAATTTAGTCGGAAATGCGATCAAATATACGCCAAATGAGGGCGAGGTTAAAGTCAATCTTTTTGAACAGGATAACGAAATTCGTCTGCAAGTGATCGATACGGGTATGGGTATCCCCACCAGCGATCAGCCTCACATTTTCGAAAAATTCTATCGCGTTCGAGGTGATCACGTCGCTCATATCAAAGGAACGGGTTTGGGTCTAGCCATCACCAAAGGAATTGTTGAAAAGCACAATGGCCGCATCTGGATTGAAAGTGTATTTGGTGAAGGTAGCACATTCACCGTTGCTCTTCCTACCTATAATGGCACACTGGCCAAGGTTGCATCCCCGCAATAATGCTGTTCCCCTTGCCATTTCAAAATTTTGCCTGATTAACCATAACGAGGCAAAATAGCCCCTCATTGAGCCATTTTGCACAAATGCCAAACTATGTATACTTGTGCAATGATCAGCTCATTACTGATGGGCCTTGCGTCATACTTAACCATATTTCAACCATCACCCAAATTCTATGGATTGTAAGCACCTTCTAGAACTCAGAAGCGTGTTATTTTTTACGAGGCTAACTCAATGATTTATGCGGTGTTATCCGGCTTTATCCTAGCGATATTTGCGCCACTCATTTATCGATTTGCAAAAGGACTGACCGGTATCATTTTAGCCCTGCTTCCTTTAGCTCTATTTGTCTACTTTGCGACCTTTGTAGGAACAATTCCAGAGCAGCCCGAACCATTTGTCTATCCCTGGTTTCCTGCCTTAGACATCAACCTAACCTTCTATCTAGATGGCTTAAGCCTCCTTTTCGCTTTAATCATTACTGGTGTTGGAACTCTTGTTGTTCTGTATGGAACAGGCTATTTAGCCGGTCACCATCAAATTGACCGCTTTTTCATGTACATTTTGATGTTCATGGCGGCAATGTTAGGCGTGGTCCTCTCCAGCAATTTAATTACCCTCTTTGTTTTCTGGGAATTAACCAGTATCACCTCCTTCCTACTCATCGGCTACTATCACGAAAAACCTGACTCACGGGCCTCGGCCTTACAAGCACTCCTCGTCACTGGGAGTGGAGGGCTAGCCCTGTTAGCTGGGTTAATCCTCCTTGGTATTGCTGGCGGTAGTTGGGAGATTTCCGAGCTAATTCATAATGGTGAGGTCGTCAGAGAGAGCAGCCTCTATCTGGGTATATTCATCTTGGTTATGCTTGGGGCCTTCACAAAGTCAGCCCAATTCCCCTTCCATTTTTGGTTACCTGGGGCAATGGCCGCACCAGCTCCGGTCAGTTCCTATCTACACTCGGCCACGATGGTTAAAGCAGGGGTATATCTCGTGGCCCGCCTCTTCCCAGTTTTAGGTCACACCAACACTTGGTTCTATGTGGTTACAACCTTTGGGGTAGTAACGATGGTTGTTGGAGCTTACATCGCCTGGCAACAAACGGATCTAAAGCGCATCTTGGCCTACTCTACAGTAAGTGCTTTAGGGACGTTGATGATGCTGTTAGGTTTGGGCGAAGATCATCACGCGGTCGAAGCCGCCATTGTATTTCTAGTGGTTCACTCACTCTACAAAGGCACCCTCTTTATGGTAGCAGGGGCCGTCGACCACGAAGCAGGTACCCGGCACATCACTGAGTTGGGTGGCTTGCGAACCCTAATGCCTATTTCAATGGTGGCAGCGTTTCTGGCGGCTCTTTCAATGTCCGGTCTTCCGCCATTCTTGGGATTTGTCGGCAAGGAATTGATTTATGCCAGCACTGAAGCCGCTATCTCAAGTGCAACATTAATTACAATCGCTGCGGTTGCAGCTAACATTCTAACGATTATTGCGGCTTTTCTCGTCCTCTTTCGTCCATTTTTTGGTGAAAAGGTCGAAACACCGAAACACGCCCACGAACCACCCTGGACAATGTGGATTGGGCCTGTCATCTTATCATCACTTGGCCTCATTATTGCCTTACTAATCGACTTTTTCGGTGACCCCTTCGGCAAGTATATCGTCTCACCGGCAGTCAGTGGTATTCTGGTTGAAACTACTAAGGTCAAACTACATCTAATTCCAACCGAATTCAACAGTGTGGTCTTGCTCAGTACCATCACCATTATTGGAGGGATCGGCCTCTACTTCGTCCGTGACCCCCTAGATCGATTGCTCCAACCATTGACCGCGATTGAAAAAGTCAGTCCTGGACAATGGTACAAATGGACCCTCGATGGGATGATGGCTGTGGCTCGCTGGCAGACTCGTATACTACAAAGTGGTTACTTACGATACTATCTGATCATTGTTATTGTAACAACAGTTGGTCTAACTGGATACACTCTGTTTACTCGTGTTTCGATTGCGTGGGACCAAATTTTTCGACAGCCAGAGGCAACGTCTTATGAATTTTTCATTTATGTAATCATGATCTTAGCAACCATCATCGTCCTTCGCACCAGTTCACGGCTCACAGCTGTTGCTGGGCTTGGTGTGATTGGTTATGGGATGGCTCTCATTTTCATTATATTCGGTGCTCCCGACCTGGCTATGACCCAGTTCTCGATTGAGACACTCAGCGTCATTCTCCTGGTGCTGGTTCTGTATCGTCTGCCTCGATTTACGAATTTTTCCAATGCCAGACAGCAAACTCGTGATATGATTGTTGCCCTCAGCGGGGGTATTTTGATGACCCTGTTGGTTTTAGTGGTCACGGCCCTCCCAGCCAACTCCCGTTTGACCCCATATTTTGCCGAAAATAGCTTCACCCTAGCAAAAGGACATAATGTGGTCAATGTTATTCTCGTTGACTTTCGAGGGATCGATACGATGGGCGAAATAACGGTTCTCGGTATTGCCGCGATCGGGGTCTATGGTCTCCTCAAATTACGACTAGATAAGAAGGAGGGGAAATGATAGATGGAAATTCGTAACTATTCACTCATTCTATCAACCGCCACCCGAGCCATCCTACCCTTGATGTTAGTGTTCTCCGTATTTCTATTGCTCCGGGGGCACAATGAACCAGGGGGAGGTTTTGTCGGAGGGCTTGTTGCCGCAGCGTCATTTGCTTTGTACTCCTTCTCCTTCGGGGTCGACGAAGCTCAGCGGGCGTTGCGTGTTGAGCCACGTAATCTCATTGGTGTCGGGTTACTCATTGCAGTGTGTAGTGGTTTCTTTGGCTTATTTCAAAATAAGCCTTTTATGAAGGGGGTTTGGCTCAATGACCCGCTCCCTGTTTTAGGTAAAGTAGGGACTCCCGTTCTTTTTGATCTCGGGGTTTACCTGGTTGTTATCGGTATAACATTAACCATCATCTTTTCTTTAGCAGAAGCTGAAGTAGAGAGCGAATGAGTCGAAAAATATGGAAGTATTAATTGCAGTCGTTGTCGGAGTGCTTTACACCGCTGGATTCTATCTTATTCTCCGACGCAGCATTGTTAAATTGATTATTGGTCTTGGCCTATTAGGACACGCCGCCAATCTCTTGATCTTCACCGTTGGACGCGTCACCCGGGCTAATCCACCTGTTATCGACAAGGAAGCTGAACAACTCCTTGAACCCTTTGCCGACCCCCTACCCCAGGCTCTTATTTTAACGGCCATTGTCATCGGCTTTGGGGTCCAAGCCTTTGCCACGGTTTTGGTCAAACGGGCCTATGAAACCGTAGGCACTGATGATTTTGACGAAATGATTTTAACGGATCGGGATGGTACTCAAAAATGAAAATTTTACTGGTTTTGCCCATCCTTATTCCGTTTATCACGGGCATCATCCTAATTCTTCTGTGGAACCAAATACATCTCCAAAGAATTATCAACGTCATCGGCAATATTGCCCTCTTGATTGCCAGCTTCTTTTTGCTCGGATGGGTCTGGGAGTCCGGCATCCAGGCCGTGCAAATTGGGAATTGGCCTGCGCCTTTTGGTATCACCTTTGTCGCAGATTTATTGAGCGCGATTATGGTTGTTCTAGCCGGTTTGATGGGCACTTCGGTCGGGATTTATTCCTTGACCAGTATCGACGAGGATCGTGAAGCCTTTGGCTTTTACCCATTGTTCCACATCTTACTGATGGGCATCTGCGGTTCGTTTATGACCGGCGACATTTTCAACCTGTTCGTTTGGTTCGAGGTGATGCTTATTGCCTCATTTGTCCTAATGGTCATCGGTGGTAGGAAAGCTCAGTTAGAAGGAGGTATCAAATATGTGACCCTCAATCTAATCTCGTCATCAATCTTCCTGGCCGCCGTTGGTTTAATTTATGGACTCGTCGGCACCCTTAATATGGCTGACTTATCAGTACAACTCCGCCAGTCTGAGCATCAGGGACTGATCCTTACCCTTGCCATGTTATTTCTCATTGCCTATGGTCTCAAAGCAGCCACATTTCCCCTTTTCTTTTGGCTACCATCATCATATCATACCGCCCCGGTATCGGTCTCGGCCGTATTTGCTGGGCTATTGACCAAAGTAGGTGTCTATACCCTAATCCGGGTCTTCACCTTACTTTTTGTGCAGGATGTCGGCTATACCCATCACACGCTTTTGATTATCATCGCTGCGTTAACAATGCTCACAGGGGTTTTAGGCGCAGCAGCCCAAAACGAATTCCGGCGTATTTTATCTTTTCATATTGTTAGCCAGATCGGCTATATGATTATGGGATTAGCGCTGTACAGCCAACTTGCCATCGCTGGCGCCGTCTTCTATATCACCCACCACATCATTGTGAAAACCAATCTATTCCTGGTCAGCGGTGTCGCTCAACGCCTGCAAGGCACCTATCAGCTAAAGAAAATGGGAGGACTCTATCGTCATTACCCTATTCTGGCGGTTCTCTTCCTCATCCCCGCCTTATCGTTGGCTGGAATTCCACCCTTGTCAGGCTTTTGGGCAAAGTTCGTTTTGGTGCGAGCTGGTTTGGAACAAGAGCAGTATCTTTTGGTGGGCGTTTCGCTCGTTGTAAGTACCCTGACAGTCTTCTCAATGACAAAAATCTGGGCAGAAGCCTTCTGGAAGGCTAATCCCAACGAGTCGCAGCCCAATCCACCTTTGAACAACTATCTAGGGATGGTCTTGCCTGTGGCGGCTTTGGCGGTCATAACGATTATCATTGGCCTCTATTCGCAACCATTCTTTGAACTGGCCAATCAAGCTGCTAAGCAGCTCCTTGACCCCACAGAATATATTGAAGCGGTCAACTTGGTCCAAGGAGATCCTACATGAGATCATTTGTCCTCAATAGCTTTCTAGCTGTCGCTTGGGCTGCTTTACTGGGCGAGTTCAGCGGCATCAATCTTTTCGCTGGCTTCATCATCGGGGCGGTCACCATCTGGCTCATGCAATACATTATGGGCTCCAAAAGTTATTTCATAAAAATGCGACAAATCCTCAATATCGTTTTGCTCTTCTTATGGGAACTACTTTCGGCTAATTTTCGGGTAGCCTATACTGTCATTTTTCCTAATACAATGAATCCCGCGATTGTGGCTATCCCGCTGGACATTGAGTCTGACCTAGAGATCACATTGCTAGCTAATATGATTACCTTAACCCCAGGCACGTTAAGTTTAGACATCTCTGAAGATGAAAACACGTTGTATGTTCACGGAATGCACGTTGATGATGTAGAAGCTTTCAAACACGAAATAAAAGAAGGCTTTGAGCGGGTTATAGAGGAGGCGTTTGAATGAGTTTAATGCAAACTTTAGCCAGTCTCATTTTTCTCCCTATTCTCGTTCTAGCAGTTTTTATCGCCTTCACGCGTCTGGTCCGAGGACCAACTTTACCAGACCGGGTGGTGGCACTAGATTTGATGACGACCTTAGGCATTGGGGTGATTGCTGTCTACACCATTGCCCGTGATGATGCGATCTTTTTAGATGTAGCCATCGTCATCGCCTTGATCTCATTCTTGGCCACCATTGCCTTTGCTTACTATGTCGAACGGAGAGTACAATGATTCAAGAAATTATTGGCATTATCTTTCTCATCATCGGAGCAGCCTTTATGCTCATTTCTGCTTTAGGCGTTGTCCGTATGCCCGACTTATATTTGAGAATGTCTGCCTCTACAAAATCATCCACCCTCGGCGTTTCGGCCATTTTAATTGCCACTGCCTTCTTCTTTAATGATTTAAGTATCTCTAGCCGAGTGATTGCTATCATCACGTTCCTTTTGCTTACAGCACCTGTCGCAGCTCATATGATGGGGCGAGCAGCCTACTCAACGGGGGTCAAACTCTGGGCAGGAACCCATCACGATGATTTGAAAGATCGGTATAAGAAACGCACTCGTAAACGTTCTAACAACGTCACCGATGAATTCCCAGTCATTAACGCTGATGCAGACAACGCTTGAGAATTGTCCTAAACCGTTAAGCGCATATAATCTTCATTATCAAGATAAGATCGTTTCTGATGTATCAGCAACGATCTTTTAATTTATTGTCCGATAAGATGTCTGCCACAGTGAATACAAAACATCAGATTTAGAATGCCCATAATGACCATAAATATACGCAGCCTCGACTTGGAGAGGGAACTCACATGAAAATTGCTCTGGACGCGATGGGGGGTGATAAAGCGCCGGAGGTGCCAGTACATGGGGCGGTTTGGGCCGCTCGTGATTTTGGTATTACGGTCCAACTTGTCGGGCAACCTGATGTAATTGCATCAGAATTGAAAAAACATAAGACAGATGGTCTTGATTTACCAATAATTGCCGCGAACGATGTCATCGGGATGGATGAACATCCAGCCACCGCAGTTAAAAATAAACCCGACTCTTCAATGGTCGTGGCCTTGAAATCCGTAAAGTGTGGTGATAGCCAAGCATTTGTTACAGCCGGAAATTCAGGGGGAGCCTTGGCTGCAGCCTTATTTGGCTTAGGTCGTATCAAAGGCGTGAAACGTCCAGCCCTGAGCACTATTTTTCCGACAAAATCACCACATGGCTACTGCTTTATTCTCGATGCTGGGGCCAATGCTGATGTACGACCAGAGTATCTGGTCCAATTTGCCCTGATGGGGACCCATTACGCCGATCGAGTTTTACAAATCCCCAAACCACGGGTTGCTTTGCTTTCAACGGGAGAAGAAGAAGAAAAGGGTAACATGCTCATTCAGGAAGTCACCCCAATGCTCAAGGCCAGCAGTCTCAATTTTATTGGCAATGTCGAAGGAAAAGATATTCCCATTGGTTCGGCTGATGTCATCGTTACCGATGGCTTTACTGGCAATGTGTTTATCAAAACTGCTGAAGGCGTTGCGGTGATGATTCAAAGAATTCTTGAAGAAGAAATCCGTGCCCGTCCCTTAGCGATGCTGGGCGCATTTTTAGCTCGAGGGGCTTTTCGGGCGTTACGCAATCAAACTGATTATCGCGAATTTGGGGGAGCCCCTTTGTTGGGGGTCAATGGTATCGTTATCATCGCCCACGGACGATCTGATCCTTATGCTATTCGCAATGCCATTCGAGTCGCTAAACAGTCAGCCGAAAATGACATTGTTCAGATCATTTCAAGTGGGGTTGCAGAGTATCAATCTTGAACGATCAGCGGGAACGATCAACAGACAACAACGTTAGAGTGGTTATTACCGGATTGGGAGCTGTTACTCCCTTAGGGCACAATGTTCAAGACACTTGGGCACAACTAGTTGCCGGAAAATCTGGGACAACCAAAATCACGCTGTTTGATAGCAGCCATCTTCCCGTACAAATCGCCGCCGAAGTTAAAGCCTTTGACCCGCATCAATATATTCCTCGTAAAGAAGCCAAACGAATGGCCCGCGCCTCCCATTTTGCGTTGGCAGCCGCCTCTCAAGCGGTTGATGATGCAAACTTGACCTATCCATTTACAGATATTGTGGCCGAAAGAGCAGGAGTTCTGTTAGGCTCTACGATGGGCAGTTTTGATAAGGTTGAACAGGGTTATCGTGAATATAAAATGGGATTAAGCCGTGTTTCACCCTTTTCCCTAACGATGTCAGCCCCCAATCTATCCACCTTCTTTGTTTGTACCCGATTTAATGCGCTCGGTTATACCAATACCATAACGACCGCCTGCTCATCAGGAACTGTCGCCATTGCTGAGGCAGCTGAGGTCATCAAACGGGGGCGATGCGATGTGATGCTGGCTGGCGGAACTGAGGGTAATATCAACGAAACTACACTCGTCGGCTTCATCGCGATGCAAGCCTTATCCACCCGAAATGATACACCTGAGCAAGCTTCACGCCCATTTGAGGCCCACCGTGATGGATTCGTATTAGGGGAAGGGTCGACCTTTTTAGTCCTTGAACGTCTGGAACACGCATTAGATCGTGGGGCAAAAATTTATGCAGAAATTCTAGGCAGTGCCCACTCCTCTGACACATATCACATTATTGCCCCTGACCCAGAAGCGAGGGCCGCTATTCGAACGATGCGCTGGGCCTTACAAGATGCAGCTGTGTCACCAGAAGAGGTTGATTACATTAACGCCCACGCCGCCAGCACGCCGCTGGGAGATGCCACGGAAACTTTTGGGATCAAGGGCCTATTTGGCGAACAAGCCTATAAAATTCCCATTAGCGCCACCAAAAGTATGGTGGGGCACTCCTTTGGCTCAGCGGGTGCGCTTGAGGTGCTAAGTTGCGTCAAAGCCATAGAAACAGGTATTATCCATCCCACAATTAATTATGAAACCCAGGATCCGGCCTGTGATTTGGATTATGTGCCGAATGAAGCACGCTATCAATCGGCCAATATTGTTTTATCCAACTCATTTGGCTTGGGTGGGCAAAATTCTTGTTTAGTTTTAGGAAAATATCAGCACAATGAAAACTATTCTTAATACAGAACTGCTTGAAAATCGATCAAAGTGGGCCAAACGGATCGCCCCCCTAACCATGCTCTTTTTATTCGGGGGGTTGATTACCAACTTCATGAGTTTCAATCGGCCTGAGCTATTACAGTATACTGTGGCGTTGTTAGCGGTTGGATTCTTACTGTCAATTGTAAGTTCCTACCTCGTCAACAACTGGGTGCGTGAACCACGTACCGATCAAGCGATTGCAACCACACTCAAAAAATTCGGCAATGATTTTGTTGTTTTCAATTACACCTCTGTTGCCCATCATATTTTACTGACTCCAACCCGACTTTACGTGATGATTGTGAAGCGACAAGATGGTGAATTTGATATTAAGGACCGACGTGTCAGTAGAAAGTTCTCTTTTATTCGCGTTCTACGTTTTTTTGCTGAAGAGGGAATGGGAGCGCCAATTAGTGAGGCGCTGAGCAGTGCCCATAAATTGAAAAAGTTGCTTGAAAAAAAGTTACCCGCCACAGATATCCCCGAAATTGAGCCAATTCTTCTGTTTAGTCATAAAGATGCCCAACTTAACCGCAACAATCCAGCAATTTCAGTATTTAATACCGCCGAGCTAAAAGTTCATCTGCACGAAACGAATCGCAAAAAGATCATCACCCCTGAGCTTCGCAAAACGTTGATCGAGCTATTAGGAAACGGCCACCCAGAAGTCAAAATGAAGTAAATCAGAGAAATTGTTCAAAACAGCAAATATCTGCCATAATATTATTGACATAACAAATATTAGTGGCTGATTTATGCAGGTGGGCGTTAAGTTATCTGATAACATAGCCTTACTTACGCCCAACTGTACTCGTTTGTTAGAACTACGACATTTGTGAACGTAATTCTAAATGTTTTTTCTTTTACGCTTCAGGAATGTCTGAAATAGATGAAAGAGGTTTAAGTCATGGCATTTAATCATCAACAATACAACGATCGCTATATTCAAGCGGCAAAAGAAGGCTCACCCCCAGATAATGATGCAGCCAGTTATGGCGTGCGGATCACCGAGGCGAATGTCGCCGACGGGGAAACCTATTGGCGTATCATCGGTATACACCACTTACTTCCACGCGAGAACTTTAGCAATCATCATGTATACATTGACGCCTTGGATGAAAATGGGCAGCGTATCAAAAACCCCAATGCTTTTGCTGGTTGGACCTGGGAGGGGCGTCAGGGTCATGAACGAGCAGATCCTGTGCCTTTGGATAAACCTGATTGGGAAGCAGGAGCCAATATCTCAATGCATTTTGGCCAAAAATTATCTGTTTGGATTAAAGGCACCCATCGTGATGGGAATGATAAAAGTGACCGAGCCGAGGGTATTCACACCGCCCACCCTGATGAACCTTTACCCGATGGCTCAATGCTCAATACCCTAGGCCATCATTCATTCTATGTTGTCTTTCAACGCACCACGAAAAAGGCTGCAGTCACCGTAACGACGGGATCAATTAGCGGCAAAGTTCAGCGGGGTGAGGACAAATCAATTCGACTGATTCAAAACAACCGGGTTGTCTCACGACAACAGATCGGTCCCACCGAGCAGTATCGTTTTGATGGGCTTACCATGGGCACCTATCGCGTTGATATTCCCGGGACAACCCTCGCTCGACATATCCGTCTAGATGAGTCAAACACTGATGTAACGCTCAATTTAGCGCTGCCATTACCCACGAGCAGCACCATCATTGGACAAATTCGTAATGGGGCAGGTCGCATTCTGATCTTAGTTCGAGGCCGAAGCATTATCGCCCGCGCCCCTTTGTCGGCCACCGGAGAATTTCGGTTCCAAAATCTAGGAGCCGGCACCTATTCGGTCTTAGTTTATAACACAAATGTGAGACAAGATAATATCGTCTTAGATGGAGCCAACACCCAAACGCTTAATCTAGCGCTCCCTGATCCCACACCAAAACCTCAACCTGAACCTGACCCAAAGCCAGAGCCTAAACCTGATCCAGACCCAGATCCTAACGCAGGCTCGCAATCTAGCAAAATAATTGATCACTATTTGCTCTTTGGGCCGATGGGTATACGCGGGAGACAAACGAATTTACTCCTTGCGACCGATTATATTCTCAAATTTTCACCAACCATCGGCTTTGATGTGGATGAGGCCAAACGAGCCAAACAAGTGACAATCATTGGTGAAGGTATCAGCCAGGCTCAACTTCAAGCCATCCGATCAGCAAACAGTGAAGTCGAGGTCATCACCGGAGATGCCTATGATATTGAAGCTGTCTTGACCGCAAGAATTCTCAATGGGCGCGCCTTTGGATGAACCTCATCACTCTCGTCATCATAGCTATTCTATGGGGCGGGTTATTCATTATTACCCATCGGTGGGGTAAAACATCATCGCTAAGCTATGCCCCGTTTGTGGCAGAAATGATTGCCGCTACGGGGTTGTTAGCGTTAGCTACAGTCGGCTTCTTTTGGCAGGTGTTGCTTACCCAACAAGCCTGGATGCCAGCCGGAGGGGGCGATTTAGCCCCTTTTCTCTACCCAAATTACTATTTTGCCGCACAACATCTGCGTGAAGGAACAATTCCCCTTTGGAATCCACACCTCTACAGCGGTACTCCCTTCGCCGCCGATATTCAATCAGGGCTGTTCTATCCGATCAATTGGCTCGTTTTCTTTCTCGTTCCTGAACTAACCTTTGAATGGCTAGAGTATCTGGCCATTTTTCATTTCTGGCTCGCCGGGGCATTGATGTATCTTTGTCTCCGACTCCTGGTCCTGCCCATCGGCCCACAGTCGCTATCCCCCTACGCCGCTTTTTTTGGGGCCATCGCCTTTGAATTTAGTGACTTGTTTATTGTGCATTTTGGCAACTTAAATATGATTGCGGTCGCAGCTTGGTTGCCTCTAATTTTCTTACTCTACCATCACAGCCTCATACGACGCAGCTATGGTTTAGCCGCCGCCAGCGGGGCAGTCTTGGCCATAGCCACCCTAGCTGGACACATCCAAATCACCCTGTTTATTCTACTTACCCTGGGACTATACACGCTCTATGTTCTACGAGAATCGTTTTACGATTTGTTTCAGTGGCTATCAAAGAATAGTGGCTCAACAAAAAGTTCGCTCGCTGAATTGACTCAAAACATTTATCCTCCCATAGTTTCACTCGCCATTGCCCTTGTCATCACCATCGCCTTGTCTGCCTTGCTTTTCTTTCCAGCCTACGAAATGAGCCAATACACTCCCCGGGCTGAATTACCTTACGCCGAAGCCGCGCAATTTTCCCTGCATCCGGCCAAGCTCGTTGGATTATTGGTGCCCAACTACTTTGGCCGCGACCCCGCCTTGCATTGGGGGCCGTGGGACCGGGTTGAAACAGGCTACATCGGCCTCATCACCCTAATGGTCGCTTTATTTGGAGCCATTCTATCGCCACGCACGCTCAAATACTTTTTTATTGGCCTAGCGATTTTAGCCCTGCTTCTGGCAATGGGAGGCTATAGCATCGTGCACGGCTGGCTCTATGCCACACTGCCTGCGTTTGACCAACTTCGGGCACCAGCTCGTTTTATTTTATTGATGAATTTTGCCCTGGCTGGATTGGCCGCCTTCGGGGTGCATCAGGTGATGCACCTGTCAGAAGAAAAACGCCGCGTATTGGGACAGCTGCTAAAGCCATTGAGTTGGGCTTTAGGCGGGTTAATTATCGTGGCCGCACCTTTGAGTTATTTCGCCGTCCTCGTTACCCAAGATCGTAATCGAGCCATCTTTGATCGAGCTACGGGAGCAGCTACTGGGGTTGCCATATTCGCCATCTTTTCCATTGCTTCGCTGATCACATTACACCTAATCAATAATCGGCGGCTACGCAAATGGTCTGCGGGAACCACGCTTATCATCATTCTAGCCCTTGATCTATTTACCCTCGGCTCAAATGTTGATGTCGGGCACACGGACCCGACCTTATCTTTTAACCATCCAGAGGCCATTGAATTTCTCAAAAATGATGAGGCACTTTTCCGCATCGAGGTGACCACTGATATTTGGCATTTATGGCAGCCAGACACAGGCCTATTGCACGGCCTTGATGATGTTTGGGGCTTGTATAATCCGCTGACTCTAGCCGACACCACCCTCTACTGGAGCGGGGCTCCACCACGAAATAGCGGACGGTACAATTTTTTGGGTGTCAAATACATCATCGCCAGCAAGGCTGGAGCACCAGCTGATGGCAACATCGTACCGGTTTTTGATGGGGATCCTGGGGTGAACATTTATCTCAACCAAGACGCGATGGTCCGCGCCTCATTTGTGGGGAAAACGCAGGTTGTAGCTGATCACGATGCGGCCTGGGAGGCCATTCGAGCTGATGATTTTGATCCGACCACAATGGTTGTACTTGAGGACGGGCAAGCCCTCGACAATAATCCAACTGCTTCTCTCGAAATATGGCAGTACGATCTACATGAGGTCACCATCCGCGTTGAGACCGACCAACCCGGTTATCTCGTCATTCCCGACGCCTACTACCCCGGCTGGAACGCTACCGTCAGTAACCAACCCGCCACCATCGAACGCGCCAACTACGCCTTTCGTGCTGTTTACGTCCCCGAGGGACAGCACGTCGTCAAATTCATATTTGCCCCGCTTATTTGGCGAGTCGGCTTGATTGTCAGTGGTGTAACGCTGGTCGGGTTGATTGTGTGGGCTGGGTTAGCATTCAACGGATCTAAACAGAAGTAAAATTTCAAAATTTCTACGTGCGCATCTATCTCACAATAAAAATTTGATATAATCAAAAAATTCATTTGACAAATCATTTTTTCGCTTTATAATGCAAAAAATTTTGATCACATCAAATTTATAATTACCTATAAAATTTGGATGACTATGACAGTTTCATCTTCAACAACCACAGCCTTTTCGTTAGGAAGCAAAATTCGATCACAGCGTAAAGCGCGAGGTCTTACCTTAGCAGAACTGGCCGAATCTTGTGAAATCTCCCCTTCTTTTCTTAGTCAAATCGAGCGCGATCAAGCGAACCCTTCAGTCGCTACGCTACACACTATCGCCAACACTTTTGGTCTACCCCTTGCCTCCTTCTTTGAAGCACCAAATCAACAACAAAATGGTCAGACCCAACCCAAACCCGAAACTGTAGCAAAAGTTACCCGAGCCAACCGTCGTAAAGCTCTGTTATATCCCGGCTCTGGGATCGTCAATGAATTATTGACCCCTGATTTAAAGGGGGAGCTGCAAATGATGTGGGTTGTCATTCCGCCTGGAGCAGATACGGGCGATGAACCCTTAGTTCATGAGGGCGAAGAGTGCGGCTTGATTTTACAAGGTGAGGTTGAAATTTGGGTAGGGGATGAGCATTACATATTAGGGCCGGGTGATGCAATTTACCACAAAAGTACGGTACCCCATCGAAGTCGAAACATTGGTGAGGTTGACGTTATTGTTGTAGTAGCAATTACACCCCCTTCATTTTGAAGGTCCCTTCACTAATGAAGGCCCTTCATTAGTGAGGGTAAAAAATAATATTCAGTCGATCAACGCATTTATAGATTGATCAAAAAAAAGACCGTCTCAGTCCGGGTCCAAGCGTACAGAGACGGTCAGACAGTCACCTTTTATCAGGTGGTCGTGTCCGTTGTGATTTTAGCATAATGGGAATCGCTCGGCAACAAAAGTAGGTATTAAAGGCTACTATGTTGTGGATTTGTTGCTTCTCAAAATGTCTTCACCTCTAAAACAATCCTCGGATACGACAATTAAATATAGTTATATTCAACTTGTTTTGTGATGCATGAGATCATTATGATCTACTATGATTCTTATTTTGCTTTGAGGTAATTCATGAAATTAAGTGGGGCGCAAGCAATTGTCAAATGTCTTGAGCGCGAAGGAATCGAGATGGTATTTGGCATTCCAGGGCTACATAGTATGCCTATTTTTGATGCCTTGTATCGTCATCCAACTATCAACTATATGACCGTGCGCCACGAGCAGGGGGCGGCTTTCATGGCTGATGGCTATGCCAGAGCGAGTGGTAAAATTGCGGCCGTGTTATCTCTCCCCGGCCCAGGGGTCACCAATGCCTATACCGGATTGGGCGAGGCCTACAGCGACTCTTCACCAGTCTTGCTGTTAGCAACCCAGGTCAACCGAGAATTTATCAACCAAGATAAAGGACTGTTGCATGAATTGACCCATCAGTTTGAAATCCTGGATCCAATTATGAAGCATAGCGAGCGGATTACTGAAACCGCTCTAATTCCAGAGGCGTTCCATCGAGCTATGACTCACCTGCGAAATGGTCGTCCCCGTCCTGTACAGCTCGAAATTCCACGGGATGTAACGGTTGAGACAATGGAATGGTCTGAAACGATGCAGACGATGGCTCCAGCGCAACGTGAACGAAATTGTCCACCCAAAGAGACACTGGCTGCCGCCGTTCAGGCTCTCAAAGGGGCTGAGCGGCCCTTAATCTATGCGGGTGGCGGAGTCATCAGTAGTGAAGCAAGCACTGTGTTAACCCAATTGGCTGAACGGTTAGGCGCACCTGTATTGATGACAGGCATGGGCGTGGGTAGCATGCCTGGTGATCACCCGCTGGCTTGCGGGGTGGCCTGGATTGCGGCTGCCGATATTCGTCCGCTCGTTGCCACCGCCGATGCATTTTTGGCTGTAGGGACAAAATTTAACCAGGGGATGACCCACGATTGGTCCCTTGACCTTCCTGAGATCACCATTCGCATCGACATTGATCCCGTTGAAATCGAGCGAAATCTACCGATGACCTATAAATTAGTAGGGGACGCTTATGCGACCTTGACCGCCCTTGATGATGGTTTAGCCCATTTGGGAGTCAATCGTGAGGGAGTTGTGGCTCCACAAATGAAAGAAGCCCAGGCTAACTATCGAGCGGCATTAAAGGCAAAGGTTGGGGGCACTACTCCCTGGATGGATGTCCTACGCCAAACGCTGCCCCGTAACAGCATTATCAGTGCCGACATGAGTTTATTCTGGGCAGATATGCTGGGGATTTTCCCGATTTATGAGCCACGGACGATGCTCTTCCCTTGGGGGTATGGCACATTGGGCTTTGCTATTCCGGAGGCATTGGGGGCCAAAGCGGCTTTACCTGAGCGGCCAGTCATTGCCATCGCGGGTGACGGAGCATTTCTCTTCACAGGCGCGGAATTGGCTACAGCAATTCAATATGGCCTGAACGTCCCTATCCTTGTCCCTAATAATGATGCTTACGGTATGATAAAGGTGCAACAACGCGATCAATATGACGAGCAGTTTATGGCCGTTGACTTGGTAAATCCCGACTTTGTTGCCCTAGCTCACGCCTTCGGGGCTTATGGCGAACGGGTAGATACTCCAGAGGCAATGGGCACCGCCATAGAAAAGGCCTTGGTCACTGATAAGCCAACTGTGATTGAAATTCCGTGGGGATGGACCTGGGGGAGTGAACACAAATGAGCAAGCCAGAAGCGAGAACGATCACTTCAAAATATGTTGCTGGCCAATCACTGGATGAGGCGAAACAGAATTCAGGCCTAGATGACATCATCAAATTGGGATCTAATGAGAACGTGTTAGGGCCGTCACCCCAAGCGATAGCTGCCATTCAGGATATGTTGATGAAGGCTCATCTTTATCCCAGCACTCAAGAGGCAAAGCTTCTTGAAGCCTTGGCTAAGCGGATTGGCGGTGGATTGACTCCTGATCATTTTATCACCGGCAATGGTTCTTGTGATGTCTTACGGATGATAACTCACACCGTCATCAATCCTGGGGGTCGGGCGATTGTCGCTGAACCAACCTTTGGGATGTATCGCATTTTGGTCGAACTATTTGAGGGCGAGGTCATCGGGGTGCCACTAAGAGATTATGCCATTGACCTGTCAGCCGTTTTGCAAGCGATTGATCCGTCGATTGATCTGATTTTTATCTGCAATCCCAACAATCCCACCGGAACCTATCTCACCCATAAACAAGTAGCTGATTTTCTGGCCCAAGTTCCCCCTCATATTTTGGTCATCTTTGATGAGGCCTACATGGAGTTTGCCGACGCACCAGATTTTCCTCGAATGATTGAGTTTATTCAAGCGGGATTCAATGTGGTCGTGACCCGCACCTTTTCCAAACTGCACGGCTTGGCTAGTTTGCGGATTGGTTATGGACTGGGTCAGCCAGACACAATTAATAACATCAGCGAACGTAAGCTTCATTTTAACGGGGGCTGTCCTGCCTTGGTCGGGGCCACAGCGGCGGTTAATGATGATGAATTTATTACCCAATCTTTAGATATGGTTCGACAAGGCCGTTTATTCTTTTATCAAGAGTTGGCAAACTTAGGCATTGGCTGTCTACCTAGTCAAAGTAACTTTATATTTTTGACCGACCTACCAAGGGATGCCGGCTATATCTGCGAGCAAGCCCTGCAATGGGGGGTTATTCTCCGGCAAACCACACCTTTCGGGTTACCAAACAATATTCGTATCACGATCGGACGACAAACAGACAATGAGCGCGTGATTGCTGTATTAAAAGAGATTCTATAAAAAGGAACATCAACAATGTCAGAGTATGATGTAATTATCGCTGGGGCTGGTCATAACGGCTTAACCTGTGGTGCGGTTTTAGCTAAAGAAGGATTAAGCGTATTGGTGGTTGAGCGTAACGCTTGGTTAGGTGGTGGCGTTGTGACACGAGAGGTGACGTTACCTGGCTTTAAGCACGATATGTATGGCTCATCGCATGTATGGATTCACGCCAACGCCGACTTTAAACAGCTAATGCCTGATTTGCAACGGAATGGATTAAATTATATTTGGGCTAATGATCACATTACCGGACATCCAATGAAAGAGGGACCGGGCATTATTGTTTATCGGGATGTGGAAAAGACAATGGCCTCAATCGCCCACTATTCTGAGAAAGATGCCAGACGGTACAAAGAAATTTTTGATGGCTTTGTCGATATCAAAGATGGCTTTGTCACCAATATGTTTTCCCCGCCTTTGCCGCCAAGTCTCCTACCTGCGGCGATGGAGGAAAGTGAAGAAGGGTTAGAGATGCTGCGAAACTATCGCCTCAGCCCCTTAGATTTTACACTTGAAAACTTTGAAAACCCTCATGTTCAGTCCTTTATTCTAGGTTGGGCTACCGCGCCTGGGGTACGTCCTTATCAAGAGGGCAAGGGGGATATGTTTTATATTATGATTCCCGCCATTCATGTCTATGGCGAGTCGATCCCCCAAGGCGGCAGTGCCCAATTGTCTTATGCCTTAGCCCGTACCATTGAGTCCTATGGTGGCACGATTATGACCGAAGCCCCCATTGCCAAGTTCATCGTCGATGGAGGGCAAACAGCCCAAGGCATTGAATTGGAAGATGGTCAAAAATTCTATGCCAAGAAAGCGGTCATTACCAACCTCAATCCCAAGCTGACCTTCCTTAATATGATGGATGAGGGGGTATTGGATGATAAATTTATCCGCAAGGTCAACAATTACAACCCTGGCGATTTTACGATCGTTCGAGCTCACTATGCGCTCAATGAACCTCCTAAATATAAATGCAGCGATGAGATTAACCACACGCCCTTCCAGCGCATCTTTGGTTCAATGGATGACATCGTGAAGCAGTATGCCGAGATTGATATGGGCATTGCCCCGTCAAATCCATTTCTGTGGGTCGCCTGTTGGACGATCAAGGATCCAAGCCGCGCACCAGAAGGCAAACACACGTTGATTATGGACACCTTTGTCCCCATTCAATTGGCTAGTGGTGAGGATTGGGATGATGTGGCTGAAGATTATGCCAAAAATGTCTTGTTGGAAAAGTTACGGGAATACACCACAAATATGACCGATGACAATATTCTGGCCCAATATATTGATACTGGCCCAGCTTTGGAGCGAGACAACCCTTGCTTTGTCAATGGAACAACCACCGGCGGGGCGATGCGGATGTCTCAGTCTGGTTATTTTCGCCCATTTCCTGGTTGGTCTCAATATAAAACCCCAATCAACAAGCTTTACATGACTGGTCCTTATTGCCATCCTGGTGGGGCTATTTCCGGGGCAGGCACAATTACGGCCAATGTTATTTTAGAGGATTTGGGCTTGCGTGAACCTGACTTTGATTTTTAAGGTATAGACAAAATGAATTCTGTCGCTAGTCTAGGAAACAGGCTTGAAGCCCGTTCGATCCTATAGCAGTAGACTTCAATCTACTCAGACTAACTAGACGACAAACTAACCGAGGAGACCCTGATGGGACAAAAAATTGAAAAGTACACAGCTATCGTTGTCCAACCCGAAGTCAATGTAGCTAAAACGCGTGATGATATTCACCGAAACTTGGAACGGTACTGCAAATTGATCGATTTTGGGGTGGGCTATTTTTATGAACGCCCAGTCCGGCTAATGATTTTCCCCGAATATTTTTTACAAGGTGTGACCACCCCCGGCAAGGGCGAGGACAGCCTGGAAGAGTTCATGGATAAGGCGATTACCATCCCCGGCCCTGAGCTTGATGTCCTCGGCGAAAAGTGTAAAGAGTACGGAATTTACATTGCGGGTGGGGGTGTCGTCGAACGGGTGCCTGAATTCCCGGATCGTTGGTTTAACACCGCCTTTATCATTGGGCCAACGGGGGAGGTCATCCTACGATATCATAAGTGGCACATTCCGGCCTCTATTGGTCTGGGGACCAGTCCCCATGATATGTTGGACGATTATGCCAAAGTATTTGGCAATGACATAAAAACCCGTTTCCCGGTGGTTGATACCGACATCGGCAAGCTTGGCTGCATGACTTGTCACGATGGCGCTACGCCCGAAGTATCAAGGGCGTTGGGCTTTAATGGCGTCGAGGTCATTTGCCATCCTACTGCTATGCAAGAGGTCGAAGGGGTCAATGAGCCTTGGGATTTTTGGACCTTCACCCGTCGCACCCGGGCCCACGACAACATGTGTTATCTACTCGGCTCAAACTGGGGCACAGTCAATTATGACTATTACCCCAAAGCCTTTTGTCCGGGACACTCCATCATGGTCGATTATACTGGTATGGTCATGCGCCAAGCCTCCTACCCGGCTGAGCAGCTAATCGCCGCAACCATCGATATCGAGGCCCTGCGGGATCATCGTACCATCGCCAACCATAACATGTGGATTGATATGCGAACGGAAGGATTCCGAGAAATTTATGAGCAATCCATTTACCCACCCAATCTCTTCCCGCCAGGGAATCCCCCTCGTACCCTGGCCGATAAAATGGATGGGGCCAAAACCGTACTCAATACCTTGTATGGTCGGGGTCAATTTACCCCGCCACACGAATATGAAGTTGAGGATATGCCAAAACTCTTTGAGCAACGAATACGCTATGCTCAAGAAACTGGGCGCTTGCGAAAGGACTAAGTTGGTCGGCCAGTCTTTCAGTTTTTCTGACACCCTGACTAGCTAACTAACTAACCGACTATACCACCGAGGAACACAATGAAAGTTGTCAGTCGATTAGCAAAAATGGATTTTACCGTCGGCTCGATTGAGCGAGACGGTGACAATCTCATTATTAAAAGCCATCCCGAAAAAGGAATGAAAGCAAAGGTACAGATGACCCCCGAGGACGTGGTCGGGATGATAAAAGCATCCTTAAATTTACCAGTGATTATGTTTGTTTTGAGCTTGCCATTTCTCTACCTACGTACTCGTAAGAATAAAGAATGAAAATTCCCATACACGAGTTAAAGGCAAATCTCGGCCAAAAATCAGGAGGCCGAAAGTGCACTTTCGGCCTCCTGATTAAACGCTATTTTCAGAGGAGGTGGAACTATACAAATTAATCATAACAGTGATTTTGGTGTTCAGTGGTCGTTATAGCAAAACGTACCATTCGTCAAAGTGGACAAATTATTTTCCTTAATGAGGAGGACAAGAAATGAATAAAAAAACGTTGGTCCTAATTATTGCAGGCATCCTGCTGTTGGTTATCGCTGCTTGTGCAGGTGAACCGGAAGTTATCACAGTGGTTGAGACCGTCACGGTAATTGAAACCGTCGAGGTCGAAGTTGAAGTTGAGGGGGAAACCGTCACTGTGGTTGAAACTGTCGAAGTTATTCAAGAGGTTGAAAAGGAGGTTGTTGTCACCGTTGAAGTTGAGGTCGAAGTTGAGGCAGTAGACGAAGCCCTGGCCGAACGACAAAGAACAGCCATATTCGATATCGACACTGGCCCGGTGGTTGATCCTGAATTATGGAATCCTTTTACACCGGGAACCCCACAAGATCACGGCTTGATTCAGGCAATGGCTGAGCCCCTCTTTATTCTTAATTTAGAGAGCGCAGAAGGGGAAATTATTCCCTGGTTAGCCGAAAGTATGACCGCCAATGACGATGCAACCGTTTGGACCATCACTCTGCGAGATGGCATCCAGTGGAGTGATGGGGAAGCTTTAGATGCTGACGATTTGATCTTCACCATCGAGCTTGCCCAAAATAATCCTGATTTAATTGGGCCGCGTTTACCAAGTTTTGACACCCTGAGCGATATCAATAAGGTGGATGATCTGACCGTTGAATTGACCCTACCCGAGTCGGATTTCCGCTTTATGCAAAGTAACTTTGTGGTCAATACCGGCTCATCGCTTACGATTGTGCCAGAACATATTTGGGCCGAGCAAGACCCCTTGACTTTTACCAACTATGATCCAGATCAAGGATGGCCCGTTTTTACCGGCCCCTATCTGTTGGAAAGCGTCAGCGAGACAGAATTCTCCTTTACTCGTGATGATAATTGGTGGGGGGTTGCCGCAGGATTTGAAGATTTACCCGCCCCCGAAAAGCTGATCTGGCGAGCTTTCGGCACTGAGGAAACCCGTACTGCAGCCACAGCTAAAAATGAACTGGACAGCTTGATGAATGTTAAATTAGGCTCCTATCTGGCCTTGCAGCAACTCAACCCAAACATCATTGCCTGGACCCAAGAGCTGCCTTACTCTTGGGTTGATCCCTGTGCCCGTAATTTCCACTTTAATCATACCGTGGCCCCCTGGGATGATCCTGAAATGCGGCAAGCCATCAGCTTAGCCATTGATCACACTCAAATCATCGACATCAACTATGAAGGTACCTCAACCGCCTCTCGCCACTGGCTGCCTGCTTTTGCCGCCTTTAATAGCTATGTTGACGCGGCCGCCGATTCGGGTCTGTACGACTCAAATCCTGTCTTAACCCACGACCCTGAGCAAGCTGTTGCCATCATCGAAAGTAAGGGCTGGGCCATCAATGAGGAGACAGGCTATTATGAGCAAGATGGTGAAGAGTTTACCATGACCATCACAAGCTTTGATGATAGTGAGATGAACGGGATTGCCGCCTTGATCGTCGAGCAGCTGCAAGCGATTGGGATCAATGCCATCCACGACATTCAGCCAATTCCTGAATTCATTGGCAATCTGACCGGGGCTGGATTTGATACCTATATCTTCTTCATTTGCGGTCCGGTTGATCTGTGGGCCAAGATGGATTCCTTCAGTACCCGTCATATTCCGGCTGAAGGCGAAGAATCGTCTGGTTTCTATGCAAATACCCAACGCTGGAATACCGACAACGCGGAAGCGTATAGCGAGCTTGTCGCCCAAATGCGTGATCTTCCCCCTGACTCTCCCGAACTTGAAGGGCTGTTCATCGAAGCAATGGAGTTGTGGCTGAGTGAAACACCGGCTGTCCCCATCTCGCAGGCCATCAAGTTAGTTCCATTTGATGAAACCTACTGGACTGGTTGGCCTACTGCGGATGATCCTTATATTCAACCCGCCACTTGGTGGCAAAGTGCACACGTGATTATTCACAACCTGGAACCAGTGCAATAATAATGTGGATATCCTGAGACAGTAAGATTTAGATCTTATTGTCTCAGGGTCAATACAATCTAATCCTAGGCATATATTATGATAGATGAATGTCTAAACAAAGCCGACTTTTTTGCTAATCCCTATCCTGTTTACACTCAGCTTCGCATTGAAGATCCAATACACTGGAGTAATCATCTGAATGGATGGGTATTAACTCGCTACACAGACATTAAATCCGTCTTGTTAGATCCGACCCATTTTTCAAATGTCGGTGAAGTCACCCAACTATTGGCCCAATTACCTGGGGCAGATGAGGGGCATTTCGATGCCCTGAAACAACACTATGAACAAGGAGGGCTGGTTCATTCAGATCCACCAGACCATACTCGACTACGAAATTTGATCAGCAAGGCTTTTACCCCACGTGTTGTCAAGCGGTTAAAGCCTTTCATACAAGCCACAGTCAATCATCTCTTGGATAAAATTCAATCTAGCGGGCAGATGGAGGTTATTGCCGATCTCGCTTTTCCACTGCCGGCAATCGTCATTGCTGAAATGCTTGGGGTACCATCAAATGATCGAAAACAGTTCCGCATTTGGGCTGAAAATATTATGGCCTTTGCTGGGAGTGGGCAAGTTCAAGCTCAACTCGCTATCCAGGCCCAACAAAGCCTACTTGAAATATTAGCATATTTTCGGTATTTGCTTGACCAAAATTCTCCGGATGCCGGGGAAAGTTTACTAATCCGTTTAGCTCACGCCGAAGAGCAAGGGGACAAGCTAAATGAACAAGAGTTATTGGGAACCTGTGTGACCCTACTCGTAGCTGGTTTTGAAACGACCACAAACCTGATTGGTAATGGGCTGCTGGCTTTACTAAAACATCCTGAGCAACTCCGACACTTAAAAGAGAATCCGCATTTGATAGAAGCTGCGATTGAAGAATTTTTGCGGTATGACAGCATGTTACAAGGCATTAGACGCATTGTTAAGACAAATATTGAGTTCGGTGACAAAAAGATGGTTCAAGGACAAATTGTCTATGCTATGCTTGGGGCAGCAAACCGAGATCCGGCTCAATTTTCAAATCCCGACCAACTGGATATTACACGCCCCCATAAAACGAACAAACACTTAGCTTTTGGTTATGGCATTCACTATTGTTTGGGAGCCCCGCTGGCTCGTGTTGAGGCAGCGGTTGCAATCAATACAATTCTTCAACGCTTCCCAAATATTCAATTGGCTAATGATAAGTTTCACTGGCGAGAGAATATTTTGTTGCATGGTTTAAATTCTTTACCAGTTGCCTTTTAAAGTTTTCAAGGAATCAGACATGGGCAGATTAACAAAAGCGTATGTTATTAAACGAATCGGGATGTTTTTTTTGACCGTCTGGTTTGGCACAACAGTCATCTTTATTGTGCCTCGACTGGCTCCCGGCGATCCAGTCCAAGCGATGATTGGCCGGATGATCAATGAAGGGGCCACGATTGAAAATAGTGATCTGCTCGTAGCCGCTTGGCGTCAACGATTTGGGCTGGATCAACCGTTGTATGTGCAATATTTCAGGTATATGTACAATGCAGCAACCTTTAACACTGGGTACTCCCTCGCCTTTTTCCCCAGTCGTGTCGATAATCTGGTGGCCCGTAGTATCCCGTGGACACTTGGACTGCTCTTTATCGCGACTATGATAGCCTTTATTTTTGGGAACATTATCGGAGCCCTGCTGGCATGGCGACGTACCCCTCGCCTGCTCCGATTATTACTTCCCATATCTCTGACCTTTACCTCCATTCCTGCCTTCATGCTAGGCATTTTATTGATCTATGTCTTTGCCTTCACCCTCGACTGGCTGCCTTTTGCTGGTAATTATGAGCGCGGCTTAACCCCCGGCTGGAACTGGGCCTTCATTCAAAGTGTTATTGAGCATGGCACCCTACCATCGCTATCAATTGTCTTGGTGACGATGGGCGCTTGGGCTTTGGGCATGCGAGGGATGATGATTACCATTGATGGCGAGGATTACATGATTCTAGCTGAGGCCAAAGGCTTAAGCCCCTCCCGGATTTTTTGGCAATATGGGGTGCGTAATGCCATTTTGCCACAGGTCACGGCCTTGGGCGTCGCGCTCGGGAGTTTGGCGGGTGGGGCGGTCGTGGTTGAGTTGATCTTCACCTACCCTGGAATGGGTTACCTGCTTTATCAAGGCATTCTAAACTCAGATTTCACCCTAATTCAGGGGATCGTTTTTTATGTGATTGTCGGTGTTTCTGTGGCAGTTCTCATTCTCGACCTGACCTATCCTTTAATTGATCCACGAATTACCTACGACAAAAGGTAAGATGATGACTACACTCATACAATCTCCCCGTCTCAACCGCTGGGATTCCCCTTGGCTCAACAAAAAGTTACTAGCGGGTACGTTTATTGTTGTATTAATTATCGCGGTTGGCTTTGTTGGCCCCTGGTTATGGGATACGAGTATGGCTACCGTCGGCTCAGCGCCAATCAATATCGTCCCCGCCTGGGTCGAAGCAGATCCTCGGCTTGGCTTTAAGGATGCTACAGTCGAGCACCCTTTGGGCACAGACAGTAGTGGTCGCGACATTTTAGCCTTGCTCATTGTCGCCACGCCCCGCTCTCTATGGGTTGGGTTTATTGCGGCAACTGTGGGAATGGTGGTCGGGATAACCTTTGGTTTTTCAGCGGGCTTTCTGGGGGGCTGGGTGGATAATGCCATCCGCATTCTGGCCGATGTGGTAATTACCATCCCCGGTCTGGCCGTACTGATCGTGATCGCCAGCTATGTCCAACAATTTGAAGTCGGCACGATGGCCCTGATTCTGGCTCTATTTGCCTGGGCTTTTCCCACCCGTTTGATTCGCTCGCAAGTGCTAACGATGCGAGAGCAGGGCTATGTGCAAATGGCCCGCTTATCAGGGGCTTCCACCATCGACATTATGTTTAAAGAAATGATGCCTAACCTCCTACCTTACATTGCCGCTAGCTTTACCGGCACCGTCTCTGCCGCGATTCTAGCTGCGGCTGGATTGGAGGCCTTGGGTTTAGGACCCACGCGCATTCCGACCCTGGGCATGACCATTAATCATGCTCTGGATGCTTCAGCCATTTTACGAGGCATGTGGTGGTGGTGGGGCTTTCCGATTTTGATGTTGGTTGTCATTTTTGTCGCCCTTTTCTTTATGACCATCGGCCTAGATGAGATCGCCAATCCAAGATTGCGAGGGCTGGAAACATAACAAAACTTCTAAATAGACAATTGAACGCGGATCGAGCAGATTGAGCGGATTAATAATAAATTATGAATAATGAATTGTGAAGTCGTGATCAATTTAATATAAATGAATGTAGGAGAAGAATAAATTGGCTAAAGGGGATGATATTGAAAGTAGACTGATTGATTTTGCGGTGAGAATTATAAATTTATGTGATAATCTGCCCAACAAACGATCTGCAAATCATATTGCTGGACAATTGCTACGCAGTGGTACGTCTCCAGCCGCGCATTATGCAGAGGCACGAGGCGCCGAAAGTACAAAAGATTTCCAACATAAGCTAAAAATCTGTTCCAAAGAACTAAATGAATCTCGAGTTTGGCTCCAACTTATTATCAAAAGTAACCTTGTAAAACCTGATAAAATGTCTGATCTGTATCAGGAATGTGATGAGTTGTGCCGTATCATCAACGCCAGTATCAAAACATCTCGCCAAAACCAAGTTGTGTAAATTGTTTTCTGTAAATTTGATGAATCTCAAGCAAATATCAGTACTTTTACAGAAGCAGTGGAACACTGCCCAAAACCAAACATCCTCAAAATGATCACTCAACTTCTCAATTCATTATTCGTTATTCACAATTCATTATTTTTATCTTAGGCTAATATGGATAATACAAAAAGCAATCAAGACATCATCTTAAAAGTTAAAGACCTTCAAGTTCATTACGCCACCCCCGAAGGCGATGTCATCGCGGCCAATAAGGTCACATTTGATGTGTATCGGGGTGAAATAATCGGCTTGGTTGGTGAGTCGGGCTGTGGGAAAACCACTACCGCGATGGCTATTTTACGCCTAGTACGCCCCCCCGGTCGAATTGTGGGAGGACAAATGCACTTGAACGGTGACACAGATTTAGTGACGCTTGATGGCCCAGCGCTTCAAAAAATCCGCTGGCGAGAGATCGCCTTAGTTCCACAAGGCGCAATGAACTCGCTCAATCCAGTGCTACCTGTTAAGACTCAAATTGCTGATGCTATTCAAACCCACGAAGGAAAGCAAGATAAAGAGGCTCTAAAAACACGAATTTTAGAGTTGTTCACCTTGGTTGGTCTGCCCAGTCGCATCTATGAGATGTTCCCTCATGAGTTGAGCGGCGGGATGAAACAGCGGGTTTGTATTGCCATGGCCATCGCCCTTAACCCCACGCTCATCATTGCGGATGAACCGACCAGTGCCTTGGATGTTATCGTCCAACGGGTTGTCGCTCAAACGCTGCTCGATATCAAAGAGCGGCTGGGGGTTTCGATGATTATGATTGGCCATGACATGGGCTTGATGGCCCAAATGACCGATCGGATTGCGGTTATGTATGCGGGGAATATGGTCGAAATTGCCCCGGTGCGCGAGGCCCTAAAAGCTCCGCTACACCCGTATACCCAACTGCTGATTGAATCGATCCCCTCGATCACCGAGCGCAAGCCGCTCAAATTGACCGAGGGGTTAACCCATGACTTGCGCAACCCGCCTCCCGGTTGTATCTTCCAATTTCGTTGCCCACAGGTCACGGATAAATGTCGCCAGGTTGTGCCTGCTTTACAAGAAATCAAGCCAGGACATCAAGTGGCCTGTCACCTATACGAGTAACCTATCAATAGAATGGTGATCAGCCAAATGAACCTTATCCATCACAGTGAACAAAATAATTATCTATCACCTAGCTCAAGGTCGGTTTTTGATATTCGTCGAATCGCCACGATGATTCCCCCGCCTGTGCTCCTATTTCTAGCAATCTTGTCGATTCAACTGGGTGCCGCGACAGCAAAAAATCTATTCGCCGCGCTAGGCGCCCCAGGTGTGGTATTTTTACGGTTAGGTTTTGCCGCAATTGTATTGTGGCTGATTGCTCGGCCCAATGTGCGAGAATACTCTCGACAACAGTGGACCTATGCGGCTCTTTTAGGCGTTGTCACTGCTCTGTTAAATACCGCCTTCTATCTCGCCTTGGTTCGGCTCCCTTTAGGTATCGTAGTAGCCGTTGAGTTTTTAGGCCCGTTGTCGGTCGCAGTGATTGGTTCCCGCAAACTTGTGGATTTTGTTTGGCCACTTTTGGCACTGGCAGGCATTCTACTCCTCGCACCATTTGGTAGTATGGCGGCCTTTGATCCAATCGGGCTATTACTTGCCTTTTTCGCTGCAGTTGTCTGGGCGGGGCACATTCTGATTACCGCACGAACAAGCGTTATGTTCTCAGGGGTCACCGGTTTAGCTTTGGCTATGACCGTGAGTGCTCTGGTGGCTATGCCGCTCGGTATCGCCAGTGGGGGCATGGCGTTGCTCAATATTTCGCTACTATTTGAAGGGTTTTTGGTGGCGATGCTATCAACAACGATCCCTTATGCCTTAGAGTTCATCGCCTTGAAACGAATGCCGCCCCGTACCTATGGCATCCTCGTCAGTTCAGAGCCAGCGGTTGCCGCCTTGATTGGGTTTGTGTTACTGCACGAGGTACTAGGCGTACGTGGTTGGATAGCCCTTGGCTTAGTCAGTCTGGCCAGCGTGGGAGTTACACTGTATGGGAAAACAAAACAGGAGTAATATGAATCCACCACTCCTTGAAATTGCTAAGACGACAAAAATATATGGCGGAGAGATGTTGCAAGGGAGTCGAGAAGTCGTGGCCCTACAAAACTTCAATCTGACCATCCCCAGTCGTCCAGCCAAAATCGTGACGATTGCGGGTGAGAGTGGGAGTGGTAAATCAACTTTGGCTGGCTTAGTGTTAGATTTTATCAACCTGACGACAGGTGATATTTTATTTAAGGGACAGAGCCTTCATCAAATGACCCGCTCTCAAAAGTTTGACTATCGGCGGGAGGTGCAGGCGGTTTTCCAGGACCCTTACGCGGTATACAACCCCTTTTATCGGGTCAAGCATATCTTTGATATGGTGATCAAAAATTTCAAATTGGCCCGTGACCCCCAAACAGCCAAAACCTTAATTGAAGAGGCCCTGAATGTAGTGGGGTTGCAGGGAGGTGAGGTCCTGCACAAATACCCTCACCAACTCAGTGGTGGTCAACGGCAACGGATGATGGTGGCCCGGGCTTATCTGCTTAAGCCCAGTCTCATTGTGGCTGATGAGCCGGTCTCAATGGTGGACGCTTCGCTGCGGGCGATGATTCTGGATATCATGCAACGCTTGCGTGATGAGTATAACATCTCTTTTCTCTACATCACCCACGATTTAAGTACAGCCTACCAAGTTAGTGATGAAATCCATTTGCTGTATCAAGGCACCGTGGCTGAACGCGGTGAGACCACCCGTGTCATTGAAAATCCCAAACATCCCTATGTCCAACAGCTAATCAACTCGATTCCTGTCCCTGACCCGGATCAAAGATGGGAAGGACAGCTTGTCCTACCCGATGATGAACAGCTTCGGACTCAGGTCGAAAGTGGCTGTCGTTTTTATCCCCGCTGTAGCCAACGGATGGATCATTGTTTGACGGTCAAGCCGCCATTCTATGAAATGAATGGGGGGGCTCATCAAGCTGCTTGCTATTTGTATGAAGAGCAAGCTGATGTCCTTAAACAGCGAGGTTAATTATGCCACGACTTGTCATTTTAGGCTCAGGCACCCCGGAGCCAACCCCGGAGCGATGGGGCACGAGCTTTTTGTTGGAGTTAGGTGACGAATGGCTGATGATTGATTGCGGTCCAGGCTCGACCTATAAAATGTACCGGATGGGCATTCCGGCAACAAAAATCAACCATCTCTTTTTTACTCACTACCACTCCGACCACATCGCCGACTACCCCTGTTTTTTGATGACCCGCTTCGATCTCTCTACGGGTACCGAACCTGATCTAAACGTCTATGGTCCCCCTCCCCTCAAAGACATCACCGAGCAGCTGTGGAGTAAAGAGCAGGGTATTTTTTGGTTCGATGTGATCGCCCGCACACAGCATCCCAAGAGTATCGCTGCCTACGAAGCGCGTGGTGGGCAACTGCCGCGCCAGGAGCCAGTGATCCACGTGAATGAATACCAAGCTGGCAAAGTTGCTGGCGGATCCCATTGGGATTGTTATGCCTATGAGGTTGAACACGCCCAGCCCTATCTCAACTGTTTTGGCTTCCGCTTTGAAACAAACGAGGGCATCATCGCCTTTAGCGGTGACGCCAACCCCACCGACGCTCTGCTTGAACTGGCCCGTGATGCCGATCTATTGGTGATGGCTACAATGGGACGTGAAACGATTCGGGACGAGGCTACAGGGGCCAAAAAGGCCCAAGAAGCGGGGACAAAGCGCCTTGTTGTCACCCACCAAGCGCCCGCGCTGACCTCATCGAGCGACATTATTAATGACGCCATTTACGACATCAAGCGTATCTATGATGGCCCGGTATATTGGGGACAGGATTTGATGGAAATCGTCTGGTAAGAAAATAGAGGCCCATAATAAAAAACTGCAAAGATAAAGTCACGAAGTGACCAGCGCAACTGGTGATAAAATTATAGGAGCTATTCACTGAGCCAGACAATCATTAACAAACAAGCCCCCGTCGGTTATATTGAACTGATCCAAAGAAACCGGAACTTTCGATATCTCTGGTTTGGCGAGATCATTAGCCTGCTGGGTGATTGGTTCAATTTGATCGCCTCGGCTTCATTAGTCGCAACCTTAACCGGGTCAGGGCTGGCTATCGGATCGCTTTTTGTCGTGCGAACATTGGCCCCTTTCCTGGTCAGTCCCGTTGCTGGCGTTATGGCCGACCGCTATAATCGCAAGCAGATTCTCATTGCGACTGCTCTTGTCCGGGCTATCATCGTTTTCTGCTTCCTTTTCATCCGAAATCCTGGGCAAGTCTGGCTTTTGTATACCCTAACGGGCATTCAATTGGGGCTGAGCGGCATCTTTTACCCAGCTCGCAATGCAATGCTGCCCAACATTGTTGCTCCACGGGAGCTTGGCACAGCGAACGTTATCAGTGGAGCTACCTGGTCTACAATGTTGGCGGTCGGGGCTGCTCTGGGCGGCCTTGTCTCTGGAACGTGGGGCATCTATCCTGCGTTCACAATTGACGCCTTGACGTTCCTTATCTCGATCATCTTTATTGCTCAAATCAAGCTTGATGTCTCAGATGACCTCACCGCAGTAGATGCGTCTCTTGGAGCGGCATTACAGCAATACCTGGATGGATTACGCTACTTAGGCCAGCAAGTCAATGTTTTGGTAATTGCCCTGCACAAAGCCGCCATCGGGGTACTGCTAGGGTCCACTTTTGAGATTGTTCAAGTGTCTGTGGCCAAAGATGTCTTTACCATTGGCAAGGACGGTGGCATCAGTCTGGGTCTGATTTTTGGGGTAACGGGGATTGGGATTGCACTTGGCCCCATCGCGGCTCGGCACTTCACCGCAGATCGACAGGCCCCAATGAGTTGGACAATTGTATTGGGGTATCTTATCGGGGGGATGGGGCTGGCCTTAACTGCGCCATTGATGAGTTTTGGCACAATTCTTGTCGGCACCTTACTGCGAGGCATTGGGAACGGTATCATCTGGGTCTTTTCCACCCAATTAATGATGCAACTGGTTCCTAATCATATTCGGGGGCGGGTCTTTTCCACAGAATTTGCCTTCTCAACCCTGATGAGTGCTATGGCAGCGGCTGTTGTGGGAAGCGCGCTCGACTCGTCATTGGGTATTTCCGGGGTAGCTTGGTGGATGGCCGGATTGACCCTGATTCCTGCGGGGTTGTGGGCTTTTTGGCTACTTTTCATAAATAACCAACAAGCCGTAGAAAATCAATTGTAACAACGGGTAGAAAAGATGAAAATATCTATCACCATCGAAGGCCAACGCGGCCTGACTTGGCCCCGCTGGCAGCGTATCGTCCGCGCTGTTGAAGCATTGGGCTTTGCTGGGCTTTATCGCTCCGACCACTTTTTTGACGCCGATCCACCTGATCAAGACTCACTGGAATTGTGGACCTCGCTGACCTGGCTAGCCAGTAACACCCAACGCATCCAGTTTGGCCCGTTGGTGACGCCTATCTCCTTTCGCCATCCCGTTCATACGGCACGTATGGCCAAAGATGTATATGACTTATCAGGCGGGCGGCTAGTTTTAGGATTGGGTGCTGGTTGGGGCGGCGGCGGGAGAGAACATACCAGCTTTGGCTTTGATTTACTCGATACCACCGCTCGTTTCAAACGATTTCAAGAGGGACTAGAGGTCATCACCCGTCTGCTTCGCAGTGACAAACCCGTAACGTTTGAGGGAGACTACTACCGGTTGCAAGATGCAATTTTATTACCTCGCCCCCAACGGTCGGGTGGCCCCCCGATTCTCATCGGCGGCAATGGCCCCAAACTGATCTTGCCGATGGTGGCCCGCTATGGCGACGAGTGGAACGGAATTTATAGATCGCCCGCCCAATTCAAGGAACTTAACGCTCATTTAGACAAATTATTGTTAGACAATGGTCGCCAGCCCGGCGACGTGGGCCGCTCTCAGATGAAAGGGCTCGTTTTTGGCCGTGATGAGTCAGATTTAAAAAAGAATCTTGCTGGGCGTGACGCTGCTGCACTGATGGAACGCGGCCTCATTGTGGGAACACCGGCGGCGATCATAGACCAGTTAGGGCAGTTGGCAGAGGTTGGTCTGCAACAAGTCATGTTTCAATGGGCTGATTTGGACGATCTGGATGGATTGGAGGTGTTTGCCCAAACTGTTTTGCCTCAGACAAGGATGTAAAATGAACCTTCACTACAACTCTACCTTAAAAATTATCAAAGCAGGCCGACTCATTGATGGTACTGGTGGCGAACCGCTCATCAACCAGGCAATTATTGTCCAAGATGCAAAGATACAGGACATCAAGCCAGAAACAGACGAAACAATTGCTTCGTTAAGCCAACAGGCAACCGTGTTTGATCTGGGCGATGCGACGCTCATTCCTGGTTTGATCGATACTCACCTCCATTTGACCTTTGATCCAATCAATCTGGCTGGATATTATGACCCAACGCAAGATACGGCTGAGATTGTGCTCCGCACAATTGGCAACGCCCAGGCCGCCTTACGAGCAGGGGTAACCACGGTTGGGGATTGTGGGGCGCAAAATCATATCATCTTTCCCGTACGAGAGGCGATTGCAACTGGGCAAATTATTGGCCCGCGTATTCTCTCCAGTGGCAATGCCCTTGCCCCTGTTGGCGGACATGGGGCGGATCGGATTGGCAAAATTGCCAGCGGGATCGAGGCCGTTCGGACCGCCGTCAGGGAACAAGTTGAGGCCGGGGCGGACTTTATCAAGGTGATGGCTACGGGTGGAGGCGGGGAGGATCCCAGCGAATGTCATTATGATGTGGCCGAGTTAACAGCCATCCGAGAGGAAGCGGCGGGGTACGGGAAGAAGGTGGCCGCCCATGCTCACGGCTCACAGGGGATCAGAAATTGTATTGCGGCGGGTATCCAACGGATTGAACATTGTACCTTTTTCAACGGCGATCACTTTGCCTTTGATCCAGCCGCTGCCCAGATGATTGCTGATCAGAACATTATTGTCTCGCCAACGAACGTGATCGATTATCGCCGCATCGAGACAAAGGGGCAGGGCGCCCCTCGGCAAGAGCTCAATAAAATTTGGCGACAGCTCTTAGCCCACAATGTTTTATTCGCCGCCAGCAGTGACGCCGGTGTCACCGATATTTTATATGACGATTACGCCCTAATCCCCGAATTAATGGTCACCGAATTGGGAATGTCCCCGATGCAGGCAATTTTGTCCAGTACCAAAACCGCCGCTGAGGCGCTGGACTTGGCGTCTGATCTTGGTACGTTGGAGGTTGGTAAACAGGCTGATCTTGTTGTGGTCAAAGGCAATCCGCTTGAAGATATTACTGCACTACGACAGGTTGGTTTGGTGATAAGACAGGGTGAGGTGGTTTATGACAATCGGGCTACCATCAATTAGAGATTAGAGATAGGAGGGGAACACCCGCATATTTGCCCTTCCTTATGAAAAATTTAGTGAAATCCAAAACCAAGACCAACCTCATCATCATTTCCAATATTCTACCCAATCTACCTTAAATACCCAACAGATTATTTTTGTCAATCAATACACATATTATTTACGATTTGTTTTGTTTCTTCAATCGGTAAGGTAGATAGAACTCGATAAAATGTCCACTCTTCATCCTTATTAGCCAACCAGCGAAAAGAGGTGATAAATGGAGGATTTCCGTCCAGTATTTTTTTATCATCATCAAAAAGTGTGGGCATATCTGTTGAGATACAAATATCATTAAACATACTTGATGAGGCAATAAATTTATCCTTGCAATACTGTGGACTGTAAAATTCTTCGACATCACCATCCTGCATAGAGTGGGTTCTCAAGCTAGCCAAGATATATACTAGATGCGATGAATTATCAGGCCCTCGATAGACGATACTAGTATCTGGTAAGTCTCCATCATCCCCTACCCAGTAGAATGTTGGTGTTGGACTTAACTGAACAGGAACATCGTCTGGTAGACAAAAAATACCAGCAATTTTAGCCGCTTCCTTTTGAGAAATAACCCGACTACGTAGTTGATCAACAAGTCCACAAGCTAAAACAAACATCATTATTATGATACTAATACCATATTTTATACCTTTGTTACTCATTATTTCTATCACCAGCTATACATTAAAATTTCAGGCATCTGTTCTAAACAAGGTTAGCTTCATTCCGGTTCACGTCCGTTCTAACCCACAAACCGTCGCAACACCGCATCAACACTCCCACCATAACCACCGCCAAACAAATTGAGGTGGTTGAGCAGGTGATACAGATTGTACAGTTCTTTGCGCTCGTGGTAGCCGGAATCGAGAGGCCAGACGTGATTGTAGGCATCGTAGAACGCTGAGGGGAAGCCGCCAAACAGTTCGGTGAAGGCCAAATCGGCTTCGCGGTCGCCGTAATAGACGGCGGGGTCGATTAAGGCGGGGGAACCGGCTTCGGTTATTAGCCAATTGCCACCCCACAAATCACCGTGGAGGAGCGAGGCGGGGGGCTGGGCGGGGAGCCATTCGCCTAGACGAGACATCAATCTCTCCAAACGGCTCGCTCGGCTGGCGGGGAGATGACCGTTCTGTTCGGCCAAGGTCATTTGAAAGCCGAACCGTTGGGTGGCGAAGAAGTTGATCCAGTTTGATGTTTGGTTATTGGGTTGAGGATTGGCCCCGATAAAGTTGTCGTGATCGAGGCCGTACTGTTCGGCGGTGCTTTGATGCAACAGCGCCAAGCCCTCGCCTAGAACCTTAGCCGCAGCGTTGGTCTTGACCGACTGGCCTAGCCACTCCATCGCAATGAAGGCTGGGTCATCGGCTGATCCTGCGGCATAAGCCAAAACCTCGGGGGTCCGTAGGGTGTCAGTCGAATGTAGCAGTTGCAAGCCGTGTGCTTCGGCCATGAACAAGCCAGACCACCGCCCAGCGGGTTGCCATTTCACAAAAATGTCTCGTCCATCAGCCAATTGACACCGCGCTGCCGCACTGATATCACCACCGCTGACTGAGCGAGTTTGTTTGATTTTGATATTGAGTTTTGCTTCAAGAACTGCGGGTAATTGGGCAGGTAAGGTCATTGTCTTAATTTTCGCATTACCTTGCTATGATAACTTATTGCAAATTAAGTTATGTGGAATTGTCATTTCGACGAGGTCCGAGGAGAAATCTTCAAATTCGAGATTTACTCAGGCAACAAACACAAAGATTTCTCTCTACATTCCACTTCGTTCCATTCCGTTCGAAATGACAGGTCTATCTAAAATCTACAAGCCTCGTTCCGCCCGAATGTGGACCAGCAGACCAGCACAGCCGGACTCCACTAACCGATAGACCTCATCAAAGCTGCCTGTGTAATAAGGATCGGGTACGTTACTGAGCGAAGTATCATCGGCAAAACTTAGGAGTAGCTCGACTTTATCATCAATTACACTGGGACGCGCCATCGATAAGACATCGGCGCGATTGCTATGATCCATCGCAATGATGTAATCGGATTGAGCCAGATCATTACGATTGATTTTTCGAGAGATACTGTGACAGGGAATATTATGTTTTGCCAAAACCTTCTGGGTGCCACGGTGGGCTGGCTCACCGACGTGATAGCCCCCCGTACCCACGGCATCGATAGCAAACTGATCACTCAGTCCTGCCTCATTGACCATATGCTGAAAAACCGCTTCAGCCATTGGTGAACGACAGATATTGCCCAAACACACAAATAGTACATTAATCATCATCGGCCTCCTATTCAAAATGGCGAAGTACGGCTTCAGCCACTGCGTCTGTCCCACTACTGGCCGAGCCATTAGGCTGAAGTGTGATCTCTTTATTAGACAACGCTTTCTCCACCGCTGCTTCAATCTTAGCCGCAGCATTGACCTCGCCTAAATAGTTGAGCATCAATCCCCCGGACAGAATCGTGGCCAGCGGGTTGGCAATGCCCTGTCCGGTCAAACTTGGGGCTGAGCCGTGGATCGGCTCAAAATAGGCATAATCAGCGCCAATATTAGCCCCACCACATACGCCAATGCCGCCAACAGTTGCCCCGCCTAAGTCGCTTAAAATATCGCCAAACAGATTCTCGGTGACAATCACATCAAAACGATCCGGCTCCAAAACAATGGCTTGGGCCGCTGCATCAACGTAGAGATAGTCTCGCTCAACATCTGGGTAATCATCACCAACTTCATCGAACACCTTTCGGAAAAAGGCCATCGATCGCAGCACATTACTCTTATCCACACAGGCCACCCGTTTCAATCGATTGCGCCGACGGGCTTCCTCAAAGGCATAGCGAGCAATCCGTTCAACCCCCAGTCGTGTGATCATCATCGTATCGGTCACAGCCTGCCCCGTATTAGCCACAATGCCATTTCCCCGGCTCGCATACAGCCCTTCCGTATTCTCACGCACCATCACCCAATCGATTTCACCGTAGGATCGATTGGCCAAAGCCGTCGGCACATTGGGATAGAGTTTGATCGGGCGCAAATTGACATACAAATCTAGACCATTTCGCAAACGCCCTCCGAGCACCCCTGCCTCAGTGCCATCGGGGAACCGAACCTCTGGTAAACCAGTCGGGCCTTTGAAGATAGCGTGAGCCGCTTTACACCCGGCCATTGTCTCGGCTGGCAGGGGATCACCATATGTCTGATATGCCGCCGCACCCGCTTCATATGAAACCCAATTGAGGGTAAAATTTTCAACGCTGGCAGCCTGATCAAGCACGGCTGTGGCTGCTTTGACGACTTCGGGACCAATGCCATCACCGGGTAATACTGCGATTGTGTATTCGGTCATGATCTCTCCTAATTACAACTTTTATTATTTATAAAGAGGAGTCCAAACTGTAGCTTGGACTCCTGATTTTTATATTTCTTGTTACTCAAAATTCACTTACAAGAATCAATTTCTCAACACCGCAGGCAGATAAACTCGCTTTGAATTAGCAATGAACAAAGCGGGGCGATTGAGAAATGTTCCGGCTGGATATTCAATAACGGCGTCACTTGAAACGGCGAGCGTTTCTGAAATCGCCACCGAGGCTTGATAGGTGATTAGAAGCGGGGATTGATTGAGAATACCTTGCCAAGTTAGTGTATTATCACTCAAGGACGCTGCGCCAATATTTGGTGTTAAAGTAATATTCTGGACATCAGTAAACGCTGTCGGAATTTGAACCGTTGCGGTGACTGTTTGCGTAATCGTCAGCCCACTATTTTGCAAGGTCAGCGAGAATTGGGTCGTTTCACCCAAGTCACCACTAGAAGGATTTGCTGCAAACGTGGATGATGATAAGTTTGATGTCGATTCAACATAAGTGGCAGTACGTTGCGCATTGTGCCGCCCCTGCGGCCAAGGCATTAAACCAGCGTTGTAGGTTCCGGGCAAATCCCAAACAATAATCTGATTGGTACTGGAGGCCGTGGCTACAATTAGCTCAACATCACCATCATTATCGAGATCTGATAGCGCCGGAGCTGAGCACACCCCAATGGAGCCAATGCCATCCAAAGGGAACCCGGTCACGATGGAGCCATCCGTTTCCAAAGCCCACACACGCGCCGCGCTAGTTGAATTAAAGTTGGGTTGATAGGTATTAAATACGATTTCAACCTCACCGTCACCATCAATGTCACCGATCACGGCTTCACTCGAAATCACATTTTGGCCCAAAGTGTAATCAAACGACCACAGCAGGCTTTTATCGGTGTTGTATGCCCGCACAAAACCATCATTGTTGGAGACGACGAGTTCTAGATCTGCGTCATCATCAAGATTAGCCACCGAGACCATCTCATATGGGGCACACACTTGACTGGACTGCCAGCCCGAACCAGAGGCGGGAAACTCCCAGCCTGGAAACCGACTACCATCCCGTTGAAACACCATAATGGCCGAGCTGAGACGGACCTCGCCTGGGGTTTGTCGAATACCATTGTGGATAACCTCATTTTGGCCATCCCCATTTAAATCAGCCAAAACGGGGGCAGCCACACCCGATTCAACCGTATCGCTCCCCCAAGTCGTATTGGGATCGTAGAATGGAATAACAGGCCAATCACTTACAAAATTACCGGAACCATCATAGGCATATAAAATATTGTAATCGCGTGGGATAATGGGATTAGCTGCTCCGTCTCCGGTCAAGTCGCCAGCCGCCAATGTGCCGTAAATCGCCACCCGACTATCATAATCAGCCCAGTCGCCGGGGGAGGTCGGCCAGCCCGAAACTGCTACTCCGGTGTGATGCCAGGCAAAGGCGTTAAAGGCGTGGGGGGGATTAGGGCCAGGCGCTCTCGTCGTTAAGGCCGTTGAGGTGGCTAAAACTTCATTATCGTTATCGCCATCAATATCTGCCACGGCAATCGAGGTCACCTCATTCCAGGCCCAATTGGGTGCCCAAGTATCATCCCAAGGAGCACTCTGCGGCCAGCCCGTCACTGATGTGCCGTTATGATGCCAGGCAAAGACTCTAGCCCGATCCACCTGCGCCCCTGTACCAGACAAGCTACTGGTACCGACCAAAATCTCAAGATCAGTATCATTATCCAAATCGGCCAAAGCCACCGGAGCAACGATAATGCTGTCCCCTGTCGTTATCGGAAACCCAGGCAGAAGATTGCCATTGTGATCCCAACCATAAACATCGCCAATTAAATCGCCAACAAATAGCTCATAATCACCATCATTATCAACATCGCCTACCGCCGGTGAAGAGGCCTCCACCCCATCAAATGAAACACTTTGCGGAAAGCCCGTTTGAAAGGGGAAGGTCACGCTGTTTTGGTCAACATTGTTGGGTCTATCTTGCGTAGGCCCCGCTGCTTCAACTGATCCAGCCAAGTTCAGAGGGGAGCCGTTGTTTATAAAAATTAACAATAACATTAAGAAGATTAGAAATTGGGGAATTGTTTTTCGTGTCATCTGATATTCCTTTTTTCAGTAAACGCCTAATTTCGTGAGGCTGGTCAATATGGTCGTAAATACGTCTTTAATTTTACCCACAATGACACGCTTTGTCACTCAAAATTAAGGATGTTAAGGGGTTGCAGGGGATGGAGGGTGGCAAGTAGATCAAAGCATCGATGTTAAACTTGACTGAGAGCACACATAGTGCGTAGTGCATAAAGTCAAATAAGTTCGTCGATCTTTGTTCCTATGACTTTGCGACTTTGCTCCCTTGATACCTTGCATTCCCGCATCTTTGCGACTTTGCTCCCCTGCCTCCCTGATGTTATACTGGGCCGAGTAATTTTTGGATGTCCAATGAAAACAAAAACCAAACGACCACGCTTGGTTATTTCAATAATGGGGATCACCACCCTGCTAACATTACTGGGGCTGGTGGCCTGCTACAATCAAATCAATCGCCCTGGGTTACAACCCATTTTCGCCTTTGCCTCTGATCGTAGTGGTGCAGGCGATATTTTTGTGTTAGACAAAAATGGCACGTTGCACAACCTCACCAACCATCCTGACGCTGACTGGGACCCCACTTGGTCGCCCGATGGCCGCAAACTCGCCTTTACCAGTCATCGCAGCCAAAATAGCGATATCTGGATTATTGATCTCAATCGCCTCGACCAAGACAACCATCTATTTAATTTAACCCAAACATCCGGCTGGGAGCATAGCCCAACGTGGTCGCCCAGCGGAAACAGTGTTGCGTTTGTTTCCGAGCAAGATGGAGACTCAGATATCTTTGTCCAACACCTTGAAGAAGAGACCCCCATTCAACTCACCTTCAATGAAACAATGGATCGAATGCCTGTCTGGGCACCGGATGACAGCTACATCGCCTTTGCCGCTATTCGGGATGGGGCTGAGAAAATTTATCGTGTTCGTCCGGATGGCACGGATGAACAACTGGTCACGCCTCACCCTTTACAAGGGACAAGCCCAACCTGGTCGCCGGATGGGAAGCAGCTAGCCTTTGTCGGCTGGAATGAGCAAAATAAGGTTGGCATTTATATTATCGGGCCAACCGTAGATGACATTGAATTGGTCCACCAAGGGAAAGCATGGTTAGGCTCTTTGGGATGGTCGACCAATGGACAATGGCTTACTTTTACGGCTTGGGATGCGGGCAATCATGAGCTGTATGCCTTGGCCCTGAATGAGCCGGACGCCCATCCGGTACGCCTAACAATCAATGAGGCTTGGGATGATTTCCTCAGTGTCCACCCCATTGCTAAGTTTGCACCAGAGCCGCTAACTGGCGTTGCCCAGGCTGCACCCGCGCTCAAACTCCCGCCTCAGGATGATTTTGCCTTGGGCGTCAATATGGCTGATCTAAGTCTAGCCTACTTGATCAATGATATGGGCTTTGATTGGTCCAAGGGCTTTATCAACTGGGCCACAGTCGAACCGGCCAAGGGTGAGTATCGCTGGGTTGATCCAGATAATGTGGTCAAAGCATTTGGGGATCAAGAGATAAAAATATTAATGCGTGTGCACGGCACCCCAGATTGGGCGCGTCCGGCAGACACCCACTGGAGCCACCCCCCCAACAATACCGCCGATTTTGCTGCCTTTCTAACCGCCCTCGCCAATCGTTACAAAGGACAGGTCGCCGCTTACGAAATTTGGAATGAGCCGAATCTGAATTACGAGTGGGGTTATCTAGAGCCTGATCCAGCCCAATACACTGAAATGCTTAAAGCCGCTTACACAGCGATCAAGGCGGTTGACCCTGAGGCGATTGTCATTAGTGGCGGGCTGGCGACAACGGGTGATGGTTCTGATGATGCTTACGGAGACTTGGCCTTTCTGCAAGGCATGTATGAGGCCGGGGCTAAAGGCTATTTTGATGCCTTTGGCAGTCATCCCTATGCCTATGGCAACTCCCCTGATACCCACCATCCTGATGGTTTGTCGCTTGATCGGGTTGTCGCACAATACGAGTTAATGAAAGCAAATGGTGATGCCCAAACCCCCATCTGGATTACTGAAACCGGCTGGGTGCTTAATAGTGACTGGGACCTTGGCGAGCATCAAAGCATTGGGATGACCCAAGCGGAACAGGGTGAGTATCTAGCCCGTAGCTACACCAAAATTCAAGAAGAGTGGCCCTTTATCCAGGCGATGTTTCTGTTCAACCTTGATTTTAGCACCGTTTCCTGGTACCCCGCCGCCGAACCCATGCGATGGTATGCCATCCTCAACCCCGACCGCACCCCTCGCCCGGCCTATACTCGTTTGCGTGAAGTAACGAGGCAACAAAAGGAGTAAAGAAGTCGTGAGTTTAGGGGAAACATAATGCGTAGGGTTACAGTCTAAATCCACACTACACACTACGCACTATCATTGCCACGTATGCCACAAAATTCTTCAGTTTCATTCACCCTATAAATTCACGTTAACCACACCATGAGAATCGTAATCAAAGTTGGAACAAATGTATTGCGGGCAGGGACCCCCGGCATTCACCGCCCTCGCCTGATCGAATTGGCCCGCCAAATTGCTGAGGTGAGTAATCAGGGGCACGAACCGATTCTAGTCTCTTCTGGGGCAATTTTTGCGGGGCGAGAATTGCTCAACTTAACACCAGCTGCCACGCGAAAAGACATCCCATACAAGCAGATGTTAGCGGCTGTCGGACAGGGGCATCTTTTGACGCTGTATCAAAAGATTTTTGAGATGTATGAAATTACGGTCGCCCAGGCGCTGCTCACTCGCTCCGATTTGGCCAATCGCACTCGCTATCTGAATGCACGAAATACGCTTAATTTTCTGATCAATCGCAAAGTGCTGCCCATCATCAACGAGAATGACGTTGTCGCCGTGGATGAGATCAAATTTGGCGACAACGACAATTTGTCCAGCCTCGTCGCCAATCTGATTGACGCTCACCTCCTGATCATTCTCACGGACCAACAAGGCCTCTTTACCGCCGATCCCCGGCAAGACCCCACAGCTCAACTCATTCGAGAGGTGCCGATCATTGATAACACGATTCGGGCGGTGGCTGGTGGCACCAACACCAAAGTCGGCACAGGCGGGATGATCACCAAGATCGAGGCCGCTGAGTTAGCCACTCGCTCCGGAACTGAAGTCATCATCGCTCCCGGCGGTGAAGTCGACACCATCCTTCGTGTGGTCGCTGGCGAAGCCATCGGCACTCGCTTCCCTGCCCAAGCCAGCCGTGTAGAAAGTCGTAAACGCTGGATCTTGGCCGAGCAGTCTCAGGGTATTGTCAAAATTGATGATGGAGCAGTGCGGGCATTGGTGAACGGTCGAAAAAGCTTGCTAGCGGTGGGTGTCGCTCAGGTAGTTGGCGACTTTCAGCGGGGGGCAACGGTCCGTGTTTGTGACCTCACAGATCAGGACGTTGGGCGCGGTATCGCCAATTACAAATCCAGTGATATGCGGCTCATCTGCGGTAGCCACTCAGAGCAGATCACCGAAATCCTCGGCTATGATTACGGCCCTACGGCCATTCATCGAGATAATTTGGTGTTGGGGTAAAAGGCCACATCATCAGCCCTCAGACCGCAATGACACCAATGACAAAATAATAACGAGTATCTCCAACCCCAAATACAGATACATTACCCAATTTGGATTGCCATCAATAACGATACCGATCAGCCGCCCACCTGCCATCCCCGCCATCATCAGAATAATACTGATCACTCCCAGCCTAACCGTGGTTGGCTCTCTAAGCATCAGACCAAAGATAAGCCCGACCGCAATCGACATCCCCCCATACGTCGCCCGCATATCAATCAGCCCCGATGATGACTGCGGCGCTGCATTTGTTATCAAGATCGCGAGGCTTTGTGGAAGTAGGGTAAAGCCAAGCCCGTAGACAATAAAAAATAAACAAGCGATCCACAATAGAGTGTGTTGAAATTTCATAATATCCTCTTGAGTTTGGCGTTTATCCAGTAATTGATGGTGTTGCAATGAGTCTCAATGTAGCAGTTGCCACACAAGCATTATACACAAAAATGTAACAAGTGCTACATTCATATCAGAAATGTTAGATCTTCATCAAACGAATCTCGCTTCTAGAAGTCATAGTTTGTGTCTTCCGAGATAATCTGAATTGAAATAAAGTACCCAAATTCCCTCTTGACGCCCTAGCACATCTGTGCTAATTTTGAATAAACCAGAGAGCGCTTTCAAAATAACAGATTTTCGTAATGGCGACCATTATACGCAACCATACCTATGTCTGGTTTACTTTTTAATAATTCGCTATACTCTGTTCGATTTGTGGTCGATCTGGACAAAGCCAATTTTCTCATTTTCAATGATGTTTTGCGAATCACTTAATCTATGACACAACAACCCTTTTCTCTAAACCCAACAGAAGTGCGGGTATTAGCCCAATGCCCGTTGCATTATCATTTCTTGCAGCAGAAATCGACAGTCGAGCTTGATCCTGAACTGGCCAAAGTGGATGAACTGGTGCGGGAGGTGCTTCAGCAATTGCATGCGGCCGGTGGGCCAGCCCGGATGTCATTGCGAGAGTGTCTAGAGGGCTTACATACCCAGCGCGTGGCTCGGCAGATGGTGGAGCGGTATTATCGGCGATTGGAGCGAGAGTGGTCGCAGATGATTGCCAGTAATGAGACGATGGAGCTGCGGATTTCGTTGGGTGGCGTGTCATTGGAATTGGAAGCAACGGTGGACAGGCTAGATAAAACCAGCGATGGCGGTATCTTGGCCATTCTCTTTCGTACGGAGCCGCCACCTATCCCGACTGCGGCAAGCCTTCGACGAGATCACGCGATGACCATCTATCATTCCCTCGTGGCGGCCACCTATCCCCTCCGGCGTCCGGTACGTATTCAGGAATTGTGGCTACGCACCAATGAAAGTGTGACCATTGAATTGAGCGAAGAGGAGTATCGACGTAATTTGAGTGATCTGCGTGATCCGGTGATCGGCTTGGCCAAGGGTGAGGTGATGGCTCGTCCCGGATTACACTGTGATACCTGCCCCTTCAAACATCACGGCTGTCCGGTATACGCCCACGAAGTGAAGGCCCTTGAACTCGCCGCCAAAAACAAGCCGCTTGATCCTAATGATGTAAGCCAGCCCATCCTCCCTAAGCTCAACGAGATTACTCAAGGGGACGATGATGATTTTGTTTCCCCCTCCTCTGATGGTAAGATTTCTCCCCGCAAATGGATCTTTAAGTTAGGAGATTAAGGGACGCTACGCTTGGGGAGATTGGAGATTATTGAGTGTGGGTGGTCAGTCGTTGGTAATTAGTAATTGGTAATTGGTCCAATACAATTTTAGGTTCGACCTGATTAGATCCTGCTTCAACACCCACTTTTTGACCTTGTCCGCTATACCCTGCACCCCTGCTATCTTGCTACCCTGCGTCCTTGTGACCTTGCCCTATGAACAGACGTGAATTTCTCAAAAAAAGTGGATTTGTTGGTATCTGGGCCTTCTTACAAGCTTGCAATTTAGGCGGTTTGACCCAATTTGGACAAGAGGAAGAAGCGGCGGTGCGGCTCTCGACCTCGTTGCCGACGGATGCGCCAGCTACGACAACTTCGACCGCAACAAAAATCCCGACATTCACCTCAACCGCGACCCTCACCCCATCAGCGACCGCTACAGCAACACCGATTCCCCCCACAGCAACGCCAACACTGACCCCAACGGTGACAAATACACCGACACCACTCATCACTTTTACCCCAACCCCAACGCCCATTCCAACCCCATATCCCCCCGGCCCACCCAGCAAACTCGGCCTCTTTGTCACCCAATTTGAACCTGATGTGTTGGAAATGACCGCAATGGGCAAACCGACCATCATCAAGACTCTCGAGATTGATGGCAATTTTGCAAAAGGCTTAAAAGACTCGTCACCAACGACACTAATGATTGGGCGTATCGTATTTGATGAGATAAATCTGGACGTTGAACAGGGGCCGATGGTGCAAAGCTTTGTTGACAAGCTGTTGCCTCTCGCCACTGATCCGACCCGAATGGCGGTCTTTGATGGCTGGGAGGCGTATAACGAGCCGATCGTGACCACGCCTGATCAAATGAAGCGACTCGCTGAATTCGAGGCCGCGCGTACCCGCATTTTGGGCGAAAATGGTCTACGTTCGGTGGTCGGCAACTTTGCAGTAGGCAACCCGCCTTTGGAATTTTGGCCTCACTTTGAGCCTGCCTTGGCCGCTATTCGGCAATACAATGGCTATTTGGGTCTGCACGAATATTCAGCGCCGGTGATGCAATATCTGGCCGGGGCTTTACAGCCAGATGGCAATCCTGATCAGGGGGATGAGGGCTGGTTGACTTTACGCTACCGTAAGGTCTATCGCCAATATTTAACCCCAATGGGATACGGGGATATTCCAACGTTGATCACCGAATGTGGGGTTGACGGTTTGGTACAGCCTCGACCTGGACCAGCGGATGCTACCGGCTGGCAAGATTTTATCGATACCTGGCTGGCGAATGGCTTACGGAATGACCCACCCGGCGTATATATGGATCAACTGATTTGGTATGATGAGAATTTGCAGCAGGATGATTTTATCAAAGGAGCCGCGATTTTCTTGGCCGGCACCAATGATCGCCAATGGGATTCGTACAATATTTTGGGGCCAGGGGCGGGCCGAATGAAGGATTTACTCACCCAGTATCTAACGGTTCATCCTCCAGCGGGATAAGATTGAGTTTGTAGAGTTTGTGAGTTTTTAGGGTTTATAGAGTAGGGTTGATAGTGTCTGGGAGGGCGGATATACTACGGTTGATTGTCCGTAGCGGTTTCGGGAGTCGAGACACGGCTGGGATCACCATCGGAGATGTAATATTCGTGGGGATTTTGCTCAAAATAAGTCAGCCATTGATCGAAGGACTCACTCGTGACTTCAATGCGTGAGACTTTGTAGGGTTCAAATGTTGGGTCAAAGGGAGAAACGGTGGGACCACCCCAGGCAGCTACATTTCCAACATAACTGTATTGATACTCCTCCCAATTGCCAGATTTAAGAAAATCAAGACTGTCTGGGAATCCGCCATAAGGCATCGAGAGAGTCTGAACCGTGTATCCTGGCACCAGATCTTCGATTACCTTTTTGCTAACCGCCAACTCCCAATAAATTCGTTCTGAGGTTGCCACCGATAAATCCACATGATTGACGGTATGGCTGCCGATTTCGATGCCATTGTCCACAAGAAACTGGAGCTTTGCTTTGGCCCGAGAGGATTGGCCAAATATGGCGACATGCTCTCCCACATCATTGCCTAAAACAAAGAATGTGGCTCGGGTTGGCCACGCGATCGGATGCTGATTATGGAAATCCAGCAGAATTCCGACGGCACTATCCGCATCAATGGTATTGTCATCTAAAACGCGAAATTGGCTGATATCCGAGTCATCAAAAGTTAAAACCACGGGTTTCTGCCCCGCCGCCAGATGAGACAAGCCCTGTAGAACATCATAAAAATTGACAGGCGTATATCCCGCTTCATATAAACGTTGGATATCAGCCCGAAAATTCTCCGGGGTACGCTGGTAGCGCGTTTCAGGATAGCCAATCCGATGGTACTCCAAGATCATAATTTTGCCCAGCTCATTTCCATCTTCAAAAGCAGGTTCAAATGTTACAAGCGAAGATGCCTCTTCGGTCATTTGCCCTTCAGATAATTCGGTTTCGGTACTTGTTTGAGGCCTGGGCGTAACCGTTGCGAAAATAATGTCACTTTGAGCCGCAGCAGCTGAGCTTGAGGGGACAACGCCAAAATCAATGTAACCACACGCGATGTTTGGCGCGAGCACAAATAGTAAGAGCAGCATGTAATGCATGCTGCCCCAATGTTCAATTTTTTCTTGCAGCCGTTGAAAGCAGTTCAATTTAATAACCAGGTGGATGAGACAATTATTTTTTATTGTAAAAGAAAATTTCAAAATTGTAAATTACGTTATGTCAAGATATAGTTCCGTTTCATACCAAATCAGAGACAATTGCGATTTTTAATTTGCACCTGTATGATGCCAAAAATTTTATCTGACATTTTTAATTGACAATGAATAAATCAACATCTTTCAAAGCAATCGGGGGACGATTGCTGCTAATTGCATTTGGCCTTTGCTTTCCAATTTTTTTGCTCGAAATCGGTGTCCGTCTCATTGGTATCGCCCCACCGCCAGCCCCTAACCCAGCGATCTGGGCCCCACATCCTTTGTTTGGGTGGTGGCATATTCCATACAGCGGCGGCACTTTTAACAGTGACTTTAATGAATTTTCTGCTGAAGTTCGCATCAACGCCCGAGGATTACGGGATCGAGAAATCGGCTACGACAACCCCGACGGGGCATTCCGCATTTTGTCGTTGGCTGACTCATTTGGCGAGGCATTGCAGGTTGACTTAGCTGATACCTACCATAAACAGCTAGAACAAAAGCTGATAGATGAATTGAATCGCCCCGTTGAAGTCATCAACGCCGGAGTTGGCGGGTGGGGCACTGACCAGGAGGCCATCTTTTATGTGGCTGAGGGCTTCCGCTATGAACCTGACATCGTTTTGCTCGCCTTTTTTATTCGCAATGATGTGGTGAACAATTATGGGCCTTTAGAAATCGCTCGAAATGGGGGAAACCAACAAAAAGAGTTTTTCACCCTGTCGCCAGATGGCACCCTGATTCCCCCGCCTGTTGAAGAAATAGCCAATGCCGAAGCCCAACCCATTGAAACGATTTCTCCGGAGTTAGCCGCCTCAGACGACAGTGATCCCATTCTGTTGGATGTGGCTGATATCTTGTGGCGCACATCGGCCCTGTATCGGGTGGTGATGCCCAACTTACGCAACATTCCAGGCGTTGTTCAGATACTTGGACCAAGCGGCATTTTAGGAGGTGAGGCTGTCGTCAGAGCCAATCACCCTAGCATCCCCATCCCCTTCTTCGTTTATCAAGACCCACCCAATGAAGATTTTGAAGCAGCTTGGTCTCTCACCGAAGCCATTCTTTTGCAGTTTCGCGATGAAGTTGTCAGCAAAGGAAGCGAATTCGCCGTTGTCATCGTTGGGGCACCCGAGCAGTTAAATCCAAGGGAACTGGCGAACCTAATGCAAGATCAACCTAACATCAATTGGGATGTCGAGGCTCCAAATGCTCGGCTCACCGCTTTTTTGGCTGAAAATAATATTCCACACCTTGATTTATTGCCCATATTTCAAGAAGCATCACAGGCTCCAAATGCTCCACCACTCCATTTTCAACAAGACCAGCACTGGACTCCAGCAGGCCACAAATTAGCGGCCGAGTCATTACTAGAATTTCTATCAAATGAGTTTGGCTCCACTTTGACAGTATCAGAATAAATTACGCTCACCACCAAATTCTATCAAGAATAGTCACTGCCGCTGCATAGAAATGGCATTTAAATAGCGATTGCCCTGTTTATGCACGGGATTTGTAGCATCTTAGTACTGTTTGAAAAAACCATATCTATGATAGAATATTAAGGAGGTAGGTGGGATTTCAAATTGATTGCTGTTTCATTTACTGCAAATCCAAGGTATAATTAACGTACCGATTAATTAAGCCAAGTTGGGACAATTATGTCAACTACTAATTTATTAATTTTATTAGGGCTGGGTGTTGTATTCTTTCTTGTTCTTATTCTCGTCGTCGGCTTGTTCATCTGGCGACGGAGACGAAGCCGCCAGGGTGAAGAAACGACTACGCCGGAAGAAGCAACTACAGAACGTCGTCTACAGCGCCTAACCAGTACAAATGGGACTGAAGAAGCGATTGAGGAGAGTGAGCCAGAAGCTGTGCCAGAAATGGAGCTAGCCTCAGCCGCCACCTCGTCGCCGACACCTCAACCAACCCTCCCAACTGAAACACCACTCCCCATTTCAGAACTAGATCACCCCGAGGGTGAAAAAATAAACATACTTGTTGTCGATGACAACCCAGGCACCCGAGACAACGTCAGTCGCTTGCTCTACTTTGAAAATGATATGGAAGTGATTGGTCAGGCCACAAATGGCCGCCACGGGATTGAGATGGCCGAGGATTTACGGCCTCATATTGTCCTGATGGATATCAATATGCCTGATATGGATGGAATTACAGCCACAGGTAAGATGTCTGTGCAAACACCATATAGTCAAGTTATCATTATGTCTGTTCAGGCTGAGCAGCACTACATGAAACAGGCGATGGCGGCTGGCGCGCGCGATTTCCAACCCAAACCGTTTACGGCCGAGGAATTAGTTGGGACCATTCGCCGGGTATATGAAATTGGCAAGCCTATCTATCGCCAAATCGAGGCGATGGAAAATATTGATCCACAGCTAGCCGCGCAAGCTCAGGCGGCACAAGCTGGTCAGAACGATGTAGGGGGTGCACCTGTTATTGCCGTTTACAGTGCAAAAGGGGGCATTGGTACCTCAACCATTGCAGTCAATTTAGCCGCCGCCCTCCAACAACAACAAGGCGAAATCGCCTTAGTGGACGCAGATTACCAGTTTGGGGATATTTCAGTCCATCTTAACACGCGCCCCGCCCGAACCGTACATGATGCCGTTCACGAGGGGACCATTGATGTTGAGCTACTCCCAGAAGTCATGCTGCCGCATAACTCTGGGCTAAAACTGCTTCTGGCCCCAGCCTCACCAGAAATAGCGGATGAGATTACCCCTGATATGGGTCCCAAGGTCCTGAAGGAGTTAAAGAAGCATTTTAAGGCTGTTATTGTTGATACCTCAACCCATCTCGGTGATAGAACACTGAATGTCTTGGATACAGCCGACTATATTCTTTTTGTAGTAACCCCAGAATTGCCATCAATAAAAAGCACAAAACTATTCCTTGAGCTGACCCAACAATTGGAATGGGACCCTGAGCGAATTTTAGTTGTCATGAATCGGGCTAACTTACCTGGCGGCATTCCTCCCGCAAAAATTGAACAAGCCCTCAATTTATCTGAGTCGTACCCCATCCCTTATGATCCCCGCATTCACGCAGCAATCAATAAAGGGGTCGCCGTAACGCTCCAAGACTCAAGCGCCCCTTCGGCGAAGGCTCTCCATCATTTGGCCAGCACCATTTGGGAAATCGTTAACACGGACGAGTCTACGCCCGAAATGGCAGCAGCCATGTAGCCATCATATAACATTTCACTTTCCTTTGCTCAAAGCATTGCTTAACGCTAAGATATAGACCTATCGATGATTGATCGATAGGTTTTTTATTTTTGAGACCTTTCTGCCAAATACGTTATCCCGAGGAAATATTTGTGAGTACAAACATACCGGAGCGTTTTCAGGATATGGTGGCCCCAATGCAGGTAAGCCATCAGGAGATTGAACGCTTGTTAACAAAAAAGGGGCTTGCCATTGAATCTTACCCAAACCTTGACTCAATGGGACAATCAACAGGTGTGGCGGCGGCCAAGGCCTACCCCATTCAAGGCATTTTGAAATATCACGGTATGAGCGACTGGCAATGGCGCATCAGTCACCTACCCAGCATTTCATTGAATAATGACGCGGCTCATACGATTACACGAGTCGAATTCGATCCAAATTTATCTGAGGACCAAGCCATAATTGGAAATACACCCGCCCAAGGGCGTGAACTTGAACGGGTGCAACAAATTTTGCACGTTGTCCGAAATTTAGCAGGCATTTCGACACCGGCCCGCGTGACCTCGCAAAATTTTGTTCGTGCCAGCCAAACTGGCAAAGGGTTAGGCACCAGCGCCTCAGCCTCAGCCGCCCTAGCTCTGGCCACTATTGCCGCTACCTTCGGCCCCAAAATTGCTCAAAATCGGCGGCTCGTCAGTTGTATCGCTCGTCTTCTGGCTGGGTCGGGAGGTCGTAGCGCAGCAGGTGGGGTTTCATTGTGGCTGTCTTATCCGGGTATCGGACACGAGGACAGCTACTCTATCCGGCTTGACCAAAAGAATGAACTGGCTGACGTGCGCCTGATCACCATTCCCCTCAATTCCCGCATCGGCTTAAAGACGGAAGTGGCCCATGAGGATGCGCCAAACAGCCCCTTCTTTAAAACGTGGATGATGAACCGGCAAGCTGAGATTGTTGAGTGTGTTAACGCTATTCAAGCAAGCGACTGGGAAACGGTTGGTCAATTGGCCGAACTCGATAGTATTCAACTGCACGGCGTGACGATGTCGGGCAGTCGATCTAATAAAATCTTTGCCTGGGAACCGGAAAACATTAGGCTATTTCGCATGTGCAATGAGTTGCGCAGTGATGGTATTCCTGTTTACTTTTCAACCGACACCGGCCCAACTGTTGTCTTAATCACCCATAAAGATTATCTAGCCGCTGTCACAGCAAAAATACATTCGCTTAACTCCCAATTTGAGGTTGTTCAAGGTGAAATCGCCGGACCAGCCCAATTACTTGACCTGGACGAAGCAAAAACCGAATTAGGCTTATAGGGACATAATGTCAGATAACCTATCAATCACCGTTGAAAGTCCCTACAATCCTGATGGGATGGCTTTGATCCAGGCGCTGGATAAAGATTTGCTAGACCGTTATCCATCCGAAAATGTGTATATTTTGGATCTGAGCAAAATTGATGGGGAAACGGGCATTTTTTTGGTCGCGAGGATTGATAACAAGCCAGTCGGTTGTGGAGCCGTGTGTCAGTTAGAAGCAGGCGTTGGCGAAATCAAACGGGTTTTTGTCATTCCGGAAATGCGAGGTCAGGGCCTCTCTAAAAAAATAATGCAGGTGTTGGAAACAAAGGCCCTTGCGCTAGGCTATACGACATTACGGTTGGAAAGCGGCGACCGGCAGCCTGAGGCCAATGGTTTATACAAAAAATTAGGCTATCTTCAGATTCCAAACTTTGGTGAGTATGTTGGTGACCCCCATAGCGTTTGTATGGAGAAGAAGTTGGGGTGAGCATAGATGTGACGATGTCATTCAAATGTATGTTAGGCTAGCTCAAAATTTCACCTTATTCAACAACTCTCGCTATTGCCAATTGCCCTAGAATATGAAAACTAAGATACTGACCATCAAACGACCACTGAAGATTCATTATTCGTTGCCCCCCACTTTCTGTCAATTTCGTAATTTTCATTTCGGGTATTGTTAGAATAACAAAGTTATTTTGTTCATCAAAATAGGCTAATCTTTCTCCATTTGGTGACCAAAGAGGCAATCTCATAGACGCAGGAATTCTATAAACAATCTCACCAATTCCAGTGTCAAATATGTTAAGATTTTTGTTCTCATTTTCGGGAGAACCTTCAGAACTAGAAGCACTATCAAAAAAACTTACATAGTGGCTATTGGGTGAAAATGTAACACCAAAACTTTGATCAGAAAAGTTAGTGCCATAATTTGATACAATTGATGAAGAGAAAATATTTTGCTTGGTTTCAACGTCAAGAATATGTAGATAGCGTGGTAACTCCGCATACATCTTTAAGGGTATGGGTTCGTTTTTGTTGGGATATGAGTGTGATTTATTGAATGTCAGATAAGCTAATAGAGAACCATCGGATGAAAATCGTCCTCCAAAACTGTCGACCTGCGTTACCACTTCATTAGTGTCTACATCCCACAAAATCAATTTATATGTTGGTAAATTTTCATCACCATTTTCGAAAACAGATACGCGGAGAAGCATCTTATTTGTACTTGGTAACCAACCCTCAAACTCGATGCTATACCTCCCCAGCGGAAGATCAAGTTTGGGATATTTTTTTATATCAAGGGCATTAAAATAATTCATCTTATCTATTGCTAGATTAGTCTTTGGTAAAGCTTTAGTGATAAGCTCTGGATAATGGAGGGATACAGGGACATATTTTGCATTGGGTTTATGCATACGTCCCGTGACTTCATACCAAGTTACATATTCACCTGTAGAAATATCCAATATTGTTACTTGATAAGAACCACCGCCTGTATAACCACTATAAGCCACGGTTTGATCGCCCATCCATCCAACAAATGTCAAATTGCGATTAGGAGAATCACCAAAATTTGGACTGATATGATGAGGATTATCACCTGATGAACTCATCAGCCATAATTCACTAGAATCAGGGAAATATGACGCATATTCAGACGGCTCTTCACCAATTTCAAATGATAAACCATTGAAAGCAATTTGCTTTCCATCAGGTGTCCAGACGACCGGCTGCCGAGAAGAGCCACAAAAAAAAGTGTCAGGCGTAATTTGAATTAGCTCAAAATAAGGAGCTTCTGCCCAAAACAATAAATCTGCCTCCCGATCAGTTTCAATCCCCTTGCAAATAACCAATAAAATTTCATTTTTAGTCGGGGACCAATATTCTTGATAATCTCCCAATTCTATAACATCACTGACTCCCTTGATCCAAACTAACGGGGGAAGGGGTGTTGAGGTAGGAACAATCATTACTGTAGCCGATGAAGTAGCAGAAAGTTCCTGAGTAGGGAGCTTGCTTGATTGCGGCGTAGAACTTGGTGTAATTGTTACTGTGGGGATAGGCGTGTTTGTAGATCTTATAGATGTTACAGATTCTGGTACGGTGCTTTCAGTGACTTCAGTTGAAGAAGGTGTAGAAGAAATAAGGCTATCGATTTGAGTAGAACTTGTAGGGTATGGATTACAAGCAATACAAACAAAAAGGACAAAAATGATAAAGAAATAAAGTAGAGTTTTCATGCTTCAATAATACACTAATCCTTTGAGCTTTACCTGACAGAAAACCAATATTTTTCCCATACTGTACCGACAAATAACCCACGGTAATTCAGCTTATGTCAATTCAAAATATTATGCTTATGTAATGTCACACTCTCATTTTACTAAACTGTCTACACAAATTTGCCACTGTTAATTTTTACTGATCACCCTTTGGAGAACTACCTCTGACAATGTCCCCATTCCATACCTTTATTGCCGTTTTGATCAATTTTATCTGGGGATCGATGTTTATCGCGGCCTCAATTGGTCTTGAAGAATTCCCGCCGATTTTATTCACAGGGTTGCGTTTTACCCTATTAGCAGTTGTTCTGGCTGCCTATCTAAAGGTTCCGAGAAACATAGTCAGGCCACTTTTGAAGATTGGTTTTTTGATGGGGGTTGGGTCTTATTTGACCTTGTATCTCTCGATTGCACTGGCTGAAAATACCAGTTCAATTGCGGTTTTCAGTAAACTAGAAGTACCATTTGCCCTGTTATTTGGCGTCATATTGTTAAAGGAAACAGTTGGGCCACAACGGATCGCGGGTACGGTCATTGCTCTGACTGGTGCGCTGATGATTAGCTTTGACCCTGCGGCTTTTGATGATTTAGCCGCCCTATTTTGGATGGCCGTATCGTCGGCCTTTTCAGCCTACGCCTTGATTCTCATTCGTCAGTTAGGCAAAATACACCCATTAACAATTACAGCTTGGATATCTTTAGTTGGTGGTCCAACACTGTTGGTGACAACGTTTATTTTTGAAAGCGGACATCAGCAAGTTATTTTGGATGCAACCGTAACGGGGTGGACGGCATTGCTATATACGGCCTTTATGAGTTCAGTCGTTGCCCATTCAGGAATGTATTATTTGTTGCAACATTACCCAGTAGCCCAAGTGTCACCGTTCACACTGCTATCTTCGATTTTCGCTGTGCTGGGTGGGGTGATTTTGTTAGATGACCAGCTAACATTACCTTTAGTCTTTGGCGGTGTATTGATCCTTTTCGGTATTACCTGGATTAACATTCGTAAAGCCAAAGCTATGCCAGTTGGCACCTGACAAATATGTTTTTATATTGATTTGCCAGCCTTAATTTTGTTCCTGACATACTGTTGTCAGGGGTGATTTGATATAGTGGAGACAATGATCGATAACCGATCAGCCAATCAATTCACTATTATTTTTTGGAGGCAAAATGTTTCAAGAAATGAATTTTCTCGGGTTAGTGGTTAAAGATGTCGCGCAAGCCACAGAGTTCTACACCAACACCTTGGGGTTTGAGGTTGATGCTGAGGCCAGCATTCCGAATGTGTACACCCAGTTTTCAATGAAAGAGGGCGCGGTGATGGCTCTATTGGGTGGTTTTGAGCACGAAGGTATTGAGCAATCTTTTGACTCAGCTATTCGGGTCAATGATGTTGATGCCAAATATCAAGAACTTCAGACCGCCGGCGTCGAGATGGTCAGCAGCCCACAGGATATGCCCTTCGGCCGAACCTTTTTGTTCCGCACCCCAGATGGACATGTCCTCCGGGTTTTTAGTCCACCATCGATGAACTAGTGATAGAAGCTTAGTGCCTAACCGATCATTTTCTTGCCCAATAAGCAAGAAGTTGGAAAAAATGGTGTTTTCCTATTTGATTCTGGTCCGGCCAGGTTAGGGGTAGAGATTGGAGATTAAGCAGGTATCACCATATAATCTCCAATCTCCCTATCTCCATCCAATCTTTTTACAATCAGGAGGTATTCTAAATCATGCCACACAAAATTGCGCTTCTAACAGTTCTCGTCGATGATGTACCAAAGATGGTTGAATTTTACAAAACGGTCTTAGGCTTCACAGTAGACATCGATATGGGGCAATATGTTGAATTTTCGGAGCAGGGTATTCGTTTTGCTGTGTGTGCCCGTTCTGTGTTGGAGGAAGCTACCGGCTATGCCGATTTTCGCACCAAGCCAAGCGGTCAAGCTTACGGGTTGGCCTTTCCCTGTGAGAGTGTTGACGTCATCGATGACGTTTATGACGAGTTGATTGTAAAGGGGGCCACACCAGTTGCTGCTCCCAAGCCAATGCCCTGGGGACAACAAACCGGCTTTTTTGCTGACCCCGAGGGCAATGTTCACGAGTTGTTTACTGATTTATAATCTATTCTTACGGAGGACCCTATGTCAACCTATATCACCCCAGAATTATTTACGTTTTTGCGGGAATTACAAGAAAATAATAATCGTGAGTGGTTTCAAGCCAATAAAAAACGATTTGAGGCGCAAGTTCGAGAACCACTCCTGCAATTTGTCACGGACTTTGGCATTCGTCTGGCGGAGATCAGCCCCCATTTTCTGGCCGATGCTCGCAAAAGCGGCGGGTCTCTCTTTCGAATCAATCGTGACATCCGCTTCTCAAAAGACAAAAGCCCATACAAGACCAACTCAGGTCTGCAATTCCGTCATGAAAGTGGCAAAGATGTCCACGCACCTGGGTTTTATCTCCACCTTGAACCAGACAGTGTGTTTGTTGGTGTCGGCATCTGGCACCCTGAGAATAAAACGTTGGGGAAAATTCGAGATGCGATCGTAGAGACCCCCGAAAAATGGCAAGCAGCAATCTCAGACGCTGAGTTTACCCAAACGTTTGCCCTCTCTGGTGACTCGCTCAAACGTCCACCCAGAGGATATGATGCAGATCACCCCTTCATCGAGGATTTAAAGCGCAAAGATTTTATTGCCGTAACGGAGTATCCTGAGCAAGACACTTACGCGGCTGGCTTTATGGATCAATTTAGCGACACCTGCCGCAAAGCCTCTCCCTTTATGGCCTTTTTAACCAAATCGCTTGGATTACCGTGGTAGCTGTGAATGCCCAGCGGAGAGCGATCCCACCAATTTGCTCATCCACCAAGAAGGGGGATAATGGGGCCTCATTTTTTATGAAATAGTGAGGAACAATGGATCGCTTAAATGTTGGAGTGGTTGGGGTCGGCATTGGCCGTGCTCATCTTAGAGGGTATCAACAACTCAATGAGGAGGTCAATGTTGCTGCGTTGTGCGATGTAAATGAGGTCCGTCTCAATGAGGTTGCGGATGAGTATAATATAAAATTACGTTATACAGATTATCAGGAGATGTTCAGTTCAGGCAACATTGAAGCTGTTAGCATCTGTTTACCAAATAGTCTACACGCACCTGTTGCGATTTCAGCCTTGGAAGCAGGGTTGCATGTGCTTTGTGAAAAGCCACTCGCCGAAAATGTAGAGTCAGGACAAAAAGTTGTCGAAGCTGCCCAAAAGGCATCCGGCAAATTTATGATGTGCTTTAACCGCCGTTATCGCGCCGATATTCAATGGATGAAACAGGCATTAGATGAGGGGATGTTAGGCACAGTCTATCAGGTTAAAGCGGGTTGGATACGTGAAACGGGTATTCCCTCGGGATGGTTTACCAATAAAGAAATGGCTGGCGGTGGCCCTCTGATCGACCTAGGGGTTCATATGCTAGATGCTGTTTTGTGGTTGCTCGATTATCCCAAAGCACATACTGTCACCGCTGATGTAAAAGCCAATTTTGGGCCAAAGTCATTGAAATACTTTCCTGGCTGGAGAAACAAGCCTGGGGCATATACCGTCGAAGATTTAGCGACAGCCTTTATCCGTTTGGAGAGTGATGTCGCGCTCTATCTCGAAACGAGTTGGGCCTCCCATGATCGTCCTGGGATGGATGACATCTATATTACCCTCTATGGAACTGAGGGTACGCTCAAACTTTATATCGAGAATTACGCCAATGAGCATACGTTGACTTTGTACAGTGAATTAGGGGGCATTCCTACCGTTAGTTATCCAAAAGTAAAGGGGGTACAGATGGATCACCAATATGCCGTCGGGGAGTTTGTAAAAATGATCCAGGAAGATACACCACCCACTGCTTCGGTTGAGCAAGGCCAAATGGTCATGCAGATTATCGATGCGATTTATCGGTCGGCGGAAGTAAAACGGGAAATTGCTTTAGAGCTTTAATTAAGACACAAATTCTGGAACTGGCTGATGGTGGGCCAAAATTTTTTCAGCGGTTCGGGCCAATCGGTCTCGAACATCAGCTGGTTCCAGCACCTCCATTTGATCCCCCCAACTTAACAACCACCCTTCAATCTGATCGTAACTTCGCGGGCGATATAACATCACCACTCCCGCTGGGTCAGGGTGCATATCATCAGCAATGAGTGAAAAATGTTGTCGCTCTCGCACCCAGCGCACCACTGCAGGATCAAATCGCACGACAATATCAACCGCCATTGACTCAAAAGGGATTTCGTCTGTCTCACGGGGGGCAAACGTCTCTGATAAAATCTGCAAGACATCAATCCGATCAAGCCGAAATGTTCGATGATCCCGTCTCAATCGGCAGTAAGCAGTGAGGAGCCAACTCTTCTCCAGAAAAATCAATTCACTGGGTTCAACCTCACGTTCTGTGACCGAGTTATTATGGAGCGCGTGATAGTGAATGCGAATCACATTTTGATTTTCAATCGCCTTTTGCAATTGTGGTAACATATCATTATCAAAATCGAGGGCATTGGTGGGAAACGTATAAAATTGCGTCACAGCCTGGAGAGCCTCAATGTGCCGCAAGGTGGTGTTGGGGAGAATTGAGCGGATTTTGTCCAAGGCCGTTTTTGAGGCACGTTTAGTCGGTCCGGATTTGGTCAAACCAGCCAGCATCGATAAGGCCAAATAGAGGGATCGGGCTTCATCAGGATTGAAAGTAATCGGTGGCAGATAGTACCCTTCCATCAAACGATACCCTTCCCCTGGCATCGCCATAATTGGCACCCCTACTTCACACAACGCCTGCACATCGCGATAAACAGTACGCTCGCTGATTTCAAACCGTTCGGCAAAGTCCTGCGCCCGCATCAAGCCTCGGCTTTGAAAGAGCAACATATAGCCCATTAATCGATCAACTCGATTCATCGATTAGGCCTCGCGATAATCAGAGTTGTGCCACACTATAAAAGCGGCTTTATTGTCACAGGAAGGGGCATCCACATAGTTTTGAATCAAACCGTGGATCTGAAAGCCAACTTTTAGCTGAACACTGACGGTGGGATCAAATAGTTCACCAGATTTGACCTTTTCCAAATATGCTTCGGCCGTCATCTGGTCTTTCAGCTTACCATACCCCTTTAGCATACCGCCAGCAACGTGCCCTCGCAGGTTTAGACGCCGAATCAGGTCGCGACGCGCATTGTACATTTTGCGCCCCAAACCCCGCCCCCGATATTCAGGCAACACCCCAATATCGGCCCCGTAAAGCCAATCGCCTTCGGGATCGTGATTACCCAGCCAATTATCATCCACAGCATCGATGTAGCGATGCTCAAAATTATCAAAATCGACCTTGGTTCGAAAGTCGGTCGAACACGCAACAACCTCACCTGCTTCATTCAACATCGACAACTGTCCGTCGGGAAACCGCTCAATTTGGGCCGCATAATGTGCCGCCGTGATAATTTCATCCTCAGACAGTGTCGGAAAACTGGCCCGCTGCACCGCCTCAAGCTGCTCAACCCTATCCAAGGCACTCTTCACAATGGTAAATTTTTCGCTCATCGTCTCTTTCTCAACTTGTTGATGCTCAATTATAAAATAGGGGGGAGGTCAAGTCAATTGTGACTCAAGGGCGAACAAATGAGCTACGTAATTGACTTTACTGTGGCGGGGAGATATACTCACACCAAACAACTATAATCTAAACATTTAGCTCCCAAGTTGGGATTCATTGTAATCATAATTAAATGCAAAAGAAAATTGAAGGTATATGTCGCTTATGCGGCGATTATAAAAAATTATCATTTGAACACATACCTCCAAAAAGTGCGTTTAATGATCAGCAAATTGTCTTTAAAACGATGCAAGACCTTTTAAGAGGTCGAAGTCATAGCAAATTTCGGAAAGGAATTGGTAATTATAGCTTATGCCAAAGCTGTAATAATCTTACTGGTTCCTGGTATGGGGAAGCATTTGTCGATTGGACTCGCCAAGGTTTAGTATGGTTTGATAAACTAGGTGATAAAAGTTTATTAAGCCTGCCATACTACATCAAACCATTACAGGTAATAAAACAAACACTTGTTATGGCGTTGGCGATGACGTCTGCAAGAACGCTAAATTATCATCAAGACCTTAGACATTTTGTTATGAATAAAAAACAACAATATTTACCCCCAAAATATCAAGTTTATACATATTTCAATGTGGATGGTTCACCCAGATTTGTATCCGATATAGCGGTAATAAAGCTTGACTCAGGTAGTGCTAATTATGTCGAGGCAGAAATATCCCTCCCTCCATTTGGTTACTGTATTTCTAAAACTGTTAAAAACCTGAAATCTTTAGCAAAACATCAGGGGTTGTATGAGATTTCTTGGTTTTCAAAGTACCGATACAATGATTGGAGCCCTGTCCACTTACGAATTCCCGCACAGGAAACATATGAACCACTACCACTGGATTATCGAACAAAAGAAGAAATCCAGAGCCATAATTCTTATAGTCGAAGTAATATACAAAAATAATAACAAACTCCATTTACTTGATAGACAAGGGCTAATTTACAACCTCTACCTACTCAAGTAAACTATATACATCTGAAAGGAGAAACAGATGACCCTAAAAACCTACTCCATCGAATTACCAGAGTCATCATTTTCGGCTTTACGGAAAACCCCAGCAGAGTTTATCCAAGAAATGAAATATGCGGCTGTGGTCAAGTGGTATGAAGCGGAAATGATTAGCCAGGATAAGGCAGCTGAAATTGCTGGGTTATCAAGGTATGATTTTTTAAATTTATTGGCTCGCTATCAAGTCTCAGCTCTGCAATACAGCGCCAATCTTATCGATGAGGAATTGGCCTATGCCCGCATCGAAGATCGTTCTTAATGCCTCTCCTCTGATTTTGCTCTGTAATACCGAATTATCTTTCATCCTACCGGCTCTATTTTCTGAAATTGTCGTACCGGAAGCTGTCTGGTAAGAAATAGTGAATGGTAGTCAGCTTGACCAAGCCGCCCAAATGCTATCAGAGCTAGACTGGCTCAAACAGGTGTCTGTTGAGGCTGTCTCAGATGTGGTTCGTTGGGATTTAGGGTCGGGTGAAACGGAAGTGCTAAGCTTTGCTGTACAAAGTAGTGACTACACCCCTGTTCTTGATGACATGCTGGCTAAAAAATGTGCTCGGTCATTAGGCCTGCAAACCCTTGGAACAGGCACAATCCTTATCCTGGCCAAAGAACAGGGCTTAATCGAGTCGGTTGAGGAATCCTTACGAAGCTTAAAAAATGCCGGTTTATGGATTTCTGAGGCTGTTATTCAATTGCTCAAAGAAAAAGCTGGGGAATAAGTAGCTTGATTTCAACAGTAACAGCAGGTCACTTCACCACAACCACAACTACCGTCATATCATCGTGTTGCTCAGTATCGTCACCGACAAAGGTTTGAGCAGCGTATAAAACATGCTCAGCGATTTGCTCCGCGTCATTGAGATGAACACACTCTCGGGCGGCCTCTTCCAGGCGCTCAAAACTAAACAATTCACCACGCTCATTTTGCGCCTCAACGATGCCATCACTGGTGAAAATCACAGCGGTGCCAGGGTCGAGAAGGATCTTTTGCTCCATATAGACAGGATCATTGACAGGAGCGCCGAGCGGCAGTCCTGAGGCAAAAAGATAATCAACACCATAAGGAGAGACAACTATCGGGGCAATCATACCGGCATTGGCGATGGTCAAGAGCTTACCTGTTGGCTCGACATCATCGGATAGCTGCGGGGGGGAGGAGAAGGAGGCTACCTGCATCCCAATATTCATTCGATTTTGTTGCAACCGTTCGTAAAGAATTTCGTGCAAACTTCGCAAAAGCTCACCAGGCGCAGGATTGTTCTCCTTAATCTCCGCATCCATCGCGGTCATCGCTGCCGCCATATAAAGCGCGGCGGGAATTCCTTTGCCACTCACATCCCCAATGGCCAAGCGAAACTCCTCATCATCAGTAGACAGGAAGTTGAAGAAGTCACCACCAATCTTGCGAACTGGCGTAATCCGGCCTGCAATTTGCAAATCAGACACTTGGGGGGCAATCTGAGGTAGCAGGGTCTCCTGAATTTCGTGAGCAATGGCTAACTCCCGTTCAATCTCACTCACTTCAAGATCATACAAACGGGCATTCTCAATCGCGATCGCCACCTGATTAGCGAAGGCTTGGGCTAAATCGCGCTCCTCTAATGTGAAGGCATCAGTTTCATCTCGATCAATGGTGATCAGCCCAATCGTATTATCACGAGCAATCAGGGGAATACCCATCCACGACTTAATGCGATGGTGAGGCGGATCCTTGAACGCCCCCTCATATTCACTGGTATTGCCAATAATCACAGGCTGTTGTGTTTCGATAGCAATGGCACCTGGCTCACGATAATCTGGGTTTAGATCAAAAGAGAGACCAATCACTCGGTCTGGATTTTCAAATCCATGACCGGCGATGATCCGACGACGGCCACCCTCAATCAGATGAATGGCCGCACTGTTATAGGGGATCACTCGACGTAGCTGGTCCAAAATATCTTCTAAAACCTCGTCTAAATCCAAACTTGAGCTAACCACGGCCGAAATATCTCGCAGGGTTTCCGCCTGTTCACGTCGGCGTCGTTCCCCCTCATATGCCTGCTGTACTTCCTGCCAATATTGAATATTTCCTAAAGCAACAGCAGCCTGGTTAGACAACATTCGCGCCAGCCGCATATCATCAACGGTGACAGGTTGATTGGCCCCATTACTCAAAAGATCAGCCCAGCCAATTGTTTCCCCTTTGATCACCAATGGTAAAAGGAGCCGGGCCGTACAGTTCAACGCCTCCAAAGCCGCTTTTTCTTGGGGATCAAGCGATGGATTCTTGATATCAAATCGGGTGGCTCGCTGTTGTTCTAAGGCAGTTGTTAAAACTGATCTTCCTTCTAACGGAATGGTTTCGTGTAATTCAAAACCAAGTGAAGTCGTAGAGTTGTCAGCCAATTCTCCATAAACTGACTCAATCTGACCTGTTTCTGCGGTTTTGTCCCAACTTACAACAAAAGCCTTCGTTGCATTAATTGCCTCGGCCATTTTGCCAACTAGATTATTTAACACTTCCTGACTGTTCCAATTGGTTGAAACAGCGATACTGGCCTCATACAAAACGGACAATTCTTCCAAGCTACGTTGTGTTTCTTCAAAGGTACGCGCCTTATTAATCGCAGCTGACGCATGATGAACTAAACTTTCAAAAAAGTTGAGATCACCCCGAGTGAAAGGAAATTTGTCACTACGACGAGCGACCATCAACCCTACTGGTTTTTTAGAGATTGTGAGAGGCGCACACAGTAGATGGACATCAACAGGGTCTTCAGCTTGCTGATCATCTAAAGTACCCGCAAAATTAAGCATGGCCCCTTGCCCTTCATACAAAAGTTTGTGTAAATCCTGGTACGGATTATTGGCCAAGATAGAGCGAAACTCTTCAGGGTTAGGCCCTAAAGAGTACATCAGGGATTGATCATATTCATTATCAGAAAAATAAACCTGGCAATTATCTGCATTAAGTAAGGATTTAACCTCTTCAATGATAATGTGCAAGGTAGCACTCAGATCCTGTTGCTCAGATACCTGACGACTGACTTCTAAGAGAACCTGTAGCTCTTCCGTGTACCGTTGGGCTTGCAGTTCCATTCCCTTCAGGTCACTAATATCAGTCGTTAACAAATAAACATTGTCATTGGGCTGCGGGCTAGGATAAACATAAATTCGTACCCAGCGCTGTTGATCGAATCCAGTTGAAATTGGATAATCAGAAATACAAAATGGCTGTCTTGTCAGCCTCGCCTGACTAATTAATTCCTTGATACGCAATTGATCTACCGGAGAAATGGGGAGCACATCCAAGTCTACATTGAGGGCCTGTCCCTGTGCTAAGCCAAAAATTTGCTCCGCGGCCTGATTCCAGGTATGAACCTGATTGTCTGGATTAAAACCTAGAATAGCCAGGTCGGAGTTCTCATCCATCAAAATGGCGTCAAAGCGCTGGTTCATGGACAACAAATTTGATTGATACCGGAGCAATCTTTGTCCTAACGCGGTCAAGCTCAGTGAGGTCAAATCTGCATAATCATCTAGCCCTTGGCTCAGGGCATACATCAACAACTTCTGCTGCACTTCGTCGGCTTCAGCATTTAGGGCAACGAGATAGGCTTGGGGAAATGCCTGAACAAAGGTGTTGATCGTGGCTTCATTACTAAAATAATTTGCATCAACAAGAACAACATCAGGCAAGACCGTCACAGAAAGCGCCTCTTGCAAATCTCGCAGGATCATAAATCTAAATCGAGATAGCGCCTGTGTCATCAATTCAGATACAAGGGCCGCATGATTTACATTGTTTTCAATCAGGAGGATTGACAGTGTGGTCATGGTTACATATCTTCAAAGAAGATAGAGTATGTTGGATGTATGGTTTGATTACATTATTAATGAGTACAGCCATAATCATACCATAAAAATCGTATCGTTGTAACAATTTGGGAAAATGTTCTTATGTCAGATCATTCATTGAGTATATTGGAAGCAGTTTTAGAAAAAATGATACGCTAAAACGGCGAAAATTATACCTGAATTAACCTGTAATCCCGTTTATTTAAATATTGTTTGGCACGCTATCGGCTCAATGCTATAATTCACATTATGTCCACACGAAAAATTCCACGTCGTCTATTTTTAAAGGGATTGGGGATCACTCTTCTGCTGGGAGGATGTACCACCGATTTGGGGGTTGGGCGGATACGTCCGACCTTCACACCGCTGCCAACCGCCACGCCAACGCCGTTGCCTAGTGCAGATGGTGTGGCCCAAGCCTATTTAAACGCCTGGGTTAACGAGGATTATGAGACAATGTATGGTCTCTTATCCTCTGACTCACAAGCTCGCGTCTCTACTGAACTCTTTCGGGCCAAATACACCCGTCCTATGCTTGAGGCAACCGTGCAAGAGGTGGAAGCGCAGCTTCAATCTCTCCTTCATGACGGACCACAGGCGACAACGACATTTCAGAGTACTTGGCATACACGGCTCTTTGGCCCGATTACAGCCAATAACAACTTACGGCTAAAATTTGTTGATGGTCGATGGGGTGTTGAGTGGCAACCTACGTTAGTCTTACCGCAATTGGGAGAAGATGTCACCCTGGCTTTTTTGAGCGAGCAACCTGCTCGTGGCAACATCTACGATACCAGCTTTCACGCTCTAGCCACGCAAGGACAGATGGTTACGGTTGGCGTGGTTCCCCAATTTTTAGAAGAGGAAGAAGATATCGTCATTGATTATCTCTCAACGCTAACTAACGTCACCCCAGAAACAATTCAAAACAAAATTGCGACGGCCAATCCTGATTGGTTTGTGCCCATTGCCGATATCACCTTCGAGACCAGTCTAGAGCACGATAATTTGCTCAACAACATTGCTGGGGTAGACCGTCGAGCAAGAGAGGTTCGGGTCTACAGCGATGGGGATACGGCCTCACATATCATCGGCTATATGGGTGCCATCCCCGCCGAAAACAAGGATAGCTACATTAACCAGGGCTATCAGGGGGATGAATTAGTCGGACTAGCTGGCATCGAAGGCTGGTCTGAGTCTGAATTGGCTGGACAACGAGGGGGACGGCTGGTTGCCCTTTCCCCAGCTGGTGAGATTATGTCTGAGCTAGGTTCAGTGCCCTCGAAATCAGGTAGTAGCGTATATTTGACTATTGATACGGACTTTCAAGCGACCGTTGAAAAGTTGCTGGGCGAACGGCTTGGGGCCATCGTAGTGATGGATCCACAAACTGGAAAAATCCACGCCCTAGCCAGTTATCCTCGCTTTAAACCGGCTGTCTTCACCACTGGCTTTGATGTTGAAGCCTGGACCAGTTTGTACAGCAATGAACTTCGTCCCCTCGTCAATCGGGCCACCCAGGGTGTTTATCCGCCAGCTTCGGTATTTAAAGTTGTTGGTATAGCTGCTGCACTTGAGGACTTGGGCCTTCAGCCCGATCACAATTTCGTCTGTACGGGCAGTTGGGATGGCCTTGGTGAAGATTTCCGGAAAGATTGTTGGCTCAAAACCGGACACGGTAGAATCAACCTTGTTGATGGTCTCACTCAAAGTTGTGACGTCGTGTTTTATGAGGTTGGGCTAGCCTTGCATCGGGCAGACAATCAATTGCTCCCAGATTGGTCAAGATTATTCGGTCTGGGACAGAGAACAGGGGTGACAGGTATTGCTGAAGGGGCAGGGGTTGTGGCCGATAATGAGTGGAAACAGCGGGCCTTCAATGAGCCATTATTTGAAGGAGATGCCGTAAACTCAGCGATTGGGCAGGGTTTTATGTTAGCCACCCCACTGCAAATCAATCGTCTGATGGCGGCGATGGCAAATGGGGGGCAAATTGTTCGCCCCTATATCATAGACCGAATCATTGACATCAATGGGCAAGAAACTGTTTTTGAGCCTGAGGTGACAGGCACCATTCCTATCTCGCCTGAAAGCCTGACCATTATCCAAGACAGCCTCGAGGCCGTGGTGAGCGGGGCCAGAGGCACAGCTCGTCAGGCCTTTCAAGGAACAACGTACACCGTCGCGGGGAAAACAGGGACAGCTGAAAACAGTCAAGAGGAACCCCACGCCTGGTTTTCCGGTTACGCTCCCGTTGAGGCACCACGGGTCACCATCACAGTTATTCTTGAAAATGCAGGGGAGGGTTCGCAAGAGGCTGCCCCCCTGTTTCGCCAAGTTCTTGAAGCATTCTTTGCTTGGGAAGCAACCCAGGGATAGAGCTGCCTTTGTCAGGCTACTTTAAGGATCAGGCCTACATTTTTGACCGATGTGATACGTGATGCGTGTGCATTTGGTGTCAAGGTTTCACAAACCATACATTACAGTTACTTTTTACCCCACTTAAAGTATTGAATCATCTAAATTTAGGGATCATACAATTTTTATCTTATATTTTCCTATCCCCCCCTCCATTTACTCGAAAATTAGCGATTTTTCACCGTTATTACCCCTTTAACATCAATAATGAGGCACATTGACATAGTGTTTCTGATGTGCTATGATGGCCCTATTCAGCCTAAATGGGGCATACAAACTATTTTTAGCACCTTTTTCCAAGAAAATCATCCTATACCCAATTTCTTATCGGGTATCAAAAATTTATGGTGACACACCTTTTTTGAAAGGAGATATGCGTTAAAATGTCACGTACGGAACAAATGGTAGGTCGATTGCGAGACTTACAGGCAGGAACAGCCGATATTGAAGCATCAGCAGTTGTTAGTGTTGATGGTTTGATTATGGCCTCATCACTACCCGCCGATGTTGAAGAAGATCGTGTATCAGCGATGTCTGCAGCGATGCTCTCACTGGGTGAGCGAATTGCGAGTGAGTTAGGTCGAGGTATTCTCGATCAGGTTTACATTCGCGGGGACAACGGTTACGTTATTTTGATGTCCGTTGGAGATGAAGCGGTATTGACGGCTCTAGCCCGAGGCGATGCCAAATTAGGGTTGATCTTCCTTGATATGAAACGTGCCGCCGAAGATCTAGCCAAGCTCGTCTAAATTTACAATTGAACTCAAGAAAAAAGCCGCTTCCTGAGAGAGCGGCTTTTTTGATTCATATCATTCACAATTGGCTATTCACAATTCACAATTATTTAGTCCATCTGCAACGGAATGAAATTATCTCCATACGCACCCATATTTGGCCCTAACACAGCTTCATAATCTGGGCGGAAAGCCCACTCTTCATCACAGGCGTTACACTTTAGACAACCCGCTGGGGGACACGCCTGGGTCAGATCATCTCGCAAAGCCCGCCGTAAATCCCAACTGAAGAAGGATTTGGTCACCCCTGTTGTCACCGACTCCCAGGGCAATGCCACATCCATACTCCGTTCACCCAGAAAATCGTCTTGGCTCAGGCCTTCCGCCGCGAGGGCTTTGTGCCACTCCTTCAAGTTCACCTTACGCATCCGCGCCAACACCCGGCCCAGTCGACGATCACCCCGAGCGAGCACCCCCTCGATTGCGGCCCAGGCAGGGCTATCGCTTCGTACCGCCACTTTGTTGGGATTGAGCCGATCCTGCAAATATTTCACGCGGCTCTCGATCGTTTCTACAGGCATCATCGCTGCCCACTGAAAAGCAGTGTGGGGTTTCGGCACATACGGGGTGGCATTGATGGCGATGTTACGTGGGAAAATTTTGCGGGCAGCCAGGGCAAGTTCAGCAATGGCTTCCACATCCTCTTCCATTTCAGTTGGCTGCCCAACCATAAAATACATTTTAAGCTGGGGGAAGTTGTACTTCGCCGCCAACTCAACAGCGTGCAGAATCTGAGCATCAGATTGAGGTTTGTTGATGACCTTTCGCATCCTTACACTGCCCGCCTCAGGTGCAATCGTTAATGTTTGGTTGCCACTCTCGGCTAGGCCTTTGATCAACGGCTCGCTAATTGGATCAACGCGCATTGAGGAGGCGGTCAGTCTCGCGCCCATCTTGCGGAGTTCAATGGCGATTTCATCGATCCAACTATGATCACTCACCGCGGCACTGACCAGCCCGACACGGTCGCGGTGTTTCAAACCGTGTTTTGCCGCCGCCAGTACCGTATCCAGATGCATCTCTCGCATCGGGCGATAAACATAGCCCGCTAAACAGAAACGACAGCCCCGCCCGCAGCCCCGCGCAATTTCGACCAAGGTCCGATCCCCAAATTCAGTATTGTCTGTATAAATTTGAGTAACCGTAGGAAACGTATCGACATCCTTGACCCACACCCGACCAATCGGCCCATTGTTGATGGCGGGAATATAGAGCCCATCAACCTCAGCCAAGCGATGGTAAGCTTCCTCGCGGGGCATATTATTAGCATCCCACAGTGCGTCAATTAAAGGGGGAACGATAGCCTCACCCTCACCAATGGCAAAGGCATCAAAAATATCGGCCAAAGGCTCAGGATTGATGTAGACGCCAGGGCCACCTGCAATCAACAGGGGCCAATTTTCATCCCGTTCCTCGGCAAAGATCGGAAAACCTGCCCGCCGCAACATCTCAATGATGTTAAAGTAGTCCATCTCATAGGAAATCGTAAACGTCACCGCCCCAAACTCATCGAGCGCCCGCTGCGACTCGAGTGAGATGATCCCCTCATCTCGGCGTGGGGCTTGCTGATTGCCAAAGAAAACCCGCTCACAGACCACATCTGGCTCATCATTAAATAGACGATACAAGGTATGGAGAGCCAAACTGCTCATTCCGACGCGATAACTATTGGGCCAAACTAACGCCACGGGCAACTTACCACCCCAATTCTTATAAACCGCGCCTTCTTCTTGGCTCAATATTTTTTTAATCTGATTGATCTGTTTGTAATTTTGTTTCATTTAGGTTTGTTTACTTTTCCGGTCGATTTACACGAATAAGTTCACCCGAAAGTTGATCGGTTGCTTCAATGGCTTCGTGTATACGCCCAGCTTGTCGAATAAAATCTGGATCATAGCTACAGACAATAATACCTGCGTGATCTGGGTGTGATTTGTGTAAACGGATGAAATGTTTGCGGTTGATAGTCAAAACAGTACGTCCTTGTTCAGAAGCAAAGGCTAACACTGCCTCATCTGGCAAGGCCTGATTAGCTTCGCCTGTTTCTTGGATGGTTAATACATTATGACCCAACTGCCGTAATTCTTCTACAACAGGCAATGGAAAATTCTCATTACTATAAAGATAAGCCACGGCTCAGGCATCCTCATTGTCACGGATTTGTTGCTCCATTTCGGCTGAATGTGAGCGGGCATAGGCCCAAGCATTGGCTAAATCCTGAGCGCGTAAGGTGGGATAGGCTCGCAATAACTCGGCCTCACTCGTACCCAGTTGTCGTGCTTGAACTAACACCCAAACGGGTATGCGAGTCCGAATGATACAAGGCTCTCCCCCACAAATTCCTGGCGTACTCTCAATTCCCGGAAAGGCATCCCCTAAATCATTCGCCACCCATTGCAAAACTTGCGCCTTTTCGGCAGGGGTCATCGTCGATAATAGTTTTTCAGCTTCTTGTAAGGTGTTCATCTTATTCCATACCTAATAAAATTACCGCTCAAGGCTGAGTATCCCTTCGCAGTAATTCTATAATTGTTACCTTTATCCCGTTCTAACAACTTAAAATCAATAAGGGTTTCAATATCACAGCCTGTGAATTCAGGTTCATTTGAATTTGGCTCAACAAAATTCCACTCATTATTTACGACAAAATAAAAAGGATATAAAGCCTCTTTTTGTTTATAATCCATTAGCCTTCTTAATGTGTTCTTTTCACTTTCTGATAAAGTTATACCCATTACATCATAAGCCTTAGAGGTAAATCGATAACTTCGAGCATTTGTTTTTTTCAACAATTCTAAATCAATTAAAGACAGGATAGCATCTCGTTTTAGTTTGAGATGAATAAATGAGTCAAAAAAATTACCATCGGGTCGAGATTCACTTAATTGAAATGGGTAATATATACTCTCCTGCTTTTGCTTTATCAGCTTACGTAACGTATTCAATAGGATCGGCTCTACTGCAGGGGTTTGAGCAACTGGAGCAGGGCTAATTACCTGAGATTGCTTATCAGTTTTATCTAATTCGTCCTTCAAAATCTCAAGTTCTTTTTCGATATCTTCAATTTCGAGAAGAATTTGTGGGTCAGCTGAATGACCATACAATGCTTTCTGCTCTTTGAGTTTTTGCTGACGACGGGTGTGGTTTATTATTAATTTTGCAATATGATCTTTTTGAGTTGACACAGTTTTATTTAAAGCTTGCCCCTAAAGAGTCCACAAATTGTAATCTTATCGTTTAATCAGGAAGTAGGTGGGCTAAAAAATCCTCATAAAATATACCCCAAGAGGAATCTTATCTTTAACCACTTCAAACAGGAATTATACGTTTGGTATAGTACCCCGTCAAACTAATCACCAATCGGGCGTTCTCTTTTCATCTCAGTCGGATAGGTGGATATTACAAAGCCGTGGCGTTCATAAAAAGGAACCAGGTGCTCCTCACAAACCAGTGTGACCAGTTCAACATGAGACAGCCGTTGCATTAAATGAGCCATCAATTGATGCCCCACACCCTGACCTCGTTCTTCTTCAGCGATAATGACATCCTCAATAAAGGCCCGATAACGATCATCACTCAATACCCGCACAAAGCCGATTAGTCGCTCGCCTCGCCAAGCTTCCAGCCAAAGTGATGTATTGTCCAGCATCACTTTAATATCATCCAAGGTTCGTGTCGTACTCCAAGACGCTTGCTGATATAACGTATAGAGTGCTTCAGTGGAAATTGACTGAGCCGATGAGATTGTAATTTCTTTTTCCATTTGTTTATCCTCACCACAAGATTATAGAGAAATTTACAAGCTAGTCAATGCGTTACATCGCTGAAACGCTCTATTCACAAGCATTCCAGCCTGTTACATCGAATGTAACAGTTGTGAGGCTTGAAGTGTAACACCATTGGTCTTATGGTGAAGCCAAATCAAGCAACACCAAATTTCAACCAACATTCAAAATAAGGAGATTTAGCAAAATGTTATTCAAAAATTTAAAGCCGTTCATTTTATCGAGTGTCTTAGGATCAATTGTATTGATAACCACAGCTTGTGGAGCAGCAGGGGAAGCAGCTGCACCGGCACCCCAAGAGGCCGAGCCGATCATTATTGAAAAAGAAGCTGAGGTTATTAGAGAGGTAGAAGTAATAGAAGAGGCAGCGCCCGCAGAAGAATGGGAAGAAGCAGAAGAAGCAATGGAAGAAGAGGCAATGGCCGATGATGCTTCATCAGATATGGCAGCAGAACCAGCCGCCGAGGCCGTTGCCCCCCAAGCTACAGCCGCCCCAGTCAACCCCACAAACAGCAATGTTGAAGAATCACCAGCCGAGAACATGACCTTTGAGAGCGAAGGGGTTAACCCTTTCATTGATACCGAGGATGATCATCTCTCAACCTTTGCAATGGATGTCGACACCGCTTCCTATAGTGTCGCCCGCCGCTATCTGGCTGATGGGTACTTCCCGCCGCAGGAAGCCATCCGAATTGAGGAATTTATCAACTACTTCGATTTGAGCTATCCCGCCCCAACAAATGGGGATGCCTTTGCCATTCATATGGAAGCAGCGCCAGCCCCCTTCGGGTCAGAAAGTGCCTACTTGCTCAAGATCGATCTTCAGGGCAAAGAAGTGGCGGTTGAGGATCGCAAAGATGCTAATTTAACTTTCGTTGTTGATGTGTCTGGCTCAATGAACCAGGAAAATCGATTGGGCTTGGTTAAAGAATCGCTGCGATTGCTGGTCAACGAATTACAACAAGATGACAAAATCAGCTTGGTCATCTACGGATCTCAAGCCCGGGTCATCTTGGAACCAACCAGTGCGGCTAACAAAAATCAAATTTTGTCTGCCATTGACCGTCTACATACGGATGGATCAACCAATGCTGAAGCAGGGCTGCGCTTGGGCTATCAGATGGCAGCGCAGGGTTATGAAGCAGGGGCCATCAACCGGGTCATCCTGTTGTCAGATGGTGTGGCGAATGTTGGGCAAACCGGTCCTGAAGCCATTCTGAATGTAATCCGTGATCAAGTATCTCAGGGTGTCACCCTCTCAACGATTGGGGTAGGAATGGGCAATTACAACGACGTAATGATGGAGCAGTTGGCGAATGATGGGAATGGTAACTACAACTATGTTGACACTCTTGATGAAGCTCACCGCATTTTTGTAGAAAACCTGACCGGCACCCTCCAAGTGATTGCCAAAGATGCTAAAATTCAAGTTGACTTCAACCCAGATGTTGTTCGCAGCTATCGCTTGTTGGGCTATGAAAATCGGGCCGTTGCTGACCAGGATTTCCGCAATGATCGGGTTGATGCCGGCGAAGTTGGGGCAGGTCACACTGTCACCGCGTTGTACGAAATCAAGTTGCATGACGACGCTGACATTGCTCCGGCAGATGTTGCTCTGACTACTCGTATCCGCTATCAAGATATCGATAACAGCGAAATTGTGGAAGTAGCCACTCCGTTTGAACGAGGACACATCGTAGAGGATATGACTGAGACCTCGGCTGAGTACCGCTTCATCGCTGCCGTAGCCGAATACGCCGAAATCCTTCGTGGTAGCTACTGGGCACAGGATGGCGACTTAAACAAAGTTCAGTCGATGGTTCTCTCAACGGCTCAAGATTTAGGACAAGACAACGATATGGTCGAATTCATCACCATTCTGAATGACGCTATTCGAGTAACATCTGAATCGGGAAGTTAGTAAGGAAAACCTAATTACTGATATGAAAGTATAGGTTAATAACAAGGGCCGGACATTAAAACAGAGTCCGGCCCTTTTTGATTACAAAAATCAATCAGTTACAGCATCCAAGTGTACTTGTAGCAACTCAGCAGCAGTCTGGATTGAGTTTCGACCCCAGCCACATTCGGTTGCAACCCCAAAGGTAGCGAGAAATTGCTGAGCTTGCTTAATCCGAGCTTGATCCTTTCCCTGCACCTTGGGATGCAGCAGACCGAGATAAATATCCGTTTCCTCAGGCATGTTCAAAACCTCCAGTGGCTGGAAGAAAGCATCCGCTGCATCGGGCACTGATACGGGAAGGTGAACAAAATTTAATGAGCGATTGAGTTGATCCGCAATCTGATTGCAAAAATCCACCACGACCTGCATATCCTTTTGTTGGACAAGTGGGGCATCAACAGGACTACCATAACAAAAGTGATAACCCACCTCGATCGCCTCAGGAACTGCATCGCCTAATTCAGCAACCGTTGGGGCCATCCGCTTTGCATCGTAAACCCAATCATCAGGGAAGTAACCCTCTAATAACAAAATTTCCTGACAACAATCCCACTGAATGGCTAGCTGGTTGTAGGGAATCTGTGCGCAAATTTCGTGCATCTCTTGTACAAGGGCTTGTTTCATAATCTCAATATAGGCCTCTTGCGCTTCGGGATGAAAGTAGAGTAATCCGGTGGCAAAGGGGGTAGGTAGACACACCTGGAAACGAACTTGGGATGGAATCAATCCAGCCATTTGTCTTTCTTGAAAGATTCGCCACGACTCGATTGCAGCCTCAGCATAGCCTAAGGGTCGAAATTCAATATCCTCAACCGAAAACTCTGGATTAAGAACAAATAAGGCATTTTCGCGACTGATTTGACCATTCAAATCCCGAATGGGTACAGTTCGGCCAGCAGGGTTGATCATCACCGCAGGATGGTTTTCAAGCATAGCATGTTGAAAGCCAATCCACCGATTACGTACACCCGTTTCACCATCTGGGAGACGCGAAAGATAAGGCCCGATTGTATCACAGACTTGTTCAAATACCTCGGCGGATGACGCCAAAGGGATACTACCAACTAGGTGAACGCTGGTTGGTTTTGTCATCAGCTTTCTCCATAAATCGACTAGCTACGCAGGCGTTTTCTCGCGCAGAAAGCCAAAGGTGTAAATTCCAGTACGATGCCCATCGGCCCAGAAAAATTGAAGAGCATAATTGCCCACCATTTCGACCGGGCTTTCAGTAGGCAAATCTGCCTTGACCACCAAGTGCTCATCCTTCAACACCCGCAAACTTAAGGGGTCATAGTTGTTACGTTGTTCATTGCACGTAGCACAAGGGCAAATTTGGCGGAGATGATCAAACGGATACACACTTTGAAAGGCATCAGCCCAGGTAATCCGAACTTCACGTTGTTTGATATCGACCTCAATATCGGTCGGTGTTTTTTGTTCAAGGGTTAAGTTGCTCATCATTCACTCACACTATATTCAAGGTTTTTCATAAAAATGGTCGCAAGGGGACAGAGTCGTTACATCGAAAAAAAGCTGTAGCCTTCCCTCGCTGCTAACTTGTCATTACCTGAAGCAGGGCCAAACCATAGGCATCGCTTGCCCCAAACGCCTCAAATTCCTGTGTCTGGCCTTGAAATTGAATTTCACAAACATAGCCATCAGGAGAACTCATAAGCTTCAGGGCTGGTTGAGCTTCGGTCACTAGCTCCCGCTCTAACAAAGCTCTGAGCTGCGCTTCAGTGGGCAGCCAAACCAGTTCACTAACCAAGATATAATCTAACGCCCACTCTGGGGTACCGTGGAAGGTAACGGCGAGATGACCGTGCAGTTTTTCAACAATGACCGCCATATCGCTGATCACATAAATTGCATCATCGAGGCCAGGGGTTGGCACCATAAAAAAATCGTAGACTGTCGGCGTCCAATCTAGACCAGCTTCTTTCAATTTTTGAGCTACACTCAAAGAAATCATTCGTCTTTCACCACCATAGGTAAGCCCGCCACCATAAACAGGACACGAGCCGCCTGCTGGGCTAGAAATTGATTGGCTCGGCCCAAAGCGTCTCGATAGACACGGCCCAACGGATAGGGCGGGACAAGGCCAAGCCCTACCTCATTCGAGACAACAATCAAAGGCACGGCTAAAGTCGTTTGGGCCGCTAAAATTGCTTCTACTTCGGCCTTAAGGACGGCATCCACCTCGGCCTGGGGTTTGTCCTCAAGCGCAAGCACAATATTTGAGGCCAACAGGGTGAGACAGTCCAGCAAAATCACCTCTGGCTGGGTATCAATGGCCGCTAAGGCAGCGCCTACTTGGCGCGGGGCCTCCAAGGTATCCCACTCGGTTGGGCGTTCGGCCTGATGTACCGCAATACGCTCAGCCATTTCCTGATCGCCCGCCTCTGCTGTCGCTACATACAAAACCCGTTGGCCCATCTCAGCTGCCAGCTTTTCAGCATAGTTGCTTTTACCACTGCGTGCGCCACCAAGAATTAAGATGATTTGCTCTGTCACAGCATCTCCTCAAAAAAGGTGTCTGAGATTATACAACAGATAAAAGTAGATACAACTATGCTCAATGCTCTGAAGAATATCGAATAGCACAGATTGAAGTTAAAAATTATAATCTCAGCGCGTCAAAAAAATAACCAAAGTTAACAGGGATCAAGTATCAATCAAGCAAAGGAGAATTTTTATGAGACTTTTTCTATTCCTTCCCTTAATTTCATTGCTTTTAGCAGCTTGCACTAGTCGCTCGACATCAAATGCCAATGTACCCTCAGTGGCAACTGAACAACCATCGCCCTCACCAACACCAAAGCCAAAATTAGAAACACCAACCGCTCTACCCACCAACACAGCGCATCCTCCACCAACCGCAACCCCAGCCCCAACTCCCACAGAGCCGGTGAATGAGACGATTACAGGCCCAGCAGAGTGGCCGATGTTTCGGCTCAATGTCAATCACACAGGGGCTTCGGATGACACCCAAGCGATTACGACTCAACCCGAACTGCTCTGGAAATTTGATACAGGTGGAGTGGTTGAGTCGTCTCCGGCCGTAGTCAATGGAGTTGTTTATGTAGGTACCTTCAACAACAATCTGTTTGCCCTTGACGCATCAACCGGGGAAGAAATATGGCGCTTTCCAGTGGGCGGGTTATTGCGGGCTTCGCCATCCGTTGTAGAGGGTCTCGTTTACTTTGGGGCCGATGACAACAAGTTCTACGCCGTTGAGGCTGAGACTGGAGATGAACGCTGGTCTTTTGATTTGGGGCCGGGGGGCGAACAATCCTCACCAGCTATTGTAGACGGTGTCGTTTATTTTGGAGCATTCGATCGAAATGTCTATGCCTTGGATGGTGCCACCGGGGAAGAAATATGGCGTTTTGAAACAGGCTCGGGAATCTTATCATCGCCCACTGTAGTCTCAAACATCCTTTATATCGGCTCAATCGATGGCAATATTTACGCACTTGATGCCAGCACAGGCCAATTAGTTTGGCGATTTCAAACTAGAGGGGCTGTTTTCTCGTCACCGGCTGTGGCCAACGACACCGTCTACATCGGCTCCGATGATAGTAATATCTATGCTTTAGATGCCATGACAGGCGAGATGATCTGGTTTTTCCCAACAGGCCGCGAGATTTTCTCTTCCCCAACGATTAAGGATGAGATCGTTTTTGTTGGCTCAAATGATGAATTCTTGTATGCGCTATCCGCTGAAACGGGTGCACTTATATGGCGGCAGGATTTGGGTGGAGCTCTCTTTTCGTCCCCAGCCGTAGCAGGTGTCCTGGTGTACATTGGCTCCAGCGACGGGCATCTTTATGCGGTCGAGCAAGATACAGGCCAAGTTGTTTGGCGTTTTCTCGTTGGTGAACAGGTGCGAGTTTGGACCTCCCCCGCCATCGTTGATAACACAATTTATTTTGGATCGCACGATGGTCATATTTATGCCTTAAAAAACTAATCTCAAGGTCAAGGTTTTAAGGTGTGACGCGTATCATAAAAAGCGAATTCGAGCAATCGATAGATTATGTGCAGTTATTTGTTAAAAATTGCCAGAAGATCGCTTTTGAATACGATATCTTACAAATACATACTTTCTGATTGAATGGAGCCGCAATGTCGGTAACCCTTGAAACCCAACTTGAAAATTACACCTTGGAGAAAGAAATCGGCCGGGGTGATATGACAATCGTTTATCAGGCCCATCGTAAATCCGATGGAGCCTCAGTGGCAGTTAAGGTCGTTCCCCCTCAATTCACATTTGATGAGTTATTTGTTCGCCGCTTTCAGGATGCGGCTGGACAAGCCACAAAACTGGAACACCCCAACATAGTCCGAACCTTTGAGGCAGGCAAAGAAGATGATGTCCTGTACATCGTCCGCGAATTGATCCAAGCTAAACCGCTGAGTCAAGTGATTGATGAGGATGGCCCGTTGGCCCCAGAGCGCATGCGAATGATTGCCCAGCAAATCGCCTCTGCGCTGGATTACGCCCATCAACGATCGATTATGCATGGCGATTTATCAGCCAGCCGAGTGTATGTAGGCCTCAATGATTACACGATTGTGGCGGATTTTGGCCAGACTCAAGCAATGGCTGGTACGAGTCTCGTAAAACAGGGCTTTGCCATCGGTTCACCAGAAACCATTGCTCCAGAGCGAGTGCACGGGCAGGGTCCCAGCCGTCAATCAGATTTATATTCCTTGGGTGTTTTGTGTTATCAAATGCTGGCTGGGGTGCCCCCATTCCAGGGAACGCCGACGACCGTTCTCCACGCTCAAGCCTACGAACAACCTCGCCCCTTACACCTTGTCATTCCCACGGTTCCGGTTGCTTTGAGTGAAACGATCAACCGTATGTTGTCCAAAGGCCTGGAACTGCGTTACAACACGGGCGCTGAATTTGCTCGAGCCTTGGATATGAGTACCCAGGGGAATGCCCCAATGTGGAACCCCGCTACGGCTGCTGCACAACGAAAAGCCGCTGGCCTAGAGACATCCTCGCGTTGGTCTCGTCCCTTGGTTTCAATCCTAGCTGCAATCATCGGTTTAGCGTGTTTATTAGGTCTTGGTTTTGGGGCCATGTCCTATTGGAACAATAACTCATCTGATTTAGCCGCTTTTTTTCCAACAAATCCAACAGCGCCCCTTACCGCAACCCCCGTGCCAACTGAGATTGTTGCGGCAACGAATACGCCAAATCGTCCACCAGCAACGAATACAACTGCTCCCACCTCAACCTCAACGTCGCCTCCAACAATCACCCCAACCGAGACCCCGGTTCCCACGGTAACACCTACCTCAACCCCAACGTTAGCCCCATTCCCAACACCGGGCTTACCAACGGTTGAAGAGGATAGCCCCTTCACAAATCTGGTCTTGGCTCACGCAATCAGCGAAGCGAATGTCCCTGAACGCGTGGGCACAACATTTGCTCCGGGGGGGCAGCCCGTTTATCTCTTTTTCGATTACGATCAAATCGAGCCTGGGACTAGCTGGACCCATCGTTGGACCTGGGGGGATACGGATCTAGAAACAATTGAAGGTACGTGGCCCGAAAATTACAACTTACAAGGCACGGCCTGGGTCTTCTATAGCCCATCAGGTGGGTATCAGCCTGGCCCCTATCAAGTCACCTTGGAAATAAATGGTCGCACCGTGGCCACAGCGACCTTTGTCATTGAGCCGGGTGGCTTGTAATCTCAGCCTCTTTTCTCAAAAAATAAGATACAATTGTCCTATTGCCTAAAAAATTTACAGAAACTTCACGGAAGCCTAGTTTACATGATACTTGGCAGGTGGTATAATTTTTTCATTCAAGGTTAACATCTTGAATGTTGTGGGTTACTTTGTAACCCTATCCCCAAATTTAGTCATTAAGTGTTTGGCAGAAAGTTTTGTGAAATAAAAAATTGCTCAAACCAAAAATAGTTCCAAATATTGTCAGTTTCGCGCCATAATCTATGGTAAATCTCATTTACCCGTAAACAGGCCAAATGGATCTCGTTTTGAGCAAAAATCGCTAATCAATATTCATCGGTTTTTCTAAAACTTCTTGCCGTTTACTCAAAAACCTCCGGAGTATTACCAATGCAGAGTGAGCATGTGCTCATTGTGGACGATGAGATTGATGTCCTTGAGCTTTGTGAACGTATTCTCAGAGTCAAAGGTTATCAAGTTACAAAGGCCCACAATGGGTATCAAGCAATCGAACTAGCAACTCAAACGCGATTCGACTTATTGTTAACAGATATCAAAATGCCAGGTATGAGCGGTCTCGATATTGCCCGTGCCTTGAAAAGAAATGACCCAGGTGTGGTTTGTATTGCCATGACCGGCTACGGCACCATTGATATGGTGCTTGATGCGATAAAACTGGGGATCGATGAATTCATCCTCAAGCCTTTCACTCCCGAAGAACTCAGTTTGACGGTCTTAAAAGCTACCGAGAAAGAGCGTTTGCGGAAAGAAAACTTTCGTTTACGCTCGCTGATTCCCCTCTTTGAACTCAATAAGACTTTGATGGGCACCGTTGAAGTCGAAAAAGTGCTCCAACGCCTCATTGAAATTTCCCAAGAGGAAACAAAATCTGTAGTGGCTGGCTTGTATACTTTTGAGCAAAATGACATCGTTGCCCATCAAAATTGTGCCTCACCCGATGACTTATCAACTACCGAGGAAATGGGTTGTGATATTTTAGCCAAGCTCGTTCTACAAACTGGCGAACAGATTCATTTAACGCAAGCCTCTACCAATCAAGAATTCTTAAACATTCTAGAGCAGTTAAATTTACAAGCTTTAATTGCCACGCCAATCAAATCAAAAGAATCGAATCTTGGTGCCCTAATTTTAGGCCGAACTTCTAACAGTTTTGCCTCTGGGGATGACGAATTTTTATCCGTATTAGCCAGTCAAGCCGGTATCGCCTTAGAGAATGCTCGTTTATTTGGTGAAATTCAAACAGCCTATGAGGAATTACAAAAGCTTGATCATATGAAGCGTGAATTCATCAACATCGCGGCTCATGAATTACGAACACCACTAACAATTCTGATGGGATATGCCAGTGTTTTAGAGGAGGAGTCAGAAGGCGCTTCTCAAGATTTCGCCACCAGTATCATGCGCAATGGGATGCGGCTGCGGGCCTTGATTGAAGATATGTTAAATCTCAATTACCTTGAAAGCGGCATAGCGGTATTAGCCCAAGATCACTTGCAGCTTAATGAGGTTGTGGGAGATATTATCAAAGATATGGCCCTGCTCGCCGAAAAGAAACAACTCGAGATTTCTATCGACATTCCCCCTGACTTTCCAACCATCACGGTAGATCGCCAAAAGTTTGATTTGATTGTGATGAACTTATTTCACAATGCAATTAAATTTACCCCAGCCGGTGGCCAAGTCAGCTTAAAAGCTCGCCCCAGTGGAGATTATGTAACTATTTCTGTCAGTGACACTGGAATCGGTATCGCTCACAATCAGCTTAATCGCGTTTTTGATCGTTTTTACCAGGTTGAGTCTTCATTGACCCGGGAACACGGTGGGATTGGCTTAGGTTTAGCCATCGCACGAGGAATGGTTGATGTTTGTGGGGGGGAAATTACAGTTGAAAGCAACAAGGGTGAGGGAACCACGTTTACATTTACCTTGCCAAAGGATAACAGCAAATTGGGGGAGCGCAAGCTACAATTGTAATCATCCCGATTGGAGAAACTGTTTCACTCGATGATAAACATCTGCGGTTCCTTCGGTAATTTCGAACCACTCAATGCGTTCATCGCTCAATTGGAACCAATTGTATTGTTGACGGACAAAACGTCGCGTCTCCTTTTTAATTAAGGCCACAGCTTCCTCTAAAGATATTTCTTCTTGCAAATATAACCCGATCTGTCGATATCCTAACCCAGACATCGCTGGTAGGTTCCAGCCGTAGCCTGCTAGCACCAGTTGCTGCACCTCTTCAAGTAAGCCCTCATCCATCATTTGGTCAATTCGCAAATCAATGCGTTCGTATAAATTTTCTCGGGGACGGGTTAGCCCTATGACCAAAATATCGTAGGGGGGCGGTGTCTTTTGCTGATGAACGCTGATGGGAATGCCGGTTTTAAGATACACTTCAAGCGCCCGAATCACCCGCCGGACATTGCGGAGGTCGAGTTTGGCGGCTGCCTCTGGATCAACCGCAGCCAATTTGGCGTGAAAGGCTTCAACCCCCAACTCGGTTGCCTCGGCTTCAAGTTCAGCACGCAGGGCTGGATCAGGAGCCACTTTAGGAATGCCCCAGCCTTCTACAACCGCCCAAATCCACTGTCCTGTCCCGCCCACCAACAATGGCACCCTGCTACGCTGATGCATATCATCAATCAGTCTAAACGCTTCTGTTTGAAATTCAGCCAGGGTTAAAATTTCGTCTGGAGCAGCCACATCGATCATGTAGTGTGGGGCGAGCGCTTGCATCGCAGGGGAGGCTTTATCCGTGCCAATGTCAAGCCCTCGATAAATTTGGCGTGAGTCTGCGGAGATAATCTCGCCCGCAAAATCCTGAGCGAGTTGTAAAGACAAGGCAGTTTTGCCGACCGCCGTTGGGCCGGCAATGACTACAAGCGGTTTACTCATAAACCGTAAATATCAGTATATTTTTGTTTGATATAGCTAAGGTATGGGGTTGCCTCTATTGAGTCTGTACCCGTGATGCGTTGGATCAATTGATTGGCCGTGAATTTACGCCCATATTGATGAATGTGTTCTTTGAACCACTCTAATAATGTACCAAATTCACCCCGCGCATATTGCTCAGGCAAATCAGGAAGATCCTTTAACGTTTGCTCATAAAATTGTAACGACAATACATTACCCAAGGCGTATGTTGGGAAATAGCCAATCAACCCTACCGACCAATGAACGTCCTGCAAAACACCTAAGGCAGCGTTGGGTGGGGTTATCCCCAGATAAGACTCCATCTTTGCATTCCAAATCTCAGGTAAGTCAGCAATCTTGATTTCTTGTTTAACGAGGGCCTGCTCTAGCTCAAATCGCAAAAAGATGTGAAGGTTGTAGGTCACCTCATCAGCTTCAACCCGGATGAATGACGGTTCAACTTTGTTGATGGCCCCATAAAATGTGTCTAACGATACATCCCCAAGCTGCTTTGGAAAATAGGACTGTAATTGGGCGTAGTAAAATTGCCAGAAGGGCTTCCCCCGTCCCAACACATTCTCCCATAATCGAGATTGAGACTCGTGTACTCCAAGCGAGGTTCCTCCCGCTAAGATAGTTCCGTCAAGTGATTGAGCTCCATTTTGCTCATACATCCCGTGACCGCCCTCGTGCAACGTGCCAAACAGCGCGGAGGGAAACATATCTTCAAAGACCCGTGTCGTCAGACGCACATCATTAATTGAAAAGCTGGTGGTAAATGGGTGAACTGATTTATCTTGGCGACCTCGCTGTAAATCAAAGCCAATCGCTTCCAAGGCCAACATGCCAAAATCCCATTGAGCTTGTTCCTCAAACGTCTGCTCAAAAATTGAGGCATCAACCGCATCTGATTTCTGAGAAATCGCTTGGACGAGCGGCACCAGTTCGGCCTTTAACTCATCAAACACGCGATTGACTTCGGCTGTTTTCATGTCCGGCTCAAAATCATCAAGCAGGGCATCATAAATTGAGTCCTCATAGCCATAGGCCTCTGCTTTTTGAATCGTTAAATCGACAATCTGAGCCAAACTGTCCTGAAATTGAGAAAAATCCTCCGCCTCTCGAGCTTTTGCCCAAATATGTTGGGCTTTTGAGGTCACCCGGCTCAAGGCTTCCACCAACTCTGTGGAGAGTTTTTGCGCTTTTTCATAGTCACGCTGCGCGACACTAATCAAGCTGGCCTCATCAGAGCCAGACTCTAGGTCAGCGCCCGCCAAATCTTCTAGCAATACCCCAACTTCATCCGTCGTAAACATCTCATGGGCTAACTTGTTTAGTGTGGCAATTTGATTGGCTCTTGCTGAAGCACCCCCCGCAGGCATTAGGACTTGTTGATCCCACTGCAACACCGAGGCCGTGTATCGAAGATTCTGGACATCCGCCAGTTTTGTTTTTAGTGTTGATAATTTTTCTTGCAACCCTCAACTCCTCATTGAAAATCGAATTTTTTGGCTTCATTGTCATAAACGCCTAGTCATCATCACCCAATTGAAGCACTGACATAAACGCTTCCTGGGGAATCTCGACGCTGCCAACCATCTTCATCCGTTTCTTACCCTTCTTCTGCTTCTCCAACAGCTTTCGCTTCCGGGTAATATCCCCCCCGTAACATTTGGCCAAAACATCTTTTCTCATCGCCTTAACGTTCGCTCGGCTAATGATTTTCTTACCCAGAGCGGCTTGAATTGGCACCTGGAACATCTGCCGGGGAATAACCTCTTTCAGCTTACTCACCAATTTTTGCCCACGAGGATAGCTGTGCTCCCGATGCACAATCAAACTCAGCGCATCAACAATTTCCTCATTAACCAAAACATCTAGCTTGACCAAGTCGCTGGGGCGGTAGTCATCAAATTGATAATCAAGTGAAGCATAACCACGGGTCACACTTTTGAGCTGATCATAATAGTCGATAACCATTTCAGACAATGGCAAATAGTATTCCATTAAGACCCGCGTTTCATCCAAATACTCCATCTGAATGAACTCGCCTCGCCGACGAGTGGTGATTTCCATAATTGGCCCGATGTAATCAGCCGGGGTGTAAACACTGAGCCTCATCCAAGGTTCAGAGATAGTATCGATATAGGTGGGTTCCGGCATATCTGCTGGATTATCGATTTCGATCGTCTCTCCATCCGTCTTGACAATCTGATACTTCACACTGGGCGCCGTGGCCAATAAATCAAGATCGTACTCACGCTCCAAGCGCTCTTGAATGATCTCCATATGAAATAATCCCAAAAAGCCAACGCGGAACCCAAACCCAAGGGCTTGACTCGTTTCCGGTTCGTAGACCAATGAGGCATCATTCAACTGTAATTTTTCCAATGCGTCTTTAAGCAAGGTGTAATCTTCTGCTTCGGTGGGGTAGAAGCCCGCAAAAACCATCGGTTTCACCGACTCATAGCCAGCTAAGGCCTCAATATCATTGCGAGACTCACGTCGGGTTACGGTATCGCCGACTCGTACATCTTGAATGGTTTTAAGACCGGTCGCGATATAACCAACCTCACCTGCATTCAGTTGCTTGATCGGGGTCATCCGAGGCCCAAAAACGCCAATTTCAATCGGGTCAACATTTCGGTCAGTGGCTAAAAGGGTCAGATTATCACCCTTTTTCAGGCTACCATCAACCACTCGGATATAGGCAATCACGCCCTTAAAAGGGTCGTAATGACTATCAAAAATCAAAGCCCGCAGGGGTGCTTCCGCCTCGCCTTTTGGGGTAGGGATACGCTCAACCAGTCGCTCTAGTAAATCATCGATCCCAATGCCTGTTTTAGCGCTTACTGGCATCACATCCAAAGCATCAATGCCGATCAAATCTTCGATTTCTTGAGCAATTTCATCGGGGCGCGCTGAGGGTAAATCAATTTTATTAACTACGGGCACGATTTCAAGATCATAATCCAAAGCCAAGTAGAGATTGGCCAGCGTCTGGGCTTCAGTGCCCTGGGTAGCATCAACTACCAGAATTGCTCCCTCACAGGCTGCAATAGCCCGACTAACTTCATAGGTAAAATCCACGTGACCAGGCGTATCGATCAAGTTCAGCTGATAGGTTTCGCCATCTTTGGCATTATAAGACATCCGCACCGCAGAAGCCTTAATCGTCACCCCTTTTTCGCGCTCCAGGTCCATCCCATCCAAAAACTGCTCTTGCATCTCACGTTCAGAAATCGTTCCCGTCGTCTGCAACAATCGGTCTGCTAAAGTACTTTTACCGTGATCGATATGGGCGATAATACAAAAATTTTTTATATGTGATTGGTTCATCTATTTTTATGAGCCTATTTTAGTTACTAGTAAATTTAGAAACTGGAGATTTCTTCCATCCCCAATCTCATTTTTCCCAAAAATTATCTGAGCAATTATACAACAAGGTCAATAGAATTAAAAGTGAAATTAGGAATGCGGCAGATAAAGATCACTTCGTCATGTTGACAAGCTGTGGTAAAATATCGATCTATTTGTAGACATATGTGAAATTTAGAGGCTACAAAGACCTGGGACATTCGACACCATCTTTGTCTGATAAATAAATGCAGAAGTATTACCCCCAAATTTCAATATAAAGTACCCATGAACCCTTCATCTTTTCTTAACCACATAAAACATCAAAGCTTTTTTCACGACCAACTGTCGCATATTGAGCGGCTTGGAGCCCAACGCGCGCGATACGAATCGCTGGAACGACCGCTATTGCGACCGCTGGTTGAAGCTGTTCAAGCAAAAGGCACGCAAAAGCTCTATCTGCATCAGGCCCAGGCAATAAACCAGATCCGTGATGGGAAAGATGTGGTTGTCGCCACAGGGACGGCGAGTGGCAAGACACTTTGCTACAACCTCCCCATCCTCGAAGCGGTGATGCAAGGGTATGACACCCGCGCGTTTTATTTGTTCCCAACTAAAGCCCTGGCCCACGATCAACTCCGATCTCTCAAATCTCTGGTTGATCATACAAAAACGGCCCTTAAACAAAATCCCAACGGACGCCGTTATACGTTGCCCCAATTTGGCACCTATGACGGCGATACGTCGCAAAATAGCCGAGGACGATTGCGTCGTGAGGGCAACATCATTTTGACCAATCCCGATATGCTTCACGTTGGTATCTTGCCCAACCATCGGCTATGGGAGAATTTTCTACGAAACCTAAAGTTTGTCGTGGTAGATGAAGCGCATATTTATCGCGGGGTGTTTGGCAGCCATGTTGCGGTCATTTTCCGCCGTTTGTGGCGATTGTGCCAAATGTACGGCAGTCGTCCGCAATTTATCTGCTGCTCCGCCACCATTGCCAATCCTGGAGAGCATATCGAGCGCCTGACAGGGCAACGTCCCATTGTGGTTGATGACGATGGCGCCCCCCGTGCCCCCAAACAATTCGTGTTGTGGAATCCGCCCTTTGTGGATCAGAAGAAGAGTGCTCGACGCAGCCCGAACGGGGAAGCGGCCAATCTCTTTGCTGAAATGACTCGCCAACGGATTCGCAATATCACCTTTACCAAAGCGCGGGTTGTGGCCGAGTTGATTTTGAATTATGCCCGACAAACGCTGGACCAAACTGATCCTGACCTCAAAAATCGCATCGCCTCCTATCGGGCTGGATATCTGGCCGATCAGCGGCGCGAGATTGAGTCCTCCTTATTTCAGGGGCAGCTCATTGGGGTAACCGCCACCTCAGCTCTCGAATTGGGGGTGGATGTGGGCGATTTGGATGCAACTATTTCGGTCGGCTATCCTGGCACTGTGGCCAGCCTCTGGCAACAGGCAGGGCGGGCGGGCCGCAGCAATAGCAGTTCTCTAGCAATTCTGGTTGGGCTGGACAATCCACTTGATCAATATTTTATGCGGCACCCCGAACAACTCTTTGGTCGACCACACGAACACGCCCTGATTGATCCGAGCAACATCTACATTTTGGAAAAGCATTTGCCTTGTGCCGCCCACGAGCAACCGCTGAGCACAGATGATGAACCAATTTTTGGCCGCAGCTTTATTGAAGCGATGGTCCAACTTGAGGAAGCCGGCACACTCCTGTATCAGACCGATCACGATCGGTGGTATTATACTGGTAAAGATTACCCCTCGCAGGGCTTTAGCATCCGCAGCGTCGGCAGCCGCCCCGTAGTGCTCATCGATGGTAGTCAAAAGGGTAAACAGATTGAGGAGATGGATGAAGGCTCGGCCTTGAGCCGAGTGCACCCCGGCGCAATTTATCTGCATCAGGGGGACAACTACATCGTCACGGAATTGGATTTGCAGAAGGCCCAAGCCACGCTTCAACCAGCCCAGGTCGATTACTACACCCAAGCCAGTGAGCAGAGCAACATCAACATCGTCAAGTCCCATATGCATCGCCAATTGCCGACCACAACGGCCTATTGGGGCAGTGTTCGGGTCAGCCAGCAGGTGGTAGGCTACCGACGGGTACGTCAATTTAGCGAAGCCAATTTGGGCGAAATCCCATTGGATATGCCCGTCAACCTGTTTGAAACCAAGGCCCTGTGGTGGGATGTGCCCATTGAGTGGGCCACACATCTCAATCGGCGGGGCTGGGATTTTATGGGCGGCATTCACGCCGTTGAACACGCCGCGATTGGGATGCTGCCGCTATTTGCGATGTGCGATCGTTGGGACATTGGCGGTCTGTCCACCCCAATGCATCCCGACACCGAACAGCCTCAAATTTTCATCTACGATGGCTATCCCGGTGGTGTTGGTATCACTGAGCAAGGCTTCAATCTCCTCCTCGATTTATGGGAAGCCACGCTGGCCACCATCAAAGAATGTCCTTGCGAAGATGGTTGCCCCAGTTGCATCTATAGCCCCAAATGTGGGAACAATAACTCTCCTTTAGATAAAAAAGCAGCGATTTGGATTTTGGAGTCGCTCCTGAGGTAAAGATGCAGGTAACCTTATTAGGCACTGGAACCCCAACCAGTCCGCAACGTTTTCAGAGTTCGGTTCTCGTTGAGATAGGTGACGATAAATTGTTATTTGATGCAGGTCGAGGCACTGTTCATCAGCTATATCAAGCTGAGGTTGATCTTGAGCATGTCAATCCTGTATTCATTACCCATCACCATTTTGATCATATCAATGACCTGTTTGATGTCATCATTTCCACAGCGATGGCTGGCCGTCAACGTCCCTTAAATATCTATGGACCAACCGGAACAAACAAAATTGTTCGGGCTTTACTTGAGCAAGTGTATGCTCAGGATATTCGTTTTCGGATTGAAGAAGACAAAGACATGCAGCGCAATGGGGGAAGTTGGGATGAACAGCCTGAAGCCATTTCTCGGGTTGATACGCAAGATGTCGGACCAGGCTTAGTGGCCGAAACAGAAAATTGGCAGGTGTTTGCCGATTACGTCAGACATGGTGACTTCAAACACGCCCCTGATTTTGAATGGTATTGTCTGGGGTATCGGATTGAGGCCAAAGGTAAAATCATCACAATTAGTGGGGATACTGTGCCCTGCGAGGGTATTGTCAAACTGGCCAGAAATGCTGACTTACTGGTGCAATGTTGTCATTTGCCCAAACGTTTGGTCACTAATCCGGCGATGGTCTATTTCACGGACTCGATCATACCTTCCTCTGGGGAAGTGGGGCATATTGCCACTGAAGCTGGTGTCAAACGAATGGTCCTCACCCATCTCAGTCCAGCCATCACACCCGATAATTTTTCAGAAATTCTTGATGATGTTCAAGAAGATTATCAGGGTGAAGTATTGCTTGGGCACGATTTAATGAGGATTGAAGTGTAATAACACGTAGCAGAGATTGCTAACTTCGTTGTCAATCTAAAATATGAGATTAGCAACCTTGGTTACAAAACCCCTTTTTTACATCATTCAACCCAACCTTTATTTAGCCGCAATATCCCTCAAAAATTTGGACAAAATCCAAGAAATTCTTCAAAATCCGCACCCCTCCTGACCTCGGCTTAAATCGAAAAATTCCCACGACACTAAAACAACCAAAATATTAATTTTTTAAGGTTAACAACCAAAAGTTCCTCTTGTCAACTGACATAAAACAGTGTATACTTGTCTTGCTTTTGCCACGAGATGTCGTGTAGAGGTGGGGTACACCACAACATCTAGTGCTAAAACACTTCACATAAATAAAAAACTAAGCCATGAATTTTAACAATATTTTGTCGGTCTCACACGCGAACAAATGTACTAAACTAGCGGCTTTCAGCCGATTTGTTTATGATTCACCTGAGACTTTTTCCCAAAATTTGGGAGCATCACAAGGCACAAAACAGCCAAGCTGGTTGATGAAATTTATCTTATTAAAACTTTAGATTTGGGGTGGGAAAATTCCACCTAATTCGGTGACATCGGGTGATTTTAGGCCGCGTCACCTTTTTTATGTAAAAGTGAGAGAGGTTCAAACGTATGAAATGCCCATTCTGTGGTGCCCTTAGTAAACAGATAAAAGTTATTGACACCCGCGAGGTGGCCGATGGCATCCGCCGTCGCCGTCAATGCGAGGATTGTGATCAACGGTTCACCACGTATGAACGAATTGCGAGTATGAACCTGCTTGTTGTTAAACGGGATGGTCGTCGTGAAGAATTTGATCGGGAGAAGTTGGTCAAAAGTATGCGTATTGCCTGTTCAAAACGTCCCGTTTCAAGTGCATCTATTGATGGCGCAGCTAAAGATATTGAAGCCAAGCTATATGCCTTGGGCAAAAGCGAAATCAACAGCTTGAAAGTTGGCGAGATGGTGATGGACAGCCTGCAAGACATTGATGATGTGGCCTATGTGCGTTTTGCCTCGGTTTATCGCCGATTCCGCGATGTGGACAGCATTGCCGAAGAAATTCAACAGCTTCAGGCCCGCCGCCGCCGAGAGGAAGAGCTTAAGAATCAAATGCCTTTACCGATCGGCGATGAGGAATAGCAAATAGCAAAATCTTAGGTATTAGGTTTTGTTTTATTTATATATCAAAACTTTAAGGAAATTAGAGATTACAGGTTAGAGATTGTGTTGCTGTGTTACAGAGTCTCCAATCTCCCCATCTCCAATCTCCTAAACCAGTCAACCATTGAGGAGAGATTTTATTATGGCATTAAACACAGAGGTTCTGGCCGATACGCTTCCCAACAGCAAAAACGGCCATCAAACAAACGGGACACATCTCGAAAAAGATCGAAATGCCCTACATCCGCTGGGCGAGAAGATTTTTCTTGATCGATATGCCTTGAAGGACGGCAAGAAGGAGTCGGTCGCGGTCGGGGATGTGGTCATCGTGGCTGTCAACTTAGAAACGGGCCAGCGTGAGATTGGTACGGTAAAAAAGGTCGAGGGTCGAAATTTAACCATCGAGTTGCGGGACGGTGAAATTGTCGAGCGAGCCTTGGAAAACATCGATAAGCCCTTGGAAACCCATCCCTCACAGATGCTGGATCGCGTGGCCCGGGGTCTGGCTGAAGTGGAAGCACCGGAAAAACAGCAAGAGTGGCAAGAAAAGTTCCGCTGGTTACTCGATGAGTGGAAGTTTATTCCGGGTGGCCGAATTCTGACCGCTGCGGGCACCGACCAAAACCTGACCTTCTACAATTGCTATGTAATCCCCAGCCCCAAAGACAGCCGCGAAGGAATTATGTCCACCTTGACCCAGATGACTGAAATTATGTCTCGGGGGGGTGGCGTTGGGATCAACATTTCCAGCCTACGTCCACATCACGCCTATGTCAAAGGCGTCAACGGTCGCTCGAGTGGGGCGGTTTCCTGGGGTGAATTGTACAGCTTTGTGACCGGATTGATCGAGCAGGGCGGCAGCCGCCGTGGCGCGTTGATGCTGATTATGAATGTGTCACACCCCGACGTCATGGAGTTCATCAACAGTAAACGCACGATGGGCAAAATCACAAACGCCAACATCAGCGTTGGGATCACCGATGATTTTATGGAAGCGGTCAAACAAGATGCCGACTGGGATCTTGTTTTCCCTGACACCAGCGATCCTGACTATGATGAAATTTGGGATGGCAATCTAGAGGCTTGGCAAGCCCTGAATAAGCCCGTTGTCGTCCACAAAACGATGCGTGCCCGCGATATCTGGAACAGCATTATCGAAAGTGCCTGGGCCAGCGCTGAGCCGGGTATCTTCTTTGTTGAGCGCTACAACAAGATGAGCAACTCCTGGTACTATGCCCCAATTTTATGCACCAATCCTTGTGGTGAGCAAGGATTGCCCGCCTGGGGGGTGTGTAACTTAGGTGCGCTCAATCTCTCTAAATTTGTCACCGATGGTGAGGTTGATTGGGATGATTTGAGTCAATCCGTTCGTTACGCGGTTCGCTTCCTCGATAACGTCATCGATGGCACCCCCTATTTCTTTGAAGAAAACGCCAACCAGCAGTTGAATGAACGTCGGGTTGGTTTAGGCACGATGGGTTTGGCCGAGATGCTCATTCGGCTTAAAATTCGCTACGGGAGCGCAGAGAGCGTCGAATTCCTCGATAAATTGTACCGTTTTATCGCCAGTGAAGCCTACTTGGCCTCAGCCGACAACGCCGCCGAAAAAGGTGCGTTTACCCACTTTGACCAAGAAAAATTCCTGCAAAGTGGCTTTATGGAAGGAATGCCTGAGGATGTTCGAGCCGCCATTGCTGAGAAAGGCATCCGCAACGTCACCTTGCTAACCCAAGCCCCCACTGGCACCACCGGCACGATGGCCAACACCTCAACTGGTATCGAGCCCTTCTACTTCTGGAGTTTCCACCGCAAAGGGCGCATGGGCACCCACGAAGAGCGGGTCACTGTATACGATGAATGGCTGACCGAAAATCCAGACCAGCCCTTGCCTGATTACTTTGTTACCTCAATGGATCTGAAGCCTGAAGAGCACGTTCGCGCTCAGGCCGCCATCCAGCGCTGGATCGACTCCAGCATCAGCAAGACCTGTAACACGCCCAACGATTACACCGTTGAACAGACCCGCGAATTGTATGAATTGATGTATGAGTTGGGTTGTAAAGGTGGCACCATCTATCGGGATGGCTCACGGGATGTTCAGGTTCTCAATTTGAAAGAAGAAAAAGAGCAAGAGAAGCCAGCCCCAGCCCCTCAACCCGAAATCAAATGGCGTGCTCGTCCAGCTACCCTACACGGCAACACCTACCGCAAATCGACGCCCATCGGCACCGCCTACATCACCGTCAACGCCAACGGGGGTGGGGATCAACAGCCATTTGAGGTCTTCATCAACGTCGGTAAGGTGGGCAGTGATGTCGCTGCCGACGCCGAAGGGCTAGGCCGCTTGATTAGCATGATCTTACGAATGCCCAGCCCCCTCAGTCCAGAGGAGCGGGTACAAGACATCGTCGCCCAATTGCGCGGCATCGGCTCCGGTCGTGCCCAAGGCTTTGGCAAAAATCGGGTGATGAGTCTGCCCGATGCTGTCGCCCAAGTTCTGGCCGAGCACACCGGCATCAACCCCACCGGTGAGTTACCCGGCTTGCCGGATGAGGACGAAACGTCTCAACCCACCCTCAACCTGAAAGGCGATCTCTGCCCCGGTTGTGGCTCCGCCACCTTGCTCCACATCGAAGGCTGCAAGAAGTGCCTCGAGTGCGGGTATAGTGAGTGTTAGGGATTGGGAGATTAGGGGGCAAAGATTGAGTATAAAGTAAATGTAGTTTCAAGAGGGGGTCTGTCGAGGGCTCCCTTTTTTTAATAACATGATCACAAAGGAGCAACCCTATGTCAGACCAAAAACTGAACCAATTCAAAACAGCCTTATTCGCTATGCTAGATGAAACATTTACATCGAATTATCACACCATCTATCTCGACGAAGGCGCGTCATTGTTCGAGACGCTAGAGGGCGTAACGGCAGAGATGGCGTCACAGCCGGTTTCAGGGCGATGCTCAACCATTGCAGCGCAAGTGCAGCATGTGAGTTACTATCTTGATGTGTTGGAAAAGTATACGCTCAGCCAAGAAATCGGCCCCGTTGATTGGGAAAAGATCTGGAAAGAGGCTGGGCCGGTGACCGAAGCGGAATGGACTGAAATTCAAAATCAACTCAAGACGACGTATGAGCGGGTGCGGGCCAGTTTGGAGGGTCTAGAAAACTGGGAGGGTGATCGTGCAATCGGTGGTGCGTTGGGTATCGTAGTGCACACGGCCTACCATTTGGGCGAAATTCGGCAGGCGTTGTGTACGATTGGGTGATTTTTTGGAAGGCTGACCTGCAAGCCTCCAATCTTCCATCCTTCTAATCGCTTTATAAACAAATCGATTCCCGCTCATAATCTCATCATAAAACCAAATACAATTAATAACTTGTCAGAGCTAAATACGGCAAGTATAATTTTTCACATTGTCTCGATAATACGTGATGCGTGTTGCGTAATGAGGCTCTGTATCCGCAACACGCATCAGGTATCACGCACAATAAAGAGCGCTAAATTTAAAGACGTTAATTCATCCCCAAAGGTATTCCATGTCGGAAGAAGAACAACCACAACGAAAAGAGTCGGAGATTCAGGCGGCGGAAGGACAACCCGATCCTGAGTTGGAGTCGTTGATTGCGCCGCAGGGGTATGCGGCTGATTTTGTTGATGAGATTGCCGAGTATGAAACACCGCAGGATCAACGGCGCCAAGGTATCCGCTTTTTTATTATGATGATCCTGTTTGTGGCCTTGGGCTTTTGGTTCTGTACGCCGGCTGATCTGATCATTCCCGAAAATCTAGATGATCCCGCCCCCTACGGCATCGATGATCGACCCAATGTGCCGACCGATGTGTTTTTGAGAAGTGTGATGCCCAGAGCGGTCGGTGATTTTGAATTGGTTGATCTCAAAGATGAAAAGGCCTATGATGATCCCTATGTGGGGGCCGATATTGTCAAAGGGACGTACATCAACGAGGCTGGAGTGCCCGTGATTGTGGTAATGATCCAGGCCGAGTCTTACATCAACGCTCGGCGTTATTTGGAAAATTACAAAATCCTGATTGAAAATCGGGCCACGGTTGTTGAGTGGGAAGAGCGGCTTCACATCGAGGATAATTACATCCGATGGAACGCGCCCGATTTTGCTGATCAGGCCTATGGCATCGCCTGGAATAATGACAGCCATTTCATCTCTGTCACCTCTCCCTTGAAAGAGGCTCAGGAAGCCTTAGCGGCTGAGTTTCCGTATTAAAAGAAAAAACGTCCTCAATTCTAATACAAAAAATCAAAACCCCCGCCACGTAGCGGGGGTTTTCTTATGCAATTTTCTTATGCAATTGGTCTGAATGGGCGGGGGTTAGGCTCTTTTTAGTTTTTCAGCAATAATCCGAAAACTACTGCGGTCAATTTGTGAGGTAGTAATAATTCGCGGGGTGTCTTGAACGATGCGATAGCCATTGGCTGTGCAATACGCTCGGGCTTTGTAACGCTCTTCTATTTTACCTTCAATCGTGACACGTTCGATAGCTTCTTGAAGTGTATGCATATTGTTCTCCTCATTGTATCTATTTCTGATCAAATTATCAGTACAAAAGTCCTAATCACAATGAAATTATAACATGGTTAAGTTTGAATTCGGTTTGAATATACCACAATCTTAAAATTTCTTTAAGTATGCAGATCAAAAATGTTAAAGCCCGCCGATTAAAATAGTCATAATTCAGCCCAAACCAGCTAAAAATCCCATTTATCTACATACAAGTTACCATAATCTTGTTAATTTTTGGTCTATTTGGATAAAACCCTTACTTTTACTTTGTATCGTGTGGTAACCAAGCCTTGTTTAGTTGACCAAAGGGAACATTTGTTCTATTATAGTTAAAAATTCATATGGGGGATAAATATTATGAAACTCAATGGAATTACAACAATGCTAACTGTGCCTAATGTCCAACAAACTATAGATTTTTACACAGAAACGTTAGGGTTTGAGTGTATTGAGACCTGGGCGGAGGAGGAAAAGGTTGTCTGGGCCAATGTTCAGGCGGGACAGGCCAATATTATGCTTTCGGCTTGGAATGATCATGAGCCAGCCGAGCCGTCAAAACTCACTGGGCTACTGTATTGTTACACAAATGATGTGGATGATTTGTGGCACCGCCTCAAGGATCAAGTTGAGGTAGCTTGGCCTCTAGAAACAATGCCCTATGGCCTGAAAGAGTTTGCCATCAAAGATTGTAACGGCTACACTTTGAGCTTTGGTCAGGAAGTCGATAGAAGTAACCAATAAATGTAGCTGCTTAGACGGGGCAATCACTATTTATCACGGGTAATTGGTAAATGGTAATTAGTAATCAAGTAACATCACCAATTACTAATTACCATTTGCATAAATCCAACAATCTCGTATACAGCAGTGCAGGACTTACCCAGAATACAGGTAAAATGTCGGTTGAGCCTGTCGAAACCAGATATTTCGCCCCACAAAACGTTACTTTCGACAGGCTCAATCAACGTTTTGCGTTAGTCCTGCCGTGAACTCATTACCTAACAGCTATAATTCCAAGGAGCAAAGTATGCTTAAAGCTGTCATTTTTGATGTTGGGGGTGTTCTAATTCGCACCCATAGTCGAGCCGGGCGAGAGAAGTGGGCTGAAAAATTAGGGATGGATGCTTGGGAGTTTGAGGGTTTTATCTTTGGGGGTGAGTCTGGGCGAGCGACCCAGCTTGGGCAGAAAACGGAGCCAGAGCATTGGCGCTGGCTGGGTGAGCATTTTGGCTTAGATGAGACATCGCTATCTGAAATGCATCGCGACTTTTTTGCTGGAGATGCAATGAATGAACCACTCGTAGCCTACATTGATCGCTTGCGGCAATCACAAAAATATCGGCTGGGTATTTTGAGTAATTTCGGAGATGCCGCTCGCACGCTCTGGTCGGAGACATTCCCTTTCATCCATCTCTTTGAAGAGGTTATCATTTCCTCAGAAGTGGGTGTGATGAAACCCAATCCCAAAATTTATCACATTGCCCTTGAGCGAGTCGGGGTAGCGCCTGAAGAGGCTGTTTTTATCGATGATTTCATCGAGAATGTGGAGGGAGCCAGAGCCGTCGGAATGCAAGCCATCCATTTCAAGGAGCCTGAGGCGGTCCAAAAGGCTTTGGTGGAATTAACGGGGATTGAGTAAGTTTCAAAAGAGTATGTCATTTCAAGAAGCAGTGCAAGAGAAATCCCTACAGAGTCCGTTTGTAATCGACTATGTCAGGGATTTCGCCCATCACGATGCGAACTCCGGTCCACTTCGTTTCACTTCGCTCCTAGAAACTAGTTGGTTTGTGTCATACCCAAATGAAGTTGGCGGGTATCCACTGAGCGAGGGCAGCGAACAGTGGACTCCCGCCAAAAGCAGGCGGGAGTGACAAGGTTCGACGTTTCTTTCTTTTTGTACGATGCCCCAGCGTCGTCATTTTCTCGAAATGACATACGTTAAAACCTCGAATTCAGGTTACCTAACATTACTCCAAGCCAGGTACAGGGAAACGAGAGCAAAGTTCCGCCGTGACTTGACGGACCTCTTGCAGCATTGCTTTATCTTCAGCATTAAAGATTACATTCAAAATCGCTTCACCCACGGTTTTCATCTCCGTTTCCTGGAAACCACGAGTGGTGATCGCCGGGGTGCCAAGACGAATCCCACTGGTGACTTTCGGCGGTTGGGGATCAAAGGGGATCAGGTTTTTATTGATGGTTACCCCCGCTTCATCAAGCGCATCTTCGGCCAGTTGCCCGGAGATACCCGCGTTACGCAAATCCACCAACATCAAATGATTATCAGTACCACCAGAGACCAAACGTAAACCACCCTCGGTTAAGACGTTGGCCAGTGTTTGGGCATTGTCCAAAATGGATTGTTGATAGGCTTTGAAGCCAGGTTGTAGGGCTTCCTGGAAAGCGACGGCTTTCCCAGCAATCACATGCATCAAGGGACCGCCTTGCATTCCAGGGAAAACCGCCCGATCAATGGCCTTGGCGTGTTCCTCTTTACACAAAATCATCCCGCCTCGACTGCCGCGTAGGGTTTTGTGGGTGGTGGTCGTCACCGCATCACAATATGGGACAGGGTCGGGGTGCAAACCGACCGCCACCAAGCCCGCAATGTGAGCCATATCCATTACCAAATAAGCGCCAACACTATCAGCGATTTCGCGCAGCTTATCAAAATGGATAAAACGAGGATAAGCACTGGCCCCAGCCATGATCAATTTGGGTTTGTGCTCTTGAGCTAACTCGGCAATGACATTGTAATCCAACTGCTCTGTTTCCGGATCAACCCCATACTGGACAAAGTTATAGTAGTGACCAGAGTAGTTGATTTTCATCCCGTGGGTAAGATGTCCCCCATGGTCCAATTTGAAAGCAAGGACCGTATCTCCTGGCTTGATTAGGGCCATGTACATTGCCGCATTGGCCTGCGCCCCAGAGTGAGGCTGGACGTTGACATGGTCGGCCCCAAAGAGCTTCTTCGCCCGATCACGGGCTAAATCTTCAGCCACATCAACAAACTCACAGCCACCATAGTATCGGTGGCCAGGGGTTCCTTCAGCGTATTTATTGGTTAAGACTGAACCTTGCGCCGCTAGCACGGCAGCACTAACATAATTCTCAGAGGCAATCATCTCAATTTGATCACGTTGCCGTCGTCGTTCGTTTTTGATAACATCCCACAGTTCAGGATCAACTTGGGATAAAATCTCATCTGCTGCTTGTACTCGCAAATTTTGGGTCATTCTTCAAATCTCCTTTGATTTATTGATAAATAAAAAAGCCTAGGATTATTCCTAGACTTTAGAATTTACGGCTAAATAACTTCAACATATCCAGGTTCAGCAAATAACTAGGAGTAGATGTTATTTAAGTGCCAATCTTTAGTGGGCGATACAAGACTTGAACTTGTGACCTCCACGATGTCAACGTGGCGCTCTAGCCAGCTGAGCTAATCGCCCTTGAGTGAAGGGGGATTATACCATCGGCTAAAAATAACGCAAATCAAATTAATTGTGAATTATGCATGAGGCTTAAATCATTTTAAGACCCCGCATAGACCGCCAAAACAATTTGAGGGGTGATATTGGCTTCAATATAGGCGGCAACAAAGAGGAGCGGAATCACTAGAAAAATCAACACTTTTACAAAGTTAGCCACGGTGAGCAAAAACCCTTGCCCAACATCCAAATCATCAGGGGGTGACACCAAGGCGGCCCCGATACGCAGGGCAAAGGTCATTCCAATCAACACGGCTGGGATCTCTAAAATGCCGTGCGGGAGGATGAACGTTGAAAGGAAGAGCCAGGGATTGTAGCCTAGCATAACGACCTGGGCGATCAAGAAGCTGACTAAACCAGCGTTAATCAGCGTTAGAAGTAAGGTCAGTGCGCCAAATGAAATCACGGTGACCATCCCACCCAAGATCACCACTCGTAAGTTATTTCGAAAAATAAATGAGGTGCTAATTTCGGGCAGCAATTGCGTTTGCTGTACATTCTCAAAGGTCTCAGCCGTAATCTCTTCGAGGGGAAAGACTTCCTCCGGGACTGGGAAACGCTCGGCAAAAGATACACCCAGGATAGCAGCGACAACCACAATGATCATAATCACACCAAAGGGCATCACCTGCTGCTTGAGTAATAAAGGAATATCGTGCCGATAAAATCGGAGGAGATTGAATTTGGCCGTCTCCAGGTCTCGCCGATGCGTGGCAAACTCGGGCGGGCGTAAAAAATACCCTCTAAAATCACGCCAAATCGTCCGCATATTCAACTCATCCATCTCGCGGGATAAAATTTCTTCCCGATTAAATAGCCGAATTCCCATTCGCACTAAAATCAAATTGACCACCAGCAAGGCGATGACGACCCACCATAAGGAACTGTATTCCGCGTAAAACATCAAAACACTTTCCGCCTGCACCAAAATGGCCACCGGAATGATGATAAAGCTAGCTAAAAGATTAGCCGCCCGAACGCTGGTGGTTTGACTGGAGATGACCACGGCCCCCGATACCATCACTAAGGCCTCTGCGGTTGTAAGCAAAAATATGAGAATAATCAAATCAGCCGGAGGCACCCAAATCGGTGGGATAAAAAAACGAAATACCAAGAAAACGGTGATACCAAGGTAGCTGGCCAGTAACGGCAAAAGCAACGAGGACATCATCTTGCCCAAATACAGCTCAAAGTCGCTCAAGGGCATTGATAAGATTGGCTCAATGCTATTCCGTTCTTTTTCCCCGACAAAGGACTCCAGGGCGATGATCAGCGAAAATGAGATAGGAAAAAAGCCGACAATCATTAACAAAAAAGGGTTAATCCGTTCCACTAAGAGAGGATCGGTAAATTGTGAAACCCAGTTTGTGGCCACCCGAGAGGTAAAATCCATCAAAAACGGAAAGATCAAGGTCAAAATGATAACCGGGGTCAAAATGCGCCAATCCCGCAGACTGTCTCGTAACTCCCGGCTGGCGATCACCCAGGCCATTTGTAGACTATTTCGTTGTTTTCGAGCGAGAGGTTGAATAGACATAGTTGTTTCCTCAGTGAGACGATATTTTGATGATTACAAAGGGCGGTCACTTTCGACAATTCGCAGATAAATTTCTTCCAAGCTGCGTGGAACTTCACTGAGCGTGATCACCGAAATGTTCTGTTGCGCCAATTGGGTCAGCAGCATTGGGTTAAAGGTGTCTGGATCAGCCACCGTATATCGGATCCAATTTTCCCCCTGTCCCACAACATTGACCCGATCAGACAAATCTTCAGCCAAACCGTTGGGAGAGTTTACCAAACGTAATTCCATCAGAGGGTCACCCAGGAGCCGTGTTTTGAGTTCGGCAGGCGTCCCTTGGGAAATAATCTCGCCGCGCCGGACGATAGCAATCCGATCAGCGAGCAGTTCAGCTTCAGTTAGATTGTGGGTACAGATAATGACCGTGCGCCGTTCTTTTCGTAAATCAAGAATGGCATCACGAACCAATTTAGCACTATGAGGGTCCATCGCTGAGGTGGGTTCATCCAAAAAAAGAACATAGGGATCGTGGAGCATGGCTCGGACCAATGTAAGCTTTTGTTTCATCCCCTTAGAATACGTGCCAATCTGTTTATCAACAGCATCCCACAATTCAAAACGCCGCAGGAGTTGTTCGCTTCGCTCACGGGTGATATCCAGCGGGACACCCTGCAAATCGCCAAAAAATTCCAGGTACGTCAACCCGGTCATGCGAGCGTACAGCCCTGGGAATTCGGTCAACACGCCGATCAAACTGCGGACGATTCGCGCATCCTTAACCGTGTCATAGCCGGCGATGGAGGCAGTTCCACGAGTTGGCCTCAAAATCGATCCCAACATTCGAACGGTCGTCGTTTTACCTGCCCCATTTGGCCCTAACAAGGCCAGGACTTCACCCTCGGCTACATTTAGTGAAATATCACGCACTGCGGTGAATTCACCAAATTCTTTTACCAAATTTTCAGCTTTTATCATTGGGTATTTCCCTAATTAATTTCCAATCGAAATTCTGTTTTAGTGTAGCGTGAAGAAATTCCCTTGTCAACGGGATCGAGTTTGTAGCGTTTATAGGGTTTATAGAGTTTTTAGAGTTTGTGGAAGTAGGGTAGCAGATTTAGGGGATAAGACTCTGACCCAAATATGACAAAAGTCTGACTAATTTAGCCCTAACGTGGTAATCTTATAGAAGAATGAGCCCCACAATACCAACCAAAGTTATCACCCCAAACTCCCATAAAACACGCCGAGAGAGTTTGCCCAATTGTTGCTGTTGGGCTAGGCTAATAAATATGTAGAACGTGAGAAATAAGAGAAGCGCGGGTTTTAGCGTGGTAGTCCGCCAATAATTCAAGGCCCAGGTGAGTTGAGCCAGTGTTATGCCGGTGACAATACTGTATAACCACGTTTTATAAATCAGATCAGGCTTTTGTCGTAACAACGGAAGGGCGGCTGATGTCGCCACCAGAAAGATAAGCGGGGCACTGATTAAACTGCGACTACGGGTTTGGTAGATTAAAAAGAACAAGGCGAGGCTAACCCCAAATCCGATCAAACGCTGCCAAATGTAGGTCCAATAGGGGGACTTGTCTGGCGTCGCCACTTGTTGAAAATCGGCTAAGATCGTAAGCCACAAAATAATGCCCAGACCGATCAAAGCCGCCCCCCACATAATCGGGGTTGAAGCAAGCGTCAGGGTCTGGGTCGCTAAAATAATAATTAACCCCGGTAACATCCAAAATGTGGCTAAATACGTTAAGCGCGGCTCAAAAAGATCGGGATGAAAACGCATCACCATATCTGTTCCCGCCATCACCAGGCCCACCAACAAAAGTGCCATCAGCCACCGTTGCGGTGAAACGATACTGAGTGGGGAACCCAATATTGAAAAGGTTGTGACCCGCACCGGAAACTCTAATACAAAATAAAGGGCAAGCCCAATTAAAGTCAGACTCACCACCGCATTAATTCGTTCATATTGTAACATAACGCGCCTATTCTAGGCAGCCCCAATCACTTTGTCAATCATGTCTAATCTGAATCGCCCCCACTTTCTATCGTCTATCTTATTAATTGCTGTTGCGCCCGTCATCCTCTTTTGGCGGTGGATTTTCTTCGGTGAGGTTCTTTATTGGGGCACGCCCTTGTTTCAATTTTGGCCTTGGCATCAGCTTGTCAAAACGATCACCCTGTCTGGGGAATGGCCTTTATGGAATCCATATCTTGGCAATGGCACCCCCCTACTGGCTAATCTACAAAGTGCTGTCTTTTATCCACCCAATCTAATTTATCTCATCCTACCTGTCCCCCACGCCTTCACTTTGTCGGTGATTTTGCATATTGCGCTGGCGGGTCTGCTGATGTATGCCTACCCAAGATACATCGGGGTCTCCAGGTTTGGAGCCACGGTAGCAGCCTTGACCTACATGTTTAGCGGCTATCTCATGGGCCGGTTGCAATTTATCACGATGGTCAATGCCTACGCCTGGTTGCCCTTACTCCTGCTCCTCGCCGAGCGACTTGTCACCCACCGAAAAATTCAAGATGTCATTTGGCTCAGCTTCATTCTAGCTGTTCAGATTTTAGCGGGTCATGCCCAACTCTGGTTTTACAGTTTATGCCTTATCAGCGGTTACATTTTGTTTCGAGGCTGGCAAACGGCTCAAGAACAACAGATCCCGATTATCAAACTATGGTGGCAGGTGGGTCTTCGTTTTAGCGGGGCAATTTTTCTCACGATTTTGCTCGCCGCAGCCCAACTAATACCAACAGCCGAGTTCACGACCTTATCCCCTCGTGGCAGCGGGGCAGAGAGCTACTTTGCCTTAACCTATTCATTCTGGCCCTGGCGTTTTATCACGTTACTCTTCCCCGATTTTTTCGGACACCCGGCGCAAGGCGACTATTGGGGCTATGCCAACTATTGGGAGGATCACGCTTATCTCGGTATCCTCCCCTTAATGTTCGCTGTCATTACAATTATCCATACTATTCGTAGTTATTTTTCAGCCCCCTCAATCTCCCAAAAGGGAAAGCAAAACCATTCCACGGCATTTGAATTTCCCCCCGCTGGGGGGCTAAGGGGGGCATCATCTGTTCAACACCACATAGCCCTCTTTTTCATCGTGCTCCTCCCTATTAGTCTTATCTTTGCCCTGGGCTGGAATACACCCGTTTATTTATGGGTATTTGAATATGTGCCCGGCTTTGGCTACTTTCAGGCCCCAAGCCGACTATTGATTTGGTATACGATAGGCATCGCCATATTAGCTGGCTTTGGGGCTGATTACATTCGCTCACGCCCCATCAACCTAACAATTTGGAGTAGGCTACTCGTCGTTTGTTTAGGGTTGACCATTGCGGGTATCGCCGGAAATATCATTCTATCCGGTGTCAACGCCACCTTCATTCAAGCATTGATTAAGGGCGGGATATTGTTAACCGTGAGCACCTTGATCCTGCTCGCTCACACCTGGATTCACGAAACAAAACTGCCAAGCCAATCTCAACGAGCTCGCTGGCAAGCAACCTGGCCAGTTGTCGTCGTTCTATTTATTGTGATTGATTTATTCAGCGCAGCAGCACCCCTAATTCGCACGCTACCCACCTCGGCCTTTGCCAGAAATGAGTCGACAAACGCTTACATCGAGCAGACCGATATCAATACCCATCGCATCTTTGTTAATCCCGAGTTTGATTATCAGACCAAATTTGATCAATATTTTCGCTTTGATCAATTTGGCCCCGAAACAACACAACACTGGCAAAAATTACAAAGCACATTGGTGCCCAATCTCGGCCTGTCAGAAAACATTCTGTCAGCCAATAATGATGACCCTTTGGTCGTCGGGCACTGGCAGCAAATGATCGATCAAGTTGAAAATGCAGCACCCACTCAACAAGAACAGCTGTTATCCCTAATGAACGTCGGGTATGTGATTGATACAAAAGAGAGACTGAATGGGGCAGCAATTTTTCAAAATGATCAGTTAGCTGTTCAACAACTGCCGCAACCTTTACCTAGAGCTTACTTTGTCACTTCTGCCATTTTTGCTGAAACTGAGGCCGAAGCATTATCCATCTTGATAAATTCAGATTTTGATTACACTCAGAAAGTGGTTATCATGGATGAGGTAGCCGAATTGGAGGCTAAAGGAGAGACACGCTCAATTTTACCAGCTAATATCATTGAAGACACTCCAAATCGAGTAACCTTAGCGGTTGAGGCTCCTTCTGAAGGGTACGTCATCCTGACCGATACCTTTTATCCCGGCTGGCAAGCCTTCATCGAGGCACAGCCTGTCGAAATCCATCAAGCCAACTTGATGTTCCGAGCCGTTCAAATCAAGCCCGGTGCCCAAACAATCACATTTCAATACCGTCCCCAAAGTTTTTTTACGGGTCTATGGATCAGTGGAATCACTTTTTTAGGACTTATTATATTTAGTTTTCTCCGCTATCGGACTATTAATTCCAAATCTTGAGGGTTATTTGATTGATATTAATCACAATCTTTTACGCATTTGTCGGTTGGCTCGTAGGAATGTATATTAACCATCTGGCAAACATCTTGCCGACGCGTCAAACACTTCATCGATGGCCGCTGCATAGCCAGGCTGAAGCACCAAGCTATCTCGATTGGAGTGTGTTGCTTACCTTATTAACAAAAGGGACATCCCCCTTACAAATCTACTCTCGACGGGTTTTTATCCGCCTCATTGTTGTTGAGTTAACCACCCCTGCATTTTTTATATTCTTACTAAATCGTTACGGATTTACATTTCATCTTGCGCTTATTTCACTTTACACAGCCATTCTCCTGCTCATCACAGTGACAGATTTAGAGCATCGACTTATTTTTAACGTGGTTATTTTGCCCTCGATCTTGTTGAGCATTGTAGCGGCTTTCTTTACCCCCAATTTACCTTGGCCCTCGGCTCTGGTAGGCGGTCTAGCTGGCTTTATCATTATGTATCTGGCGTTTCTTTTAGCCCGTGGCGGACTTGGTGAAGGGGATGTGACCCTGTTTACATTTCAGGGGTTTATCCTAGGATTTCCCTATATCTTGCTTAATCTTTTCTTTGGTGTATTCTTGGCCGGTTTCATCGTAACTTTACTGTTAATTACTCGTCAAGTCACGATGAAAACGTATATTCCATATGGACCATTTTTAACAATTACCGGATGGATTATGTTGATATGGGGAGAAGAAATCTGGCAGTACTATTTTTGGTAAATCAGGAGTTTTGCTATGAATCAAGTTCGACTACGTATCCTGCTTGAAGGGCGCTTACAAACCGCAAATTTTCGCCTCAATGCCCAAAGCCGAGCGACAGCTTTGGAGTTAGTTGGTTTTGTCCGCAATCTGGCGGATGGCCGGGTTGAAATCGAGGCCCAAGGGACACAGGATAATGTTGAAAAATTGTTGGCCTGGTGTCAAGAAGAGCCGCACAACAGTCAAATTCGCAGTATTTTGTATCGCTACGATGATCCTGTGAATCGCTATTCAGATTTTAGTGTTCGATAGAGAAAAATCACGCCCCAAATTTCAAGGCGTGATTTTTCATCAGGTGTTAGCAGCTATCAAATTTATTCTTTAGAAATTTCCCAGCTAGAACTTATCCTCATATCTTTCCCACGTTTTTACCCACACAGACTCTTCCATTGTTTCATCGTAATAACTGTAGTCATAAATCACATAAATTTCATCGGACGCCTCGACCCAGAACATGCGCCCTCGATTAAATTCTTGAAAAGCACCAGCACTCGGTTGCATCTCACTGATGGCATGACCGAGTCGCTCCTGGACACGTGCGCCCGTTCCTTCCCAGTAAACCTTGCTAAAATAATCACCAATCTCGAAAAAGCCCTCTGGAATTGGCTCAACACTCGCGGGATCAGCCGCTCCTAAATCGCCAAATCGTTGGAAGTTGCCATCATAGAAGAAGACATAGACAGGATCACCGCCATAAGAGGTGTCGGTTTCCAGCCAAACCATCACCCCATTTTGAAACATTTGAATGGCGGCATCTGTCGCAGTTTCACCGTCCGTCCAAGAGTATGGACAGCCGAGTGTATGTTGGACTGATAGATTATCGCCCCATACTTTGCCAAAGCCACGGATAGGAACATCCGTACAATAAATTGGTTGTAATAGCTCGGTCTCAGTTGTTGGTTGAGTTCCATCACTGTTGGTAATCATTGCGGCAGGCTCAGCGGCAGGTAAATCAATGATATCAACATATTCCACGACCGGGACCATTGCCAGTAAAGGGTTGTTCTCAACGACAATGGCGGCCATCCACCCCACCTTATCTTGATGAGACACCTCAAGCCAATTCCCCTGCACGGTTCGACCAGTCACAGCAAAGGTCGTGCCATTTTCAATCACATCGACGATATTCGCATTAAAATCAGGCCCTTCTCGTAGATTTGCACCCTCTATCAAGTCAGCTAATGTTGTTGAAACATAGTCAATCTCATCTACTGTTTCATATAAATCGATGACTCCCTTCGGCACAACAACAACACCCTGTGGCTTAATTAAATCTGCGCTAATTTGAATGATTTGACTGGCGTTCAAAACGTAATACACATCTGTTTCAGTCTGAAGAACATCACCATTCTCAAATCTGGCTATCGGCAAACGAGTTAAGAGTGTCTTTGACACCTCTGTAACAGGGACATCGAAGCTTTGTTCATAAATGGTCATATCTCCAGTCGATGTCCCAATTCGCAATCGTTGACCATCCAGCACCCAATACAATTGATTAGTTTCGGTACGAATTAAGCGACTCAACTCGCCCGTCATCGGTATCAGGGCTAATGCTTCATCAGAAATCTCAACAATATCGTCGTCAGCAAATCCAAAGGCCAGAAATGTTTCCCAATCGTAGATATGCCGACGATTAACATCATCAACAACATAAAAAACACCGGAGCCACTTCCTTTGAGCAAGGTGCCAGAGGCATAAGTGACCATTTCGGGGTCAGCATCCGTTTCTACCGAAACTTCCACCTCAACATCTTTCTGGGACATCTCTTTCGGCTCTATCGAAACAGGTTCTGCCACTTCGACCTGCCATTCAACCGTTGGCGTGGCTGTGACAACCACAATTTTTGTTTCTCCTGAACTCGCTTCTGTGGAACGTGATGCTGAATCTCCGCCAGCACAAGCCGTTAGCAGCATCAAAATAATTCCCAAAATTACCAAACTATGCCCTTTGTAGGTGTTAAATTTTTTCATCTTCATATCTCCTATCAACTAATAAGCAACTGATTTAGATGGTCACCCTTTTCTTTTACTATAGTTGATAGGACTCAATAAAATTGGACTATACTTTCGTCAAATTCTGACCAATAGACAACGATTTTTGCGTCAGAAAAGAGCAGGTCAAGCCCCGTTTTTTTCGATTCCAAACACGCTTATTTGCCAAACCATATCTAGTGTGATAAATTAGGTAACAACACAAGATGTAGTATGCCTCTCAAAAATAATCACCATATTTAGGGCAGTGTTCCACTGCTTCCGTCAAAGTGCTGATATTTGTAAAGGTTTCATCAAATTTACAGAAAACATCTCACACAACCATATTTAACGCATTGTTAAAAATAGGAGTTAAAAAATGCGGAACAAAAAACAAAATGTTCGTGATCATTCTGAAGAACGTGATTGGCTGCTTCGTTTAGGTGGAGGAAATATATTTTTTGGCGTACAAAATTTATTAAAAGAAGAGGAAGATCAAGAAAAATCCCGCTTGGGTAGAAAAGAAAAGAAGAAAAACAAAAGACGTTAATGCTTGCTTACAATTGCATCAACGCCTCATCAATGTTCATACGGTTATCAAGTTAAGATCTACGCGTCATCTATTTCAATCTTACACATCTTGGCGTAGCCGATAGCCGTATCCCCAAACCGTTTCAATCCATTCCTTGCCGATTCGTTCTCGAACGCGGCTAACCATTTTATCAACCTGATAGTCATAGACACCTGTATCCGTTTCAGGCCAAACCGCACCGACAATTTCATCCTTACTCACGGCTTCACCGGCCCGGACATAGAGGTAGTACAACAAATTAAATTGCTTGAGTGATAATGATGGCTCCAATCTTTCGTTGTGGATCCAGACTTCACGTGTTCCACCATCAACATAGATAGGCATACTTCCGGTGGAAACACCAGGGTGGGTGCGCGTTGCGGCTGGGTCCACAAAACGAAACTTGGCCTCACCGATAGATATCTCGGCCCCATTACTCAGGGCGACCTCCTCGGTTACATCTTGTTCATCAAGCAGTGTCCCATTCTTGCTTCCCAAGTCTCGTAGCCAATACATATCATCCCGACGCACAATTTGAGCGTGGCGGCGACTGGCAAAATCACTGTCAATCACCACTTGGCAAGTAGGCGTTCGCCCCAACGTGATCACATCTTGATTGAGCAAGATTTCCTGCCCCACCTTCCCTGCCATGCCACTATTGATAATTAATTTTGCCACACGCTCTGTCATGGTTAAAAACCTTTGTTCTGTGGTATACTACTATGCGAGTACTTCCAGGGTCATAATTTAATAGTTACTGAAGTAGACTTCAAATTCTACACTCAAGTAAATAGTAATTCATTATTGGTAATTAAAAAAGTAAATTTGCAATTACTAATTACTATTTACCAATTACCTATCTTCGATCAGATACCTGGAGCTACTTGACAGTAATTAGAAGCTAGAATTACTGATCATAATCATCATGATACACAAGAACCCTTGACAGACAAGCTGTGAGTCCAGAGCACCTTGTAGGCCAACAAATTGGAAAATATAAGATCGAGTCGATTATCGGCAGTGGCGGGATGTCTGTTGTCTATCGGGCCCAGAATGCGCAGGATGAGTCTGTTGCCCTAAAAGTTTTATTTCCCCCCCCTGACACCCGCGCTGAAACCCTTGTTCGTTTTGAGCGCGAGGCCCGTACAGCCGCTCGTCTCAGCCATCCGGGGTTGGTATCTGTTCTTGACACCGGACACGCTGATGGACGAACCTATATGGCGATGCAACTGGTTGAGGGGCAAACATTAACGGCTCGACTCGCACAAAGTGGTCGACTCAACGAGGTTTTGGCCGCCGATATTGCTTGGCAAATTGCCGATGCCCTCTACTATGCCCACAGCCAAGGCGTCGTCCATCGCGACATCAAGCCCTCAAACATCCTTTTACAAGAAGATGGGCAAGTCTTGCTGACTGATTTTGGTGTAGCCCAAGCCTTGGATGATCCTGCTTTAACCCGCACAGGCTACACGGTCGGCACCCCGGCCTATATGTCCCCCGAACAAGCCCTGGGGGAAGAGGGGGTTGATGGGCGGGCTGATTTGTACAGCCTTGGCATCGTCTTGTATCAAATGGTTACCGGTCGTCTCCCTTTTCAAGGGGGTACGCCCCAGATGTTGCACGCCCACGTTTACACCCCGCCGCCCTCACCCTCAACCATCGCAGACATCTCGCCTGGGTTAGAGACGGTCATTCTAAAAGCAATGGCCAAGGACCCGCCAGATCGTTTTCAGACCGGTGCTGCGTTTGGTCAAGCCCTAAATAATCTTGACGATTATACAAAAATTCAAATCCCTACCTCGCCGCCCAAACCGTGGTATTATCGACGACGGGTTTGGGTTGGGGCCCTGACCTTGATTGCCATGGCCGCTGCCTTGTGGGAATTTTTTGGTCCAGCTCCCCTGGTCAATTCGGTGACAACACCTGAAGTGGTGACAACACCTGAAGTGGTGACAACACCTGAAGTGGTGACAACACCTGAGCCAGTGACAGTGGTCGCTTTCACCACGCCCGCACCAACAGCAACCATCACTGCAACACCACTGTCTGAAACACCGCAAACAAACTCGCTCATAACCAATAACTATCCGGTGGGCACCCTACTCAAAGGCTCCGATGAAGGTGTTTTTCGGGTTCATGAGGATGGGATGTTGCAACATATCTTTGATTGGGAGACCTTTTTGGCTTTTGGTTATCAGGAAAGTGACATCCAGACCATAGACGATGAAGAGTTGGCTCAATTTTTACCGACGGACATAGAGTTAACCCGACTATTGCAAAGCCCAAGTAACACGCTCGACTGGGTGGTGGCTGGCGAGCGATGGCGTGTGGCCCAGTGGCAGGAGGCGTTAGCTAACAGTGAAATGGAGGTGGGTCAAGTTGATGCCCAGCTTGTGGACAGTTTACCCCTACGCGAAGTTAAAACATTGCCGGTTAGCACCCTTTTACAAAATGGCAACAACACCTATCTCCTGTTTGAGGATGACGTCATTCGGCTGTTCCCAACGGAGCAGCTCTTGCTTGACTATGGCTTCCAGCCCGATATGGTGATGGACATTCCCAACAAAGTGCGCGATCTTTACAGCAGTGGGCTAGATTTAACGCCAATTTTGCAAAGTGATGCAGATGACTCGCTTTATCTGATCACCGATGGCCAACGTCAGCTATTACCAGACCGCGAGGCAGCCTTTGACCTCGGCTACGGTATTGAGCAGCTAAGTTTGGCGCCCGCCTCTTTTATCGAAACCATCCCTCTGGCCGTCACCCCAACGGTCACCCCAACCCAAGCCCCGGTAGTTACAACTCCAGAGCCAACAGCAACCCCCGCGGCCATCACCTGTGCTATGCCAGTGGACGAAATTTTTCAAACACTCTCACTCAGCTTTCAGGACACCCTTGGCTGCGCGACTGGAGAAGTCCAGCTGGTTGATACGGCTTGGCAGCCCTTTGAGCGCGGCGCAATGATGTGGGAAGGTGGCACCGCGCAAAACATCTATGTTCTTCGTGGGGACGACAACATTTGGTTTGATGTGGGGGACAAGTGGGATGATGGCGATTTGGAAATCGATCCTGACATCATTGTGCCCGATGGCTTGCTGCAACCCAAACGCGGTTTCGGCAAACTGTGGCGTGAGGATGAAAGCATCAAGGAGGCCCTCGGCTTTGCCATTGCCGAGGAGGTTGGCTTCGAAACCAAAATGCAACAGTTCGAAAACGCATTAGTGTGGTATAATCAACCAGCACAAACGTTCGTTATTTTGTTTAATGAGACATATCAGTTGGTAACGGAAGAAGAGTTGGAGAGTTTATAGAGTTCGTGGGGTTTGTAGAGTTTGGGAATAAATCTAATACCCACTATTCACTAACCACCAACCACTAGCTTCAAAGGAGTTAAACATGTGTGGTCGATTTACCTTAAAAGCAACGCAACAAAATTTGACAGAGGCCTTTGCCGGGGTAGAGATTCCAGCCGAACTCTCGCCGCGATACAACATCGCCCCCTCACAGCCTGTAGCCGTCATCGCCAATAACAATCCCGGCAAACTCGATTTTTTTCACTGGGGCTTGATTCCATCTTGGGCCAAAGATCACAAGATCGGCTACAAGATGATCAACGCTCGTTCGGAGACGTTGGCGGAGAAGCCCTCCTTCAAAGCGGCCTATAAACGACGGCGCTGTCTGCTCCCCGTCGACGGCTTTTATGAGTGGCAGAAACATCCGGACACAAAAACAAAAACACCAATGTACATCCACCTCACCTCGGGACAGCCTTTTGCCTTCGCCGGTCTGTGGGAGTCGTGGCACAGTCCCGACGGCGACCACGTCCTCTCCACTACCATCATCACCACCGCCCCCAACACCTTTATGGCCGACATCCACAACCGAATGCCTGTCATCCTTGACCCCGCCGACTACGCCCAATGGCTCGACCCTGCCGAGCAGAAGCCTGAGGCGTTGCAAGGCTTACTCAAACCTTACCCGCCCGAACTGATGACCGCTTATGCTGTATCGACGTTTGTGAATAGCCCTGCGAATGATACAGAGGCGTGTATTGCGCCGGTTTAGTCGTTATTCAACTGGCGCTGTCTCAACCGGCATCCCGACCATACTGCCCCACTCGGTCCAGGAGCCGTCGTAGCTGCGTACTCTTGGATAGCCCAGCAGGAAACGAGCGGTGAACCAGACTAGGGTGGCTCGATGACTCAAACGACAGTAGCTGACGATGTCCTTGTCGGGGGTTGCGCCCCGTGCTTCGAAGATTTGGCGCAGTTGATCGACAGGCTTGAAGCTCTCGTCCTCATTGAGCAATTCTTTGTAAAAAAGATGGCGTGCTCCCGGAATGCGCCCTTTACACTCGGCTCCGTGATCAAAGCCTGGAGCGGGCTTCACCCGCAGTCCGTTATACTCATCTGGCGTCCGGGCATCGAGTAGCACCCGGTCGGAGTCGCCCAATCCGGCTAACACGCCATCTCGATTGATCCGGCCGGTTTCATTCGGAGCCAACACGGGGTAGTCAGTCGGTATGATTTGCGGCACATCGGTTGTCATCGGACGCTCTTCCAGGGTCCAGCGTGTGCGGCTCCCATCGAGTATCTTGACGTTCGTATGCCCCCGCAACAAACAGGTCCACAGGGCATACGTCGCAAATTGGCACCGGTCGCTGTAAAAGATGAAGGTGGTGTCCGGGGTCACACCAGCCCGACTCAGTAGCGTGGCAAAATCAGGCGGGAGAACAAACTCGCGCCGATTGTCGTCCCAAAGCGATTCCTTCCAAGGCCAATGGATGGCCCCCGGAATATGACCATCCCCGTAGGTTGGTGGCCCCAACGCCCCCACTTCAATGATACGGATGTTCGAATCATCCAGATGTTCGGCTAACCACGCCGTCGAAACCAGCATGTCAGGATTTGCATAAGCATTCATCATCATTGTCTGGCTCGTTCTGTTTGATTGGTTTGTATCGCGAAAATCGCCTGTTGGAGTAGATCGCTCATAACGACGGCCTTAACATCATTGTGGGAATAGGCCTATTATAGGAGAGGAGGAATGTGTGGTCAAGGCTTTGAAAGTTTTAGGTGCGCTTTTGGTCGATGGAAATGAGGATATACTGTTGGCCAAACCTTTAATCCAAGGAATCCGTCAAGTACATCGACAGCGTATTAATTAGCAGTGGTCTGACTGAGCTATGAGATGGTACCCATTGCATAACAGTGGATTCACCGTTGTCGCCCGCCACAGTGTAGGGTATTGACCATCTCGTTCCGCTAAATAGCGTCCCCACCCTAAAGTTTGTAATGACAGATTCCAGGACCCTTTTAAGGGATTCCATATCAGCGTGGGGGAGTCATGACCTGACGGAGGGACAAACATTAGACTTTCAACATTGGTCAAGGGCGTAATATATCCATTATCGATGAGCCAGGCCCACATCCTGATAGCTTCTTGTGGGTAGAGCGACGCGATCAGGGCTGAATAGTGAGGAACAACGACCGGAGCGTCCAGTAACCCTGCCCCATCTTTTGGAACCGTGAACCGTCCTCCCACGCCAAAGTCCTCATAAGCACTTGGGGCAGAGGATGGGGCGGGTACCTCGGCGGCAGACAATCCGAATAAACCAATTTGACTAAAATAAGTGTTGGGATAACCCCTGGGGTAGTAAGAAATTTGGCTGACGGCCGCTTTTTCCCGATACGATATCCAATCTGTTCCCCAATAATCTTGACCAGCAGGCGGTGATATAAATAACCAGGCCAACTCATCGATGAAGCCTGAACCATTAGCTGTCGGTGGGGTTGGGTAGGTCATCGCTGTTGCTTGACCGGTTGCTCCTGCATAGGTCAATTCGACGAGCCAGCTCTCACCACCAAAAATATCCCAGGAATGGGGAATAGGGGCACCCGTGTAACTGTAACCGTGAGAAATTCCATCCGAGGTCACTAAATCATTCCAATCAATGGCCCGAAGCATTTGTTCAGTCCCTGACGTATCCATTCCCAGACTGCTCTGCGCGGTAAGTAGGCCTATGGCGGCAATCACGGTATCTACGGAGGACCACTCAGTAAACGGCGCGATAGTAATATCATTTGTTGATGACGCCTCGACAAAATGAGGCCATAACCCGTGAAAACGAGGCACGTCCAGCAGTAATGTGTCACTGATTGTACCTACGATCTGAACGGCATCGGTGTGGCTGATAACACCAAACTGTTCGGCAATAGCAGTTGCTGCGGCTAGGCTACCCGTGGCCTGAATGGCATCAAATTCACCACTTGTATCTTTGGCTTTGTCGCGTACTAACCCTGTCACCGGATTCCAGTTGTTTAAAAGCATGCCATAACTGTATACAAATGCAGCCGTGGCTGTATCTGTGATTTGTGTGGTCGCAGTGAAACAGATACTATCAAGAATGACCTGATCCCCCGGAGAGGCATCATCTAGAACCCAAAGAAGTTCATTGACATTTTCTAGAGGTGGCAAATGAGAACTTACAACTTGTGGTCCACCATTTAAGATGATCTCCTTTTTCCAAGACAATTTACCCTTGTCTTTGAGTTCTAGTTTGAAGGTTTTACCAGGAGGCCCGTCGATAATAACTGTGGTTATACCGGTAATTTGGCTTTGATAAGCTGGCAAAATTTGTGAAGGTAGGATCGCTGAAAAGTTGATAGGGAGTTCTTCCTGAAGCGGATGATTCAGACTCATCCGTACCCCTCCCCAAGACTCCTTGGAGGAAATTGTGGTCGTCACCTGCCCCCGCCCCCATTCTAAAATGCTACCATTGACTGGCTCTCGATTGCCCATAAGGCGATTGTAGCCATGCCTCGATTCTCCCGGATAAGGCCGTGGGTTAAAATCATCAACTAGAATGCTGAACGAGCGGGTTATACTGGTTAGGGCTGCAATACCAGGCTGCTGTGATACGAATGGCAGGTAGATCTGGTCAGGTCTGGCACAGACTTCATAATTCCACAACGTGTTGCCCCAGTTCACGCTCTGCTGTGTGGTGTATGTTTGTACCGGCGCGACGGGTCTCGGATACGACTGTTGTGCAGAGGATATTAATGCACCCTGCGCTGGCAAACGACTATCAATCGGGGTCATAAAGCGGGGAAGCAGGAGCAGCCAAATCATCCCAGTGGCTAATGACAAGAAAAGGAAAATTTGTTTCATATCAGGCCTCCTAACCTGGACATACTGGAAACAAGCAGGAACATTCCTTTTGTCCAGCATAAGGATAATTTCAATCCCATTTTTCAGGCCGTGTAGGGGTAGGCAGATCGCAACTCTAGCGAAGATAGAATGTTAAAAAGCCAGCAATGAATCCGATTGCTGTTAACCCGTACCAAGCCACTATTGTCCACTCCCGCAAAACAAATATTAGAAGAAATATCGCCGCCACCGCAGCAATCCCACCTATAGTATAAGTGATACTATCAACAGTTTTTTCCGACAACCTGGCCGATGGTGGTATTGCTGTCCACTTACTCGTCAGAGATTCACGGCGCATTAGGGGAATCTCTTTTTTCATTCCTTCAATCTTATCGATGACTTTTTCTGTAGCGATCACACCTACACCGAATGCAATAAAAACTACAATCACAAAACCCAAGCCTACAGCTGGAACTATTGCCATATCTTGATCCCCCTTACTCAGCTTAGAGAAATATCATTAGAGGTTGACATAATCGATCATCTCAAAAATGAATTAATCCCTAATTCTCAAAAAAAGGTCTTTTCATCCTTGCCCAGTAAACCATAGCAACCTTACCACAACCTGACCAAGGTAGTAGAATTTGGGGATGAAACCCTGATTAAGAGTGTCACAGCTCTCTTAAACTGCGACACCTTAAACTCAAAAGCCGCCATCCTGTTAGGAATAGCGGCAACTCACTTCAAAGTCGACGATTGTAACAAAGCATTCTGGCTATTGCATCGTAAACCATTCCCAGTCATTTTTCTGATCCGCCCCCGCGACTACGGACCAGTTCAACGGAGGTTCCCATCCTTCCGAATCGTTTCCGGCAGTGAAATACTTTCCGGCACATGTCTCAAAAGCAACCTGATCGCCGCCTTGTGACGGATGCAGCTTGAATTGACTACAGTCACCTAGAGCAGCATCTTGCCAAACCTCCAAATCCCAGAGGGTCGTGCCTCTTCTAGGAGCAGTGACGAATCTGTCGTGGCAGGTTTTAAGGGCAATCTTGCCGTTAGTTAAGCGATATAGGGTAAACAACTCACAGCCAGACAACTCAGGATCTGGCTGGAGTTCTTGTTTCAGCGACCAGTTATCATCATTTTGGGCGATGACAAACCGGTTATGAGAAGATTTGAGGACGACTTGCTCTTGGGGGGAGTTGACGACTTGCCCGGCGACACTGGGGTCATCCAGATTAACAAGCTCAAAGGTACAGCTCACAGTACTCAATCCTATCAGCAGCGCCAGAAGTATTATATAGAAAGAGAGCTTGTGCTTTTTCATCTTCGATCTACCTCATCATTTTGCTGACGTGAGTCATCTGGCAATGATACTATCATGAGATTGCTGGCTTGGTTCATATACGTTGAATAGGCAGTGTAATGATAAAGGTTGTGCCTTCACCTAGCTCGCTGGTCACCTTGATTATGCCCTTATGCTTTTCGACAACCAACTTTGCAATGTACAAACCCAGACCTTGACTTCCTGCCTTGGGCTGGCGGCCTCTAGCCTCCTCTACCGTGTAACCCTTGTCGAAAATATGCTTCAGGTCATCTTCAGGTATACCCTGGCCGGTATCGGAAACTTGGGCATAGATCACATTCTTGCCCTCATCCGCTTTAAGGACTATATCTATCTCATCCCCATTCTGACAGTACTTGATGGCATTGTCGATCAGGTTGATAAACACTTGCCGTATACTTTCTGCGTTAGCTGTAATACGAGGAAAACTTTCCGGATTGGCTGACCAAGCCAATTCTATCCCTTTTACTTCTGAGGAATCCTGAAACTCGCTAACGACATCACTGATAATCACATCTAACTTTACATCAGAGAAAGAGAGATTAAGATTTTGCACTTCCAAACGGGAAACAAATGCCATGTTTTCGATGAGTCGGGTCAATCGCCACTCGTATTTTTCGACTTCCTCTAACGATGTTGCAACTAATCGGGGCCATTCCGCTGCCTCCGCAACATCCGGCATCTTTGCCCTAATCTGATGCAAGTTGTCTTTAATGGGTCTTAAGCACTTCAGGGCCTGATGTCTGAATGCCCTAATCAGGTCATATATCTCCGTTTGTTGCTGCCTATCATCTACCTGACGAATTGCAACTAAGCGCCGTCGCCAATACCACTGGACAATTAGCGTTGTCAGGCAAACAATGATAAGCAAAACAAAGATTGATTCCCAAATGCCAATAAGAATAGCCATTACTGAACCTCATCTGCACTCTTTGAACATATAGCCAACGCTGCGTACGGTCAAGATAAACTGAGGATTGTTGGGATCAGGCTCCAATTTTTTTCGTAGCTCACGAATATAGCGATATACAGTATCGGCCGGATTATCGGCATTTGGGAAAAACTTTTCCAGAATTTCTCGCTTAATCACCCAACCAGAATTCGACAGCAGTTTCTTCAGAATGTCCAACTCTTTAGGTTCAAAGGCTTCCCTGTGCCACACACCATCCCGTCTGACCCTAACCACGTCGTTTTTTAGATCAGTCTCAATGTGATCACAAGTCACAACAACTTCCCGCAATATAGAGGGTAGTCTAATCTTGACCCGGGCCAACAGTGCCTTCGTTGGCCTGGATTTGCTAACAAAATCGATTGCTTTTAGGTCAAGACTTTTCCATTCAAGCTCATCATCATTAAGAGCAGTCAGCATGATAACAGGTATCGTTTTGTCCTTGGCAAGAATTTTCTTAAGGATATCTAATCCCTTCCTCTCATTGTGCCCAAAACCGATATCCAAAATGACCAAATCTGGTTGAAATTCATCGAGGAGATACAGCCCTTCTACATCATCTTCTGCGAGGACCACCTCATATCCCTCTCCCTCTAATATTCGGGCAAAAGCACTAATCTGTTCGGGCTCATCATCGATGATGAGGATTCTTGCTTTCATAACGTATTTCCTTAATTATCCGACCATATCTCCGTCTTTAACTGCTCGAAGACATTGAAGACGATAGGGCAAACTTCATAATTGCCCAGTACCCCAAAGAGGCTGGACCGAAAATTTGGTCAATGTAAATGAGGGTAGGAGACACAATCATTGGGCCGATGCTCATAGTTAGCACATCGATTATTGTCCAAGAAAGGGCAGGGCTGCTGATTAAAGAGATGTTTGTCTGGCTCGTCTTCATCAAGAACCAAATATATTTCTGCAAATTCCGAGACTGATTGGTTTAGACCGGTGGCAAACTTGGTCACATCAGTCTTAGTCAAAGACGGTCTCACCACCTTACAACAATTAGCGCATTGGGTGCAATCAATTTGGGCCGAGCCCTCATCATTAATCCGATGCACGATGGCGTCTAAGTCTGCGGTGTCCATATCAAGCCGCTTGAGAAAATTACGAAACGCCCAATTCTCATCCTCTCTCGCCACAGTAAATGTTTCAATCCGTTTTAAATCTAATTCGATGTTCATACGCCTCCTCATCAGAATCTTGAGACAAGATTGTTTTGCTTAAGGAAAATTGTACCTATCGCCCTAAAAGTGACAAGTATAAAAATAGCAGACCAATTCACCCTATCTCAAGTATCAAATATACTTCTGCAACACCATAAATCTCCCGCAAATCAGCCACATTTGCTCTAAAAAACACGCCTTTAGCTCCCCAAACTTTGCCAAATTGAACATTTGTTCGTATAATACCAAACATACGTTCTAGGGTAAAGGCTATGGATATTCGGCAAAAAATCGATCTATTGGGAGATGCAGCAGCCCTTGATTGTGAGGGGCCGCCGACGCTGACGCGGGAGCAACGGAAGGTGCAACATCTTGACCGCAGTCGGGTGTATGTGACGCATCCACAAAAGGGTAAGATTCCGGTGCTACGGACGATGCAGACCAGTGCGTGTGAACGGAACTGTCACTACTGCCCTTTTCAGGCGGGTCGCAACTATCGGCGGGTGTCGCTGACCTCGGAAGAGTTGGCATTGTCATTTGATAAGATGCAGCAGAAGAAGCTGGTGGATGGCTTGTTCCTGAGCAGCGGAATTATCGGCGGTGGGGCCAAGGCGATGGACACTATGCTGGATACGGTCGATATTTTGCGGCGCAAGTATGAGTATGAGGGCTACATTCACCTCAAAATTATGCCGGGCACGGAAGCGGCCCAAATCGAGCAGGCGGCGCGGCTAGCAGATCGGCTTTCGATCAACCTTGAAGGGGCCAATGCCCAGCGATTACCGATTTTGGCCCCCAAAAAGGATTTTCAGCAAGAGCTTATTTCACCGATCTATTGGGTCCACCAAAATCGACAAAAGTTGGGGCCGTGGGTGAAGCCGCCGAGTGTCGTGACCCAATTCGTGGTCGGACCAGCGGGCGAGAGTGACCACGAACTGCTCTCGACTGCCAGCACTTTGTATCAAGAGGCCAATTTGGGCCGAGCTTATTACTCGGCCTTCAATCCAATCGTAGGCACCACATTTCACGATCAACCGAAAACCTCACCCTTGCGTGAGCATCGCCTCTATCAAGCCGATTGGCTGTTGCGCTTCTATGGCTTCAACCTCAAAGAGCTTCCTTTTGATCCCGACGGCAATCTCCCCACAATGACTGATCCCAAACTGGCTTGGGCCAAAGCCAACCTAAAAGATCGGCCGATTGAACTCAATCGAGCTACTCGGGCTGAATTACTTCGCATTCCCGGCATCGGTCCTAAAGGCGCGGATGCCATCATTACCGCCCGACGGCAGGCTCATTTGACGGATTTGCAGCAGCTCAAACAACTGGGCCTTCAGGCGACCAAGGCTGCGCCATATGTTTTGTTGCAAGGGAAACGGCCGACGTATCAGTTGGCACTGAGTTCGTTTTAACTCATACAAATATTAGAGTTGCTTCCTTAAATCAACTAAACCACCACCAGCTAGAAGCTGGTGGGTTGAGGGCTGAAGCCCTTCCGCCAAAGGCGGACTGAAGGAAAACAGGTGCTGGAAGCACACGGCTTT
>JANQQF010000108.1 GCA_028285035.1 Phycisphaerae bacterium
TAAAACTGATGCTGACGGCAACACTGTGATTGGTCGCCAAGCCTTACGCGATGCGTTGTATGCGACCAGTGGTATGGACGGGATCACGGGTAACATCACCTGTAATGACCTCGGTGACTGTGCTGATCCAAAGATTGCTGTCAACCAAATCACTGGCGGGGCCTATGTGCCGATCGGTGGTGGGGCTATGGAAGAAGAGGCAATGGATGATGGCGCAATGATGGATGTTGATATCGAGCCAGTTAACATCGCTATCGTAATGCCCAGTAGCACCACTGACTTGGCCTGGAGTCAATCAATCTTTGATGCCCTGCTACGCATTCAGGAAGCTGCTGGTGAAGATGTTGTGCAAATCAGCTTCACAGAAGGGATGTTCAACGTCACTGATGCGGCAGCCGCTTTGCGTGACTATGCAGCGGATGGCAACAACATTGTCATCGCCCACGGGACACAGTACGGTAGCTCGCTCTTCGAGATTGCCCCCGACTTCCCAGATACGACCTTTGTTTACGGGACCGCAACTGACATTGGAACCGATGCTGGTCTGTCAAACGTATTTGCTTATGAAGCGAACGCCCAAGAGGGTGGCTTTGTGAATGGTGTTCTGGCTGCGGCGTTGACCGAGTCAGGCATCATCGGTGTTGTTGGTCCAGTTGAGGCTGGTGATGCTAAGTTGTACATTGACGGCTTTGTGGCTGGTGCCTCTGCGGCTAACCCAGATGCCATTGTTAATATCTCTTACACAGGTTCATTTGGTGACACTGCTTTGGCGGCTGAAGCGGCTAAAGTTCATATTGACGCTGGGGCTGATGTTCTGACCGGTTCTGCACAGCAGGTTGTTGGCGCGATTGGTGTGGCCCAAGAAGAAGGGGTGCCGTGGATGGGGACGCAGTCTGACCAATCCCCATTGGCCCCTGAAATTGTGGTTTCAACCCAACTCTATGTTTGGGATGAGATTTTGCTTGATATCATCAAGAAACACCAAGCGGGTGAAGTTGGTGGAACAGCCTACGTGTTGACTTTGGAAAATGGCGGCCTCTCGATGATTTATGGGGATGCTTTGCCAGAAGATGCAGTTAAATCTGCAATGGGTGCTGAAGTTGCCTTAGCGGGTGGAGCTGATCCCTTGACTGACGATATTTCTCTTGATGGCGCGATGATGGATGATGGTGCTATGGAAGAGGAAGCCATGGAAGCCACTGGTGAAGAAGGAACCACTTACAAAATCGGTTTCATCTCTGCGGCCACTGGCCCAGGCTCTGGATTAGGTGTGCCAGAACGAAACACAGCTGACATGATTGCGCAGCAGCTTGAAGAAGCGGGCGGTATCGTTGGTCCCGATGGCGTCACTCACAAAGTTGAGATTATCGCCTTGGATAGTGAGTCCAACCCAGATACAGCGGCGGCGGCGGCTAATCGCTTGATTGTTGAAGAAGAGGTTGATGTGTTGGTTGCTGGTAGCTTGAGTGGTAACGCTTTGGCCATGGTACCGATTGCTACTGAGAATGAAACGCCGATGATTGGGATGGCTTCGGCTGGTTCAATCGTTCGTGATCCTGAAAGTGGCGAAGTTCGTAAGTGGATTTTCAAAATTCCACACGAAAATTCTCAGGTTTCTCAGGCGATGGTTGAAATCTTGAATGCTAATGGGATTACTTCAGTTTGTCACCTTTATGAAAACAGTGGTTATGGTCAAGATACTCTGAATCAAGCGACGCCAGTCTTTGAAGCAGCCGGTATCGAAATTGTCTACTCTGACTCATTCGAGCGCACTGATACAGAATTCCCACAGGTTGTATCTGTGCAAGGGGCAGGCTGTGAAGCTGTTACTGTTGGAGCTATTCCCCCAGGTGCGCCGTTGGTGAGTGCTGCTGTTCTGGATGCGATTCCTGATATGTTGGTGGTTAATGGTTCAGGGGTTTGTAACCAGCAGTTCATCGACTTGGCCCCCGACTTTGTTGAAGGTCTGATTTTGCCCTGTACGCCGCTCACCGCTGGTGAAAGCTTGCCGGCAGACTCTCGCAACCGTGACATTGTGGTTCAGTACTTGGCTGACTACGAAGCCTTCACAGGCGAGCAAACCAATCAGTTTGGTGGTATTGGCTACGATGCGTTGCAATGGGCCATCATCGGCTTGGAACAACTGGAAGAAGGCTTGTCTCTGGCTGAACGACGTGCTGCTATCCGCGATGGTATTGAAAATAACGTTAAAGATTGGCCGGGCACTTCAGGGACCTTCACTCTTAGCCCAGATGATCACTTAGGTCTTGAGTTCAGCACCGCGTTTGAGTACGTCCGCGTTGAAAACGGTACGTATGTGCACTACCCACCGAGCATTTGGGAATAGAGTAAAATAGTAATTAGTTGTTTAGCTAATTGCTACTTACGATTTGAGTTTAGAGAGATTGGAGATTTTTTGCTTGCTTAATCTCCAATCTCTCCGCTCTAATAAATCCTCATTTGTTGCTGGTCACTGGTCATTTCTACCTTGCGAATGACTAGTGACGAATGACCAATGACCAAAGGATCTGTTATGCAGAAACAGCAAAGTAATATCGGACAACAACTGATTTTCCCGCTGATCATCATCCTATTGTTAGGGGGGATTATCTACGCGGGCAGCCAGAAGAATTTCGGCTGGCAACAATACACCCAATTGGCTTTAGATGGCTTGCGGGGAGGCACAATTTATGCCTTGATCGCCTTGGGCTTTGTTACCGTGTTTAATGTCACCGGTATCATCAATTTTGCTCAAGGCGGATTTGCCATGCTTGGGGCAATGATTTCAGTGACGATTAACGATCTGGAAGTCTTGGCGGAATGGTCTGCCGTGCCCCGATTAGCCTTGGCAATTATTGGAGCTATTCTCCTGACTACCCTCATTGGGATCATCATCGAACGGGTTACCATTTTCCCGGCACGTAATGCTGAACCATTGACCCTGATCATTATCACGGTTGGGGTATACATTGCGATGCAAGGGGTTGCCCTAATGATTTGGGGAACCGATTCGTACACCTTACCCTCCTTTACGACCCTTGCTGCTCGGGACTCGACCATCCGTCTCGGCTCTGTCATCATCAAAGCCCAGAGCTTCTGGATTTGGGGGACGACCATCGTGGTGATGGCTGCCCTAGCTTACTTCTTCGAGAGAACAATGTGGGGGAAAGCGCTGCGGGCCTGTGCCGTTAATCGTCAAGCGGCCCGGTTGATGGGCATCAGTCCCAATCGAATGTCGGTCCTGTCCTTTGCCTTGGCTGCTGCTCTTGGTGCCATCGGTGGTATCGTTCTCGCGCCCGCGACGCGCCCTGTTTATGATATGGGCTTGGTGCTTGGCTTGAAGGGCTTTGTGGCCGCAATTATGGGGGGGTTGGTCAATGCGCCTGCAGCGGTACTGGGAGGCATTTTGTTGGGAATGATCGAAAATGTAGGGGCTGGTGTGACTCGGGCTGGCATCAAAGATATCTTTGCCTTCATTATTTTAATCTTAGTCCTTCTTTTCCGTCCTAATGGTATTTTGAGCCGACAACAGTCTGTGGAAAAAGTGTAAATCAGGAGATTGGTTATTGGAGGTTAGAGATTTTGTTGCTACATTTACTCAATTTTTTAAGCTCCAATCTCTAATCTCTCAATCTCTGCCAAAACAACTATGAAAAATCTTCGAGAATACGCAAATACAATTGGAATTATCCTGCTTATCATCGCCATTCTAGCCATCGGTTGGTTTGAGATAAATCAACCAGGCGGCCAAGATTTTGGTGATTTGACAGGCGACATCTTGACCTTTAACACGATGGTCCGGATTGGTTTGCTGACCATTGTGGTGGTAGGCCTTAATCTGTTGATGGGCTACGCTGGGCAGGTCTCGCTGGGCCAGGCCTCATTCTATGGCATTGGGGCGTATGTCTCGGCAGTCTTCACCACTCGAGGGATGGCCTTGGGCTTGCCAGAAGGTGTTGTGACAGCTTGGTGGTGGCCGTGGATTTTGATTGTAGTGGGAATGATTATTACAGGTGTATTTACCTATTACGTCGGACGCCCCATTCTGAACTTGAAGGGGCACTATCTGGCAATGGCAACCTTGGGCGTTGGCATTATGATTTTTATTTTGTTTCGGGAGAATTTTGGCATCAAGCCCAATGATCTCAATATCACAGGTGGCTTTGATGGTCTGCCCGATGTACCTCGGCTGCGAATTGGAAGTTACGAACTGTGGCCGATTGAACGGTACTACTTCCTCGTTTGGTTCTTTGCCATCTTATCCATCATCCTTTCTTTGAACATCGTCAACTCTCGGGTTGGTCGGGCCCTGCGAGCCATTCACGGCAGTGAAATTGCCGCTGAGGCGATGGGGGTCGATACCTCGGCTTTCAAAGTGCGCGTCTTTGTGTTTAGTACGATGCTGGCTAGTCTAGCGGGAAGTCTGTTTGCTCATTTTCAGGCCGCTGTTTCACCAACCCCGTTTAACTTTGTAGCCTCACTGGAATTAGTAGTAATGGCCTCTGTGGGGGGGATGAGTGCGGTTTGGGGAGCTCCGCTCGGCGTGGCCTTGATTTTGACCATTGAAGAGTTGCTCCGTTCGCGCTTACATCTTGTGTTTGAAGGGGCTGGGAGCGAAGTTGAACCTGTGGTGTTTGGCCTCATTTTAGTGACCATTATGATTTTCTTGCCAAACGGTTTAGCCCCGGCTTTGAATGAGTGGTTGAAAAAACGAGCCGGGGCAAATCAAACTTCGGCTGGTTCAGCGGAGGTGTCGTCGTGAGCCAAAATGGTCAACCTCTCCTTGAAATTAAAGATGTGGTGATGACCTTTGGCGGGTTGATGGCCCTGAACAATGTCAATAGCCAAGTTCATTCCGGTCAAATTAAAGCGGTCATTGGCCCGAATGGGGCGGGCAAAACCACCCTGTTCAATATTGTAACTGGGATTTATAAACCCACCTCGGGCCAGGTTTTGCTCCGGGGTGAAGATATTTCGGGCTTGAAATCCAATGTAGTGTCAGGCAAGGGGATCGCCCGGACATTTCAGACCATTCGGCTGTTTCACGGCATGAGCGTATTGGAAAATGTGATGCTGGGCCAACATCGGCACACCAAGACAGGTTTTCTAGGGGCTGCTCTTAAATTTCCGAGTGCTCAACAGGAAGAGAAAATGGTGCGCGAAAAGGCGATGGCTTTGCTGGAGTTGGTTGATCTCGCCAATGTAGCCAATGAAGAGGCTACCAATTTGCCTTTTGGGATGCAACGCAAGCTAGAAATTGCCCGCGCCCTAGCCACCGAACCGGCTTTGTTGATGCTTGATGAGCCAGCCTCCGGTCTAAACGCCAGTGAAGGCGAACGGCTGGTCGAACTCATTCGCCAAATTCGCGATCAGGGCACCACTGTTGTTTTGGTTGAGCACGATATGGATTTGGTGATGGGCCTCGTTGATGATGTACTGGTGCTAGTCTATGGCACACCGATCGCCGAAGGTCCGCCGCAAGCGGTACAGCAGAATCCTGAGGTGATTGCAGCCTATTTGGGCGAGGATTAAGCGTAGCTCAAAGTTGAGCTGAAAGAGGAGACGTTGATGACAACTAAACCCACCCCCCCCTTCCGAGCCGAACATATTGGCAGCTTGCTGCGTCCTGCTGAATTACTAGAAAAACGTAAAGCCTTTGACACTGGACAAATTTCAGCTGAGGCGCTAAGAGAAGTTGAAGATCGCTACATCAAAGATGCGGTGGCTTTGCAGGAAGAAGTCGGACTACAATCCATCACGGATGGAGAGTATCGCCGGATCATTTATTTTGGGCACTTTCCGGCGGCGGTGGAAGGCTTTACCGAGATGGAAGCCGAACTCGACTTTAAGGATGAGGCGGGTCAGAAGATGAAGTATCTGACCCCGGTGGTCACAGGAAAGCTACGCCGAGCACGAGGCATTGCCACCGACGAATACCTTTATGTCAAATCACTAACCCATCTCACTCCCAAAGTGACCTTGCCTAGCCCTTGTTCCCAGCACTATTTTCGCTGGCGAGAGGGGATTTCAGAGCAAGCGTATCCGGATATTGATGAATTTTTCTACGACGTGGCCCGTGTTTATCAAGAAGAACTGGCTGAATTGGCCTCGTTAGGGGTGACCTATGTGCAACTTGATGATGTATCATTACCATTGCTGTGTGATGATCGATTGCGGGCTGGCTTTATCGAGCGGGGCTATGATCCAGACACGATGGTCGGCAAGTATATCGATGTCATTAATGAGTCGATAAAAAGCAAACCCGACATAATGACGATAGGAATGCATTTCTGTCGAGGGAACAATCAAGGCAAGTGGTTAGGGGCTGGGGGCTACGATTATGTAGCCGAGCGAATTTTTAACGGCCTCGATATCGATGCCTTTTTTATGGAGTACGACTCACCACGCGCAGGTAGTTTCGAGCCGTTGCGTTTTATGCCAGATGATAAGCATGTTATCCTGGGATTAGTTAGCACGAAAATCCCGGAGCTTGAGTCGGAAGCTGAACTTGGACAGCGAATTGACGAAGCCAGTCAACACGTGCCCTTGGACCGACTTTCGCTGAGTCCACAGTGTGGCTTTGCCAGTACCGCGCCGGGGAATCCCGTTACCGTCGATGATCAGCGGGCCAAGTTGGCCTTGGTGGTGCGCGTAGCCGATCAAGTGTGGGGTGTGTGAAGTAATTAGTAAATAGTAATTGGTAATTAAATAAAGGGTGTTCATAAGTAGGATTTGGTTGCAAAGTGTGGTCGTCCTGTCATTTCGAACGTAGTGTAACGAAGTGGAGCGCAGAGAGAAATCCGCCCAGATATACATAAACGAACATTTTTGTGGATTTGTGCTTCTACTATGCGTCCAGCGAAAAGATGCCTTCTTAAGAAACTGGTTGGTTTGTGTCATACCCGAATGAAGTTGTTGGGTATCCACTGATAGGGGGCAACGAACGGTGGATACCCGCCAGAAGCGCGTGGGAATGACATGCACCAATCTTTCTTTCTTTTTGTAGAAGACGAGGCATCTGTCTTCTCATTTTCTCGAAATGACATGTCCGAGCGGGTTTTGGTACAGCCTCTGTACCCCTAATTACTAATTATCAATATCCAATTACTCATACCGCACTTTGTCTCATAAATTTAGCAAGGTATACCAATTACAATGCTCTTAGATCTTAATTCAGTTAGCAGTTACTACGGTCAAATTCAGGCTTTAAAATCAATTTCATTACACGTTAACAAAGGTGAGATTGTCGCCCTAATTGGGGCAAACGGAGCGGGTAAAACTACCTTACTGAACAGTATTAGTGGTTTGCTCACCCCGCGTCAGGGCAAAATTACGTTTGGGGATCGTGAAATTACCCGGATGAATCCTGTCCAAATTGTAGGTTTGGGCATCAGCCATGTGCCTGAGCATCGTCAGCTATTCGGCACAATGACAGTGTATGATAATCTTTTGTTGGGAGCCTATCATCGTCATCGGCAAAGTGGTCGAGCTGGCCTTGAACGGGATGTGGCGCAGGTGTATGAGGTGTTTCCCCGTCTTCGGGAGCGAAAGACTCAACTCGCGGGAACGTTGAGTGGTGGGGAACAGCAGATGCTAGCCATTGGGCGTGGGCTGATGGCTCAGCCCAAGTTGATGCTCTTAGATGAGCCTTCGTTGGGGTTGGCCCCGCTCATTGCCAAGGATCTTTTTGCTGTCATCGCTTCGTTGCGCGAGGCTGGGCAAACGGTTCTTTTAGTTGAGCAAAATGCACGGGCAGCCTTGAGGCTGGCGGATCGGGCCTATGTCTTGGAAACAGGGAGTATTTTTTTAGAAGGTACTGCAGATGACCTATTAAAAGATTCGCGGGTACAGGAGGCATACTTAGGCGGTCAACAACTAACTTCTTAATCAGCTACAGCCTAAATGAACTCTCCTAACTTTTTGCTCATTCTACAGAAAAGTAATCGGTTAGGCACTATTGCGAAAGGAAACAAGCAATGCAAAATCAAGTGGTTATTGTTGGAGCTGGCTATGCTGGTTTAACAGCAGCATTGGAGCTACGTAAACTTCTACCGGAGAAGGATAAGGTAACCGTTGTCTCAGCTAATGATACGTTTGTTTTTTACCCCTCCTTAATTTGGGTTGTTCAAGGTGAGCGGGAATTGGCGGATATTTCTTTTCCACTGCGGCCTGTCTTTGAGGAGGCTGGCGTGGAGTTTATTCACGCCCCCCTAGCTCGGATTGAGGCTGAGAACCAGCAATTGATGCTTTACACTGGACAAACTGTTGAATATGATAAATTGCTGATCACCACTGGCGGTGAGTGGGATTGGGAGGCTGTGCCAGGGCTACAGCCCAAGCCACAAGGCCACACCATTTCAATGTTGTCACCACAGGCTGCTGTTGCCGCTCGACCAGAATGGCAGGCATTGATGGCCGATCCTGGCCCCATTGTTATTGGGGCAACCTTGAATGCTAGCCTGTACGGGGCTGCCTACGAATTTGCTCTCAATCTTGGTATCGCCTTACGGAAAGAAGGATTGGACGAGAAAGCCAGTATTACGTTTGTCACCCCTGAACCCTTTTTAGGCCATTTTGGGCACGGTGGCTTGGGTAATTCTCGTGAGATTATTGAGGATGCCTTCCAAAAACAGCGTATTGGCTCGGTTACAGAAGCTCAAATTAGTAAAGTGGAGGCAGATCGTGTTTTTCTGGGTGGCTCTCGTTTTGTTAATGCAAAACTGACAATGCTGGTCCCGCCCTATAAAGGAATTGAACCTGTCCGCCAAGTACCTGATTTAACAGACGAAGCAGGACGTATTCCTGTAGATGATTTCTACCGCAGCCCCAACTATGCTGATATTTTCGCGGCAGGTATTGCCACCCAAATCAAACCAACTGTACAAACATTGTTGCCTTGCGGGGTGCTAGTAACAGGGACGGTGAGTGCTGAAATGGGGCGAGGGGCGGCACACAATATTGCGGCGACACTGGGCTATGAAAAGCCACAACCTCGTCCGGCTGACATCTTCAAGTCATTCTACGTTCTTGATACTGGCTCACATGGATTATTTATGTCCTTAGGTTCTCAATCCTGGCTCAATTTCCAACTCAATATTCCTGGGCCTTGGTCTCACTGGGCTAAACAAATCACTGAAGAGTATCAGATGTGGCAATTGCAGACAGGACGATATTAGTCATGTCTTCGTTTCAGCCCTCATCTGACCAATTGGCCCTCTTTCCCGATATTTCGGGAAACCAGATCAATGGTCTTGATGAGGAGAAACTACGTCGTCCCTCACCAATTTACTGGCACCGACCGGATAAAATTCCGCACGGTAAATTACAAACTTGGATGTTAGAGCGAACCAATCGTTTGGTGCCGGAAGTCGATCATCTTAATGACCAACTCGGTGGACGTGGCTCAAAACAACGGGTACCGATTGCCTCGGAACAAGTAGCGCAATCCGCTGCAGATTGGAGTGAAGCCGTTAAAGCGTTTGCCTTAAATAATGAAGCTGATTTGGTCGGCATTGCGCAGTTAGATTCCACTTGGATTTTTGAGGGCTTTGAGGTCGATCTGCCTTGGGTGATTGTGCTAGGTTTTGAAATGGATCACGCCGAGTTAGCCCAAGCCCCAGAATCCCCTTCGGTCATCGAGGTGATGACGCAATACAATCGCGGCACCCGATCCGCTCGGGCCATCGCCGATTGGATCCGAGAACAAGGCTATGAGGCGCTGCCCCACGGTGGCCCGTCGGCTGGTCCCATTACGATGATTCCGGGGGCTTTGGCTTGTGGCTTTGGTGAGTTGGGTAAACACGGCTCAATCATCAATCGTACGTTTGGCTCCTCCTTCCGCTTAGCCAGCGTCATCACTGACCTACCTTTGCTCGCTGATGAGCCTGATACCTTCGGAGTTGATGATTTTTGCCACACCTGTCGTCTTTGTACCGATAAATGTCCTCCTGATGCTATCTTTCACCAAAAACAACTTGTTCGGGGCGAGGTCAAGTGGTATGTTGATTTCGATAAATGTATTCCGTATTTCAACGAAACATTTGGTTGTGGTATTTGTGTGGCTGTTTGCCCGTGGAGTCGACCGGGAGTGGCTCCCAAATTGGCTGAGAAGATGACAAAACGGCAAGAAAAATTGAGGACCGACACAAAACGTTGATTGAGCCTGTCGAAATCAACGTTTTGTGAGCCAGACTGTCCGATTTCGACAAGCTCAACCGATATTTTTTTGCATTCTGCGTAAGCCCTAAAATAGCCGTCCCTAGTTGATAATTTGAAATAAATCCCCTTGCAAAAACGGGGCAAACCTAAATGTTTAGACTTGTCCCGTTTTTATTAAGAATTAGGGCAAATAGGCTCAATGGTTTGGCTTATTTGTCACTAAAAAATTTCATTGTTGAGATCGAAATGTTACCGAATTGGTTTATTTTCCGAATTATCATTGGGATACCCTTGGCCTGTTTTTATCAAGCGGAATGAGATGACCAAGTTTTGGTGCTGATCGCCTTGTTTGAACATCCCAAATGATAAGCCTTCGCTTGGCCAGTTTCTATCTAAGACCTGAACAGTATACCCCCCTGTGTTCGGAGTGGTGAAGTTATTTTGCACAGGCACATAGTATTGGTTGCCAAATTCGGGTCGATATGTAAAGCCACCACCAATTCTTTGGGGAACGCTGCCATAATTTACCCCAAATGCTGCCTGGGGCAGGAAGGTCCCATCGACGTCAAAAGCCCGGAAATAAGTGATAATACTGTCCTCGATTGAGAAATAAGCATCAACCACACGCCAGGCATATTCAGCACTTAGAGATTGTTGCGGAATCTCTCGCAGGTAGATTTGGCCATTTGTTGTAGCTCCTAGCTGCCCGAGGATTGAATTGCCCCAGGTCGCACCACTACTGCCGAGAGACCAGCTTAGGGGGGTATCAATACTTACACCGAAAAAATCACATTGAGGTTTATCTGACATCATTGACTCCTTGTATATTGATTTGTATTTTTGCTTAAAATAGACCAGTAAGCTGCTAGAGACGTGACGAACATACATAGAAGCATCTGTCGATCTATTCAGGCTTCGTGAATAGCTAATATTTGTGGCTTATAAACCCTTGATGTTCTTTCTAAACAAGAGTTATCCTGGCACCTTTGTGGGGTATCTATATAGTTAATTATAATATCTTTCAAGATATGGGCAAGCCTCTCTTAAAATCTTTCAGGGTGATTGTAGGCTTGAACGGGATGAAGAAAATTAGTCATACGGTGTTCGATGCCAACCTTGCAATAATATTAACATACGAGCGTCACAAATACGTTTAAAAAGCGTCACCTTTTTAAGGTTTCGATAAATTCGACCAAAAAAGTGGGTCAGCTCAAACGACTTGACCAGCAACCTGTTAACGCTTTCACTGATTTCCCAAAGATTGTCTTTTTGTATTGTTTTCATTACAATCTTTGAATGCTCGTGCTTTCACACTCAACTTAATCACAAATAATCAATTAAGGAGGCTGATGATGAATCTTAATACACAACAAACCTTTACTTTGTTGAAGATCATTGAAAATTTGTCGACGAATTTAGACATTGTGACGATCCGTCAACAAATTGCTGAAGATCTATTAGCGTTGTTAGATGCGGATTATTACGCCTCCTATGTCTGGGACCCTGGCACGCAAACATTTGGTCAACGGGCATATCTAAATATGAATCCTGATAATCTCAATCGCTATGAAACCTATTATCAATTTCATGATCCTATCACCCACACCCTACAGCAATTCAAACGTGCCGTACCTGTTTCTAAAGTGATGCCCCATCGTGATTTGATCAAAACCGAGTTTTTTAATGACTTCTTGTATCGCGATGGCCTTTATTTTGGCATCAATTTGTATGCCTATGATGGCTCTTTGAATATTGGTGATTTGCGAATTTGGCGTAATCGCCGTCGTTCAGATTTTTCAGAGCGAGACATCCAAATTTTGGAATTACTCAAACCCCACTTTACCAATGCCCTAAGAAATATTCGCCTCTTTCATAAAGCGTATGAACTGAAAGAACCTGATTCCTGCGCCCTCTTTATTTTTCGAGGGCAAAAAATGATCCAACGGAATCAACGAGCTTTGGATTTAGAGCAAAATTTACCCCCTGCTGTGTTTAAGGCCCTGTTACAACAGATCAAAACATCCTTACGAACCAATCAAATTGCGCTTTCTTTCGGGATATTTTCTCTATCATTTCATACCTTGAGTGATGATGTCACGGGACATCCCTTGGTCTCGGTCCAAGTGTATCGGAATGCCCAGAATCGGTTGGATAAGGCCTGGTTGATGGCTGTTTATCGTGTGACCCAACGTGAGGCTGAAATTGTCCTCAACATTTTGGAAGGGCTGTCCGATGAAGAGATTGCCCAAAAATGTCACATCACCTTTCACACAGTACGCAGTCATGTCAAAAATATTTTCCTCAAGCTCAATGTCAACAGTCGGACCGAATTGGTCTACAAGCTTTTTAGCTCCTTAATCCACATCGATACGTAATTCCAACAAAAATACCCCCAAAATTAGGGATAGTTTTTTCGATTTGCCTCCTCTATCATAGGTCTATTCTGAAATTACCAGATAACAAGATATAGGAGGAGACGATGAAGTTAAATCGACGTACATTTCTGAAGATGTCGGCTGTCGGCGTGGGTGCTGTTTTAACTAGCCCGTTATTATCAGCCTGCTCATTTGGCGGTGGAGAGACGGGACCGATCAAAGTTGGCTTGTTGATTACTTATACCGGACCCGCCGGCTTATTTGGCCCCCCGACTGAAAATGCGGCCCGTTTGGCTGTCAGCGAGATTAATGAAGCCGGTGGGGTATTAGGTCGTCAGCTTGAGTTGGTGATTGGGGATGACGAAACGACTCCTCAAAAAGCCAATGAGGAGGCCAATCGTTTGGTCTTGCAGGAAGAAGTTGACATCATGATTGGGATGCACTCCAGTGCTAGTCGGGAAGCCGCTTTGCCTGTTGTGCAAGAGGCTGACAAGGTTTATATCTATACCCCCGTGTACGAAGGCCAAACCTGCGAGAAGAATCTTTATGCCTTGGGGGAAGTTCCCAATCAGCAGATTAGCCCCGTCATCCCCTATATTATGACCGAATTTGGTGGCTCGAACTGGTTCTTTATTGGCAATGATTATATTTGGCCCCGAACCTCAAATGAGGCGGCCCGGGCTGCCGTTGAAGCAGCCGGTGGAACCGTGGTGGGTGAAGATTATGTTCCGCTTGGCACCTCAGACTACAGTGCCGTTATTAGTCGCATTCAAGCTACTGCCCCAGATCATATTTTCCAAACTTTGGTTGGTGGTGATGGTATCGCCTTTCAGAAACAGCTATTCGATTTTGGCGTAACCCAAGATGTGCAGGTTTTGACCGCCTTGCTGGAAGAGAACAGTGCGGCTGCCTTGGGCGAAGCTGCCGCCGGGGTCCGCTCCAGCTTTGCGTATTTCCACAATCTTGACACGCCTAACAATCAAGCCTTCCTTGAAGAATATTTTGAAGCATATGGGAGTGACGCCCCTCCTGTCACCTCTTTGAGTGAGTCTGTTTATGAAGCGATCCACATTTTTGCCCGTGGCGCGGAGACCGCTGGTTCCTTAGCGACGGATGAACTATTAGCTGGTATGGATGGCGTTACGTTTGATGGACCGCGCGGTGAAGTTGTGTTGCAGGGGAGTAATCGCCATATGGATCAACATATTTATCTTGGTGAGGTACAGGCTGATGGTCAATTCGAAGTGATTCACGATTTTGGCCTTGTTGAGTCGGGTGAGGTTTGTCGGATTTAATGATGGATGTAGCATTGCTCTTGACCCTAGGCCTCAATGCCTTGAGCCTTATTCTGATCCTAATCCTGATTGCGATGGGGTTGGCCATCGTATTTGGCCTGATGGGCGTTATCAATTTAGCCCACGGTGAGTTCTTTATGCTTGGGGCTTATGTCGTCTTTGTGACTACAGCCGTAGGTCTCAATGTTTGGTGGGGGCTGTTATTCGCCCCTCTCATTTTGGCTGGTGTTGGTCTACTTCTTGAGCGCGGCGTTATCCAATATCTATACAAAAGACCTTTGGAAACCGTGTTAGCGACTTGGGGCGTGAGTATTGTGTTGCGTCAAGTGGTCGAAATCGGCTTTGGTCGTGATTTTCAATACATCCCTCACCCTCTACCTGGCTCTTTCACGCTATTTGGTTTGGAATATCCTTTGTATCGCACCTTTGTGATGGGAGCGGCAATCCTGATTATTGCTTGCTCCTACTTTATCTTGCAGCGGACCACGTGGGGCTTGAATATTAGAGCCGCGATTGATAATCCCGAGATGGCTCTCGCTCTTGGCATCAATACCGCTCAAATATATCGGTTCACCTTTGCCTACGGGGCCGCCTTGGCAGGATTGGCGGGCGCATTGATGGCCCCTTTAGTCAGCATTCACCCAGGAATGGGACTTGATTTTGTTGTGGAAGCCTTTTTTGTAGTGATTGTAGGCGGTCTAGGAAAGCTGGTCGGCCTAGCCGCCGGTGCGATTAGTATCGGGGCCACGCAGAGCATCCTCTCGTTCTTTAGCAATGCAGTTGTGGCCCGGATTGTCGTGTTGTTGCTCGCCATCGGCATTCTACAAATTCGGCCAAAAGGATTATTCAGCACATGACCCAGCAACTTTTGTCCCGTGACCGTGCTTTTTCGTTTATATTCACACTCCTTTTGTTGCTATTTCCTTTTTTGGCTGGTCCTTACTGGATTAGCCAAATTGGCAAATTTTTAATTTTTGCCATTTTGGCCCTGAGCCTCGATTTAATTTGGGGTTACACTGGCGTCCTTAATCTAGGACACGCCATCTTTTTTGGCTTGGGGGCCTATGTGATGGCTCTAGTTCTCAAAGAATTGCCACCAGGATACCAGTATCTGGGCTTAATAGCTGCCGTGCTGTTGCCTGCTTTGGCTGGTTTAATCATTGGTGGCCTGCTGTTTTATCGGAATATCAGCGGCCCTTACTTTGCCATTGTCACCTTAGCAATTGCCCTAGTTGCTGTTCAGGTTTCCATTGAATGGTACACTGTCACGGACGGATTTAATGGCCTCACCGGGATTCCGATGTTGAAGCTAGTTTTGCCGACTTTGGAGCCCATCCGTTTGGGACGAACGGGGATGTTTTATCTGATTGGGGCCGTGCTCTTAGTGGCCTATTATCTCACCACCCGTTTAGTCGCTTCTCCCTTTGGCCGTTTACTGGTCGCCATTCGGGATAATGAGGCTCGGACTGAATTTTTTGGCTATAACACCGCCTGCTACAAAACATTGGTCTTTGGGCTGGCTGGGGGCTTGGCTGGGTTAAGTGGGGCGTTGTATGCGCCCTACACTGGCTTTGTCTCCCCTGAGCTGCTTGGCTTTATTTTTTCAACCGAGATTTTAATTTGGGTGGCCGTTGGGGGGCGGGGTACCTTGCTTGGCCCTGCATTGGGGGCGGTGTTCATCAATGTTGTCGCCACCTCGTTGAGCGACCTTTTCCTTTACTACTGGCAGGGTATTATTGGCCTCCTATTTGTGTTGATTGTCCTCTTCTTCCCAGATGGCTTATTTATGTGGATCGTCCGTCGTTTGCGGCTTCGGGAAGATGGTGTGCTACCGCAATTGATTGCCAGGTCATCAACCTCAATACAAGAACAACCTGTCCCTAAAGCATCCTCACCTTCTCTTCTTGATGTGAGCGATTTAAGTAAGAAATTTGGTGATTTAACCATTATTAACCAACTAGATTTTAAGCTAGCGTCGGGCGAATTACGATGTGTGGTTGGGCCAAATGGAGCGGGTAAAACGACTCTATTTAGCCTGATCAGCGGTGGTTTATCGGCTTCTTCTGGGGAAGTCCACTTTGCTGGACAGTCGATCACTCGTCTGAAAGCGTGGCAGATTGCGGCCTTGGGTATTGGCCGTAAGTTTCAGATTCCCAATGTCTATGATACTCAGCCCGTTTGGGCTAACTTGGCCATTGCGGCCCAGCCGGATAAACAGAATTTCTTGCGATTGCTTCGCTCTGAATCGACCATCATTCTTAGCCCACTCATCCTTGAGTTGCTTGAGCAGATTAAATTGTTGGATCGTTTGACGACACCCGCCGCACAACTCTCTCACGGCGAGCGGCAGTGGCTGGAAATCTGTATGCTTTTGGCGAGTCGTCCCCAATTGCTCTTGTTGGACGAACCCACTGCCGGTTTGACGGTTGATGAAACTCAACGAACGGCTCAATTAATCCATCAAATCTATGAGGCAGAGCAGCTTCCCATCATTGTGATTGAGCACGATATTGGCTTTGTTCGACGGATGGTCGGTGAAATTACGGTGCTGCATCGTGGTCAAGTCTTGGCTGAAGGACCTTTAAGCGAGATTGAAGCCAATCCTGAGGTTCAATCCGTCTACTTGGGGCGAGCCATATGACCCACTTACAGGTGCAGAATTTGCAGGTAGGCTATGGTGAAACAAAAATTTTACACAACCTATCTTTGGAAGTGCCTTCCGGTCGAATCGTCTGTCTTTTAGGGCGGAATGGTGCAGGAAAGACGACCCTGTTGCGTAGTTTGATAGGCTTGACCTCAATCTGGCAGGGGACCGTTCATTTGGATGACACAATCATATCTGACCTTCCCTCAAATGCTATTGCAAAGCGAGGTCTTGGCTATATGCCTCAAGAAAAAGGTGTTTTTCCTACCCTATCGGTACAAGATAATCTGCGTTTAGGTAATGGGCGACAGTGGGGGACGGTGCAGGCCAATGCTTGGCTTGAGTATTTCCCAGTACTTCATGAGCGTTTGAATCAGAAAGCAGGCACCTTGAGCGGGGGTGAACAAAAGATGTTGACACTTACCCGAGTGCTGATGCGTCGCCCCAAGATGTTGTTGTTGGATGAACCAACCGAAGGGGTACAACCTTCAATTGTGCAGACAATGATTGAAGTATTACAACGTTTGAATCGTGAGGCCGGCACAACCATACTCCTCACTGAGCAACATCTTGACTTTGCGCTGGCCTTGGCTCATCGGTATTATGTGTTGGAAAAAGGTGAGATTGTTGATACTGGCGCGGTTGCTGATCTCAAAGGTATTGAGCAAATTCGTAAATATTTGGTGGTGTAGGTCGTGTTGACAAAGCCACCCGTTGATCCAAAAAGGAGACTTAAACAATGACGTTCGCTGATCCAAATGGCCCAGCTGCTGAGTTGGCCCAACTTTCATTGATGGAGCTTTCCGACCGAATTGCAGCGAAGCAAATGAGTTGCTGGGAGGCTGTGGAAGGATATCTGGCTCGAATTGAAGCCTACGATGGCTCAGATGGCATCAATGCCTATATCACGGTAGCTGCGGATGAAGCCTTGGCGGAGGCTGACCGGCTGGATGCTCTCTTAGCTGAGGGAATCCATCTTGGTCCTTTGCACGGTGTCCCGATTGCTATCAAAGATAATCTGGAAACAGCTAGCTTGAAAACAACAGGTGGCTCGACCATTCTAGTTGAGAATGTACCTGCCACGGATGCCACGGCTGTGGCAAAGCTGAAAGAGGCTGGGGCGATCATTCTGGGCAAGACTAACATGCACGAGCTAGCCTTTGGGATTACCAGCAACAACCCTCACTATGGTCCGGTACGTAATCCATACGATTTAAGCCGCATTGCTGGCGGATCAAGCGGTGGTTCCGGCGCGGCTGTAGTGGCAGGATTGTGTGCGGCGGCCATCGGCACAGATACAGGTGGCTCAATTCGTATTCCAGCCGCATTGTGTGGTGCTATTGGTTTAAAGCCCACTTTGGGGCGAGTTGGACGTGGTGGTTTAATTGCCCTGTCGGAGACTTGTGATTGTATTGGTCCGATTACCAAGACAGCCGAAGATGCTGCGCTGGTGCTGCAAGCTTTGATCGGTCCTGATGAACGAGACCCCATAACTGCTAGTGATGCTACTGCGAACTTTCAGCCCAATACTGGGAGCTGGCAAGGGGTTCGTTTGGGTATACCACGCGGTCTCTTTTATGATGATCTTGATCCTGCCGTAACCGAGGTTATGGATCAAGCCCTTAAACAGATGGAGAATGCTGGGGCGACGTTGGTCGAGGTTCGTATTGATGGCCTGGACGGGGTTGTTCCAAGCGGTTTTGCCATTGTGCTCAGCGAAACAGTGCATTTGTTGGGCGGCTACTTAGGCCGACTTGATCCCCCTTTAACCATTCCTGATATTCTTGACCAACTTGGTCCTGATGTGAATGCCATTCTCGGTGGTCAGGTTGGCCCCGAGGCACAACCTATTCCTGGTCACGTTTATCTTGACTCGGTCAATACCTTCCGTTCAGCCCTAACTGTCAGCTTTTTGAGCGCGTTGGATAGGGTGGATGCCTTGGTAACACCAACCGTACCACTCCCTGCTGCTCCCATCGGTCAGGATGCTGAGGTCAGCCATAATCGACAGAATGCACCCACTTTCTTAACCTATGTTCGTAATACCTTTCCTGTCAGTTTGGCTGGATTACCTGCCCTAACAGTGCCTGTTGGTCACAATGAGACAGGACTTCCTCTTGGGATGCAATTTATTGGCCAGCCTTGGCAAGAGGCTAAATTGTTGCAATTGGGGCACAATTGGATGACGAGTTACTAATATGAGGTAAGCTTAAAGCGGTAAAAAAGCGGTTCATTTGAGAATAAGAGTAAAAGAGGGAAGATTAGAAAAAATCTATCTTTCCTCTTTTGATTTTGTAAATGACCTGTTCCTTAATATAGTTACTTGAATTCTAAAATACGCTCTGGGTTAACCAAGTATTGGCAGCTTGGTAAAATATCGTATAATTTAAGATAAGTATTACCTGATTTGTTAAACCTGGTTGTTGAGATGATGTGATAAGAGGATGACGATGGCATATCAATTACAACGTTTAGAAGTTAATAATTATCGGGCACTTGCGCATGTCAGTATTGAAACAGGCCCGCTCAATGTATTATTTGGGCCAAATGGAGCGGGGAAATCTACATTTTTAGATGCATTGTGGTTCGTTCGTGATTGTGCTATTCGTGGTGTTGATTTAGCCTCTTCTGAAAGAAGTCATGGCATTGGTGCACTTTGGGATGGGGCAGATGAAGGGGCAAATATCTCTATTAAAATAGAGACCAACTCGGTTGTATATGAGGTGTTATTTGGTTATTCGGCGGGCAGAATTGAACCTAGAGTGGGCGAAAATTTATATCAAAAAGATGAGGGTATTGACTTATTGAGACGGGCAATAGGTAGTTCTACTGTTGATCTTTTTGATATGTCTTGGCAGGATTTTGACCGAGTTCCTCTCAGGCAACCTGAAAGATTAGCTTTTTCTGCCTTTTATCGAAAAAGAAGTGAGTCTGTTGTTGAAGAGTTGGATCAGGTTTTCCAATTTATACATTTTTACAATCCGCGTCAAGTAGATTTATATGAGCTAAAAAAACGAGGTTCAGAGTCTACCCATCATACAGAACTTTGGGAAAATGGACGTAATTTATGGTCTGTTTTGCGGAATCTTAATGATAGAAGGACGATTGATAATCGTCACAGTGAAGCAGGTCCTAGATTTGAAACCATCACAAAGTTTATGCGGAAAAGTTTTCCTACTTTTGATGATGTATTTATCGAACAAACTGGACCGAATACAGTTTATGGTAATTTTTTGGAGAAAGGACGACGTCAATCTATTCAGGCTTCTGGGATGTCAGATGGTCATCTTCAGATGTTAGTTCATCTCACGGCTTTATTTGCTGAAGGAAAAGATCAAGACTCATTAATTTTATTTGATGAACCTGAAATTTCGCTGCATCCTTACGCTATAACAGTCTTTGCTGAAGCCGTCAAACTAGCAACGACAGAATGGAATAAGCAAGTTTTTATTGCTACTCATTCTCCTGTGCTAATCAGTCAATTTGAACCAGAGGAGATTTTGGCAGTTGAAAAAGATGAACAAGGAAAAACTGTTATCAATCGTGTTAGTGAGATAACTGGAATTCAGGATTTACTAGAAGATTATGCCACTGGTTCACTTTACATGGCTGAAATGATTGCCCCACAGAGTAGGTCTCTTTCCCATGGTGTTGATGCGCTTTTAACGAGAGAAGACTAGTGACGGTTGCTCAAAGTCAATGTCAATTTTTTCATTTTGGTTTGATTGTGACAGGAAAAGGTGAGCGAGACCATTTACCCAAGCTGTTCAGATCGTTAATGGAGACAGGTTTGTGTACATTCGAGGTAATTAAGTTTATTGGACAGCGAAATCCAATCACCTCAAAAAAACGTAATCTTGAGATGATCGGAAGTGGGGAAATTATTCCACCTCGTGATGCAGATGATATCGGTTTTCCTGCCAGAAGATATTTGAGGAATGATCCCTGCCGATTTGTCATTCTAATTGATGATCTTGAGTATAAGCGACGTGACCAAGCTCAACAGATTTTTGATCGTTATCGTCTGGCCCTTGATACAATATTGACACCAGATCAAAAAAAGCGAACCTCTGTTCATTTTCTGGTGAATATGCTTGAAGCCTACTATTTTGCCGATGCTCAAGCCGTAAATACTACATTGAATTTGAATCCCTCTCTGGACGATTATTCAGATGATGTCGAAGACCTGCGCCACCCCAAAGGTGAGTTGAAAAAGCTATATCCGAACTTTAAGGAAATTGAAGATGGTGGTAAGATCTTGGAAAACTTGGATGTAGAACACATTTTATCTCGCCCTGATACCTGTGCTGCCTTAAGAACCTTATTTGCTTGGTGTGTTAAAATTCTTGAATCCTACCCTTATATGAATGACACGTTACTTACAGAAAAGTATCAATTATCTAAGGGTAAATTGTCCCCCATTACTAGCACCCAATTATAAGAAATTGAATATAATTTTTATTACTGGTAGAGCTTATTTTGTTTGATCTAATGCATCTGTACTAAAATAGATTTCTCTAATCAACTTATTGGATCATATTCAAGATCGTGCCCACACAATCCTCTAAAAAACCTGATAAAAGTTATAGCTCATTCTCTAGTTTGGTCGGCCTTGAATATGTAGAACGAGGCCAAGGTTGGACTCGCTGGTGTATGGATGTTGATGAAAGCCATATGAACGCCAACGGGGTGGTACATGGTGGGGTGATTTACACCTTGGCCGATACTTGTATGGGGTCGGCGGTGCATACCACATTGGAGTCTCATCAAACCTGTACGACGGTTGAAATCAAAATTTCCTACTTCAAACCTGTTCATTCTGGCACAATTTGGTGTGAGGCTAAAATTATTAATCGTGGTCGTCGGGTGGTCACCTTGGAAGCCGATGTCCAGTACGAAAATCAACTCATTGCCAAAGCCCTTGGCACATTCTATGTCTTGAAAAAAGGATAAACAATGGAGTATTCAGATTTTAAGTCATTGGTATTTGAACGAAAAGAACATGGCATTTTGTGGATTACGATCAACCGTCCCGAGCGGCTCAATGCTGCCGATGCCGCAACCCACACGGAGTTTACCGAAGTCTGGCCTTTGATTGACCGCGACCCGTCTGTACGGGTGGTTGTGATCACTGGGGCTGGTCGAGCTTTTTCCGCTGGTGGTGATTTTCAACTGGTTGAAGATGCCTACAAAAACTATGATGAAATCGTACGAATTCTCAATGAGGCCCGTGATCTAGTCTACAATATTATTCATTGCTCCAAACCGATTATTTCTGCCATCAACGGAGCAGCGGTTGGGGCTGGGTTGGTCGTGGCCTTGCTCGCTGATATTAGTATCGCCGCTGAAAAGGCCAAACTTGGAGATGGTCACGTGCGAATGGGTGTGGCTGCGGGTGATCACGCCGCGATTATCTGGCCCCTACTCTGTGGAATGGCCAAGTCCAAGTATTACTTGATGACCAGTGGTTTTGTCGATGGTAAAGAGGCTGAGCGAATTGGCTTGGTTAGTGTCTGTTGCCCTCTAGATGAGTTAAACGATAAAGCAATGGAAGTCGCTGTCAACCTTGCGACGGGGCCGCGACACGCCATCAAATTTACCAAACGTGCCTTGAATCAATGGCTACTGCAGGCTGGCCCCATCTTTGACCACTCACTCGCCCTCGAAATGATCGGTTTCTTCTCTGAAGATATGATGGCGGGGGTAGATGGTCTCCGTAATAAACGCCCAGCGGATTATCCATCCAACAAAATAGATAGCTGAACTTGTATTTACGATTTCAGGTTTACGATTTACGGCTTATTATGCCGACCAACTTTATCAAAAATCGTCAATTGTAAATCAACAAAAATCTAAACCGTGGCTATCTTATAATCTCTTAACCAATCACTAACCACTAGCCACTCATCACTAACCTGGGGGTACAATGAGCAACGGAGCGAAAAGCAATCAAACGCAGATGACCTTGTCAGAGGCGAAGGAAAAAATCATCGCCTACTGTAAAAAACGAGGGGCCTTAGATGTTGGGGTAGCTGATGTTGAGATTCTGGAGCGAATTGCGCCGCCGGGACACGGTCCCCGAGCTTTGATGCCTCGTGTTCGGGCCGTCATCTCCATCGGGGTTGGCGGTTCCACCCAAGGGGCCTGGTTTTCCTCAGCTAAAACGATGTCCTTTGTCGGTGATACCGAGAAGCGAGCCTATAAAATCGCCTTTGGGCTGGCCTACTACATCGAAACCCTCTTTGGTTACCGCTCTATTTTTTGCCCTCCTGATATGGACCCCGAACAAGGGGCGCGAGTGCCTCTGCAAAGTATGAAGCTACACGCCGAAGTAGCGGGGATTGGTGCTCGCTCAATGGCGGGCGATATCTTGCTTCACCCTGAATACGGCTTTATGTATTACGCCTCCACCTTCACCGAACTTCCTCTCCCACCTGATCAACCGATGGAGGCCAACCCCTGCCCAGCCCCCTCTTGCGTCGATATGTATCGCCAGATTGGTCAAACCCCTTGTATGAAATTTTGTCCCGTCAGTTGCCTGAGCGGCACCCTTGATGAACAAGGGCAAATTGCTGAGATGAATTTTGATATGTATCGTTGTGCTGAAATGTCGCAACAGTATGAGGTGGTACCCAATATTTTGGCGGAGGCAATTGAAGCCGAGCAGCCGATGGACCGAGATGAGATTCTTTTTGGGGCGGAAAATCAAGTGATTTGGTACAAGATGGCCATTGGAGAGGGGGAATTGCTGTCCCAATGTTACGAATGTATGCGGGTGTGCCCGATTGCGACCCAGGCCCCACAGGCTGATCCCATTCGACGCGGGGGGCAGCCCATTCAACTGATTTTAGATGATGAGGCGTAGACAATGATTTATGGCGTAACCCCACAAATGATTGAAATGTATGGTGATTTGATTTTTCGTTTAAGCTTGAATGTCCAGCGTCGCGTCGGTGACCCCATTCGTCAGCTTGATTTTGATCAAATCGAGGCCCAGCGGGCGAGCTTAGGACTCTCTGATGGTGAAATGGCCGAGCGGTTGGGCTTGACTGTGGATCAAGTTCGCTATATTCGTGTAGTTATGGAACGGCGGCGATTTCGCCGTGACCAATATCGTAAGTTGTTTGAGTTAGGGGTGGGTGCCCGTTATCGTGAAGAGCAGTATGAGGCTCAGGCCAAATATCGATTTTCGGAGGATGCGATGCAGTTACGAGAAGCTATGACGTTTGATCCAGCGCAGGTGCAGCACTTTATTGAGCAGGGCCTGTGGACCAATGATACGTTGAGTCAATGGCTGACGCAGTGGGCCAAAACAATGCCCGATCAAACAGCGATTATTGCGGGTGATACCAAGATCAGTTATCAAGAATTGTACGACAAAGTGCACCGGCTGGCTGGAGCCTTGCAAGGCTTAGGCGTGGAAGCAGGGGATGTTGTTAGTGTCCAATTGCCAAATGTGCCCGAATATTTGATCAGTTATCTAGCAATCTGTAGTTTAGGTGGGGTCATGTCTACCATCCATATGCCTTATCGCGCCGCAGAGTTCCATGACCTCCTTCAACATAATCGGGCGAAAGCCGTGATCTGTCTCTCAGTATTCAAAGATTATCCCACGGCTCAAGAGATGCTCAAGCTAAAGGAAGAATTGCCTACTTTGCAGCAGGTGATTTGTATGGGGCCACCTGTTGCTGATACACATAACTTGGCTGACTTGATTATCTCCGAGGAAAAGGCCACTATTTCTGAGTCTCCTGTCGGGAGTGATCCTTTCCTCCTCCTTTACACCTCCGGTACAAGTTCCAGCCCTAAAGGTGTTCCGCTAAGCTACCAAAATATGTTGAGTAACGCCCGTGTTGGCATTACCGAGCATCAATTGTCTGCTGATGATGTCATTCTGTCAGCTGCACCATTTAGCCATTTGTTTGGCCTATACAGCTTTCATCTTGCTTTGGGCACCGGAGCCACCAATCTACTACTCCCGGCTTTTTCACCCCCCGCCTTAGCTGAGATGATCCAACAAGGGCGTCCCACGGCCTTATTTACGGCCCCAGCTCATTTGGCCGCAGGCTTGGGAATGGGTGCTTTTGCAGACCGAGATTTTTCTTCATTAAAGTTGGTAATTATGTCTGGTAGTGCCTGTCCCCCGGATTTGTTTGGTACTTTCCAAAAAATTGCTGCCAACACCAAAATGAGCCAGTTATGGGGGATGACTGAGATGCAGGCGGGACTTTACACCCGTCCTGATGACGATGAAGCCGTTGTGGCAAATAGTGCTGGACGACCCAGCCCTGGCACTGAAGCCCGTATCGCTGCTGGCGACGGCACACTTTTACCTGCTGGTGAGGAAGGCGAGTTACAAGTACGAGGCTGCTCTGTTTTCCCTGGCTACTTTGATAATGAGGTAGCTAATACTCAGGCATTCACTGCGGATGGCTGGTTCCGCAGCGGTGACTTGGCTGTGATGGATGAGGCTGGAAATGTTTCATTGGTCGGTCGTCTGAAAGATATTATCAATCGTGGTGGGGTGAAGTTCAATCCGCTGGATGTGGAGCAATTGCTCGATAAACACCCCAAAATTTTGCAATCTGCGATTGTGCCAATGGCCGATGAGGTGATTGGGGAACGTGCTTGTTGTTTCGCTGTACTTCGCCCTGATGTCGAGGACGCGACCCTTGAAGAGTTATGCGACTATCTGCTTGCCCACAATATCGCCAAGCATAAATTGCCGGAACGATTAGAAATTATCAATGAGATGCCAATGACACCAACCCGGAAGATTATCAAAGGTCGGCTGAAGGTGAGTGCATAGGATACTCCCCTGTTTCTTGTTGGATTTTCTTCAAATCTGTTTTTAAGGACTATTGTGAATTTGATATTATGGGCAAATATGTGAAGTCAATATTTAACGCATTTGATATCGTAACAACTCGTCGATTGCCTGTATCAGCGACAATAATATCTCCATTTGCAATAGCGATGCCACGGGGGCTATTGAATGGCCCAAAGTAATCACTGTTTGGCCCATTGTACTGCCGCCACAATTGACCAGAATAATCAATCATTTTTATCAAATGGTTACTTGTGTCTGATACAATGATCAGGTTAGTCCCGTCTGATGCAACGCCAACCGCGACGTCTCTGGGCTGGTTAAAGGCTTGGGTGAGATTTTTGATAAATGTGAATTTATCTCCGTCGAAGTTTAGTATTTGTAGCCGATTATTACTTGTATCAGCCACAATGACATCACCCGAGCCATCAACTGTAACCCCTTGTGGATTCTTAAATTGACCCGAATTACTCCCAAAACTTCCATACGATGTTATGAAATTGCCTCCCTGATCAAAGGCCTGTATTCGATGATTCCCACTATCTACAACAAGGATGCGCGGGGGGCAAGGTGGACTTTTACAATTTTTACCCCAGAAGACAATGCCAGCTGGGGTATTGAATTGACCGTTACCTGATCCATTTTCCCCAAATTCAAATTCTGGATTTCCCTCCAAATCTAAAACTTTTATCGTATGATTTTTGCGACTCATCAGAATACGATCAAAAATATCTATATCTAAAAAGCGTATATTATCTAAACCGAGATGGGGACTACCAATATGTTGGTTATATTGATTCTCGTGATTCAACTCAATTAAACTTTCGGTGTGGCCATCTACAAGAAATCTATGGTTGCTAGGTGTTACAGCAATATCAAAAGGCAGAATGATATCAGGAACCCAGACAAAATTACTAAAACCGCTTTCTTTTCCCTGATCATTTATGGCGGTTACTGCAAAAATTCGCCCACCAACATGGCTGCCACTCTGAAAATTAAATGTATTTGTGTAACATAATCCTGAAATCAAACTGCTGATTTTTTTGTACTTGAATGTCGGTTGTTCTGCCTTATAGATAAAGTATCCTGATATGTTTTCGGAGGGGCTAGCCTGCCAACACAATTTTGCTTGATTGCCCTCAACTTGGACAAACATATTTTGACTGGGTAATGGCGCGTTTGGCGTGGGGATGTTTGTGTTAAGTGTAAAGGTGTGTTTGGTAGTATTGCCTTGCTAATAGGCTAAATTAAAATCTGTGATGTCTAGCCACCAAAATTCTTCGTGATTGTCCTTTTGTAATCTCACTAGAAAACGGGTTTCTTTGGCGACAACATCAATAATACCAAAGGGGTTATCTTGCAGAGTGTGGTTTGTTTTTGTTGTGATGCCCCCGTTTGCCGAGCGATTGGTTAGAAGAAATCGACCATCTGGCCCTGTCGTGCCTGTGATTTCTGGGATATTATCGATACTTGCTTCACCAATCCAGTCAATAGGCCCAGTGCGTTGGTAAAGATTTACCTGAACGCCGTTTACAGGATTTCCCTGATTATCTAAAATCAATAGGTAATTTTCGTTGGGAACATCAAATTGATATTCACCATAATAACCCCGTCGATACCCCTTGGTTGAAGAAATGCCAGCCACACTGTGATCAGCAAATAGCTGGGGAGCATAATCCCCACTCATTATTTTTGGCGAAGGCCATCTAAATCCAAAATTGCTCGGCTCTCCATGTTGATCCAGGACCTTTACTCGGGTATCAGGAATATTTAGATTGTATAAATCAATTAAACCAACTTGATGGCTTAACTCGTGAACCAAAGCTCAGTCGATATCAGAGGCTGAGTCATAACCACCACTGACAAGGCGATAATCCGCATCGATAAACCAACCGCCATCATTATTAGAATGTAATGTGAGAGTCTACCCATGCTTTTCCCCTTGAATTTAGCTTTGGTGCGAATTTGATCAATACTTCAGGCATCCTGAGTATATCTTAAACGGGTTGCTTCTGTCTGTTTTCATGCTGAATTTTGGCTGAGTTTTTCTCGACTGCTCTGGGTGTAATTCTGATTTTATCAGAAGATGCATGTTTCATAAATAGAAAAAAATGGAGAGTTTTAGCTCAATTTTAGACGAATATCATCTCTTTTTAGCACCATCATGACATGATTAGACCTGATTTTGTGCTAATCGTGTCATGACGACTGCTATTTTTGTTCTGAGTCGCATTTTTGGATAGATAGCAACTTGGATTAATTATTCTTCCACAAGATTAGCACATTTTATCCAAGCACAAAGATTTGCACTAAAATACAGAAATGAGACAAATTACTGCTGATCGACAGCTACCCTTTGCTGAATTCGTAACTCTCATTGCTCTGATGATTGCAATTGTGGCTTTCTCGACGGATGCGATGTTGCCTGCTATGTCTGAAATTGGGGGTGATCTCGGCGTACAACGTAGTAATGACAATCAACTGATCATTTCCTTACTATTTCTTGGCTTATCGGTAGGTCAATTAATTTATGGCCCAATCTCTGATAGTGTTGGTCGTAAACCGGCGATTTACGCCGGATTTGGCATATTTATACTGGGCAGTTTCTTCTCACTTTTTGCTACCAATTTTACGGTGATGCTAGTAGGGCGTGTGTTGCAGGGGGTAGGGGTGGCCGGTCCACGAATTGTAACCGTAGCCTTGGTGCGGGATCAATATGAAGGACGAGCGATGGCTCGAGTGATGTCTTTTGTGATGGCTGTGTTTATTTTTGTACCAATTATTGCTCCGAGCATTGGACAAGTGATTTTGTTGTTTTTTCATTGGCGAATGATTTTTGGCCTGTTTATCCTCCAGTCGGTCCTGATTACAATTTGGTTTGCACTTCGTCAGCCTGAAACTTTGCCCCTTGATCGTCGTATTCCCTTCTCCACGAAGCGCATCTTTGATGGCTTGAAAATCGTATTTGATAATCGTATTGCCGTGGGATATACGATTATAGCTGGATTAATTACTGGTCCATTTTTGGCCTATCTCAGTACAGCCCCACAAATATTTCAGGAGATTTATGGATTGGGGGCATTGTTTCCTGTTTTCTTTGCAATCCTTTCCATTGGCTCTGGGGTTGGTTCAATCGTGAATGCACGATTGGTGATGCGTTACGGAATGGAACGTCTCTCAAGTGGGGCTTTGTGGGGAACAACCATCGTATCCACCCTCTTTTTTATGGTTGCCCTCATGTTTGCTGGGCAGCCACCCTTGTGGATGGTCATGGTTTATCTTTTGTTGATTTTTCTAGGGATCGGTATTTTATTTGGCAACCTCAATGCCTTGGCAATGGAACCACTGGGGCATGTTGCTGGCATTGGGGCTGCCGTTGTTGGATCGGTCACAACGATTATTGCAATGTTGCTTGGTATTCTAATTGGTCAGAGCTTTGATCAAACCGTGCTGCCACTGGTTGTTGGCTTTGCTGTGCTTAGCTTTTTGTCCATACTAATGATGCAATGGACTAATCGTAAAGATATTGTTGAAAAACCTATTTGAGACTACTCAATAATATTGCATTGAAAACTACTGGATTGTGAAAATATAATTTGGCTCAACATAGAGTATGTCCTCTGAGTCTTGAAGCTGCTCAACAAACTCCAACTCTTTTCCATCCGGAACAACAAGTTTTTGTACATCGCTTTGATTTGTCTGTTGAACTTTGAGCATATTTGAATTTTCCAGACCAAGGCTGTTGATGACTTGATTGATATCACCCTGGGGTTTCAGTTTAATTATGATTTCTCCTGAAACATATGACTCACTTGAAATAGATGTAGGCGTACTATTTAGAGTTACAACAGGCGTTGGGTGCGTTATAATATGACTGGCTGATGTAAGTTCAAGGGCATCGGCCGCCTGAACTAACCCATAACCTGTCTGTCGGTCCCAACCACTTGTTCCCAAATCTAACGCTGTGTTTTGGAGCTGGACCTTGATTTGGAGAGGAGTTTGTTCTGGTGTTCGTGATAACAACAAGGCGGCGACACCAGCGACGTGTGGCGAAGCCTGTGAGGTTCCATCAAGCGAGGCATATGATCCCCCAGGGTAGGTGCTAACAATACTGGATCCAGGGGCTGAGATTTCAACATAATCACCCTCATTAGAGTAGGATGCCTGATTATTACTTGAGTCTGTTGCCGCGACGCCAATCGCTTTGTCTAAAGCTGCTGGATATGAAGGTTGATCTTGAAAGGTACAGCCATTAAAAAAATAAAAAGCATCCCCACAATTTCCTGCCGCTGTAATGACGATCACGCCCTTATTGTAGGCATAATTTACCGCATCTTCGACAAACGCTGAGTTTGATACACTTCCCAAACTCAAATTGATAACATGAGCTCCATTATCTACTGCCCAGACAATCCCCTGAGCTACGCTAAGGGTAGTGCCACTTCCACTACTATCTAACACTTTAATTGGCATAATTTTGGCTTCAGGGGCGACACCGATGATACCGCCATTATTGCCAGATGCCGCCACAATTCCTGCCACGTGCGTGCCATGACCTTGGTCATCATCTGGGGTACTTGTACCACCAACAAATGTTTGACCTGATACTATATTGGCGACCAAATCTGGATGGTCAAGATCTACCCCCGTATCAATCACTGCCACAACAATACCCTGCCCTTTATGGCAGTCCCACGTCTCGTTGGCTTGAATGGCCGATATATTGTAGCGAAGAAGTTCACTAAAAGTGTACGTCGCGTCGCAAAAATCAAAATAAATAGTTGGCAAAAAAAGCATTGTGTTTGTTAAAACAGTGGTTGTCGAAGAAGATTGGTAGGCTGTGGTGGCAATTTCATCTGTCAACCCGTTAGAGCTAACCGAATATGTTAGATTTAGTTTTGCTGATGTCGTTGGTACCGATAGATACTCGAGGAAATAATTTCCCCCACTATAAAATAGGGCAATAATGGTTAGACTAACAACAAGTAATCCTTTGGTAAAGTAACGATGGTTCATGAGTGTACATTTCCTAGTGATAATAATTGTAAATCGATCTGAAATTAGAAGAACATAACTCTACTAGGGATTATTACATTTTTACTTACAAATCTCAAATTTGTGATTTAATTTTAGAACAAGAATTTGAGATTTTAATGTGTGAATAAGATGCTAACCGATATCTTTTCTCTTGTAAGATTATGAATATTTCAGACCATTCCTAGAGGGTGAATTATTCATGCCCAAGGGAATGGTCTGATTATTACTACCTTGAATTATTGCCAGCTCAACATTCGCTCATCAACCCCTGCATAGTTTAAGGGAATGTCATCGATAACCCCGTTGTTGAACATCGGTCTTTGCTCAGATCCATCCGCATTCATCACCCATATCTCCCATTCACCCATTCGATCCGTCAGGAAAGCAATTTGGTTACCATCCGGCGACCATGTTGGCGCAGCGTTGTTCCAAGCGGGATTCTCGCTAGGGATGTAACGTAACGCGCCATCCACCTCAGCCTGAGTCAAAGTGCGCCCCTCTGCTAAAACAGAGAGTGGAGTTTCGGTTAAACGTTGTCGATTGCTACCATCAATGTTCATTGTGTGGATTTCCCAGTGGTCATTTTGCCAATAGGACACAGCCACAGTCTGGCCATCGGGCGAGATGACTGGCGTGCGATCGTTGAAATCGGTGCTTACAGTTGTATCAATCCCTGTGGACGTCTCATTTAAGGCGATGCCTCGTTCAGCTTTGTAGATGAGTTGCCCACCCTCAGTTGGATGCCCTGTTGGCCCATAGCTGTATCGATCTGAGCCGATGTTGGTCAATGTCCCGGTGCTCAAATCTACCTGCATCAATAACCAATAGGTGTCTGCGGGGAGGGTGTACTCGATGATTGTCCCGTCTCGTTCAACATTTGTGGCATCTTCTGGAATTGCGAACCCATCGTCACCCAGCTTTAATAAATCTACGCTAAATTCTTGCTCATTCAATCGGCCCCCTTGTTGATAACTAAAGGTAATCGTTTGTCCATCTGCTGACCAGGTGGGGGATTTCATCTGTCGCCAGCCATGTGTCCAGGCCTGCTCGTTGGTGCCATCGATGTTGATGGTGAACAACTCATAACGTGGCTCCCAACGGGTGAAGGCAATTTGGGTGCCGTCTGGTGATAGCTGCGGATCAAGTCCCGTGGTCACCCACTGTAACCCGGTGCCATCTGCATTGATGCGATAGATATCGCCACCACTACTTGTTTGAAAAACGATGATACCTTCGCCATTTTCGCTCATAGGGCTGACCACTACGGTTGGGGCTTCAACAATGATGTTGCTTTCTGTTGAGCCAGTCACTGAGACTAACTCCAATCCTTCTACCTGCCAGCGCCCATTATGTTTGGCACTGTATAAAATCAAGGTGCGATCACCTGGTTGAACCACGGCGGTGGTTTGATAGCGAGTCTCACTAACCCAGCCTGTTTCAATGATATTGTAGCTGATCACTGTCCCTAGCTCAGTGACAATGCCATTGATATTAACCCCCTCGGCCAGATAAAAATTTTGTGTATCTGTTAACTCTGGCCGTACCAACGTCAGCAGGATTCCTGTACCTGATGCCTTAGCCAATGTTTCGTCTATATCAGGCCCCTGTGCTTGTACCGGCTGTGCCATTGTCCCCCATCCAGTAAGGAATAGGGTCATCATTAGTGTTATGTAAATTATTGTGCGTTTCATTGCTATGCCTCGTATTTTCCTACAAATCTGGGTTTGCGTCGATATCAACAAAGGCCGTCATTCCCCAGCGCAACTTCTCAACTGGACCGTCGACAATGTCAATCACCACAGTGTAGGTTACATCTCCGGCCTTCAATTCTGATTGTGGACTAACACTGATGACTGTACCTGTGAAGGTTTCGTCTGGCAATGCGTCAATATTGATATCCACATTGCGCCCTAACTTGACTTGTACGACATCGATCTCATTTAAATCATCCGTTTCAATCTGCCACTTTGAAATATCCCCCAAAGTGATAGCTGTTGCACTGGCTTGCACCAATTCCCCTTCAGTGAGATCAAGGTTGCCGATGATGCCATCAAAGGAAGCCGTGAGCTGGGTTTTTTCCAAGGCTAACGCGGCGGTGTCAACCCCGGCCTGGGCTGACTGAATGTTTAATTCTGCTTTACGGACACTGGCTTGGGCTGCTTCAATTGAGGCCTGATTGATAGCGATGGTTTCGTCTTTTGGATCAGCAAGAAGCGCAGCCAAGGCAGCTTCGGCTTGAGCCACATCCGCTTGGGTCTGGGCGATTTGCTCAGCCGTTGGCCCAGCGAGCGTTCTTTGTAACGCGACTTGTGCCTCATTCAGTTGCGCTTCGGATATAGCAATCTCCTCATCAGTCGGCCCTGCTATGAGCTTGTCATACGATGCTTTGGCACTTTCATAGTTCAGGGTTGCTTGTTGCAAGGCTACTCCGTAGGGTTCGGCCACCTGTGGATCGCCATAAACGAAGCGATCATAATCAGCTTGAGCCAAGCGGACATCCGCCTCAGCCTGCAACATCGTGGCCGCAGCAGCGTCAATGTCCTCTTGTCGATTACCCGCCAATACCTGGCTGAGGTTGGCTTCAGCCGTTGTGATTTTTGCTCGTGCCTCAGCAACTTCCTCGGCAGTGGCCCCAGCAAGCAGGTCGGCCAGGGTGGCCTCAGCTTTGGCTAAACTGGCTTCCGACTGGGCGATTTCCTCAGGGGTTGCTCCAGATTTTAACTCGGCCAACTGAGCCTGAGCTTGACTCAAGCTGGCTTGGGCCTCTATTAAGCTCGCTTCCATATTCGCCAGGGAGATTTCTGCTTCGAGCAAATCAATCTCTTGGCTACGATTATCCACTTCGGCCAACAGATCACCAGCTTCAACGGATTGCCCTTCTTCTACATTGAGGGCGACGAGTCTGCCCCCGACTTCAAAGGAGAGGTTTGCTGTGTTAACTGGCACCACATAGGCCTCGGCTGAAACGACGGCCGCTTGACTAATACTTGGTTCTGCCGCCTGAACAACGTCGGTTGCTATACTCTCAGTCGACCCACAGGCCGCTGTACTTCCCAAAATTGTCATGGCAACTGCGCCGATGATGATGTTCTTTATGTATTTGTTATTGATTTGAATAGCCATAATTTTATCCTCAATTACCTACATTGATTAGTGATTAAATTTAAGTTGAATGTTGTTTGTTGATTATTCGTATGACAAAACTTCTCTAACAGTCAGCCGAGACGCGTTTCGAGCTGGGAAGAAGCTTGCTAGGACAGCCAAGATGACAGCAATGGCGAGCCACAGTCCCAAACCGAATAGTGAGTATTGGAAGGTCAACGGTGAGCTAAGGAGAGAAATACCCAGCAGATAAGCGGCTCCATAACTCAACGGAAAGGCGATGATTGCGCCCAAGGCCCAACTAATCAAGCCAACGAGGACGCCTTCCACCAAGACCAACTGCAACACAGCGCCATCAGAAGCACCGACCGCCCGCATCACCCCGATTTCACGCACTCGTTCCAACACGTTCATACTCATCGTACCCGACAGCCCAAGCCCACCAACGGCTGCCAAGACCATCGCCATTGCTACCAAGAAGGAGACAAGAAAGTTAAAGGCATTGTTGAGGTTTGCTTGTATTTCGGGCAATGTTAGCGTGCTGCTCACATCGATACCAGCATCATCCAAAATCGCTTCATATTGCGGTAGCATTTCATCGATATCTGTAACAGACCCTTCATCGAGCGCAACACGTAGGGCCACCACTCGACCGACGTTATGTGTCAATGTTGAGAAATAGTCGTGGTTGACATACACAGTTGAGCCAGCCAACGTTCCCTGCACCACACCAACGACATCCCAAAGATACTCCCGTGAGTCTACTTCTAGTACGATTTGATCGCCGACGCTGACATCGGTTTCATCACTGAGAAAGTCAGTATTGACCACAATTGCTGTTGTATCACCCTCGGCTAACCAGCGACCTTCAATCAGGTCGGGGTTGTACATCAGCGTGTCATATGGTGGTGCCTCCAGGGTGATCTCTTCACTCTCCCGACCATCAGGACGGATGCGTTGTACCGTTGAACGGCCCCAATTTTCGGTAGAAATAAAGTCGTCGATTTGATTAGTTGTCCGCTCAACTTCGACCATTCGATACTCCTTGTCAAAGAAGAACAGCACATCGAAACCGAAAGATGAAAACAATTCATCAACAGTCTTGCTCATAGAGTCGCGGGTACTGTAGATTGTGATAAATGTTGTTCCAGCCAGTGTGAGGGTGATCAGCGTCAATGATAGTCGCCCTTTGCGACGGAAGGTGTTGCGTAGTGACAGCATCAGCGGACGAGAGATGCCACGAATGCTTTGGAGCACCCGATCAATCATCCCATTACCAAAACCTTCGCCTACACCATAGTCACTGGTTGCCTCCCGCACAGTCACCCGTGTCCCTGACCAAATTGGATAGATGGCCGCGACCATCGGCACGAGTAGGCCGACAATGGCTTGGAGACCCAGTACCCACGTTGGCATCGCGAAGTCACCGAGGTCGGTGTTGAAGAAGCCAAGCAGAAATTCGCTGAGCAATCGTGCCCCAATCGCACCGAGTGGCAAAGCGATAATTAAGGCCAGCAGACCAAAGAGAAAAACCATCACAAAATAGAGAAGGCTGATGTCACTCTGGCGTGCCCCAATCGATTTCATAATTCCGATTTGGCGTGTTTGCTGCGCTAACATTGCCGAGATTGTGTTGATGACCAGGAACCCGCTGAGGGCTAGGGCCAAACCACCGAGACCATTGAGGATGATCAATAGTGGCTCAATCACTGTGTTAGCTGGATGCTCACCGGGCGGCGGGATTCGGACATCACGCACAGTGATATTCGCATTTTCAAATTTATCTTCAATAAGATCAGATACGTTCTCAATATGATCCTCATCCGTCTTATTCTCAGCCGCAATGAAGAGCAGTTGGTTATAATCATGAGACTCATCCAGCCACTCTAATGTGTCACGACTGACAAAGCCGCTGGCTCGTCCTGATAATGCCGCTGGTGGGCCATTTAGATTGACAGCCGTCCCTGCAATTTCCATTTCAACGACGTCGTCATCGCTGGTTTGGATGTAAAGTGTATCCCCAATCTCAGCGTCGATAACCGACTCAAGTACAGCACGTTCAATGACAAGGCTCTTGTCTGGTGGCGGCCAATCACCCGCTTCGGGGGTAATAAGGCTGATCTCTTCTTCAGTAAAATTATCCAGCGCCGTTAATGTCAGTGACTCCCAGCTATCTTCAGGATTGATCTTGTAATTGACAGAGAACTCTCGTCGCCCCTCGGCAATCTCGACTTCGCGTATGCCGTTTATCGTTTCGACCAAATCATCGCTAAACTCATCAAGCGTTGTAATTGAGCCATTATTGGGATTCGTTCCTAGATAACTATCATTTAACCTCGAGGAGATCGTACCTTGTGACCCTGAGATGACACCAATGGCAAATACCCCAACAGCGATCGATAAAACCACCAGCATCGTGCGGGTTTTGTTCCCCCACAGGTCGCGCATTACTTTTTTCCAACGTGGTCGTATTCCGCGTATCATAGCTAAATCTCCTTTCTATAGAGACAATCTCAGGATGTTAGGCAGCAGCTGCCAATACAGGTTCCGGGTGATTTACAATTGCCGTGTCGTGGGCTATTTCACCATCAGCGATCGTGATGGTGCGTGTGCCTTGCTTTGCTAAATCTTCATCGTGGGTCACCATCACAAACGTTTTGCCCTGGGCAACCAAGCCTTGGAAGAGGTTAAATACAGCAGCGGCTGTTTTTGAGTCAAGGTTTCCTGTTGGCTCATCGGCGATAATCACGGGGGGGTCATTGGCCAAGGCGCGGGCGATGGCCACCCGTTGTTGCTGTCCCCCGGAGAGGGCGGTTGGCAGCTTGTAAGCCTGCTCGACCATCTCGACTTGCTCTAGCAAGTTGAGTGCCCGTTGCTCTCGTTCACGAGTTGTGTACATATTGCAGAAATCCATCGGTAACATAATATTCTCAATGACGGTTAGGGTGGGAAGGAGTTGGAAGAATTGGAAGACGATACCCATATTTCGGCCTCGCCAAACCGCCATTTGCCCTTCTGATAAGGTGTGGACGGCCGTGTCGCCGATAAAGACCTGTCCTTCTGAGGGGCGATCAATGCCGGTAATCATATTAATGAGAGTTGATTTACCGCTGCCCGATTTACCAACAATTGTCACAAATTCACCTTTATCAATGTTAATATCGATTCCTTTCAAGGCCAGAAACTTGCCAGCCGCTGTATCGTAGGCTTTGACCACCTGCTTAAGCTCGATTAAGGTGTCATTTCCATTTTTATAATGCCCATTTGTTTGTGTTGCTTTATTCCCTTTGAATATGCCAAACATATTTCGATCCTTTCATCTGTAACACCCAGGGTGTCCTTCTCTTTGTTGTAGACTATGGTCCACTGGGTGGTTAATTTCAATCTCGGCATCATCTTATCACTGAGGCGGGCCAAAAACACGTGCCAAAGGAGCTATCTTGAGAAGGGCTTGGGATAGATTGTGGATGACAGTGACTTATGTCGCAGGTCACGTGACTTTCGGCATAGATGGTTCTATCTGATGGCACGTTGAATCAAAGGGGTGATGGTGATATACTGCTAATGAGACGGTAAGTGTATTACTGACCCAGTTATGACTTTCTAAACTTTTTACGATGGTTCATAAAACAGTGATTTTGCTTACTTTTCTATCTCTGGGTCAGTCGGACGGTAACTGATGAAGCTAACAAACAACGAAAATTTAATGAACTGGCTGATGCCGCGTGCTATTGATTGGATTGCGCTCGTGTTGTACTTAGGGTGTATCACAATCTACACTTACCTTGCGCTGACTGGGCATTTAGAGGCATCAGCTTGGCTGACGATTGGCGCGGTCTTTGTTGGTATTAGCCTTTTGATCACGATTGACCGTGTTGAGTATCACCGCTTTGGCGAACAACTGCCGGTCAAAATTGCTGGTTCATTCCTTTTATTACGCCTGGCGATCATTATTGGTTTTGGTTTTTCTGATGGCCTCGGGTTTCAAGAATGGCAAAGCTTTATCGCTATAAGTGTGATGTTCTTTATGTTCTTTATAATAGGTCAGAGTTATGGTCTGTCGGGGCAAGCTTGGACGATGTATCTCTTGGGGCGTTTCCGCCCTGAAACTGATAGCCCACCAAGTGATGAAGGCACCACTCTCCTTTTCATCGTAATTATGAGCGTTATGTTACTTTTTGTCTTTTCCATTGCTTACTTGGTTCGACGCGAGCGGTCGGCGCGACAAGAAAGCGAACAACTACTTGCCGAATTGGAAACGTCCCACCAACGTCTACAAAATTATGCGGAGAAGGTGTCAGAGCTAGCCACGACCGAAGAACGTAATCGGCTGGCCCGAGAAATTCACGACAGCTTGGGTCATTACATGACCGTCATCAATGTGCAGTTGGAGAAAGCCATTGCCTTTCGAGATCGCGCCCCAGACGAGGCAGATCAGGCTATTCAGGATGCTAAATATTTAGCGAGTGAAGCCTTGAATGACATCCGCCGCTCGGTGAGCACATTGCGTAGTGTCCCAGAACCCTTTATGTTTGTACAATCGGTACGGTCGTTGGTGAGGAATATGGAGGGGAACGGTTTTACAATAGAACTCAATATTCAGGGTGATGCGGCAGGGTACTCCGATCAATCGTTACAAACGCTCTATCGCGCCGTGCAAGAGGGCCTGACCAATATCCAAAAGCACGCGAAGGCCAATCACGTGACCATTACCGTTGACTTACAAGATCAAATGGCTGATTTGACCATTGTTGATGATGGTGAGGGGTTTGACCCAATCAAAGTTAAGAATGTGGGTGGCGGACATTACGGTCTGCAAGGGGTGCGCGAACGTCTTGAATTGATCCGGGGTTCCCTCAACTTGGAGAGTGCACCTCAACAAGGCACACGACTGATGATTACGGTGCCAAAAAATCCGCTGGTGTTAGTGACCAACTGACGATAACTTTTCCTCACCCCCAACCCTCTCTCCCTGCGGAGAGGGGGAGTCCGTAGCGAAGTGCAGGACGGGGGTGAGGGCTTCTTTCATAGGAGACAATGTGAGCAATCAGACCGAAACTGTAAGAGTACTGGTAGTAGATGATCAACAATTAATGCGTGATGGCTTGGCCTCTTTGTTGGGGATTCAAGACGGTATTGAAATTGCTGGGGTGGCTGGTGATGGGCAGGAAGCGGTTGAGCAGGCCCTGAGTCTAACGCCTGACGTGATTTTGATGGATATTCGGATGCCCATTTTGGATGGGATCGCAGCCACTGAGAAAATTCGGCAGCAGTTACCAAGTTGTCAGGTTTTGATGCTCACAACATTTGATGACGATGAGTACATTGTCAAGGCGTTGACAGCGGGAGCGAGTGGCTACCTGCTCAAAGATATTCCAGCCCAAGATTTGGCGAAAGCGGTTCATCTGGCCCACCATGGCGTTTATCAGCTTGAACCGTCAATCGCTGGAAAATTGGTTGGGGCGTTGAGCAATGTAAAACCTGCCTTTCCTCAACCGGCACCCCCTACCCAAATCGCTGACTTGACCGAACGAGAGGTTGAGGTGCTGCGCCTGATCGCTACAGGCGCGACAAACCGTGAGATTGCTGATACACTGGTCATTAGTGAAGGGACGGTCAAAAACCACGTCTCCAATATCCTCAGCCGCTTGGCCTTGCGAGATCGTACGCAAGCGGCAATTTACGCCCGCGAACATGGCTTGGTTTAAGACTCTATGGTGTTAGGCCATCAGGGACACCATTGGGGAAAATCTCTTGGATAGCTGCCTCGATTTCTCCGATACGGTTTTCTGGATTGGGATGTGTACTGAAGAATTCCGGCTGACCTGATCCCCCGCCTGCTTCAGCCAAAATCTCCATCACCCGAATCATTGCCCGTGGATCATAACCAGCTTGGGCCATAAATTGGACACCGAGTGCATCTGACTGTAGCTCATCATCACGACCGTATTTCATATTGACCAAATTGCCGATCATTGAGGCTACTTGAGCTGCCCGCGCATCTTCCGCAGCAACGACAACCGCCCCAATTAACCCCTCAGTAAGCTCTGACTTGGCGATTCTTTGCGCCCCATGTCGAGCAACGACATGGCCGATTTCGTGCCCTAGCACACCAGCAAGTTGACCCTCTGTGGTAAATCGCTCAAACAGCGCTGTCGTGATAAAAATTTGCCCGCCAGGTAGCGCAAAAGCATTGATGGTATCGGGATCACTAAGAAGATGAAACTCATACTCCCAGCCACGATCTGACGCACCACTTTGCTGAACCAATCGGAAGCCCACTTCATCAACGAGATCCTGTAATTCTTGGTTGGGATGTAGCCCGCCGTGTTGTTGAATCATTTGTGGCGTTGCTTGTAGACCCAAGGCGATTTCTTGATTTTGGGTGAGGCTGATATATTGGGTTTCCCCGGTAACCTCGTTATATTGGCTTGAACCGAAGTATGAAATCAGGGCAAATGCACCAATCACCAAAGCAATGATAAAACGAGCATTTCCACCACTTCGGCGTCTGGGGGACATTCGAATATTGCGTGATCGTCTCATCTAATGATCTCCCTTTGATAGATATCAATTATTCAGCAACAAATTCTTCAACTTCTAATAATTCATACACCCCACCAGCAATTGCGCCAAAGATAACATGATTGATCAATAGTGACCAACTACGAATGGCAAAAAACCAGGGGAAGATTAGGGTTAACGTGTAAAAATTTATCAGGTAGAGTGCGATACCAAACAAAGCCCCACCGATAATGCCAATAATTAGCCCCCACCGATGAATGATGTAGGCTAAGAGTAGCGCCCCGCCAATCGAGAGGGCAAAATGAACAGCAAGGCCCGCAATGATCACGACGAAATTTGATGTGTCCGATGGTGGAAGAACGGTACTACCTAGAATGACAGAGGCTGTATAGCTTAATGAAATCCAGGCACTCCCCGCCCCAAATAGAGGGGTTACAAATAAATTGAACAGCAGGAACACGAGACCTGCAATACCACCGGCCCACAATGCAGCAGACCAATCTACAAGCTGACGTAGTTGAGGCTTATTACTCATTCTCTCTCCTGAGGTTGTGGGAATTAAAGCTTAGGTTCGACCCAAACGTGTGGCAACATCGCGTCGTAATCGATCCATATCATATCCTCTAGGATCGGTTTTACGGCCAAGTGGAAGGGCGATATCATAGTGGGCCATGATATCAGCGGTACGAATGTTGTATTTTGCGCAAAGATAGGCGCACAAATTAACATTGGCTTGGTGCTGGGCTGCGGGGTAAGGATCAGTCCCATTGTTGAGGTTAACTAATTCGATGCCAAGGCAATAATCATTACAAGAGGCCCGCCCTTTCCAAGCGCTTCGTCCCGCGTGCCAAGCCCGATCTTTGTCAAGAACGTGTTGGGCAATTTGTCCATCCTTGCCGATTGTGTAATGCGCACTTACCTGAGATGTGCGTTGGCTGAACCAACTAATTACTCCCTCAAGGGTGCTGTTCGCCGTGGCGTGGATCGTGATCCCGGTGATGTCATTGGGGCTACGGCGACTATTAAAATTGGGAGAGCGGGCAAAACGTACGGTTGGTTTAACGAGCGTACGCCCGGTTGTAGTTCGGGTTGGTTTTGTCGAAGTCGTTTGCTTTTGGGTTGTTTTTTGCGAAGACGTTGTATTTTTTTGTGAGGATGTTGTACTTTTTGTGGATGTACTCCCTGACAAAGGTGGGATAATCAACACCTGCCCAATCCATATTCGGCCTGGGTCAGTTATGTTGTTCGCTTTCTGAATGACAGGGTATTTGTAGACATCGTCATAAACCGTTTTGGCGATTTTGCCCAGGGTATCACCCCGTTTTACCGTATATGTTGTGGCTTGGCCGGATTTTACACCCTCGGCATATTGATTGAGAAATTCGCCGACCACTTGCCCAATGGATTTGCTTTCTTGTCGAGCCCGAGTGACAGCAGCTTGGTAAACCGTATTTTCAAGATTAACCGGAATATTTCGATATGGCATCCTGTTGACCCCCTAAAGAATATATAAAATTCGGCCACAAGTGCCACAATAAACAAGCTCGGAACTGCTCCGAGCTTGTTGAATTTTGTTGTTTGAAACCATAATGCCACAGGCTTGGCACATCCCATCCTTCACCCCAGCCACTGCAACCCCAGCTCGTTTTTTTCGATTGGCATCATATTCAGCCAATATAGCATCACTGATCCCTGCCAAGATGGTTGGGCGCTGTTCCTTTAATCCATTAATTTCGCGCTCAAAATCCTCTTTTTGTTGAATTAAGTCGCCCTGTTCTGCTTTCCAGGCTGCCTCAACCTCAACCAACTTACCGTTGGCCTGATCTAGAGCTTCTTCCTTTTCTTCCGTCTCAACCATAATTTCAAGCAATGCTTCTTCTCGTGTTCCGTGCCATCGCTTTAAAGACTCGATTTCCTCTTGGAGGTTGGCTGCTTCTTTGGCGCTGAGGGCTTTGCCGCTGTACAACAATTTTTCTTGATTGCTAATCTTATCGCTTAAATCTTTGACTTCTACTTCAGTATCTTTTTGAGTTTTTTGCACAGATGTGAGGGCCTCGGTCGTGCTCTCTACCTCAGCCTTTGCTGTTTTGAATGCTTCATTTTCACCTAAATTGGCCATAACTTTGGCTAACTCCTGAGCTGCCTTGCTCAGTTTGCTATCAAGTAGTTGTAAACGGTAAAGTTGTTGCACTTGGCTCAAGATTAACCTCAATCTTTGTTAGAATTAGGGATTTTTTAGAAAGTACTACCCTGGTGGAGTTACATTACCTGTGGTCTGGTAATCTTATTATAGCATTATTAAGAAACTCGGGAAAGGAATCGGGGCAGGTCTATTGGCTATGGATATTGCATTTTTGGGTACGAATGCAAATCAGACAATTAAAATTCATCTTTGTTATGGGTGACACTATTGCTTAAACCAAGGGGTTTACGCCAAGCCTCAAGGACAATTGATGAATTGGTGTTTTTGTGGGCTGGATGATTGCTTAATTTCGTGTAGATTATGTCACGGAGATGAGGAATATCTTTGGCCCAAATGTGGATAAATGCATCGGCTTGTCCCGTCACATTATTAACTGCAACAACTTCTTCCATCTCTAATAAGTGTTGAACAAAATCTTCAAAATCTTCGCCTTGATTCGACTCGAGTTGAACAATACAATGAACGCTATGCCCCAAACAGGTTGGGTCAATTATCGCTTGATAGCCTTTGATAATCCCAGCGTCTTCCATTCGAATGATACGATCTCTGACTCGTGTATGCCCTACGCCAACTGCTTTCGCAATATTGACGTGAGAAGCTCGTCCATCTTCTTGAAGTATTTCTAAAATTTTTCGATCCAAATTATCTAATTTGTACAAACTTTTTCACCACCCATTGGAATTTTTGTCCAACTATTGTCATTTTAACCCACACTTATATGTTATGCAAAGAGCCTTTAGATTTTACGGCAAGGTATCCTTACACTTACATAAAAAGGCGAGGCCAGATAAAACCGACCTCGCCTTTTGTCATTTAGAAAATGGTTGGGCTACCTTGAGTTTAGTAAAACCTTAACCACCAACGATAAAACCAAGCAACCCACCTGAGCCTAACTGGGCAACTAAGCCAGCAAAGACGATAGAAACCATTGACATCAATTTAATCAAAATGTTCAATGATGGACCAGTGGTATCCTTAAAGGGATCACCCACTGTGTCACCGACGACTGTTGCTTTGTGAGTTTCAGAGCCTTTTCCACCGTGAGCCCCTTTTTCAACATATTTCTTGGCGTTGTCCCAGGCCCCACCAGCATTTGACATCATAACCGCAGTGACAAACCCGGTGGCTAAACCACCTGCTAAAAGACCAAGCACCCCAGCTACACCGAACAATACCCCAACAATGACTGGAACAGCAATGGCCAAGATTGAAGGAGCAATCATCTCACGTTGAGCCCCAGCAGTGCTAATGGCTACACAACTACGGTAGTCAGGGACTTGTGTTCCTTCCAGAATGCCTGGCATTTCACGGAATTGACGACGTACTTCCTGTACCATCGCCCCAGCAGCGCGACCGACCGCACTCATTGTCATTGCTGAGAAGTACATTACAGTCATTGCACCTGCAAACATCCCAATCAAAGTCGCAGGATTGAGCAAGGTTACGTGATAGAACTCAGCCAACTGCTCCAACGTTGCTGTGGCGTAAGGAACAATGTCTCCGCTAGGCATTTGTAAACCAGGTCCACCGCCACTGATTAAGCTGGCTCGAATTTGTTCCATATAAGAGGCCAGGAGTGCCAACGCAGTTAAAGCGGCTGAACCAATGGCGAACCCTTTACCTGTCGCGGCAGTGGTGTTACCAACGGCATCTAACTGGTCTGTTCGTTCGCGTACTTCTGGGGGTAGATCAGCCATCTCAGCGTTACCACCCGCATTGTCAGCAATCGGGCCATAAGCATCTGTTGCCAAGGTTAAGCCTAGGGTTGAGAGCATACTAACCGCAGCAATAGCAACCCCGTACAAGCCCATCAATGGTGTTGATGCACCGCCCGGTGCATAGAAGCTGATGGCAATCCCAGCAATAACCACAACAACCGGAATAGCCGTTGAACTCATCCCAACCGCCAAACCGCCGATGATAACGGTCGCTGGCCCAGTTTCACCTTGATCGGCAATACTTTGGGTTGGTTTGTATTCATCAGAGGTATAGAATTCTGTCGCTCGACCAATCACCTCACCAACGATCAAACCGGTGATGATGGAGAACCAGAAGGCGAATGGCATATTCAAAAGCCACAAGATAGCGAAAGAGGCAATCGCAATCAACACAGAGCTGACCGTGACACTGTTGGTCAGGGCGCTCATAATTTGACCCATTGAAGCATCTTCTTTAGTGCGAACTAGGAAAATACCAACGATGGATAGAACAACCCCAATCGCAGCGATGGCTAACGGAGCGGTGATGTAGGCGAGCTGTTCGCCGATTGAACCGCCGGTTGAAATGACCGCTGCCACCCCAAGGGCTGCCGCAGCACGTAAGGAACCAATGTACGACTCATACAGGTCGGCTCCCATCCCAGCTACATCACCCACATTGTCACCCACGTTGTCAGCAATGGTCGCCGGATTTCGTGGATCATCCTCGGGGATGCCTGCTTCAACTTTACCTACCAAATCGGCCCCAACATCAGCCGCTTTGGTGTAAATCCCACCACCCACACGAGCGAACAGGGCCTGGGTAGAGGCTCCCATTGCGGCACTAAGCATAATAACGGTTAATAGGGTGAGGTCGGTTTGTAAAACAAAGTAGAGAATGATGAACCAGATGGTGCTGTCAAGTAAGGCGAAGCCAACTACAGATAGTCCCATCACGGCACCAGCGCGGAAGGCAATCTGCAGTCCACCATTCAGGCTGGTTCGGGCCGCATTTGCTGTGCGAGCCGATGCGTTGGTTGCCGTCCGCATTCCGATGTAGCCACAAATGCCGGAGAAGATACCCCCGGTGAGGAAGGCGAAGGGAACCACAAAGCTTTGCAAACCAAATCCGCTCATAATGAGCAGGATAACAAACAAGACCGCAAAAACGATAGCCACGATGCGATATTGTTGGTTGAGATAGGCCATCGCCCCTTCCCGGACCGCTTGGGCAATTTCGATCATTCGATCTGTACCTTCATCATTTTGCATAACAGATTGATACAGATAGAAGGCCATTGCCAAAGCAATTAGAGAGCCAACAGGGGTTAACCACCAAATCCAGGGCAGACTGTCGCCACCCCCTTGAGCCACAGGCGCTGCCAAAGCAGCAGGTGCGGCTACCAATACCATAAGCAATACACCTAACATTAATGATAGTCGTTTCATAAATTTACTCTCCTCATAGAGAATGTTTGGATATGTACGTTTCATTGTCTTTGATGACTGAGACGCACACGTTCTGTTATAAATTGAGAAATTGAGTTTGTGAAAAGGTTGAATGTGATAAATTTTATGGCAGTACGCACAAAAACGGCTCCGCATAACGTGCGAAGCCGAAACCCTCTCGTTAAAACATTAAAATTTGCTCTGTTTATTGAATGATTTTATCAATCAATCGCTGGCTTCATAAATTTGCCCGATTGTAAAGCGGGAGGTTGTAATTGTCAAATTATTTGTAAAAATTTGCACGAATGCTCGAACTTGGAATGAGTGTCGTAGCCTTAATCTTGCTTTAATTTGAGACTCGTACTATTTTGTTATCGTCAAGTCAAGAAATATTCAAGATTTACCTGTACAAACGGGCTGTGACCTAATGGTAAGTTTGGGTCACACCCGTTATTTATTGTTTGATGTACTTAATAGGAAAATTCGTTACGTGATTCAAGCTGAAAGTTTGACAAAATACTATGGCCATCGTGCAGCAATCCGCAATGTAAGCTTTCAAGTTGACCGTGGTGAAATCTTGGGGTTTCTTGGTCCAAACGGGGCAGGTAAAACAACCACAATGCGCATCTTAACCGCTTACATGCCTCCTTCTGAAGGTACGGCTACAGTTAGTGGTTATGATGTCTTTTTGGATAGTTTTGAGGTCCGTAAACGGATCGGATATCTGCCGGAATCGGTTCCCCTCTATACCGATATGAGCCTGTGGGGCTATCTGGATTATGTAGCTGCGCTGCGAAAATTGGATAATCGTCCCGATCGTATCAGAGCCACACTTAGAAAAGTTGATTTGGAAGATCGGGCGAATACAGTGATTGGTAAGTTATCTAAGGGAATGCGCCAGCGAGTTGGTATTGCTCAAGCCATCATTCATGAGCCTGAAGTACTTATCCTAGATGAGCCAACAATTGGGTTGGACCCGAAGCAAATTATCGAAGTCCGTCAACTGATTAAATCGTTGGGTGGTGAACATACTGTTATTCTCAGTACCCACATTCTTTCAGAGGTTGAACAAATTTGTAGCCGCGTTTTAATCATCAACCGAGGCCGAATTGCGGCTGAAGACACGCCTGCTGGTTTAGCCGCTCGTTTAGAAGGAAGTGAACGCATTCATCTCAAATTACAAGAAGCCCCTGATGATGTGTCCGAAATCTTGGAGTCGTTGCCTGAAATTGAAAAGGTCTTATCGCGTGAGGTCAACACATTTGAGGTAGAGTGTGTGGCTGGCGCAGATTGTCGGCCTGATATTGCCCGGATTGTGGTCGAAAAAGATTGGGGCTTGTTAGAGATGAATGCAATCAGTGTTAGTCTGGAAGACATTTTCCTTGAATTGACATCTGAACAAGAGGGTATTGTGTGAATACCTTGGTCATTGCCAAACGTGAATTAAAAGCATTTTTTATGTCCCCCATTGCCTACATTGTAGGAGCTGCCTTCCTCTTTATTGCCGGACTTTTTTTTGTTATCACGGTTGTCATTAGTAGCTCGGCCACGTTGTTGCAAGTCTTCAATGTTATCAGTGTCATTTTGTTATTTATTGCCCCGGTGTTAACGATGCGTCTTCTGGCTGAAGAATCACGGACAGGTACGCTTGAGTTGTTGATGACAGCCCCTGTTCGTGATTGGGAAGTGGTGCTGGGTAAATTTTTAGCGACCTTCATCTTTCTTGTCTCAATATTGACTCCAACGCTATATTATCTATTTCTCCTCACCCAGTTTGGTGCCCCTGATGTTCCTGTCACCTTGTCTGGATATTTTGGTATTATCCTACTTGGGGCAATGCTTATCAGTCTCGGGATGTTGACCTCAGCGATGTCAGCGAACCAAGTCGTTGCTGCTGTTTTGGGGGTTGCGTTGTCTCTTTCATTTTGGCTTATTGGTGGGCTAGCGCAAAATTTTGATGGCACACTCCAACGGCTCATACGATATGTCTCGATCCAAGAGCACTTGCGTGATTTTATTTTGGGACTGATTACTTCGGCCAATATCACATATTTTCTGAGTGTAACAGCAGTTGCCTTGTTTTTAACAATACGTGTTATCGAAATTAGGAGATGGCGTTGAAAGCTGAGCAACTTCCTCCACATCGAGGTACATCCATTATTCGAGCTTATGCTTGGCATATTGCTGGTGTTGGCTTTTTAATTATGGTTGGGAGTGCGGTTATCTATTCTATTAACCGTACTTGGAAAGTTCATGCCGAAGTTGGAGTTGGGGTTGGCTTCGTCCTACTTCTGGCTGCAGTTGTTTTGCGGCCTGAGGCGGTGCGTATGGTTTTGACAGGCCGCTCGGTGAAATACGCCTCAAACGCCTTGGTGATGACTTTGGCCTTCGTAGGTATTGTTGGCTTACTCAATTTACTCGCCTTCCGAAATAATATTGAATACGACTTTACCGAAACTGCTCAATTTACCTTGTCCGAGCAAACCTTGAAGGTGCTGGAAAAAATGGATCGGCCGGTGCATGTCATCGGCTTTTTTCAAACAGGTGATCCCCGTCGAGATATTGCAGAGGATTACCTTGAACGTAGCAGCCGCTTTAGCCCGTACCTTTCCTATGAATTTCATGACCCAATTGCTGAGCCAACTTTGGCCCAAAGTTATGATTTAGAGAATTATGGTTTAGTTTTTACAAGCGGTAGTAAACGTCACGAAGCAAATACAGTCGATGAAGAAACAATTACGAGTGGCTTAATCCGAGTGACGAGTGATAAAGAAAAACGGGTCTACTTCTTGACTGGACATGGAGGACCAAATCCCCTTGACCCTTCACCCGATGGTTACAGTGAAGTTAGATCTTCTTTGGAACGGGAGAATTACATTGTTGATACCCTGAATCTTGCGACTAATTCCGATGTCGAGTTAGATGCGTCGTCAACTTTAGTTGTCAGTGGTGTTGAAAGGGAATTGCTGGAAGCAGAAGCACAATTTATTTCAGAATGGGTGATCAACGGGGGGAAATTAATGCTTTTGGTCGATCCCCTTGATCCTATTCCTCTACAAACATTATTGAAACATTATGGTTTGTTAGTAGGGCAAGATTTGGTGGCAGATATGGACAACCATTTAGTAGGTTTGGCCCCAACATCGCCCCTTATTACTCAATATCCATTTCATGAGATTACTCAGGGGTTGAGTGGAATCGTTACATTCTTTCCCTTAGCGCGTTCAGTCTCAATTGAAATGAGTGCTGGCGATACATTTATTAATCAGCCCCTACTGACCACTAGCCCGAACAGTTGGGCTGAGGCTGACCTAGAAGGGGCTGAGCTGGTTTACAATGCGGATGAAGATGTGGCGGGTCCAATTCATATTGGGACGGCTACCGAAGATGCGGTTAGTGGGACACGTCTCGTCGTTTTGGGCAGTGCCGATTTTGTCACGAACAAAGTGGTGAATGAGGTCGGTAATCGTGATTTGTTTATGAACACGGTCAATTGGCTCTCAGAAGAGGAAGACCTTATCTCGATAAGAGCCAAACGTGAGCCGTCTCGTGTTCTCTTTCTAACGCCATTACAAAATACAATCACAATTGTAACTACCTTAATTGTGATCCCCGTAGCCTTCTTATTTGCTGGCATCTTTGTGTGGTGGAAACGGCGATGAATCGTCGTCTGACCCTAGGGCTGTTGGGCATCTTTATTTTACTAGGCGGATACATCTACTTTTTCATCGATATCGAGTTTGATTCAAATGAGGATGCCGACTCAATCTGGGGGGAAATTTATGCCCCTTATGATGTTGTTGAGCTTGAAATCACGACATCACAGGGTTATACGCATTTCGTTCGGACCGGAGATACGCCCGAGCGCGATTGGCAATTAATAACCCCAACCAAAATTACACCTGATGAGTTAGATCAAGTTCAGGTCAATGGTGCCGCCACTCGATTGGCAATTTTGACGATTGATCAGACGCTAACGGACGTTTCGGATTTAAGCCCATATGGCTTACTGGAACCAACAATAACTGCCACGCTGACATTAACCAATGGTCAAAAACTGACGCTTATTGGGGGGGCTGATGCCCCTGTCAATAATCAACGGTATGCTCAATTGCCTGGTGACGAGCAAACGGTGTATGTCATCTTTGATTTTGCCCTCGATGCTTTACAACTGATAGCGGCCTCACCCCCGCTTGCCCCTACTCCCTTTCCTACAATTACGCCAAACCCATAAGGCGATAAGGTTTCTTCTAAGATACCCCCAACCATTTGACTATTGATCTTCTCCCGCACTCTGTGGTACTCTTTAGTCAACCTTACATTGTTAAGTAAACCAGATTGTATACCCTTTGAGATAGAATACTTGCCGTTCCAAATTCTTGGCTTTTTGAAACCTTTTTCTGGCTTACTTAACGGTTAAGTGTATCACAGTCTAGGATTAGAGAACTGGAATTTCTGTGTGACACCTGAAGGTTTGGCGGTTTATTCCACTAAAATTTCTCTAAAAATAAACCACCAAACACTTAATTATAAATTTGCACTTTTACAACCGAAACTGACTAACGGGCAGGATTTGTTTGTCGACTAATAATTTTGTAACAACTGGGGAAAATCGTCATGATAGATGAGGTCAAAGAGTTAAAAGATCGATTATTTCAGACAATTGTGTGGGGCTTAATTGCCTTAGGAGTCGTAGGTGTTATTGCGGCGATGGCTTTGGATGGATTTACCTCAGCTTGGGTTTTTCGGGCCTTAGGAATTGTCGTCCTTGCTGTAGTGTCCTTAATTTTATACCGAGTTGGTCAGTATGCGGTTGCCGCGTATGTTTTGATTTTTGAATTGGTTGGAATTGTCATCGGCATTTTCCTACAATCCGATCTTCTTTCTGGAATTGCTCCCTATCTTCTGATCCCAATTATTGTTGTAGCCGGGTTACTATTGAATCCGTGGGCTATCATTGTTACCTCATTATTAGCCATCTTTCTAACCCTAGGCTTGGTGTGGGTAACAAATCAATGGACGATTGACAATCTGCTGAGTCTGAGTCCGCCTTTTGGTTTGACCCTCCTCATTGCGGCCTTAATGGTTGGTAGCGCTCATTATCGCATTCGTTTGACGGACCTCCTCTCGAAAAATCGTAAGTTGTTGCGTGACCGTACCCGTGAGATGCTTGAAGCTCAAGAGAAAGTGGACCAATTGCAACAACGGGCAGTTAAACTTCAACAACAAGTTTTGCGAACTGAAAATGCAGCAAGCACAGCTCAAAAGAGTACTGAAGAAAAAGACAGTAAATTTTATGGAATACTGCAAGGGGTTATTCAGGAGATTAATGACTCAGCGTATAACCTTGAGGATATCATTGGCCGGGTAGCTGAAGCCCCAGTAACCAATGGTCGCGCTAGTCTTTTAACCGAGACATGGCAAAAAATTGATCGATTAAGTAATTTAGTGGTCAATCTTGAGGCGTTATCTGAAATCGAGCATGACGATGTTACGTTGAGTTATGACTCGGTTGATCTCGGCCAGCTTATTCGAGATATGGCTAGCAGTGCTCGTGGCTTGCTGGGCGACAAAACGATCATCATTCGAGACCAAGTGCCAGATAACCTTCCCCTCATCGAAGCTGACCCTTTACGGGTTCGTCAGATTTTGATGTATTTGCTCAACAATGCCATCAAATATACCAATGAGGGGACAATTGAGATTCAAGCCGAATTGACCGGCGATGAAGTTACTGTCTTTGTCTCTGACACAGGGGTCGGGATGCAACGTGAGGATATGGCCCTAGTCTTTGAGCAATTTGGCCGTGGACGTGACACGCAAGTGAAGGCCCAACAGGGGGCGGGTCTTGGTTTAACAATTAGTAAGAAGCTGGTCGAACTTCACAAAGGCCGAATGTGGAGTACAAGCACCCTGGGGGTTGGGTCTACGTTCTACTTTGCTCTGCCTGTGGTTGCTCCAGCCCGAACAACGCTTAGCCCGGCTCCGATGGTAGAGGAGGCAGCCACTCTACCCAGCATCAAACCTATCCCTACCCCAACGACTGAGCCAAACATTGAGCCAGTGACCAAACCTGATATTGTATCGGTTCCGCCCACTGTGCCAGTGCCTGCTGTATCTTCTACGCCCACCAAACCTGAATTGGAGCCGGAGCGAAGTCAATCCAAACCAGAGCGTACAAAAACTGGCATTCCAGCGCCAGTCTTCCGCGATAGTCAACAAATGGCAGAATTGCGTCCGCTAATTGCCTCAAGTGGAGAAGCGAGACAGCAACTCTCCCCTGTTGCCCGATTTAGTACCGCTTACATCACCCGATTTGGGATGAGCTTGGTCGGATTTTTGCTGATTATTGTCGGGGTGGTGGCCTTACTCGCTCTGCTTTACCAACCCTATCAATCAATTGTGGATGCACCGGTTACAGCTTCAACAGATACGCTTGTTCCTGAAGTCGTAGCTGCAGCTGAAACGCCAACACCAAGCCCTGTCGTTGATGTTGATACAGCTACATCAACAACAGTCCCTGTAACAGCAACCGATGAGGCGGCTGAAGAAAATGTAACGACGATTGTGAGTGAACCCACAGCGACAGCAACACTACCTCCAACACAAACGCCAACAACCCCACCGACGGCCATACCAACAGAAGTTCAAGTCCTGGCGGTTACGAATACACCGGAGCCTACAGTGACGGCATTTGTGGCTCTAACAGAAACCTTGGTACCACCTTCGCCAACAGCCAGCCCTAGCCCAAGCCCCACGACGCCACCAACCGCAACCGTACAACCTCCCACCCCTTCACCGACTGCAATTTCAAATGTGAGTTCTCAAGCAGTGCCTGCTGCGCTGGTTGAGCCGGCTGAGGTGCCAAGTCGTAACATCTCTATTAATTCATCAAATGAGGGGATTACAATTAGAAATCTGGATGGAACAGAAACAATTCTATCTGGCGTGCCTACGAACCTTGATAACAGTCGCTTAAGCTGGTCCTCTAATGGGCAAGTGGCCTTGACCTCTGACCAAACGGGAAGCCGTGATATTTTTATTGCTAGTGCGGGTGATGGACGTCTCATCAATTTGACCAACAGTCAAAGTGACGATCATCAACCCGATTGGTCGCCCGATGGTGAGCAGCTCGCCTTTAGCTCCTTCCGAGGTGGGAACTTTAATATTTTTGTGGTTGATGCTGATGGTCAAGCCCTAACCCAACTGACCCAGAGCCGTGGTTTTGATGAGTGGCCCGCGTGGTCGCCCACAGGCCAACAAATCGCCTTTGTCTCCAGCCGAGATGGCGGTGATCGTGAAATTTATGTGATGGATGCGGATGGGAGCAATCAAACTCGATTGACCTTTAGCGGTGGTGATGATACCACGCCAGTCTGGTCGCCGGATGGCAGCCGTATCCTGTTCACCTCAGAGCGAGATGGAGACTTGGATTTGTATGTGATTGACGCTACTGGTGGAATGCCGGAACAATTGACAAATGATAGTGCCGATGAACTTAACCCTGCTTGGGCACCTGATGGTCAAAACATTGCATTTACCTATGAGACTGAGACAACTAGCGATGTGTATACAATAGAGGCCCCATCAGAGGAAGTGTCTGTGGTTGCTCAAGATGCCTGGACGCAAATTACCGATACCGCCAACAGTGAAGGGTATCCGACCTGGGTGCGGTAGTTCCAACAAAACAACAACGTATTATGAAAAAGAGGCGTCCCAAGTGCATTTAGGACGCCTCTTTTTATTGCCATGTTGTAAATGTGATAATGCGTCTTGGCGGTAAAATCGAACCCCGCCAACCCCTGACCGTAACCTGTGCGTTTTGGTCCAGTCCTAACTGATTGTACATCTCTGCTGTGGTATAGAAGTTTTCGCTTGATGTTCTGATAATATAGCGGGTGGTGGTGTAGAATCGATAGACTACACAGCCGTCCTGTGTCCTAACCTCACATCGTCTTTGGCTCACATTCTCGGTTTGTTTGTCGGTAATCTCAATTGTTATATCTGTTTCTGAGAAAAAATAACCTACCCTTTGCGTCTGGACTAGGAGAAAACCAAGACAGACAAATAGGATGGTGATCCCCAAACTACCACCGATTGATATCTGAACAATTCTGAGCCAATTTTCTTTTATGAATTGGTTGATTTTTGCGATCATCTACGTTTATTTTACAAGATTAACTTGAGAATAATCAGCTATTATGTGATTTCACCCAAAGCATAAGGCAATCCAAACACAAGTGCATTACGCGTAGCTAAATTAAATGCTCTACCGCGTGAATCGAGGGGATGACATAGAGCACCGAAAAGGGTTATATGAAGACCTCCCACTGGACCGAATTTATCAAGCCCATTTTGGCAGATGGTGTGGGCTGTCTCCTCAACTGTGTTGGCCCACGATGGAACCCAAAAATGATCCCTTTTTCTAAGAGGCGATACGCCATCTGTAAACAGTACAACCTCTGGCTCAGCAATGGGCTGGCAAAGTAGATAGACCCCGCCTGCCGACTCAGCTGAGGGAGATTGGTCGAGATAGTCAAAGGCACAGACGATGGGTTCGATCAGGTGTTGAGGCGGCGTTTCGTGGCTGAACGTGTGGCGCTTCGGAGCTGGTAACTCAATGTCTGGTGATCGAGTGAGCCACTGCCAGCCCTGCCAGGCGATGGTCAGCGCTCGGTCCAGGGCAAAAGGAATCCGAGCCTTACCATGGATGTCCAACAATTCAACTCGACAGAGGACATCATCGATGAGGTCAGGTACTGTAAATTGGTTGACGATCTCAATCAGTTGTGGCAGCAATTCATCCGACACTGACACCTCATCGACCGAAAGAACGGGCTTTTCTACATCAAACCGCACCCGACAAACCACGCCACCGTGACTACCCTGTTTGAACTCACGCAGGCGAAAGGGCTTGACTCGTCCATAAAAAATCAAAATATCATCGGGCGGTTGAGGCGTCATAACTGTCAATCTGTTTTCATCGTGAGTATATCAGCTAAAAAGTTAACGATGTGTTTGGCATAAATGTTGTCAGGGTCGAGGGTTGGATTGTAAATAGTTACATCCATCCCAATCAGGTTGGGGGAGTGAAGTAACGGTCGAAGTAGTTGTTGGACATCCTCCCACATCAACCCATTGGGCATTTGATAATCAACCGCTGGCATCACAGATTGATCGAGTACATCTAAATCCAGATGCAACCAGAACTTTTTGGAGGCTGTTTCAAATTGTTGAGCGGCCTGATTTCCTAAATGCCTGCCACCCCACCCCCGTACGGCTTTAACATCGTGTAATGTCATACCAGGCCTGATTACGGCCGGGTCCGGTGCCCCATCAACTTGAGCTGCCTCTGCATCGCGAAAGCCCATCACAACAATATCACTGGGGTTCACTAAAGGGGGCGATCCGTCCAAATCGATCAAACCAGTTGGTCCAAGGCCCGTCAAAATGGCTAGCTCCATATCGGCTGCTTCCCCCGTGGGCGAGGATGCACCATCATAAAAATCGAGATGACCATCGATAAAGGCTAGTCCGACCGAGCCATAATGCTGTCGTAAAGCGGCCATCACTCCAATCAGTAGCGTGCAACAGCCACCCAGAAGCAGCGGACGTTCTCCCCGAGCCAGCAATCTTTTCATTTCATCCCGAATGGTTTCTGAAGCCTGACAAACTTGTTGAAAGCCGATAATGCCTGTTGTGACATCACGTTCCGCCGTGTCAATGGTTACGGTCAAGTCACCAAAGTCGTTGATTTGTAGCCGCTCAATTAAGCCTGCCTCACGCAGGGTGACTGGCATTCGCTCAACGCCGGAGAATGTGCCTGCACAGTCAATGGGGACGCCGACAATGGTGGTGAGAATTGCATTACTCATAGTTGTGCTTGAATGGGGTTAATCACTAAATATGGTTTTCTATATTTCTTGACTTAATGTCCAGCCTGTTTGTTCCGCCCAGGCTTTGGCCGCCTCCCAAATTAGGTCGTAGACTGGGTCTTTGATGGCGTAGTAGGCATCTTGATCATCGCGGTGCCGTTTTGCCAACTCTCGTTTAACCAGTTCAATCGTTCTCGCCGCGTTGGGATGGTCTCGTAAATAATCCCGAAAAATTAGAGCATACCGTTGATTGAGATTACCTGTGACCCGCACGTGAATATTGGCCCGACGCTCGCCTGATCGTTCTTTGAAGAGGAATTTTTCCCATAAATTGAGGGCATCATCTTCACCAAACGGCACATGATCCACTTTATGTCCTCTAAATTGATACCCTGCCTCAACCAGTTTATTTGTCACTTCTGAGGTCAAGATCTCAACCGTAATTTGCACATCAATCACATCCTTCGCCCCCAACCCCGGCACTGAGGTCGAGCCAATGTGATCGACTCGTAAGGCTAGAGGGCCGAGTACCTCCAGGAGGGCTTGGCGTATTTGTTCAAATTCTTTGGGCCAATTTGGGTTGTAAGGGTGGATGGTGATCATATTAGAATGAGAATTTGTTATCGGAAGTATTTTTCTTAGGTTATTTTGTAGGCTAAAATGAGTCCAAGAATTCCTCCAATCCATCCCCAAGTTATTGGGAGCGTAGGTATCCACGAAGTCGTTTCAAGATAAGGCCCAACATTGCTGTGAAATAATACTGCCCCGATAATAGTGCTAATCATAATTGAAACAAATCTCCCTGTCACTGGTAATCGTAAATGAATCCCGCTTACGACCACTAGTGATACTAAGACTCCAATACCCCCTCCGATCCATCCCCAAGATATTGGCAATTCTGAAATTCCAATGATTGATTCGAGATATGTACCTAAAGAATAAGAAAATAGAAGAAACCCAACAACTGGCCAGAAAATAAAAAAGATAAATGGTTTTAAGCCTTGGAGCGATATAAAAGTATTTGGATTAATTAAATACAGAGTTAAAATGAACCCAAGAATTCCTCCAATCCATCTCCAAGAAATAGACTCTGAAGAAGATAGGAAGATGTCCTCGAAATATGGACCTAAAATAGAATCAAAAAAAATTGCACCAGCTAATGTCCCTAATATAAGAGGTATAAAACGGTTACTGTTGAGTAAGTTGGGGAGACCACCTTTTGTAACGCTATGAAGAGTTATGAGAAAACCAACTATACTGCCAATTACACCCCAAGAGATTGGCATTTTCGGCATCCAGGAAATCGAACCTAAATATGGTCCTAACAATGAGAAAATTAACCATCCTGCAAGTGTTCCGAAAACAACTAATACAACACTTTGCATAGGTGGCATAGTAAAAATAGAGTTCTTACTTCCTTCAACATTGATGTTTGTTTCTTCATTTTTTACTATATCTCTTCCAGCTTGATTAATTGGGCCACTTGTGTTCTCTACTTGAATAGATTGAGATAGTGGACTGTTTCTGAGTTTAGATGTGGATGCAGATATATTTTTTTTGATTGACTCACGAGTATGTCCATCTAAAAACTCTCCACAATGCCTGCATTTTTTTGCAATTGCTTTTATGCTTTCCCCACAAAACGGACAGGATTTAGTCTGTACGGACATTTATTATCTCCTCATTAATTACTGAAAAATTTGGTTAAATTTATAATTAACTGATAATTGCATTGTTGTAATTCTTGGTATGATTACTTATCAGAATTGTTATAGTTTGTTGGTCGAAAATACTTCTAGTGAGATTGAAATTTTGTCACTTTTTGAGATTTTTGATTAAATTTTTTAAGAATATAATTACTGGAGATTTTGCTTGTGTTTGATAGATCGGGACAGAGTCTTTTTCTTCTTTTATAGTAATGTTTCCTCCAGCTTGATTAATTGGACCACTTGAGTTCCCAACTTGAATGGACTGAGATATGGATGCCTGCTGTTTTTGTTTTGGAGGGTCACTACAATACTGGCAATCCTTAGCATTTACTTGAATTGGTTCACCACAAAATGGACAAAGCATCAGACCAACAATCTCATCTTTTGAGATCACTTCATTTTGTGTCTTTATTAATTCCCTGTTAAGTTTTTTTAGCTCTATTTCAATATCTTCAATCTCAATAGTGATTGAGGGGTCTGCTGAAACTCCTTGTGTTGCTGATTTTTCTTTAAGTTTTTGTAAACGGCGGTTATAACGTTGAATTAATTTTTGTATTTTGCCTTGGTGTGACATAAGAGTTCTACCTAAACCTTCAACTTTGGGAAGACGTTATGATTCAATTTTGTATTAAAAATTTCGAGATTTTTGTATTATAGAATAGTCAAAAATAAAGTGTCAAGATAATTTACTAAATTGGTTGCTAATGTGTATTAATGAAACAGAAATGAGTTGAAACTTTATTGAAAAATCCCAATCCCCATCACTACGATTTTTCGCATTTATGTTACAATGAAAGAGATCGATTCACCCATACAATCGTAATCATCTGGGAGACGCGAACTGAATCCAGATGAGGAACGTCTAACCAACACTCGGTTGTGCAATTTGTTTTCTGTAAATTTAGCGAGCCTTTAATAAATATCCGCATTTTTATAGAAGCAGTGGAACACTGCCCAACACTCACACATTTATTCATAGAAATATCACAATTAATTTATAGGAGAACCCATGAGTGAACAGAACCCTATTTCTCGACGGTCACGCCAAGTGGCTGAGATGTCTGGTAATGTGCAGGAGTCATTTAATGAGGTCAGTTCCAGTTTAGCGACCTTGCGAACGGAAGCGGATCAGGCGGGACGATTATTTGGTTTTGGCCGCCGGATTTTAGTGCCGCCAGATGAGGTCCACGTGGTGGTCGGAGATGGTCGGCACGCCCGGTGGGCATCACGCAAAACACAAGTTTATGGTGGTCAGGGTGAGACAAGCACCTCCGTCTACTGGTTGAACCACTCCACCCAGGTGATCAAGCTGAAGACCATCAGCTTTACCGTGCCGATTGTGGGGCCAGGTGGGAACGGGGTCGAGGTGCTGGATAAAAACAAGGTCAGCTTCCGGTTATGGGGACACGCCATTGCCAAGCTCAATCCAGCTCAAGCCAAAATTGCAGCCCAGCGGATCGGGTCGGATGCTTCAGGGTTGTTGACCACGATCACTCAAGAGAGTGTAGCGGCCCTGCTCCGTGCAGCGGCCACCAAAGATTTGGAGATGATTATCGCCAATCGACACGAGTTGGGTGAGGATGCGTTCCCGGTCGTGAACAAGGCCCTGACCGAGCTTGGCTATGACTTGGCCCTTTTGACCGTGACTCGCTTGGATGGGATGGCCTATCAAAAGCTGATTGAGCAATCTGAGGCCCGTATTTCTAAAGAGACCAGCATTGCCACCAACGAGCAGCAACTGTTGGAGTTGGAAGATACTCGTGAGCGGGAGCAGCGTGAAGCGCAATTGAATGCGCAGAATGAGGAGAAGATTGCCTCTGAGAAGCTGACCGCACAGGAAAAAATCAATGTGCGCGAGCACGATGTAGCCTTGAAGCAAGCGGAACGATCACGCTCGGCGGCGGAAGCAACCAACAAAACTGAGCTGGCTAAAGTTGAGTTGGATCGCGAATTGGGTAAGGCTGAGGTCACTAAGGAAGCAGAGCTATCTCGGCAGCAGGCAGAACGAGAAGCTGAGTTGCGAGCAATGCAGCAAGGCCGAGACGCTGATATTCAACTCGCTCAGGCCAAAGCGGCGGCGGAACGACAGGCGTATGAGCAGGCCCGTGAAATTGAGCGAGCGGCTGAGCGAACCGAGGCGGAAGCCAAACGATTACAAGCAGAAGAGTTGGCCGCTGCGGAGCGAACCAAAGAGATTGCCTTGCTGGAAGCCAATCAATTGGCCGAAGCGATCGAGGTTGAGGCGCGTAGTCAAGCCACAGCGTTGCAGTTGAAGGTTGATGCCGAAACCAAGGCTGAGTTGGTTCGGGCCGATGCTGAAACTAAGGCCGAATTGGTCAAGGCTCAGGCTGAGGCCGAAGCTACCGAAAAGCGAGCCCAAGCCTCGAAAATTCGGGCAGAAGCTTTGCAGGCGGAACGCGCTGCCCCTGGTCTGGCCGATGTCGAGATTGAGGCCGCTCGGGTCGAGGTCGCTGAGAAGCAGGTGACAGTGACTCGGGCTGAAGGTTTGGCTGAGGCCGAAGTAGCTCGGGCGCAAGCTACGGCTGAAGCCGAGCGATTGCAACAACTCAAGGATGTTGAAATTAAGGCTCAAGAGCAACTCATTCAATTGTATGATCAAGCTCCAGTCTTGGTTGAAATTGAGAAGATGAAGCTAGAATTTGAACACCACGAAAAGTTAGCCCAGATGCAGACCGAGGCCTACCTGCGAGCCTTTGAAGCGATTGCCCCTGGCGTTCGCATCAATCTGTACGGCAACGGCGGCCAAGCGAGCCAAATCTTTAACGATGTGATGTCATTGGCCCACGGGGTGAACGCCCTAGGTGAAGAGGTGCCTGCCATTGGTCGCTTTGTGAATGGTACAGATGGTCCCAGTAATGGCCTACTCAGTCCCAATGGTCTGGGGCAATTTATGCCCTACATCCAGCAAGTCCTGGCTGAGGTTAATCCGCGAATGATGTCTACCCTCAATGTGGCCGATTTGGTGGATCGACTGGGTCCTGTAGTGGCTGGTCGCGAGGATTTAGTCACAGCCTTGGCCAATGTTAAGGACGATGCCAACTTCCGCGTTCTTGGCGATATTCCGGTTAAGCCATTGCTTGGTTTACTCGGCCTCAATTTGCCGAGCGAGGCTGAGGGTGAGCCAGAGGATGCGGCTGTGAATGGCTCAGCTCTGCCGGAGGCAACGAGTTCGTAGGATTTTGGTTCGCTGTTAAAGAGGAGATGGGGATGCCCGTCTCCTCTTTTTGTGTTGTTAAGAAGTATACAAGGTGGACAAGATTTTCAGGATTAAAAATCAAAAAATTCTATTCCAAAATCACCCTCATCTGCCAGAATCTTTACTACCAACGCCTTCTCATCCTCCAACGTTGCTACTTGCCCATCCAGCTTGGCGTCACGCAGCACGCGGAGAATGTCGCTGTAAATGGGACCGGGGGGGAGATTGAGTTCGGTTTTGAGGTAGCGACCATCGAGGAGAGGTGTTATGTTCTGCAAGGCAGTTTGGAAGCGAAGAAGCTGGGGCGCGACAGGGCTGTGCCTTAAACAGAGCCACGCTACCAAGCGTGCATCAGCCGAGGTGTTTTCTAACAAACGATACAACGCGCTGGCCTGTGTTGCGGCCAGTAACTCGGCCTCTTGAGAACAAATGACTTGAATATGTCCTAAAATTGCCTGCTGATGGGTGGTCAGGCTCAATCTTTCACCCAAAGTGATGACATCCTCAGGTTTCAAATGAAAGGTGAGGAGACCAAAATAGTGAATGAAGTCTGGTGTAACATCGGGCCAGATGCTTTTATCAAAATTTTGATGAAGCTGGTTGATCTGGTCAATCAGGTCAGCATTGATTTCTAGATCAGAATGAATAGTGGCTAAAATGCCTAGCGCAGCAAGTTTCTCAAGCGTTTTTTCAGGGTGGGCTTCCCGAAAAATAAGATCAAGTTCGTGAGTAATCCGTTGCCCACTTAAACGTTGGATGAGGTCTAGCGCATTTCCGAGAAGCTCTGCGGTACGCTCTTCAAGCGCGAAATCAAGGCGGCTCATCAACCGTGCTGCCCGAAGAATTCGAGTTGGGTCTTCAACAAAGCTGAGGCTATGCAGCACCCGAATTAGGCCTACCTGCAAATCATTTTGCCCCCCATAAAAATCAATCAACTCGCCAAAACGATCTGGCCCGAGATGTAAGGCTAAGGTGTTTATCGTGAAATCTCGTCGATGTAAATCAGGCCGGATCAAACTCTGCTCGACTTCAGGTAGGGCACTGGGATGGCTGTAGAATTCGGTGCGAGCTGTGACAAAATCGAGCGAGGTTAGCCCCGGCTCATCGGGTGCGGCTTCGGGGGTGAAAGGGAGCGGTGTATCCAGCATCCACTTGGCTGTACCGAAGCGTTGATGACTATAGACCCGCCCCCCCAATCGAGCACACAGTTGATTGGCTAAGGTGATGGCATTTCCTTCAATGACCAAATCGAGATCAAAGCGTGGACTGGTTTTGGCCTGAGCTGCCTCATCACCCTCAAGCAGGCGGGTTAGCAATAAGTCACGAACAAACCCTCCCACAATGTAAAGGGTATTGCCATTTTCGGCAGCCACTTCACCCGCAGTTTGAATAAGATTGAAGAGGTCAGGTGATAATTTCTGTTGCAGTTCGGGGAGCAGTGTAGGGTGCTGAGCTTCAATCTGGGTATTACGTTCCCACAGATTAATGATGTCCGTGCGGGTGACGATGCCGATGATCTGGCGGTTGGTTTGATCGACCACGGGTACTTGACCGATCCGTTGCGTGACCATCAACTTTTGCACTGTGTCGAGGTCGTCGCTGATGTGGACAAAAAATTCGCCCTTGGTCATAAATTGGCTGATGGCGGCCCCACCCAAGCGATGACGCAGTGCTTTGTCGATTTCTCGGCGAGAAAGAATGCCCTCCACTTTTCTGGTGTCGGGATGGAGGACTGGAAAGCCTTCGTGCCCGTAACGATCCATCATCGCAGCGGCTTGACGCACGGTGTCGGTCGAATTGAGGGTGTGGACCCCAGTTGACATAATTTGGCCGACGGTGGTGGCAGGTTTGATTTCGAGAGTGAGCAAATCAAGTAGCTTGCGCGTGACTTCTGCCATCGAATGATCTTTAACCAAGCCCGCTGCGGCACGGGGATGGCCGCCACCCTCAAAAAATTCGCAGATATGACCTACATCGACCGCATTGGTGGTGGAACGGGCCACTAACTGAATGTGGCGACGCATCTCGACCAGAATGAACAAGGCATCAGGCCGATACAAATCACGTAGTCGATGGGCGATGCTGCTGATTTCCTCGATGTACTGTTCTGGTTTGGCCGTCCCAATGATGATTTTACGTCCATGAATGGTGTGGGTCGCCAAGTTTGACATCAATTCTTCATACAATGCCTTCTGCTGATCACTGAGGGCATAATTGAGATATTCGCGTAGCAAGTCGAGATCGGCCCGTCCCTTGTCAAGAATCCAGGCTGCGGCCCGTAAATCGCGGGGGGTGGTGTTGGCGTAAGTTAGGGAGCCAGTATCTTCATAAATGCCGAGTAACAACAGAGTGGCTTCGATTTGAGGCAATGGTGGGGGGACTGAATAGAATGCCTCAATTAGCTGGGTGACATTTGCGCCAGTATCTGCCAGCGTTATATTGGCGTCAGGGGGCAAGGTAGCGTGTAATTCGTGGTGATCGATAATGTTGATTTTTGCATCATCTGTCATCCGTTTCAGGGAAGCGATGTACTGACTATCGACAACTGTTACCTCCGTAATTGGCTCTGGAGGCAACTCTTTGAGATGCACGAATGGGAATTGATTTTCGTAGAGAATGATAAAATCACGCACATTGCGATTGAGCGTGGTTGGGAGCAAGGGAATAGCCGATGGGGTCAGTCGCCACGCTGCTAGAAGCGAGGCAACGGCATCAAAATCGGCGTTGGCGTGGGTGATAATAACATGCATGGGATCAGTATACCATGCTCGATATATTGCCCAAAACAAGGTTTTAAACAAGATACAGTTTTGCCGAAAATAGGGTTTTGCCCAAAACCCTTATTTTACAGTATGCTTGGACACTATGGCCAAAATAACCTGTACGCTACGAACAGCTATACAATCTGATGCTAAGCGCCTGGCAGAGTTGTGGTCGGTTACCTTTGCTGATAAATTTGGTCCTATTTTGGGGGATCAAGCTGAGTCTGTATTGTATGATTGGTTTAAGCTGAGTGATCGTCATTTACAAACCACAGTTTTAGCTGAGTTGGACGGAGTTGTCGCTGGGTTTATGGTGTTGGAAACACCAAATTCACCTGATCCTGATGATGGTCGATGGTTGTGGCGCGCTTTACAACTTCACAACGGAATCATTGGTGCTCTGCGCGGCCTGATTTTATTGGCCTTGATTGATAATGATCACAAACCTCGTAGCGATGAGGTTTATATTGAGATGTTAGGCGTCGACCCAGCCTGGCAGAGTAAGGGTGTGGCTCGAACCCTGCTCCAACACGCTATTGACGTAGCCACGCTTGAAGATGTTGCAAGTTTAACCCTGCATGTTGTGGATGATAACATCCCCGCCATCAATTTGTATAAAAAAATCGGCTTCACTGTTAAATCTAAACAGCGAAGCCGGGTGTTACAATGGGTGACAGGACATCGGGGATACTATGAGATGAGTAAGGTTATTGCAGCCTCGTTGGAAAATGGGTAGTACTCAGTCAAGATATGGGGTGATTGCTTTGACAATCTTCTCTTCAGAGATTGCCCCAACAATTCGTTCAACCGGTTGACCAAACTTAAACAAAATCAGAGTAGGAATGCTTAAGACTTGATAGGATGAGGTCACTGTCGGATTGGTATCAATATCCAATTTAACGACTTTGAGACGTCCTTCATATTTGTCCGCAATTTTTTGGATATGCGGGGCGATAGCGTGACAGGGACCACACCATTCTGCCCAAAAATCGGCTAAAACTGGAATATCACATTTGAGCACTTGGGCATCAAAACTAGTGTCTGCTACATTTACAGGAACAGCCATAATTCTCCTCAGAATGAATTGATTTCTTTCAAATATACCTCTAGCTGGGTGCGGAGTCAATTTGATGGAGCTAGTGGAAGGCTGGAAATATGGAAGGCTAGAAGATTGCTTTACGTTTATTACATAAAGTGTTCTATCTGCGTTGTGTATATTCCTGCTGATGTTGTAGCGACTATTCAATCACCGCGATTGCCTGAAATTCGACCAAGAAGCCTTCATTGGCTAAGCCGGGGACACCAATCCAATTGCTGCTTGGCAGGGCATCGTGTGGGAAAAAGGCGAGTAAGCCATCTTTCACCGGAGAAGTGTCGCTTAATTGATCTTCCACGATATAAATTGTCAGAGAGACGATGTCGGTCAATGCGCCCCCAGCCACCTTCATTGCTGTCTCTAGGTTGCGAAGACTCTGCCACACCTGCGCTCGAAAATCACCAGGACCAACCATCTCTTGATTTTCATCCCAGGCCACTTGCCCCGAAATAAAAACCATCGTGCCGCTTGTAGCGGTCACAATCTGCGAGAAGCCAAACTGTTGACTGTTGAAAAGCTCTTTTGGATTTAGATATTGTTTAGGCATACGATACTCCATTTAATTATAATAAGATTATTTATGATAATAAACCCCTTTGTTGTAGGGCTGCTTGGAGGGCAGGTTCAATTTGTTCACGCAGGCTATTATTCGCGTAGCCAACCCAGTCTACATCACCATGAACAGCCAACCGGGTCTTGAGCTGATCCCCTTGGATATCTGTAATAATCACACCCAATTCACGGGCAATCAACTCAGTACATAAATCATAAGGATGGCAGGAGATATTTTGGGTGAGACCGCGCTTGGCCAAAATGGGACCCATCAATGGTCGAATGTCAGCCACGAAGCGGTCGTGTCCGGCTATCAATTCATACAACTGGCCTGCGCTGGAGATATACTGGTCCTCAAAGCAATGGGCCTTGTCTGGTTGAATTGGCCCCAGCACAGCTCGGATAATTTCTTCATCGATGGCCGCCAATTCATCGCGGACTCCGGGAAAAAAGCGGGAAATCATAGCAAACCCGTGGGCAATGGTATTTGATTTGGAAGGCACTAAGGTTATCGGCTGGGCTTCTCCAGTCAAGCGATTGTAACGTTCAGCTTGGGCGCCCTCGCCTCGAATGGCCCAGAGGTTATCAGACAGGTACTGTTTAACCAATGGAATCTCAGTTTGCACCGCCACCTCAATGTCTTGTAAGTTGGTTTCTGGACCACGATTGGGCGCGATACCCGTCAATATCCAGGCACTTCGTTTTTGATACATCAAGCCTCGGGTGCCATCAATGGGATCCATGATAATGCGTAACATCGCCTCTTCCGGGGCTGTCCCCTCCGGTAAGATAACTTGTCCCTCTTCTAGACCCTCAGAGATCAATATAATGGGAGTCGTAGGCGCGACTTCACGGATGAAAAAATCGAGAAGGACCGCTTCGCTAACTCGATCAATCTCATAAATCGTATCATCAGGGGCCTCATAAGCCACGCTTGACATCTGCTCCAAGCTCGCTTGTTCACAGGTCGTTACAACAGCATCTCGGATTTGATCGTGCAAACGGCGAATAACTGGCAGAAGCGCTTTTATATCGAACATAAATTAGCCTCATATTTATCAATTAATTAAGTGAGAGGTGGTCATAAACCGAAAAAGTGTAAAGAGAAGAGAAAACTGAAAAAAATACCGCACCCTGATAGACAAGATGCGGCAGCCTCCGTA
>JANQQF010000168.1 GCA_028285035.1 Phycisphaerae bacterium
GAAGCAGTTAAAACCCGTAAAATCGATTTATGTCATCCCCGCGTGGTTTTAGCGGGGATCCATCGTTCGTTGCCCCTAGCCAGTGGATGCCTGACAAAAGCATTCGGGCATGACATGACATTTTTTATTCCGGTTTTTATTTGATTTCTCTATAAGAGCAGGAGCTTCGAGAAATTTGTGTAATTCGTTGTGAAAAATAGCGTATTCGTGTAGCGAGTAATTGTGCTTAATTGGGTCGATAAATCTGCTTTAACAAGGCAAACTCGTCAAAAGCCGTCCACTCTTGGATAAAGCGGCCTTGTTTGATTTCGTAATGGGTGATGCCCATAATTTGGACCCGTTTTCCAGTGGGAGGGCCGTAGCTGCCAGGACCCGCGTGGGTGCCCAACATCGTCCAACGCGTGGCCACTCGATAACCGCTTTGTTCGTTGCCGAGCCAACAAATATGATCGATGGTTACCGCTGCATCAGGGAAGGCAGATAACAAGGAGAGGACGTACGCCTTAAATTCACCAAGACCATACAGGTGACGATTGCTTGAAGTGCGGCAGACATAGTTTGGGCTGTAATAGTCATCAATTTTGTTGAGCAGTCGCCAGTTCCAAATTTCGTAAAAGCTGTGGCGGATAAAATCCTCGATATCAAAGCCATCTGACGATTGGGGAGGCAAGGTCACCGGGGGCAATTGACCTTCCAGCCGTTCTACTTCGCCGGGGATTTCCAGGCCATCAGCCCCACTGGCTGCGACTTGCTTAGCCATTTTCTTAGCCAGCGCGTGTTCATCGAAGCCAAGCTGTCGGATGAGGGCCAATTCATCACGACAAATCCACTCTTCTACAATGTAGTTGTCTTTAACAAAGCAATGGGCAATACCTTGCCGCATCACCTTGCGGCCTGTGGGGGGACCGTAAATGCTATGCCCTGTATTGTGCCCGATCCAGATAATACGGTGCGAGCTGTGGAATCCATCTTCATCATTCCCCGACCAAATTACATCGTCTGCGTGTAGTCTAATGTCAGTGAAGGCTGACATTGTTTGGAGTGAGGCCGCGATGACTTTGTCCCGTCCATAGGTCTTCCCATCCATCGTGTGAATAAGAATGTTGTGGGCGTAATAGTCATAAATGCGCCCAATCCCCTTCTCTTCCCAAATTTTGTGGGTGATCCGAACGATGTAATCAACGATATCGACAAACTCATCATCAAACCCACGCATGCTTTGACGTTTCTCTGTCCCTGGATTGAGTAATGTGCTGCTGTCAGCGTGTGGAACATGAGTAACAGCACTTTTGGTTATCCTTTGGTTGGGAATCGAGGATACAATTGCTTTATCGGGCAGGGTATTTTGCCCGTTGTCTTGAGATGATGTTGATTTTTTTTCTTTGGTCATAATTCTGGCATCCTTGCCGAAATCGATTTCGATAATATATAAAAACAATTCCAGAGTTATTCCCCCTCTGGAATTGCAACGATTGTATGTTTATATCAGGAATATGTCAAAGGTAACTTCCATCCCACCCCTCAGACCGCCACCGATACCTGTAATATTCGAATCCGGCCATTGCGGTCAAAAATATGACGACTGTTGGTGATATCGAGGCGGGTACCGGAGATGGACTCCTGTTGACCATCATTATAGATTACCTCAATCATCGCTGCTTGGCTGCGACGATAGATGATTGGTGTTTGGCAGAAAGTAAAGGCCAACGAGTCAATTGGGAGTGATATAGTCTGCTGTTTCCCTTCAATATCAATATAAGTAAATTGTCCAGGTTCACTCAGAAATTCAGTCGGTCGGAGCAAAGTAGGCTCAAAATACAATTCACCCTGGCTTACCCTGACCCCCAGTTCACCCAACCGGGTCAAGACTTCCTCTTTTACCTGACCGGTCATCCCCGGCTGGCGGGCCCCACTGTCTGCCGGAGTATGTGAGTAGGGATCGGTGGGAAATGCACCATAGATTTCGGGTGATTTGTTGAAACCCAATCCTTGGCGAATGTCATAATAGGCCGTTGCCAATGCCGCTGTGGTTGACGGGTCAGCGTCAGTGGTTATCGCTTCAGTGTAATACTCCTGGGCCGCTAATAGGAGCTTTGACACCATGTGCCAATAAATACTGCCCAATCCCTCGAAGGCAAAAAAGGTGCCAGATCGACCGGTGAAGGAGCGATGATCAAAGACGGTTTCAAACAGGCCGAGTATAAATATACGCTCATTTGCGACCAGTTCGGCGTAGGTTGGCTCTTGCGCTAACTCGGTCAATAACCGCTCCACGTCATCTGCATTACGAAATGTTCCATTGAAATGGTATAGGCCAGTCTCATCGCAGATAATCAGCCGCTGATCATTTGCAGTAGTCAATGCTGCCACTAAAGCAGAAGTTACAACTTGCTCGGCAGTCATATTATTTTTTTGCAAGAAGCCGGGCAATTTACGGTTGGGATACAACATGTATGAGTGTTGGTCGGCCCGATACAGATCACTATGGCGCAGGTTTTTTAGTAGCTCAACTGTTTCATCAGGTTGTAACATCCCGGACGAGAGGATGGCGACTTGTCCCTCAAGCATCGGGTAGAGATGATCCACATCGGCCCTGTGTTCAGTTAAGCTCAGGATGTTGTAGGCGTGATACAAACCATCTGACCTCCGATTGGCCTGGAGCGTGTGCTCAATGTGAGTTTGCGCCAAAGTCAGAAAGTCGTACAGTTCTGCCTCGGTAATCTCGGCTTGTTCGGCAGGGATCCCATCTTCATATATTTTTGACCGATACGCGGTTATCGCTGCCCCCAAATCGTCCATCATCGCTCTACGATCTTTGGGAGAAAACCCATTTTCCTGCTGCGGTCGCCATTTCATAAGGACGACTTGTACATTTGCGAGTAATTCGCTCACGGCCTCATTGATACTGAAGGCTGTTTCCCCTGTGTCCGTCAATTGTTCCTGCCAAAACGCGATAAAACGGCGTAGATAGGCGGTCGTTACCACTGACAGCCCTTTACCTACGAGGGCATTATTGGCATCATTCCATTCCGGGCGCTGGGTGTTCATCCAAATGCCGCCCTCTGGCACGAGGTTGGTGAGCTTGACCAGCAATAGTACTAACAGTTTTTCAACCATTGTGACGTGGATCACTGCCCCATCATCAGTACGACACAGCTTGCCATCTGTCCCCATCATCGACACCGCCGCTTCTGTTGCTTGCTCACTATCCCAATCAAATTCGATCGTGTTATACCAATCTTCCAACATTGCTTGGTAAGGACGTAGACGGTAGGGTACATTAGCATAGGAAAAGATAGACCGAGTCCAAAGTGACCGTAAACTGCCGGGCTGGATTTGTTCGGCGAATTCCAGAAGCTTTTGTAAATAGATGATTTGGTGATCGCTCCAGTAGCCGATATTGGCCCAGGGATTATCTGGCTCTGGTACTTCCCATTCGATGCCGTCGCGGGTCACGCGGTAGGGGTTGTAGCCATCAGCGGTCGTGGCATTCAGAAATTTGGCAATCATACCTTCAATGTAAGCGGGATAGGCGTAGGCCAAGGGTTCCCAATTTTGGAAGATGTCGCGCCAATTGCCCTGATAGTCTAACCGAGGTGAGCCGTCTGGCTGCTTCAGATTGATTGAAAAGCGATTCCAGGGACGGCTGGGGTCGCCGTGTCGTCGACTAAAAATGAGAGGTAAATATTCATAGCAAAGGCGAGCCAAATCGGCAGATTTAGTAGCTTCAGCCCGCTTGTGTAAATCTTGGATATTGATTGTCTCCGGTAGTGTGTCAATCCAGGCCGCTTCAGCCGCCAGCACCGCACGGTTGCGAGTGTGAATAAAGGCCAACAAATCCTGCTTGTCTACCTGATAACCATCAACAAAAATTCCTCCCCTCATAATATTGAAAAGAACATTGGCGAAATGGTGTGATGTTGTGGCCTCATCGGCTGATACCTGTAGCCCATCTGATGCAGCGACATATTGCACAAGATCAGTTGTATTTTGCTCGATATCTGTTTCAAGCTGAGTGATCATCGACGGGCCTTCATTTTGGAGTAGTCGCACTAGATTTATGACTTGGCGACTGTCTTGATTTACATCGGCCACGATATGCCAAGACTGGGTCTCACTTGACTCTAGCTTTAGGGTGCTGTTGACCAAGTAGGCTCCTGCTTTGCCGGTCACATCCTGCTCTGGGGTGAGGGGTAGGCCCTGCTGAAACGCATCGAGTTGGTCGGTGCAGAGCAGGTGCTGCGTCGGGTCAAGGCCTGTCTGCCAGACCACCGTTGCTTTTAGCGATTCACTGGGTTCCGCCCGATCAGTCAAGGTGGCACTCAGGGCAAAAATACCCAGGCCAGTGCTGGGTTCAATTTCGTTGCGTTTGTAAGCATTGAGCAGGTTACTGAATGAGGTTTGCAGGGCCGTGGTCGCCCCATAAGGTAGTAGGTTTTGTAAGCCATCGACCAAGTCAATTTGGCAAGGTTTTTCGCTATTGTTGTGCAGCCAGCTACTTTTGATAAAGCCAAAACGATCACTGGTCCGCCAGGCATAACGATAGGTCAACTGGAGGTCATGATTGACCTCTTCAAAAACCAGCTTGGTGCCATAGATATTCTTGTATAGATTGTGCTCACAGTGATAGAGACCAGCGTAGCGGTGAGAGAATGGTATCCATAGCTGGGCCGTTTCATTGCGTGTGACCAAAAAAACGGTTTTACTGCCAGTGTGCTCGCTATTCGCCGTAATCTTGTCATCGGTTTCATATGGAAAGAGAGCCGACTCGGCATTACGACGGCCAGCCGTCAGCCCACCTTGACTTGAGATAAACAACCAATGATCGGTACTGCTGACCAAACTCATAAAAAAAGGGGCCATTTGATCATAGTTGCTAATCTGGTAGTATGTCTCACCTAAGAGCTGGACGTAGCTGCCTTTAATGGGGAGCGCTTCAGTTTGAGTTTTGGAGTTACCAACGTAAATGCTTTCTTTAGACATCATTTGGATAACCTTTTCCAACATCCAGAGTTTTCTTTACTGGGATTAAATAGCGGATTATAGCCCTCTCCTGCATTGGCGGTCAAAGTTTGTATCATGTAAGCGTTATAAGCCTTTTGCATAAAGCGTCACTCTTCATCAATAGGCGAACCTGACTGCAAGCGTAACTCGATTTTTTAGGTCATACCCCAAAAGAAGCCTCATCCCGTAAGGAGCAATGATTTCCATCGGGATCAAGGAAACGGGCTGTTGTCCCCCACGAGGCTGTTTGAACCGTAACTTCGATACCTTTTTGGCGGAGCACCTCGGCGGTAGCCTCAACATCATTCACGTTAAACCGCAAGTAAACTGGATTCTGTGCCAGTGACTTGCCGCCGGGAACAGCCGTGCCGCCCGTTTCAATCATCAAATAGTTCCCGCCCCCCATATCGCAACTCGTTAATTTGGAATGCTCATTATCGAATGAATGGAGGACGGGTAACTCCATAACTCGTGTGTAAAAATCGACACATTGCTCGTAATTTTCTGTACATAGGATTAACCCCGTTCGTGTAAATTTCATTTTTTCCTCCATAAATTATGCAATAAATTTGTTTAGTTGAACATCACTCGGTAGTTCCATCTCGAAATGCGTTTTTAAGAGATGCCGATATTCTGCCTCACTCTTGATGACGGTTTTTATTTTCTCATTATTTTCGACATCTGTAATGATGAGGTATCCGTTTGCCAAGGTAACTCGGCCAGATGAAGTCAGCAAAGTGCAGACCTGCTTCTGGGTAAAGATCGACTCTGGCGCAGTTTGATGATAGACACACATCGCGGCAAAGTCAGCGAGTTGGAAGGTTTGCCGGGTGAATTGATATTGTGGTACGAATGTGTCGTCATCTCTTAATTGATATAGGGTGAACATATCCCCCTGAGCCTTGATTTGATAGGTTCTTGAAGCTTGTGTTTGTACACTCTCATCAAATATCAAGGGATCATCGTAAGAATCTCCAAAGCCAACATCGGCTAACACTTGCTGATCAGCAAAGTGAACCAGGAGGAATAGGTGGTCAAATTTGGATCCAAAGGCTTCACCATCAAAAACTTGAGCAGATAGCATTGATACCTCGAACCCAAGTTCTCTTAAGAGCCAACAAAATAATGAATTCAATTCATAACAAAAACCGCCCCGTCGCTCATTAACTACCTTTTGGTAAATTTTTGGCAATGACAACTCAATGTTTCGACTCAGTGGAATATCTAGATTTTCAAAAGGAACAGTGCGAAGATGGCTTTGATGAAGTAAGGTTAAGGTTTTGAGCGAAGCCTCCAAGTCACCTGAGTATTTTATTCGTTCAAGATAATGATTGACATTCATAATACCCTCTGTCTGTTTTTTACAAAGATATTACGAAACACCTGATTAAACATCGGATGATGGGCTAGATTTAATCTTGTCCATTAGTACAGGAATACCTGTTGCCTGTAGATGTCACGATTTCTGTAAGGCTTGCTCAATATCCGCAATAATATCATCGCTGTGCTCCAGCCCGACCGAAATGCGGATGAGGCCGGGGGTAATGCCCACGGCCAAACGGGCCTCTTCGGTGAGCGAACTGTGCGTGGTGCTGGCGGGATGGGTGGCGATGGTGCGGGTATCACCTAGATTCGCGGTGAGCGAACACATTTGCAGAGCGTCCAGGAAACGACGCCCTTGCTCCAAACCGCCCGAAACCTCAAATGTAACGATCCCTCCACCCATACACATCTGCGATTTCGCTAATTCATATTGTGGATGCGAAGGGAGATGCGGATATTTCACAACATCCACCTGTGGCTGTTTTTCCAGAAACTCAGCTAAAGCCATCGCGTTATTACAGTGGCGTTCCACCCGAATCGATAACGTCTCCAAGCCTTTGCTAAACATCCAGGCGTTAAATGGGGAGAGGGAAGGGCCAGTGTGGCGGGTGAACGTTGACAGTTGGTCGATGAGATCTTGCCGCCCAACCAAAATCCCACCGATGCCACGCCCTTGCCCGTCGATATATTTCGTGGCCGAGTGCATCACAATATCGGCCCCGTAGAGAATCGGTTTTTGTAAGATTGGGGTGGCGAAAACATTGTCAACGACCAAGATAAGGTCGTGGCTTTTGCAAAATTCGCCCAGCCAAGTCAAATCAATTAAATCGAGGGCTGGATTTGATGGCGTTTCGACCAGACACAGCTTTGTCTCTGGTTTGATGGCCTTATGCCAGCTATCGAGATCCAGCAACTCGGCATAGGTGTGATCAATTCCCCAGCGGGGTAAAATCGTGGTCAAAATCTGGTGGGTTGAGCCAAAAACGGAACGTGAGGCCACAACGTGATCGCCACTGTTTAATAGACCCGCTAACGCCGTAAAAATGGCCGACATTCCTGAAGCCACGGCCACCCCCGCTTCCGCTCCTTCCAAATGACACATTTTATCAACAAACTCATCCACGTTTGGGTTGCTGTAACGGGTGTAGATGCTGCCAGAAACTTCTCTGGCAAACATTGCCCGCGCTTGCTCTGCATCCTCAAAGGTGAAACTTGAGGTCATATAGATGGAACTGGCGTGCTCCCGATGCCCTGAAGCTGGGGTGTGGGTTCGAATCATATCCGTTTCAATATTATGATCGCTCATTAGAATTATCCTCGCAGGTTAGTCTCAAAATGACAGAATGTATAAAAAAGGCCCACCGAATGATCGATGGGCTTTGATCGTAATAGAGAGTCATCCAACAAGTTTGGACGATCTTTTATCTAGGGATAAATTGCCCCCAAAGTTGGGCTGCGATTATAGAGACGTTTTGCCTGATGTCAAATTTTAGTTTCACCCAACCAACTAACGCTTTAACAACTGATCAATTTCATCTAAATGCGTCGTATCTAGCGCCCCAAACGTCATTGCCCCAACATTCTCTTTCACCTGTTGAACAGTTTTGAATCCTGGAATTGGGATCGTCCGGGGATGTCGTGCCCAAATCCAGGCTAATGCGCCTTGGGTCAATGTGCGCCCGCCACTGGTCAAAATTTCGCGGATACTTTCCAGTTTGTCCAGCCACGTTTGCGTTGGTTTGCCATCCTTGAAGAAGGTGAGCCAATCCGGTTCCTTTCCGCGTACATCATCTGCTGGTAATTTTGAATTTGGGGTGAACTTGCCCGTCAGTAGCCCCATTGCTAAAGGGGCTCGATTAATACTGGCTAGATCTGACCTATCACATACCTCAAGGATGGCGGTTGCATCGTGAAAAACATTCAAATCGTGCTGAATGGCAACATAATTTGGTAGATGGGCAAAGGCTTGACCTCGCTCAGGCATATCTGTACTCCATCCATAAGCCCGAATGAGGCCTTCCTGACAAAGCGTTTCCAATGTTTCAAATACAAGCCCTGCATCATCTACGGGAAGATCGGAAATATGAAGTTGGTATAAATCAATATAGTCAGTTTTGAGGCGGTGTAGTGATGCCTCACACGCTTGGCGAATATAGGCGGGTGATGCGTCTTGCCCGATTAGCTGTCGTGTGTTTTCATCAAAGACGTTACCGAACTTGGTCGCAATAGTAACCTGTTCTCTTTTCCCCTGTAGCGCCTGACTTAATATTCTTTCACTGTGTCCGGTGCCATAGACATCTGCCGTATCAAAAAAGGTGATCCCTAAATCAAGGGCACAGTGAATGGCGCGTATCGATTCGTCATCATTGACCGCGCTCCAACCAAGCGGCTGGTCGCCCGCCCAAAATGGGCCGCCAATAGCCCAACACCCTAACCCCATCGCACTAACCTGCAAGCCAGATTTACCTAATTTTCTACTCATTGTTGTACTCATAGTGTATCCTCCTGAGTCTAAGAAATTGATTGATTTCTCAGAAGGATACACGTTAGAGTGCGCTCTATGTCAAGGGGGAAATATTAGTTCTTGGTCTCCTTCAATCAACCTCTTGCTCAAAGAACTCTGGTGGCTTGGAGCCGACAAATTTTAGGACCTTCTCCACATCGTAGCCTGCCTGCTCCAACACACTCAAGATGTCAATCATCACCCAATTTTCGGCAAACTTGCGCTCGCCATTTTCTTCAACGATGCGCCAGATGTCGATGTAATGTACTTTGGTTTCCTCACCTGTGGCCGGAATACCGAGCCAATCTTTGGCGAAGGTGGTTAACTGATAACCTGCAGCGGCAGCATAATCTTCGGTTACTAAATGGGCCTCGTTGTGGGATACCTTATCAGGAAATGACTCGATAAAGGGCCTGCGAATCTTCTCCTCGAATTCATCAACACCGTGCATTGCCCCTAATCCGGCTGGACCACGCCAGACCATATCTTCAGTCCAGAATTCATGATTAACCCCCACCTCATTTTTGTTGAGAGCATCACCAAATCGTTTTAAGAGATCTTCATTTTTTTCAACAGACATATTTTCTCCCTAGATAAAATCAAGAATGAACCTTATTCATCGACCTCTTGTTCAAAAAACTCCGGTGACTTAGAGCCGATAAATTTCAAGACCTTCTCGACATCGTAACCAACCTGGTCCAAGAAATCGAGTAAGTCAATCATCACCCAATTCTCGACAAGCTTATCACCTTCCGCCCGCCAGATGTCCATATAACGGATTTTCATTCGTTTGCCACTGGCCGGGATGCCGAGATAATCGCCGGTATGGGTCACCTGTTGAAAGCCCTTGGCCGCCACAAAGTTGTCCTCCGCGATACGGATTTCGTCGGTGGCGTTTTTGTCTGAGAAGGCGTGGAGGAAGGGGCGCTGGTGTTCTTCTTGGAAAGCCTTCAAGCTTGGTTTGGTCCCGATACCCGCCGGGCCGTACCAGTGCATATCCTCAGTCCAAAAGGCCTCCATCCCGTCAATCACGTGGTCATTTAGCCCATCGTACATTCTGGCGACAAGATCTTTGGCCGCATTTTTTTGATGTCCGACTTCCGGTGGAATAGCCCCGACATATTGGGGCAAATCGGTATGACCCAAGGCTTGGCGAATGGCTTGAACCTCGCCAAGGTGATACCAATAATGCCACGTTTGGCGCATTAGCATTGTGCCGATGTTTTGTCCGGTGTCTGGAATTTCTTCAGCCATTTGATCTGTCGTCAGGATATCTAGAAATTCATCCACGGCCTCGGTGATTTGTTGCCAAGCAGCAATCATTTCGTCCAGTGGCGGGGTTGAGGCTGGCTCGCCATAGGCACAGGCTTTGACGGCTTCGGAAACAACTTTCCCTTGCATCTTTTCCAGCCAGACACCTTGTTCAAACTCAGCTAAATGGCAGATGGTCCAACTGATGCTGTTCATTTTTCCAATTTGTTCAAACGCCTCCTCGGCAGTAACACCTTCCAATCCTAAGGCCCATTTTTCCCGGGCAAATTTTAATTGATTAACAAATAGATGTGGCATTAAATTTCTCCTTATTTTATACAGTTTAGGCAAAGCCTTGTTCAAAAAGTGTGACAAAATCTCCGACTTCAAGCAATCGTGGATTGGTTGGCGTACAGCCGTCGAGCATGGCATACTCGGCTAATTTTGGCACGTCATTAGCCTGAACGTTCATCGACTCAAATGTGTCTGTCACATTCAAATCCGCATTCAATTGTTGGATAGCGGTGATGACCGATTTGGCAGCCTCTTCTGAACTCATCCCGCTTGTATCGGTCCCGAGTAAACGTGAAATGGTGGCATGTTTTTCTGGCACGACGGGCATATTGTAAGCTAGGCCGTAAGGGAAACAGACGGCTATCGTCAAGCCGTGGGGTAAGTCGTAAAAGCCGCCGAGCGTTTGGGCCAGCGAGTGAATCACGCCCAAACCAGCCGCTCCCGAAGCCGCCATCACCGCCATGGCACTGGCCACAAGCATATTGTGTCGGGCCTCCACATCCGCGCCATCAGCGTACACTCGCCGAATATTTTTGGCCACCAATTTGATGGCTCCCTCCGCAATCGCATCCGACACAGGATTAGCCCCTACACAAACATAGGCCTCCACCGCGTGGCTCAAAGCATCGATCCCGGTCCAGGCGGTCAAACGGGGCGGCAAACTAACCGTCAACTTTGCGTCCGCGATAGCAACTTTGGGCAAAATGGAGGGGCCAAAAATGTCGACCTTGCGACCACGTTGGGGCAGGTTAATCATCCCCGCCGCGCTGACCTCGGCCCCGGTCCCCGCTGTGGTGGGCAAGGCAATGATGGGTAAGGGCTCATTCGGCCAAGGATCAACGCCAGCTCCACAATAATCTCCGAACGGTCCTTCATTGGTAGCCATCACAGCAATCGCCTTAGCAGCATCAATCGGGCTACCCCCACCCAAGCCAATCACGGCTTGTGCCCCACTACGTTTGGCGGCCTTTGCTCCGGCTACAGCCGTTTGGTCGGTCGGATTTGGCTCAACCTGATCGAAGACCGTGGTCTTGATCCCAGCGTTTTCCAAAGGGGCCAACACTGAATCAAGTAACCCCGCATTGACGATGCCCTGGTCCGTCGCCAAGAGGATGTGATTAACACCCAGATTGGCCACTTCCGATCCCAATTGTTCAATTGAGTCAGGTCCGGCTAGAAATTTCGTTTTTGCTTGAAATTTGAAAGTTTTTATCATTGATATACTCTGTTGTAAAGTTTTTTGATAAATAGATGTACTGCTGGCTTTACATTACCAGCACCATCTTTCCCATCGTTTTACCTTCGGCCAAAACTTGATGAGCTTCTTGCACATCTGCTAGAGGAAATTCTCGACTGATGTGAATACTAAGGTCACCGGCTTCAAATGATTTAACCGCATTGTCCAGTAAATCACGTTGGCGTAGCTGATCCTCAATCTTGCCTCGAAGCAATGGTTGTAAGACAACCTCGAAACCTAGCCGAATATTTTTCATTCTGGCGGCAGAGACATCCATCGGGACGGGGGGCTTGGTCAAGGTGACCAGATCGCCATAGAATTTGACGGCGTCTATCGATTGCAAATAGGTATCTCCCCCAATCATATCGAGTACAACATCAACGCCCTCACCATCGGTTAAATCTTTAACTGCGTCGACAAAATTCGTTTCTTTATAATTGATGGTTTCGGTTGCACCCAATGATTTTACAAACGCTGCTTTCTCTGGAGTGCTCACCGTGGTGTAGATGGTCGCACCTGCCTTGGCACCCATCTGTATGGCTAAGTGACCCACGCCGCCAGCTCCAGCGTGAATCAGCAGGGTTTGCCCCGCTTGCAAATTAGCCCGATCAAACAGGGCTTCCCAAATGGTGAGATAAACCAAAGGAACAGCTGAGGCTTCCACAAAGGACAGGTTTTTTGGCTTGAGGCCGACATTCACGTCCGTGGTCAAAATATACTCGGCATAATTCCCTTGGGCTTCTGGTTTGCCAAAACTACCGTAGTAGACCCAGACTTCATCGCCGGGGGCAACGCGGCTTACTTCATCACCGACGGCCTCGACCACGCCTGCGCCGTCCCAGCCCAGGATAAAGGGCAATTGGGCCACAGGGTAGGCTCCTTCGCGCATTTTTATATCAACCGGATTCAACCCAGCGGCGTGCAGCCGAACCAAAACTTGGTTGGGCTTGGTTACGCTTGGTGTCGGAACCTCTTTTACTTGCAGGACACTAGCGTCCCCTTTTGCTGTCATCAAAGCTGCTTGCATAAATTTTTTCTTTTCCTCTAAAATAAATCGCCAACGGCTTCCATATACTGCTCAATTGCCTTGAGATGAGTGCCCGCATCGGTGCCCTTGATGGGCTTGAGATGTCCCCGGTTGAAGGTCGTATTGATGGCAAGATGGGTCGCCCCAAGGTCGCGCCACGTCTCGACTTCGGCGCGCCAATCATCTGGAGTGCCTTGCCCCATACTCATCCAGCACTCCATTCCGATGTCGTCAGGATTACGCCCAGCATTTTGAGCACTGGTACGGATAATGTCTAAGGCAGGTTCAACCTTGTCAGGGGCTACATAAATATTGAGCCAGCCATCACCCATTCGGCCAATTCGGTCATAGGTCTTCTCCGCTCCTCCCCCAATCCACACTTCTAGCGGTTTGGTGGGCAGGGGATTGATTCCCGCGTCAGGGATGGCGTGGTGCTCGCCTTCAAAAACAACATGGGGATCGGCCCACAAGGCCCGCATTACGGCAATCTGTTCCTCCGAGCGTTTGCCACGGTCGTGAAAATTTTCGCCCAAGCTCGTGTATTCCACTTTGTTCCAGCCGACGCCAATGCCCAGCCGTAAGCGTCCTTTAGACAGCACATCTAGCGAGGCCGCTTGTTTTGCCACAAGCACCGCTTGGCGTTGGGGTAAAATGACGATTTGGGGAGAGAACTCGATTTTTTCGGTGATGCCCGCCATGTAGCTAAATAGAGTAAAGGGATCGTGGAATAAATCTGCGGATGTGTATGGCCCTTTCCAGTCAGGGTAGGCAGCTCGGTTTACGCCAAGCACATGATCGTAGGCAATGATGTGTGAGTAGCCCAATCCCTCAACCGTTTGGGCAAAGTCGCGGACAAGATCTGGGCCACCGCCGATGATATTTTGTGGAAAAACAGCTCCAAGTTTCATAAGTCACCTCTTTGTTAAATTTATGAATTTATCTGGCACCACAACTCCGTTTCGGTACTCAGAATCTAGCCAGAAAATTAACTTGCTTTTTGAAACGCACGCCGATTGATTAAATACAAACCAGCCCCAATCAACAGCATACCAGCAATAATGCCCCATGTTATAATTTCGCCTAAGAAGAATGCTCCGGTTAGGATGGCAAAAATAGGGACCAGGAAGGCATTGAGGGAGAAGGTTGTTGCGCCAAAGCGCTGCTGAATGTAAAAGGCCAAAAATTGTCCACCCAACCCGCCTATTAATGCAGCATACGCTAACGAAAAGTATCCGGTAAATGTGACCTGTTCGAGTGAAAAATCCCCAAGAAAGAGCGTGATGATAAATAGGACAATGCCAGCCACTAGAAATCGGATGAGGGTGACTTGCATTGGGTTAAAGCCCTGCATTCGGGAACGAACAAACATTGTATTGAAAACCTCTGACGATAATCCAATCATAATCAGGATAAATCCGAGGGGGCTAGCCCGCCCAATACCTGCTAACCCACTTTCGCCACGGAGGGCCAGAAAGAGAGCACCTGACATCGCCAAAGTCACACCGATTACTTTATTTCGCGTCATCTTTTCATCCGGCAAGAAAAAATGGGCCGCAATGACAATCATAACAGGTAAGGTGGTGACATAAAGGCTGGCCACTCCGCTCGAATGATATTGTAGCGACAAAATAAACATCGGGATGGGCACAGCCACCCCAAAAAGCCCACTAATTGAGGCCTTTTGCCATAAGGCCCGGCCCGTTGGTAATCGACCTTGGTTGATGAGTAAGACGGGCACAAAGCATGAAATGGCAATGACCAAGCGTAGGGTGATAAAAAAGAGGGGATCAAATTCGCCAATGCCGAAGCGACTGGCGACAAGATTTGTTCCCCAGAAAAGGCTTAGAATTGTCACATAAAATAGGGCGGTGGCTGATGTTGTCACAAATTAAGCAGCACCAAGTTTCATAAGTCATCTCTCTGTTGATTGTCTGGGTTTACTGATATTTGTTAGAGCGGGTCGATTGATTAAATACAAACCAGCCCCGATGAGTAACATTCCAACAATAATACCTTGGGTCAAAATTTCTCCTAAGAGCAAGGCACCCGTTAGGATGGCGACAATAGGGACGATAAATGAATTGAGTGAGAAAACGGTCGCCCCGAAGCGACGTTGAATATAAAAGGCCAAAAATTGTGCGCTGAGTGCCCCAATTAAAGCCGCATAGGCTAGCGAAAAATATCCGGCTGCTGTGACCTGCTCAAACGAAAAATCTCCAAGAAATAGAGTGATGATAAACAGAATAATCCCAGCCACTAAAAGTCGAATGAGGGTGACCTGCATGGGATCAAACGCCTGCATCCGTGATCGGACAAATAAGGTGTTAAAGACCTCTGACATTAATCCTGTAATCACCAGGATAAAACCAAGCGGGCTGGCTCGACCAATACCAGCTAAACCACTTTCGCCACGTAGCGCTAGAAATAGGGCTCCCGATACAGCCAACGCTACCCCAATCGCTTTATTTCGCGTCATCTTTTCATCAGGTAAGAAAAAATGGGCCGCAGTGATAATCATCACGGGGAGGGTGGTCACATAAAGACTAGCTACCCCACTCGATTGGTATTGCAACGACAAAATAAACGTGGGGATCGGAATCGCTACTCCAAAAATGCCGCTAATTGACGCTTTTTGCCATAGCTTCCTGTCAGTTGGTAATTGACCTTGGTTTAATAGTAAGATCGGTACAAAGAATAAAACGGCGATGGATAAACGTAACGTAATAAACAAAAGTGGGTCAAATTCGCCAATGCCGAAGCGACTGGCGACCACATTTGTTCCCCAAAAGACACTCAGAAGCGTGACATAAATTAAGGCAGTGGGTGAGGTTGTCACAAACTAACCAAGACTAGCCAGTTTAAAAAAGTTCTTGAGAAATTCTCGCCCATCAGGATGTTCTTCGTCCCACTCTTCGGGGTGAAATTGTGAGCCGAAGAGCGGTAGACTATCGTGAGCGATCAATTGGATGGGGGTGAGGTCCGTTTCAGCATAATTTTTGAAGCCATCCGGCACCCCTTTGATCTCCCAATAATGGGCTTCCAGGACAGTCAGCTCGGAACTTAACCCCTCAAGCAACGGATGGTCTAACGCCTGACGAACTGGCATATATCCCCATTCATGGGGCCGCTCTTTCCACGATTCATCATACATATCACCACTCCCGGTCGGGTCAATTGGGGCAGCCGTACTGCCGTAGGTTTCGGCCAACATCATGGCCCCGCCGCAGAAGCCGATGGTCGGCTGGGCGGCCTCACGGAACACGGCCCGTAATCCCGCTAATTTCTCTTCATCATAATGTTGAAATTCGGTGATGTTGCCACTGACCAACACCGCTTTTGCCTCAATCTGACGCAATAATTCGGGGCTGAGTTTTTCATAGTGCACGATCAAACATTGATCGCCACTAACCTCTTCTAGCTTATATTTGATGTCCAAGGTTAAGCTGAGATGCTTTTTCCACTGCTCCGGATCTTTCTCTTTGACCCGTAGATGCTCAATATCAACGTAAACAATCATGAGTCTCTCCTTCGAAAATAGAGTAACACAGGCTAGTTGAGGATTAACAAAATAACTGACATATAGTTACATTGAAGATTTGCCCTCACCCCAATCCTCTCCCCGTGAGAGAGAGCCAGTCAGTCCCCCTCCCTTTGGGAGGAGTTAAGGGAGGGCTATATGTCGATTAATTAGTCAAGCTTCAACCAGCCTGTTTCTTTGTTTAGCCGCAGAATTCATTTTGCGACTACCGCCGAGCATACGTCAACTCTCGCATCCGAGCAAAGACATCAACGCCGAGTTGGTCATACACATTGAGGATATCAACCAGCACCCAATTCTCCCGTAGCATTCCGTTCTCGCAACGCCAAAAATCGAGGCTGCGCATCGTAAGCTGTTGATTGGCGGGGGCGATACCAAGCCAGCCGTCATTGCTGAGTGTGACTTGTAATCCGGGCCACGCCGTAAAGCCGACGTACTCATCATCGCCAAATAAAGCGCCATTTTCCAAGAGTGGCTTGCGATCGGGCATCGCCTTTAAATAGGGGATTTGGTGCCAGTTTCGGAAGCCGGAGATACGACGGGCGGTGCCGATGCCTGCGGGACCGTACCAATTCATTTTGGGATGCCAAAAGTGCTCCAACCCCATCGCCTCAACGCCCTGTGGTGATTTTTTCAGGCCACTAATCATATCAAGGACCAACTGAACGCTGGTTGCAGCCTTGGCGGAATCGTATGGTTTGGTAATAATGCCATCTTCGCTCGCGGGGCCGGGGATAATGGCCCATTCAACGCCCAGGCTGGGCGTCATTGGCCAAGCATTGGCCTGCATCATCACCTGGGGAATATCCCACAATGCTTGCATCTCAACAACTTTGCCATCTTCGATGCGGAAAAATTCGTGGTGCCGCATCGCCACAAGGTGTCGGGTTGGGGGAATGTCGAGCCATGGCTGCTCGAATACACCCATATAGTGGCCGCCACAACCGATCCAATTTTGCCTATTCGCCTCACCCGCCATCACGATGAAGTCTCGCCGCTCCATGTCAGGGATGGCGGCGAGCAGGGGTTGATAAACTCGCTCAAAAAGATCATCAGGTCCAGCCACATCTTCAAAAGGGGAGGCTAGGTAAATGGCACTATCCGGCGCAAAAACTTCGTGTAGCTGGCTCTTGAGTTTGGCCGGGTCACAATCATACAAGGCGGCTCGAAACTTTCCGATCAAGGCTTTATTCTGTTGATGAATATCGCTGCTCATAATTCGATCTACCCCCTCATTTTTGCAAATAAATCGATGCCTAATTGATGAAACAAATCGATCATATCAATGGGGACCCAGTTTTCTATCAAAAGATCTCCTTCACGCCGCCACCAGTCAAAGTCGCGGAGGGTGATGCGTGTGCCTGTTGGAGTATAGCCGAGATATTCCCCAGTGTGCGTGGCGTATGAGCGATCCCAGATGCCACCCGCCGCGTACATCCCCTCGCCAAAGAAGCCCATGGTGCGACCCGATCCTTCAAATGGCCCACCACGGTCGGGGAAGCCCTTTAACCACGGCCCTTGATGAAATTCCTGATACTCTACCAGTGAACGACTGGTGCCGATACCACAGGGGCCATACCAGCGAAACTGGGGATGCCAATAATGCTCCTGCTCCATACTGGCTAAATTTTTGCCATCAAACCGACGCATACCCCGAGCCATTGCCATCACCAACTGAATAGTTTTTCGCGACTCTAATGCATCTTGCTCAAGCAACAAAACGCCATCATTGCCACGCGGTGGAGGAATGCGTCCCCCTTCGGCCCCACGAGCGGGTGGCAGGAGTTGAAAGCCCGCTTGACGTAGGACAGCAAGCAGATCGAAAATCGTGTAGGACTCAGTCATTTTGCCCTCACGCATCACGCAAAATTGACCGAAGCGAATATAGGTTGGTTCGCCTGTGGCGGGAATGGTTACGTTCGGTAGGTGCCAATCATTGACAAAGGTTCCCTTGAAGTAGCCTGTGCCTGTGACCCAATCGTCGCCATCACTTGCGCCGCCTATGAAAACATCACAGGTTCGTTTCAAGTCGGGGAAAGCCTGCCGGATTGGCTTCCAAAAGCCAATGGCCAAATGATCGATCCCATTGATTTCATTGATGGGATGGGCACCGTGCCAGGCGATGTCAGGGTGAATGACGTTTTTGAGTGTTGCAACAATGTCTTTTGTTTCAACGTGATTAAGCCGTTGCCACAACCCCCAAACTGTTTCTTTGTTTTGCTGATTGATTTCACTCATAATTTATTCCGTTAAATGCCCTCGCAAAAAATCTGCCATGTTTTTAATAGATGCTTTCGCCTCGGGAATATCATAAAACTCGAAAACGTGCCACAATCCTTCCCAAATGTGAATCGATACAGGAATACTAGCCTCACTCATTTTTCGGCCCGTTTTCATGACCTGATGCTGGAAGCAATCACGGGTACCTGTGGTGAAGAGGATTGGTGGGAACCACGTCCCAAATTCGGCAAAATGAGGTGAGATTAAGGGATCATCGCTAGGCGTGTTGGGCGCATAAATCTTCCGAATGACTGCTACCCTGTCTGGGCTGAGGGTAGGGTCATCCTGAAACATAAATTCGGGCGACATAATATCGCCCGTATTGTCGGCGACCGGAGACATCAGGGCTAAAGCCTGTGGCATTGGTAAGCCTAGGGTATGAGCTTGGATGAGTGTGGTCATTGCCAAATTTCCGCCTGCCGACTCACCGGACAAAACGATATTCTCTGCCCCATATTGTTCGATGACAAATTGATAAAATCTCGTGCAATCTTCGACGGCAGCGGGAAAGCGATGTTCTGGGGCTAAGCGATATTCAGGGCTGAGGACGGAAACACCAAGGGTGTCAGCGAGACGGGCCGTAATCACCAAATCAGTTTCAGGATTGCCTTGGACAAAGCCCCCGCCAAAAAAGTAAAGAATGATCTTTCCTGCTAAATTGGTATCCAAATTTTTTGGAATGACTTCCAAGTAGCGAATATCTTCAGCCTTTTTTTCGATCACATCTTGACAATATTGGGCTTTGCTTCGCTCAATATCCTCCAGGTAAGCTTCGTAGGACTCTATTCGTCTTGCTACAACATTTTCCTCGGTTAAAGGCTGTCCCCATATGTTTTCGTTGTTGGCAAAATAATTTAGAGCCTCTGGGCTGGGGTCGGTGAAACGAGTAATATTTAGCGTACCCATTTTATTCCCTCTCATCTTTTATTTTTCCACACCGTCAAACGTAATCACACTACGAGCGACCGTACCGGTTAACATTTCCTCATATGCCTCATTGACCGCTTCGAGCGGAATATGTTTGGAAATCATTGCATCGAGATTGAGCCGTCCCTGCAAGTAGAAATCGACAAAGCGAGGCATATCGACACGAAAGGCGTTTGAACCCATGTTTGAGCCAATCAGCCGACGATCATAGATGAGCCTGGCGGCTTCAATTTCAATTTTTTGGCCTTCAGGGACCATCCCGATGACACAAGCTGTGCCTGACGAACGCAACATTTCAAAGGCTTGTTCGCAAGTTTCTTTACGCCCCAAGGCCTCAAATGAGTAATCAACGCCGCCGTTGGTCATCTCAATAATGGCTTCTACAAGGTCAACCTGACTGGCGTTGACTCCGTCCGTTGCCCCAAACGCTTTTTTGGCGAGCTCAAGCTTGCTGTCGTGAATGTCCACAGCGATGATGCGTCCTGCGCCAGCGATGGCTGCGCCGTTGATGGCTGACAAGCCGACACCCCCACAGCCAATCACCACGACGGTACTTCCTGGCTTGACCTGTGCCGTGTGGATGACTGCCCCGACACCCGTAGTTACAGCACAGCCGATGAGGGCCGCTCGATCCAGGGGCATATCAGGCCGAATTTTGACCAAGGCATTTTCGTGGAGAAGCATCATCTCGGCGAAGGAGCCTAAGTTGTACCCCTGATGAACCATCTGCCGATTTTGGGAGAGGCGGGGTGGGGCATCGGCGGGCCGCATGAGGACATCGATGTTGTCACAACTGTAGGGTTTGCCGGTGAGACAGTAACTACACCCGCCACAAAACATCGACATGCAGCTGATGACGTGGTCGCCTGGCTTGAGATACGTGACACCATCACCCACTTTTTCGACTACACCTGCCGCTTCATGCCCCAATACAGTTGGTACCGCAGTGGCGTAACTGCCATTCATCAAATGGAGGTCGCTGTGGCAGACTCCAACTGCAGCAGTCCGAACGAGAATCTCGCTGGAGTTAGGATTATCAATCTGTACTTCTTCAATGATTAAGGGTTGATTCACTTCGTGTAAAACAGCGGCTTTCATTGATCGCTCCAGGGCGAACCCTCAATAAAAAGATAATGGTGTAGTGGGTCAAATTGGTGTTGGGACTATAAAGAATAAAAAGTTGGGACGGGGCCCATCAATTCTCGCCTGCGGAAAAATATATTTACCGTAGATTACGGATGGCTTTTCTGCTTTACCTGCTCCGCCAATCGCGCAAACAAATCAACCCCAAACTGTCGAAACAAATGGATCATGTCCACAAAGACCCAATTCTCAACGTACTGCTCATCAACCCGCTTCCACCAATCCAGACCGTTAAAGTCGATCGAACGGCCGGTGGCGGGCTGACCCAAATAGGGGCCAGTGTGGGTGGCCTTGACTCCGGCCCAGCCGGGTCCCCCAGTGTAGTAGCCTTCAGCAATCAGAGCATCCAGGTCTTGCACTTGGCGGTCAGGGTAGGCCACAAGCCAGGGGGCTTGGTGGAAGTCTTCAAATTCTTTGAAGCTGAGACAACCCCCAATCCCACCGGGACCGTACCATTTTACATCTGGATGAAAATAGTCGGCCATGCCCATACTTTCCAACTCCGATTGGTCGTAGCTGTTGAGGCCATCGAATATAAAGCGACGAATATGGTCGAGGCTGTAGGCCGAAATGTTGGCATTCTGTACCTCAAGGAGCATCCCATCGTTCAGTTGAGGCGGGGGATAGACGCCATCCTTCCCACGGGCGGGGGGCAGCACGCCGTAGCCAGCCTGCTGCATCAAATCGATTAGATCGAGCAGGAAATAGACCTCGACGATCTGGCCGCTTTCCAGCCGACAAAATTCGCCCCAACGAATGTTGACCTCACCTCCGGTGGCGGGAATGCTCAAATAATCCCGGATGAATGTCCCCTTAAAATATCCGGTGCCGGTAACCCACATCTTTCCATCTAGCAAAATATTGCCGTCAATCCGTCCATTCGACTGGCCACCAAAAAAGAGATGGGTGTTTCGTTTGAGATCTGGAAATGAGGCAAGCAGTGGCAACCAGAAGTCATTTACAAAAGCGGCTACCCTCTGTAATTGGTTGATCGGATCGGGGCCATACCAAGCAACATCCGAGGCCATCACAGATCGAGCCACCGCTTCAACTTGACCTGCCTCGGCCTTTTCCAAGGCTTGCCAAAAATCCCAGACAATACGCTTGTTCTTTTGGTTCAGGGCAATGTTAACGTTAGATTGTAGAGGGGACGCTTTTTGCGGGGGAGGTGATGTGCTTGTGGGGGCTGCCTGACCTGTGGTCAAACACATGCCCAAGTCTTGTACTTTTTCACGGGCTAAATCCGTCAGCACCACATCATCATTAACGACAATTTGGGTGGTGCCGTTCGCGTGCATATTTTCAACATCTCGTTCAGTGTAGAATATTTTCATAGCTGGACACTTTGTTGCTTCTGTCGGCTTCTGTGGTTTTTGCAAAACTTAGAATTTATACAAAGCGTTGATTGGGCTTGTTGAAAGTAACGTTTTGTGGTGTAAAATGTCTGGTTTCGACAGGCTCAACCGACGTTTTATACCTATCCTTCTTGTCCGTCGATACTCCCGATGGCGGCAATAGCGGCGGCCTTGGCGGTTAACATTTCTGACTCGGTGCCACTCATCCACATCCGGCCAAACCGGCCTACGCCAGATACATGCAGTAGCTTTATATTGGCCCGTTTCTCGGCCTCATTGGCAGCAAGGTTGATATAAGCGGCCGGAGCAACCTCCAGGACGAGCAACGTTTCGCCACCCAACAACATAGATCCCCAGCGAAAACGGTTGAGAAGTTGAGACTGATAAGCATCGATGTTGGTGATAAGCTGTGACGAAAAGACCTGCGGTTTGACGCGGTCGATTTCTTGTAAGCCTAAATGCTCTAACACCATACCTCCTGCGGCGAGTACAGCCTCCTGAGAATGGGCGTGAACTTCAAACATCCCAAATTCACGCTCAACAACTTGGGCACCAGGCTTGGCTTCAGTAGATTTTACGGCGATATTAACGAGGTCGAACACGGCGTTTCCCGGTGCAACCTCTATGTACAGCGAGGCCATTCCCTCTACCAATAAGTCGCCTTGCGTCGCCGTACCAACGAACGAGGCGAATTGCGCCTGAGTTCTATCCAGATAACAGTAAGCCCGCAATTGAAATTTGTTTGACATGTGAACCCTTATGCCTTATTTATTGTGGGCGCTCATTTAACCTGATGGGTTGGCAACTGTCAATTCCCCACCTGTAGGAATTGACAGTTGCCCATAGTTGAATTTATTAGTTGGGAAAAATGAAGTTTATCCCTTAACCGCTCCCGCTGCTAGACCTTTCACCAAATTCTTCTGGAAGAACATGATCACCAAAATGATGGGCACCGTCGCTGAAACAGCGGAGGCCGCAGCGAGAGTGAGGTGACGTGGGTCTTCACCGCCTGTGAAGCGCGAAATCGCGACAGGGAGAGTCCAGTTGGTTTGGGTCAAGATACGAACCAGAAGGAACTCGTTGTAGGCGAGGAGGAGGGTGAAAAGCGCCGTAGAAATGATACCTGGCCACATAATCGGGATGATGACCTTAATGAAGGCGTTTAAGCGGCTTGCTCCATCGACCATTGCTGACTCTTCAAGATCCTTAGGAATATCCATAAAGAAGCTGCGTAACATCCAGATCGTGAAGGGCTGATTAACCGCAACTAAGGTGAGAATAACCAAAAGGTGAGTGTCGAGCAGGTTGGTGGCACTTCCCATCCAGTAGTAGGGCAGAATGAAGGCCAAGCGAGGCAAAGCCCGGAAACCAAGCGCGGCAATGAGGACGAAAACGGCCGCTAAGCCAGCATAACGGGCTAAGGAGTAGCCTGCTAAACAGCCAATCGATATGGAGACAACGACCGTTCCGACAGTCACAATAATGGTGTTGAGGAAATAATCGTAAAACTTGGCCGTATCAACAACCTGGGGGATACCCCACAACAATGCAATAAAGCCCAATGTGGCAAAGATGTAAATGATGTTATTGGGAATGGGGATATACTCTGCAAACAAGAGCAGACAGATCAAGATCACCACAGTCAATAAAATAAAGTAAGTAATGGTCGCCCCATTCTCTGGTACAGACCGTAGCCACAACTCCTGATAATTTTCCCAGGTTGGGGTAAAAAACAATTTGGGGGTCCGGGAGTTGGCGTCTTTTAAGGTTTTGAAGGATTGCAAGGCCGTCCAGAGAAACGGAATAAAGCTGTAGACAGCAAATACAATTAAGGATAAGTGTATAAATGCACGACCAATTGGACTTTTTATCTTTTCCATGATTAACGCTCCTCTATCTGTTGTCTATAAGATTGGATTAGATTGGGAATCAAGACGATCATAATCCCAATCACCGTAATAATTGACATGGCATTGGCTTTACCAAGCCTCTGCACCGTAATAGCTGTTTGGAAGTTGTAGGTCATCACCGTATCCGCTTTGTAAACCGGGTTTAGCTCCGATAGAACAAAGACACTATCAAAGACACGGTAAGCATCCATAATGGAGATTAAGAGAATGAGGATTGTTAACGATTGCACGTGCGGAACAACAATGTGGCGAATTTTTTGCCAGCGAGTAGCCCCATCGATCGACGCCGCTTCAAGTAAGTCTTGAGATAGCGTTTGGAGGCCAGCAAAATAGGTGACCAGCGCGAATGGGGTGACGTGCCAAATACCTTGTACGACAATTAGGGTTTTGACCGAGGTCTCGTTGTAGCGGAATCTTGTTTCGAGGAGCGTTTGATAGAGATAGGTCAGCAACCCAGATGGCTCAAAGAGTTGCTTGAACATCAAAGTTCCAACAATGGGAACAATGATAAAAGGGAGTAAAAATATTGAGAGATAGATGCCCCGGGTAAATTTTGAAACTTGATCTAGGAGAAGGGCCACGGTGAAGCCAATCAACATTGTCGCAGGCACAATGATAGCCGTGTACAACGCTGTGAAGCGGAATGATTGCCAAAATCGGGCGTCACCCAAAACATCGACATAATTTCTGAAGCCAACAAATTGAGGTTCATTAATATTATTGAACGTCATAAATTGCATACCCAACCAGATCGCCATTAGAAGTGGCACCACCATTAAGAGCGTCATCATAAAGATGCTGGGGGCTGCAAACTGAAAAAACGTTTTTCTTGTCATAGCTCACCTTTCCCTTTCCTGTTTTAACTAAGGTTGTTCCAAGAAATAAAGTTGTCAAAATTGACAGTTTATTGGCAGTTTATTGTCTCAGAATTGACACAGTGATTCGCAAAAAATAATCGAAAATAAATTTTTAGAGCTTGGTTCAAATAGGTAGAAAATTGAACCCATTTTGGCGAATCATTAATAAAGTAAACCAGATTATAAATTTGTTTAGACATAATTTTTGATAGTTCAAATTTTCGGTTTTCTCAAAAATTCTTCTGGTTTACTTTAAAATACTCCAAATTACAATATTTTTGGGTAAAAGAATAGGAAGTACGAAGAACACCATACTCCCTATTCTTTTTGTTAGATTAATTTACTGAATATAGCCTTGAGCGGTGGCTTCTTCAGTGTAGGCTTCGGCAGCAGCATCAAGGGCTTCTTGAGCTGTCATTTCGCCAGAGCCGACAAGCGGTAGGAA
>JANQQF010000169.1 GCA_028285035.1 Phycisphaerae bacterium
GATTATTCCGATGTTATCATTCCGTTTATGGGTGAGTATCCTAACCTCATTGAGCCTCTAACCAATGATGAGCCATTTGATTGGGAGTTGCCCGTATGAGTAACGAAATGAACTTTAGTGAAGCTCCAGCCTCAATAAATTTGCGATTTAACTACAAAGGCTACAACGGCGTAATGCTCACCCTACGCGGCCCGAGCGGCCTCGACGTCCTACAAAAGCTCGACGCCGCCCTCGCCAAACTCGACGCCATCGGCGCGACGCCCCACACGGGCACCCCGCCCCGCTCGACGCATGGCAGCAACGAGAATGGCTCCGTACCGCAATGCCCACAACACGGGCCGATGAAACCGAGCAAACACGGTGGCTACTATTGCCCCAAAAAGATTGCCGAGGATGGCGGGAATGGTAAGCCGATCTACTGCAAGGCAAAAGCGGAATAAAAAAGGGGAGACGCCTTTGTCTCCCCAACCAATCGGACTAAAAATCAGGCAGTGATAGATAGCTCCGAATTGATAACAATGAAAATAACTGCAAAAATCAAGCTCCAACCAAATAGCGACCAACATGCGGCCCTATTGACTACTCTCGAAACCGCCAACGCCGCTTGCAACTACATTAGCCAAGTCGCTTGGGACAATCGGACATTCCGACAGTTTGACCTACACCATTTTGTCTATTACGATGCCCGTGAACGCTTCGGCCTATCCGCAGATATGACCATTCGCTGTATTGCCAAGGTCGCTCACGCTTATAAAGCTGATCAGAAAACCAAGCGTACATTCAAAGCAACAGGTGGCTTTCCTTACAACCCTCGCACGTTACGCTATGTAATTGAGGGCGGCTTTGTAACCATCTGGTCGATAGTGGGTCGCCTCAAAATCTCCTTTGTCGCTGGTAATCGTCAACTTGAACAACTCAAAACCCAAAAAGGTGAAAGTGAATTACTCTTTACCAACGGTCAGTTTTACCTTGCCGCCACTTGTGACACTGACGAACCCGATCCCATCGAACCCACAGACGTTTTAGGTGTCGATCTCGGTATCAAAAACATTGCGACAACCTCAGACGGGCAGAAGTTTGCCGGAAATCACCTTAACAACATTCGCCGCCGTAGACGTAGGCAACGAAAAAACATTCAACCCGTGGGTACGAAATCGTCTAAGCGCAAACTCAAACGCTTGTCGGGTAAAGAACGTCGTTTTGCTACCCACATTAACCACTGTATCAGTAAGCAAATCGTAAACACTGCGAAAGACACGAATAGCGCGATTGCTCTTGAAGACCTCAAAGGTATTCGCAATAGGATACGGCTTCGCCGCAGTCAGCGCGACGATTTGCACAGTTGGGCCTTCTTTCAGTTGGGCGAGTTTATCAAGTACAAAGCCAAGCTTGCGGGTGTTCCCGTGGTTTTTGTTAACCCTCGATACACTTCTCAGGCTTGCCATAAGTGCGGCTCGATTGATAAAGGTAATCGCAAAACGCAAGATAAATTCCTATGCCTTTCGTGTGGACACGCTGACCACGCGGACATTAACGCGGCCCTGAACATTTCTGTTCTTGGTCGGGCAGTTGTAAACCTGCCAATAGACTCGAGCTGGTCAGAAGCTACTCTATTAGCCCTTACCGCATAGTTCAGGGTCAAAGCCCTCTAGGGTTGTTTACCGCCTCCTGAAATTGTCCATAATAAATTAAATCCTTAACCGGGTATTTCTTTGCTTTAGCCTGGTGCAGCTCGCGCCACATGGCCAAGACTGAGCCGCCGTGCTTCCGACTTTTGCCATTACTTAGGTGGTCATTGAAGCCACTTTCAAAAAACACCTCAACCGCCTGCCAGATCGTACTCAGTCCAGCCACCGGAAAGGCGGCGGAGCCAGCACAAACGCCGTGTTGTCCAGACACGTTAGGACACGGCGCGTGATAGATCGACGTGTGGCGATCTGGCCAGTCATTACCCTTGAGGGCATAGGCCCCATAGTTGCGCCCCCAGCCAAAAAACACGAGCGGAGGCAAGGGCACCTTCAGGGTCTCGGCCTCACTCGTCACACTCACTGACCACACCTGCGCTGGCACCAGCACGCCAACATACTCCTGACCATCACGCCGACCGACCCACAAACACCCCTGGGGTAGCGGCCCGGCGGTCACATTGATACCGGACAGCGCCGCTGTTACCGCTTGCGGGTCCACACAGTACGGCTCCTCGCCGTGTTTATGTAGCAGGACTGCATCGCTGTAGAGATGAAGGCTGCCCTGGTAGCGGCTATAATCCATTGATGTGTAGTTACTCATTATCACCTCGCAGGGTCGCTGTCACGACCTCGTAAACTCTTTGTAATTTGGCCTGGTCCTGATTGGCCCACAACAGGAGCGGCTCAATCTGTTGCTTGATCTCCATCGCCTCGGCCCACATCTGCTTGATCAAACCCAGGTCTTGATCCCAGAGCCAACGGTCAGGCCAAATTTCATCGTTCATATCCCAGTACTCATCCAAAACGATATTCCCCGTCTCGCCGCAAGCCCATTGGGCCGCTAGGGGGATGGCATTTAAGGGCGGTTCAAGTTGATCAAGCACCCCTAGCTGTACAACTAAGTCACACGTCCGCCCCGTATGGGCTTGATAGATTGGCCCTTCCCGCCACTGCTGTATTTGTCTCTCGAGTAGATTATGGTTAATCTTGGGTAGCCATCGGTCGTGATCGTACTTATATAAACCAACCCCACCAACTAATCCCTCTAGTAACGCCAAGACAGGATACTGGTTAATATCCGCCCCCTCCCAACCAATTTCGCCAGGTCCAAACCCTAATAAATTGATCGGGATACCATCAAGAAATCCAGCAAAATACCACAATGACATTGGCTCGCCGTCTTCTTCCCAATCTTCCTCATGCTGGGCCGCCACCCACAGGTCTTCCAATAACCAATCACAAACATCAAACCAGCCAGCCGCCTTCACCAATGCCAAAAAGTGACCAAATGCATCAACCCAGTAGAGGCCTTGTGAAATAGCCTCCACATCGGCCAACGACGCTGGAAAATGGGTCTCGACTAAATACAGTACCCGCTCTAGCCGCAAATACTGGGGGGTTCGCAGTGATCGCCCCGTCACTCGGGCCAAGGTTCGACCTGGCCTTAAAACCCGATGGGGGGCTTGGGGCCAGGTACGGGTGTCAATTGCAAACATTTAGATATCCTCTCGTGCCATACACGACTCTCATACGCTTCGGTCCGAATGACCTCGGCGATACCAACTACATCAGCCCTATCACCATCCTCGGCCCGTATCAACATCTCAACTGCCGGATCATCTTTTTCAGGCAGACCAAGCAACGCCTCAGTCATCTGCTCAACTTGCCGGGCAAAACTGGCCTTCTCCGCCTCAAACTCGGCCCGAAAGTCATCATTCCCCTTGGTGCCCGTTTTCTTGGCGAATTCAATGGTCTGCTGGCCTTTGGTTTTTTTGCCAATGGTGTAGGTCGCAACCTGTAAGGTTTTATCAAACTGGCCGAAATGGGCCTGGATCTGCTCAATCCGCCTGACAGTAACCTCTTCCAATTCTTCCTGGTGGATCTCTTTCCCTGCGTGCTTGTAAATAACCTTGATCATTTCGCCTCCTTTAATTTCTCGTACTGATCCGCCGGGATGTGCGTCTCAAGCATTGAGAGCAACCCCGACACCATATAATTGAATGAACGGGTATCATTCACCGGCCCGATCTCGCCATCGCTGTCCAGCGTCAACAGACACTGTCCACTCGGCCCAATCGTCACCGCCAGCCGCCAGGTTGTCCCCAGTTTATCCACAGGAGACGCAGCCGGTGGCGGTGGGGGAGGGGGTGGGGGCGTCGTTGACTTGGGTTTGGGTTGGGGCGTGGCCTCGCGCTCAATATCGGCCCGAAAGGGTGGCGCATCACCATATGAGGCTGCGGCCTCGTCTTCTTGTCCCTCAACGGGTAACCACTCCGTATCCGTCGGGTGCGGCGGAGGTGAGGCTGGAGCCGGGCTGGTGGGTGGCTCCTCTTCGGTATCTTCCTTGAGCCACATCGGCAACGGCTGCGCCTGTGCTGGCTCAGGCTTCGAGCGCTTGATCGAGCGTGGCCGTTCAATGCCGTCGGTCCCGATCAGGGTCTCACGTATCGGAATTTCCGAGGCTGCCTCCAGCGCCTCACGCACGCTACGAACGGTTTTGTCTGTGGTGTGGCAATCCTTGGCCAACCACACGTCAGACCGCTCGGGGTATCGCTTAAGCTGCCGCTCAATCACCTGCCGCTTTTCCCGCCGGCTGAGTTGGATACCGTGCTTGAGGTTATCCAGATCGGCATACTCCTCAGCCGCGGCGCGATCACCTGCTTTGACAATAAACCAGCCGGTTTCAGCCCCAGCCAGCTTGTGCGCGGCCAGCCGGTGGAAGCCACCGACCAGGGTGTACTGCTCGCCGATTTGAAAGACTGTCATCGGCGGCAGCTCGCTAAGATGCTGGCTGTACTCCATCACCGCGTCCTGCTCCAGCGCCCCCTCGCGAGGGTTGAGGCTGTTGTCGACGTGAATTTGGTCTATGGGCAGCTCGACGGAAACCGTCGAGCTGCGGAGGCTCTCAAAGCGGCCCTCTAAAATCGCCGACCGAGAGGTGCCCCGCTCGTCTGCTTCTTTTTGGGCATCCTCCAACATATCCAAGGGAATGGGCACCGCTACGCGTTGTTTCTTCATAAATTCATACTCCTCATTAATAATTAATACTAATTCTTTCTTACTTCTTTACCCGCTCCACAGGCCATATCTGGGCCAAGCGACGGGTGGGCTTGGGACGAAGGTGAGCGGCAAACGTAACAAAATGATTCACTGACGTGACAAAATGTTACAAAATTTATTTAAAAAAATTTTCGCTGTCTTTATCTTGGGACATATATGTCCCAAGATTGATCGGTTGGCCTGGGATCTTGGGACATATATGTCCCAAGAACGCTTCGTTAGGCCGAAATTCCTGGGTTAACTGGCGATGCTCTGACCAGCCCGGCAAAAACGAAACCAAGCTCTCCACATCGATCTGTTCCCACTCCTCGCGACTGATATCCAAGCTCTCGATAAGCGAGGGTCGCCCTTCGCTACGACGAGCGGGGCGCAACCAATACTCGTGTTGCTCCTGCAGGTGTGGACTCAGTTGGGCCACTTGGGTGGGGGTTAAAATGGGCAGATACCGCCACGTCTGGATATCCAGCCGATTGGCCCATTTGGGGCCGGGTGTGATCTCTACCGCAATCAGATGCTCTTGATAGAGCACCTCTAAGGCCCCCACCTGCCAATGAAGACACTTGACCCGACCTGTGGATGTCTGTTCAATCTTCACCGGCCCATACTTCTCACAACACACCGTCGGCGGCGCATCGGACGAGGCCGAGGCCGTGACCCAGCACTCCACCGGCCCCCCCTTGACGGCGCGGGCGTGACTGCGCCCAATATCCCGGGCCAAAGGCCGATAGTTGTATCGCAGCGGCGGGGACCAGCGATATTCAGGCTGGTCGATGTCCCGCTCATCATTGGGGATGCGGTGGTCGCTGTCGAGCCGTTTCCACAGGTTGAAGGCTAGACCCAAGTAGGGTGCCCAGAATGTGGTGGTGTAGTGGCTGATCCGGCTAAAGCCGCCGAGCCGGGCCGGGGTGTAGTCTCGCCCAGCCAAAGGCACGATTTGGGGTCGATCCCCTGGGGTAAGTGTCTCACGTTGGGTGAGTGTCTCACGTTGCGTGAGTGGCTCGGGCGGTTGCACCACGAATTCGACGGTTAGCGGCTGGCCGTAGGCGTGGGTGACGGCGCGGGTGACGTGGCGTAGGAGATGACCTTTTGCGGCTTCCACGGCCAGATCATTGCTCAAGCCGATCTGTAGGGTAGTGTCTTTGATGACCGGCTTCGTTGAGCGCAACCCCCACTGTTGGATCGCAGGTTCAAATTGTGGGCCTAGATAACTCAAGGCGATTGACCATTTATCCACGTGAGTTTGTCCTTGATTGGTTATTTGTCACCACGATCTCCTCAAAAATGTAAAGTTTGTAAATTTTTTTATCCAAGCTCTTGTACCCTACCAAAGGGCAAGAAACTCGCTATGCGAAAGACTATAGGGTTTGATTGTAATTTCCGGCGCGTGCATCACGGGCCTTTTGATCGATGATCAGGGTGGAGGTGGCCACCTGGGCCAGGGATTGGCCCAGAATGGGGTTGTCCGATCCCTCCGTCTCTTCAATCAGGGTTCTGATATGGGGGGCCATTCGTCGGCACTCCTCAATGATGTCATCCAAACCCCAACCAACTTTGTTGGATATTCGGGTTCGGGATTGAGTGTTTGACTTGCTCAAAAATACCCCCAAAAATAGTCTCAAAATTCAGGATCGCTCTAAATCCGTGCTATCCTGCCCTTAACAATGTTAAATAAAACCCTTTTTTTATAGGGTAGGCCCCGTCCCTCAACAGTGACCTACCCTTACTTAGAGAGGCCCACCTCTCTGCCGTGGGTGTTGGCCAGGGTGCGTGGTGCCTGAGCCGTCCGCACGTACAGAGGAGTAGGGCACGTTTAATCTAGGTTGCTCCTTGTGCCCCCTGGCCGTGCGACCAGGGGGACTTACAAAGGAGGAGGAGAAGAAGCACGGCTGGTAGACCAGACCAACCGGCCCAGGTGACTGTCGGGAGTCGAACCCGAATCTACGCCCGACCACTTACGCTCTCAATTCGTGTGGCGGGGTGCTCTGCCTGTTGAGCTACAGTCACAAATAATCTAAAATGGAAACTCACTCTCACCCCCCGGCGGATCAGCCACGGCCTGGGTGTCATCACTCTCGATATCCCGCGCCGTCACATTCCCCGCCTGATCAATGCTCACAACGATCTGCCAGCGCTCGAAATTCCGATGGGTGACCTCAACCACAGTCTCGGCCAGCCGCTCAGGCTGGTAGTACAACCAGAAATGCAGGGCCGCTTCGACAGGTGTCTTTAGGCCGAGTACTTTGATGATTGGAGAGCCAGAGGTTTGGCAGTCGTAGCTCACCGTTTCACTCCTACAGGGGGTAAAAATTTGAGATACACCCGTGCTTCTAACTGCTTAGGGGGGCGACAAAGATATGGTTTACTGGTTTCAACCAGTCGATATCCTTGAGCTTGCATCATTGCCGCGATATCACGGGCGACAAACTCGACAGTTTCAGCCTCGGCCCACACCCGGAGGTTGACCAGTTCGGTGGCTGGATCGGCTTTTTTAAGATCGTGCTTGTTCCATTGCTTGGCTCTGGAGTCCCAAAAGAAGCTGTTTTTTTGTAGGAGGTCGTAAAGCGCCTCTTGGTTTTTGGTGGCTGGCACGGGGAGGTTATGACTACGTGCGGTCTCTACCGCGCCCTTGTACTTGGCCGTCATCTTAGGCATTGTTCACCCCCTCCAGCTCCGCCAGATACCGCCCCAGCACCGCGATGTATTCACGAACGGTGGCGGCGGTGGGGGTGGGGTTGGCAATTAACCGAGCGCCAGTATCAAGTAAGAGATCGTGGAGATCAACACCAAGCACTCGCCCGACAGCAATTAACTGTTCCGAACCGAGCTGCTGCTTATCGCTATCGTTTTCGACCCGACTTAGTAATGGCTGAGGCAGGGAGCAATCTTCACCAAGAATCTCACGCGCTCTGTCACCAAGTTGCTCTTGACTGAGGCCGTGAATAAAACGAAGAATTTTTATTTTCTTACCAAGTGTAATTTGAGTCACAATAACAAACTCTTAGTTTCTCACAGAAGCACAACAAGCCAAAAAAATATCGCCTCAATAAAATGCTTCTGTATGCAGAGCGATGTTACCATATGAAACTTAACTTGTCAATATGGAATATTCAAAATTTAAGGATAAGGTTATTATAAGAAACACATACGTGACTAAAGAGGACACGACCGTGTCGGAGACCAACGACGCTTTACAAAAAACCATCGCCGAACAGTTGCGAAAAGCGAGGGAAGCGGCCAAATTAGACCAAGCCGATGTAGCAGATTGGTTAGGTGTAGCACGCAGCACCTATAGCAATTTGGAGCTTGGCCGCTCTCTGCCAAGTGTAGAGTATCTCAGCATATTGAGTAAAAAGTACGACCTACCAATCAACTTCTTCCTTAAGCAAGCCGATCCCACAGGCCTAGAGCACGAAGAGGCCGAGCTTGTTTCCATCTTCCGTAACCTACCCGATGACCTGGATCGCGCCGCTGTAATGCGCTTTGTCCGGGGTTATGCCACTCAAGTGACCAAATAACGCCAAATCGCCCCAAGCAGCACCCCCACCTCTTTTCCCAAATGCCGTACAGTAATCAAAACAACCCGCCATTGGTGGGTAATTTGGGGTTTAGGTGGCTCTGCCGCGGACTGCCGCTCGCTCATAGGCTATCGAGCCTTACGAGCGATGTTTTTTTCTTCGACCAGTGTAACGACCAGCGCGTACGCCTCACCCGACAGCGACCGCTCGGCATAGGCCAAGGCCTGCGGCAGGTCCGCAGATTTCGCGACCTGGTTCACATAGATTTTCAGGACGGCGGGCTTGCCGGTGAAGGGATGGGGCAATTTGTCAGGCGCAAGGTCTGACATAGGGACACCTCCAAATATGAAATTGGCGGCTAGGGGAACGCAAGCCTAACCAGCCTCGTGCGGAAAATTAACTCGGTTACCAGCCGAATTCGGTATATTATATCACACTTCACTATGTTCACAACGCGAAAATTTAACAAAAGTTTATAAAACTATATGCCAAACCTTAAAATTTAAGGGTTAAATATTACATACCCTAAAATTATGCTATACTGACTATCAAACAGACCAAAGAGGACGTGATGATTGATCCTGGTAAAATCAATCGCCCCCCCCTGGGCAACGTCCTGACCCGCACGAGATTGGCTCAAAAAATCGATGGTCTCACCGACCATCGATTAATCATTATTTCCGCCCCTGCCGGGTCAGGCAAAACAACATTATTGGTTGATTGGGGTAACTCCGCCGAGTTACCCATCTGCTGGCTATCCTGCGACGACCGGCTGACCGAGCTGGCCGAGTTCGCCCGCTACGTGCTGGCCGCGCTAGGCACCCGTTTCCCGGCCCTAAATGACATCCCCCTCACCCCCGATACCCCCATCAACACCGCCCGCGATATCGTCACCCAGCTCAATCACACCATCGGCCTAAATCAGCCCGTGGTCCTGATGATCGACGATTGGAACCAGGTCGATACCAGTCAGGCGGTTAATGAGTTTATGGCTGAGTTTCTGATGCTTACCCATTCGGTCAAGATCGTCTTAGCCAGTCGCCATCTGGTGCGGCTGCCCAACCTGGCCACCCTGATCGTCAAGGGCTACGTGGCCGAGGGGATCGACTACGAAGAGATGGCCTTCACCGTCGACGAGGTCAAACAACTTTCCCTCATTCAAAACGGGCTGGCCCTCTCCACCGAGGACGCCGAGCGCATCACCAAAGAAACCGACGGCTGGGCAATGGCCATCGCCCTCCGCGCCCGGCAACACATTGCCCCGGAAAGTGCGGTCTATGATTATCTCGACCGCGAGATCTTTAGCTACTTTAGCGATGACACCCAAAAGTTTCTCCTCGAAAGCAGTGTGGTGGCTCCCTTCGATACCCCCATCTGCCACGCCGTGCTCAAGCTGCCCGATTGCGCCCCCTACATCAACGAAATCACCAACGCCAACCTCAGCCGCCTCCAGGACGACAACCTGATCAGCTATCCCCCCCTCTTTGACGACTTCCTGACCCACACCATCCGCAGCCAGCAACCCGAACACTACCACACCCTCACCCGCCGCCTGGCCGATTACCAGCGCGAACGGGGTGACTTTAAGGCCGCCTATGCGACCCTGCGCCGCATCGAGGACAACGGTCAGATTATCAAACTAATCGAATGCGCCGCCGTCCAGATGATCCGCGACGGCGAGCAGGTGACCCTGGGCAATTGGCTCAAGGCGTTGCCGGTGGCCGTGGTTGAGGGGAATGCCTGGTTGTTGGCCGTACGGGGGAATATCCAGATCACCGGCATCGAGGCTGATGGCCTGGCCGATCTATCGCGGGCGATGGCGTTGGCCAAGCCCGAGCAGCTACCCCGCATTTTATTGTGGCGGGCCGTGAGTCATTACAACGCCGGGCGGTATGATGCAGCCTTGACCGATATCGAGGCCATTGATTTGACCCAGGATACGGGGTTGTTGGCCGAGACGATTTGGGTAAAGGGAAATTGCGCCCGGCGACAACGACAATTTAAGGAAGCGATTAGCCACTATCAACAGGCTATCGCGGTTTGTGGTGAAGCCAAACTCACGCATATTATAAAATTAGAATTAGCTTTAGCTTACGAACAAACCAACGACTTGGCCCAGGCTGAACGAGTTTATCTTGATATTTTGAACTATTGGGAAGCGAGCCAGAATATTCAACAACTCGCCTACACTTGGAATAATACAGGGGTCGTTTATCATCGCCAACACCGCTACATTGAGGCCATTGAGGCTTTTGATAAATCGATCTACCACGCTTACCAAAGCGGCAACCAACGGGCCGCAATATTAGCAGCGGCTAGTGTGGGCGATCTTTACCGCGATACTCGCGCCATAGATGAGGCTCGTATTGCCTTTATGAAGGCGGCGGACGGGGCAAAGCGAATCGGTTACGAGTTTATCGAACGCTACGCCACCAACGCCCTAGCCAGTCTCGACACCATCACCTTGCCCGAGATCGATAACCTCAACCATATCCGACGGGAAATTCGTAAACGCGCACAACATCTCCCTTATGCCCCGGCCCAGGTAGATATTCGATCCTTTGGGCGGGTCAATGTCCATATTAACCAGAATCGGGTCGAGTTCAAACAGCGAAGCGCAGTCCACCTCCTTTTCTTGTTATTACAAAAGGCCCGTGGCTTGACCAAGCCCGAAATCGTGGCTGACCTCTGGCCTCATACCACAATTTCACGCAGCCAATATCACCGCATTGTCCACGAGTTACGCGACGCAATGCAGGGCGTGGTATCGTTTGATAGCACAGAGAATCAATGGGGGTTTGACTGGTCGTCAGATTACTATTGGGATGTCGAAACCCTTCTAGCCATCGAAAGTGAGGCCGATCTTGAACGACTAACTTTCGCCTTGGAACTATGGCAGGGAGACTACCTACCTGACGCGGGCTATGAATGGGTCCGTGAATTTCGAGATGAGTTAGAGCAACTCTATTTGGATAAAACCGGCCACGTGGCCCACACCTATGAGGCAAATAATGATCGATCACGCGCCACTCGTTGGGCCAAAGCCCTACTCGATCAAGACCCTTACGATGAAGAAGCTGTCCGTATTCTAATGCGTGCCGCCATTACCAGTGGAAACAATGGGCGAGCCGCCACGATTTACCGGCGATGCGCGAGCAAGTTAAAAATAGACCTCGGTATTGAGCCGAGCGAAGAGACAAAGTTAGTCTTACAGACCATCCAAGCCTAGGCAACAACCTAGGCTTTTTTATTCCCCCGATTTACACGGTTTGGTGGTTTGGTTTAGGGAACCCCGTTGGGAACCCCTCAGTTGTACACTTAAAAAAAGCTGCAACCGAGGGGGAACAATGAAAGCAAAATTGAAAATATGGACAGCAAAAGCGCTCTGGTTAACTGGGGCAATCCTCGTATTTATAGCAACAGCCGCCCCTGGTGATGGGTGTGGCTCCTGCTAACGGCATCCTCTTCCAACTCGTGCGGAAGTATGCAAAGTCCCTCGGACTTACCACCCGAGGGCGTTTTTATTTAGGGACAAATACGATAAGGAGATTGTGATTATGATGAGGGTTGGATTAAAGCTAACGCCTGGTAAAAGAGGCACAAAATCATTAACTGAGAAGTATGGCGATCAGTTGGTGGCCGTGCGGTATCGCTATGATAAAGAATCGAACAAACGATACACCACCGTCGAAATCATTGTAAAAGAAGCCGACTGGCATCCTCGATCTAAAAATCAATCCCCAAGCTAACTCCCTCCTAGGAGACCCCAATGAAATCAAAACGCAAACCCCAAAAACCCGGCCACGGTGGCTGCTGCTGATGGCACAGCGGCGGCCTGAGAGGCTGAGTCACGGCGGGTGTGGGTGTTAATAAAAGAAGCCCCGCCAGGGAGAGACGGGGCTGTGGGGGGTCAAGTTGGTGGGCATCCGGAAGATTTCGTCGTCAATCGGCCAACTCGACGGGGGATATTTTAGCACATTTGTTCTGATAATCAAGGGGTACGATGGTCCTAGGGAGTAGGCTTAGTCGTCCACCCGCACCAAGCTGTGGTCGAGGGGATTGAAGCCGCCGGGCCAGCGGGTGGCAGCGTTGTATCCTGCCCCGAACAGGATTGCCCCGCTCAGGTTTGCCCCCCTCAGGTCTACCCCGAACAGGATTGCCCCCCTCAGGATTGCCCCCCTCAGGTTTGCCTCGCTCAGGTTTGCCTCACGCAAGTCTGCCCCGCTCAGGTCTACCCTACTCAGGTCTGACTCATGTAGATTGGCAAGCCGTAAATCTGCCTCATTCAGTTTGGCATATCTTAACTTGGCCTGACTTAAATTTACCAAACCCAACTTCGCCCCAGCTAAATCAACCGTCCGCAAATCCCGCCCGCTCAAGTCAAACCGCGATAACGACCCCCGCCGCCCATCCTCGGCCCAATGTAGGGCGATTTGATACTGTCGATCACGCTCCGACAGCGTGTCGAACGCGGGCGCGGTCGGAGCCTCACCTAGCCCTGCCAATTCGCTTTCTAGCGCAACCACCTTCGCCATAATATCCTGTATCTCCATCGTCACCGCAGGGTCCACGTTATCGCCCTGCCGAGCGGCACGTTTTTCAAGCTCAAACTTACGCCGTAGGTGGGTGTTGATAAGGTCGCTTATTTCGTCCTGTCGTGATTGGCTCATAAAAAATGCCCCTGCGTGGTTATACAGGGGTATTTTAACTGAATGAATCAGGAGGGGCAAGCGGTAGCCGACTCCTCCCCACCGTCACCTTGTGACAACAACCCCACCACCGCCGCCAAGGTCCCATCCTGGGACACCTCGGCCCGCAGCGCTTCGCCCTCGCAATCGAGGCACGTCACCTCCATTGGCCCGTGGGCAGGGCAGACCGGGGTGAATTGTCCGCCATTAAAGAAATCACAAATCGCCTGCGCCGTTGCCATCTCTCGACACATACAAACAAAATATTTGTAGCTTGGCCCGGTCATCACGTGATACTCGTTCTCAGCCTGCTTACTCACGATACATATCATCATTACCTCCGATCCCCCGCCGCCGTAGCAGCGGGGCCTCATTGTTTAATATTCACTCGGCAACAGAATCGTCGTCGCGCTTCGATCCCATTCCGTGATAATCCAAATTTTTGTTTGATCGGGCAGATAGTAGGCGCTGAATATCCGTCCGCCACTGGTTAGCGCGGCATCGTTGGCCGCTTTGTCTTCGTCGCCCAGGTCGCCCCAATCGCCGCAGTGGTGACGGTCGAGGTATGTTTCGGGCGTGGTGTCGTTGGCGTGGATCGCTTCGTTTGCGCCGATGGTGGTGTAGATGGTGCCAAGGTTGAATTTTGGGGTCATTGTCATTTCTCCTATACCGCCACAGCCTCACCCCGTAGGGCATCAAGCTGCTGGCGTAATGTTTTGCCGTAGTTGACTAGCTGGTCCTCATTAGCTCCGTTGAGCTTGCCGAAATCCCACACAAAACCCGCGTCAATCGCTTTGATCTCGCCGACTAACTTGCGGATACGGCGATTGTAGGCGGCGATGAGTTTGCTTTCGGGCTGGGGTGGGGAGCTAACCACAACCCCACCATTAGGCGATTGATCACCGTACAAGTCGAGGGCGACACCTAACAGGCTGGCGCACTTCTTGAGCGCATCACTCCCGGCGGCTTTGAGATCATCGCCGAGGCTGATGAGGTTACCATTGCGGTTACGTTTGACATCTGAGGCCCCAAATTGATTTTTGATCAAATCACCGTTTGGGGTGTGGACAGTTAGGCAACCTTTAACGATCACTTCTTGCGGGTCGGCTGGGCTGGGGATGATCATTTCATCGGAGATGGTGAAGGACCAGGACCAGCCAAAGGCCTCGTTTAATTGGCGGGTGACCCAATCGTGTGAGACATAGGACAACATTGTGTTGCCGCGTCCTTTACGCTGCTTGATAGCTTCACGTGGGGTGCTTTGGGTGAGGATGTTCATTTGGGCGGTGGTGATGGTGGTGAGTTGGTTTGTCATTAGAACGGCACCTCGATTTCGTCATCTAAGTTAATGGGTTCGGCTTCGATGTACTCACCCGTAAACGGGATGGTATCATCGACGGCTAGTCGGTACTGTCGCCATAAGTCGTCTTGATCTTGGCCAAAGCCGAAATATTCGCCGTTAACAAAAACCTCAAATTCCTCTAGTTCTTCATTCCAGAAAACGCCGTCTTTAACGGTCAGGCTTAAAAGACTTTCCTGCTCGGCTCGATAATGGTCGGGGTCAACCCCGACCGGAACGGTGAGCCAATCGTTGTTGGAGAGGATAATTGTTGTAGTCATTATGCCACCCCCATCAATTGGTTGTTTACTCGGTTGACCTGCTCGGCCATCGCGTTACCGATACGCTGTTCGGTTTCGGTGATGGTCATTCGGGCGAGTACGGTGCTGGCTCGGAAATTCCGAGTTGCCTTGCGGCTGCGGCTGCTTGATCGCTTGCGCTTGGCTGGTTTGGCGTTGGGGTCATAGTTGGCGAGGCGTTTTTGCCAGTAGGCGAGGTCCGCGCCGGGGATGATTTGCTCGATGGCTTCGGCGAGGGTTTTTCCGCTGTTGACTTCTGCGTGTAGTTTTGCTATGATTGTCATTAGATAGTCCTTTCGGGCTTGGCCCTTCGGAGTCTTCTTGGCGGGAGATCGAAGGGCTTTTTGTTTTGTGTTACATACATATTATACACGATCGTGACTACATAGTCAATACCAATTAGACATAATTAACCTTAAATTATACACGGTCGTGACTACATCATCTTGACACCAAGCGTGGTTCATATTATACTAAGGGGGAAATGTTTTAATGGAGGATATAATTATGGTCAACAATATAAAGACCTTGCTCGATAGTGCAGAGCAAAATCCTCATTGGTTAAGTCAGCAGGCAAATTTAACCTACAGAATCGTCCTAAAATTATACAAATCTGAGGTCATCCCGCCTACAACACCAATCGGCACACTAAAATCTATAGCTCGCGTGCTAGGTGTTAGTGTTGATGATTTATACACAGAGAAAATAGTGAAGTCGTAAAATAAAACAGGCCGCCCGATGGCATCTTGGCGGAAGCATCGAACGGCCCCATCACAATCATAACGGAGTATGATTATGACTACTAACATTGTACCACCGACCTCCGAGGTCGACCAACCTCCACCTAGTGGCGACATCAGCCACCAAGTTAAATTTATTCTCTACACGGCTCAATTTTTAGATCAGGAGCTGCAACGATATTACGTAATGACCAACCAGGTGCCAAAAATCGAGGTCGGTGCGGTCACTCGAATGGTCGAGGCAAAAATGACTCCTTGACGGTATAATGAAGATTAATTATACTGTCTCAACCATTTATTTAATTAATTGAGCAAAAATGAAACTCGATAGCCGCCGTTTCTTTTCAACCACCCAGCGCAACGAAATATTTGTCATGTACAAAGGGCGTTGCGCGATCTGTGGTGAGAAGCTGGACGAGAACTGGCAAGCGGATCACATTATTCCGTGGTCACAGGGCGGTCGGACGGTTATCGAGAATGGACAACCTACTTGTGAAACGTGCAATAAAAAGAAAGGGGTTAGCACTATGAAGCCAAGAGAGTGGCAAGCGAAATTTCTGCGAAGTTATGAGGCGTGGATTGATCGGGATTATCTTCTGGTCGCCACACCAGGGGCGGGAAAAACTAGTGCGTCATTACTGGCTGCCAAGCAGTTGATACAACGACGAGAGATCGAAAAAGTGATTGTTGTTTGTCCTACCTCGTCGCTGAAAAAACAGTGGGCCGATAGTGCTGCCAACTTCGGTATCCAGCTTGACCCCAATTGGGAAAACGGGCCGATTAAGCGCGATTATCACGGAATTTGCCTGACATACAGCAAGACTGTTCACAGTGAGAGAATGCTACAGTTTCTTTGTGATCAAGATGCAATGATTATTCTTGATGAAATACACCACTCTGGTGACGATAAAGCTTGGGGAATATCTGTTACAAACTCCTTCGAGGAATCATATCGCGTACTGGGTCTATCTGGAACACCTTTTAGAGGTGACAATAGTGAAATTCCTTTTGTTCAGTACGAAAAGGGTGTTGCTATTCCCCAATTCACGTATGGTTACAAGGACGCAATTAAGGATAATGTATGTCGAATGGTGATGTCTCCCTCTTTGGACGGCGGTGCTGAATTTTACCATCGAGGAAAGATGCACGAATGGAATTCGTTTACCGACATTACAAACCGAGATGAGGAATCACAACTACTTAAAGCTCTGTTGATTGACGTTGAAGGTGATTATTTAACCGAAGTTTTAACCGAAGCAAACGAACGATTAGACGAAATAAGAAGACACGATACATCGAATGCTGGTGGGCTTGTTGTCTCGATAAGCACAGATCACGCCGATAGTATAGCGAATCGGCTAGAGTTTATAACTGGTGAAAAACCGGCGGTGGTTCACTCTAACACGCCTAACCCAACAGATATTATTAAGAATTTTGCTAAATCAAAAAAGAAGTGGATTGTTGCCGTTCGGATGGTATCGGAAGGGGTAGACATTAAACGGTTACGGGTTGGGGTCTATGCCACCAACATTATGCAAGAATTAACCTTCCGCCAGATTATCGGGCGTGTCGTGAGGCGAACCGATGAATATGATAAATGGGCCTATTTTTATATCCCCCTAGCCCCTCGATTGGTCGAATTTATGACCAGAATCAAAGACGAGATCACCCACGTCATTAACGAGGGGCGAAATAAACCACCAGCGATCGACATTGATTACAACGAAGATGAACCAAAAGAGCCAAAAGAATACACCCCCTCACCTATCATCCCCACCGGAACGGATCGCAACAGGCCCGAAGACAAGGTTATAGCAGAAAGCCAGTCCTATAATTTTGATGAAGCGAAAAGGCGAAAAGAACAAGCCGAGCAAGAAATGGGAATCACATTGAATGAATGGGAATGGGCTAGAATTATGGAGATAGCTAGAGACGAAGAGGACCAATCAGAACCAGAGCTAAAACCAGAAAAACCTAAGTATTTAAAGAAAGAAAAACTGGGACCAGAGTGCAACAGAGCCGCCTATAGCGCGGCCTCTCAGATTAAAGCGATGTATGACACAAGTTTGGACACCAGACAGATTGTCTCTAGAATACACGCTTATTGGAACAAGCAAGCAGGCATTAAGTCGCAGCGTGACGCAACAGTTGCTCAATTGGAAAAGAAACTGATTTGGCTCAAGAGTGGTCAAGTCGAGAAAAATCCGAGGTGGTTTCTATAATGGCAGACTTAAATAAGCCAATGTTGGCAGGGCATTTGTTAGACGCACTATATTGGAGCGTCAGGAATGGGAAGGCGTTAAGTAACATTCCTGGCCTAGTCGAGCAATTAGTGGCTGAGGACATCTGGAAAGAGGTCTACGTGGAAGAAACCGAACGCACCGTGACCTACGATAGTTTCGAGGATTTCTTGAATACACCTCCACCTGAGGGGTTAGGAGTAAAGCCGGAAGACCTCAAGAACTTAATTAAGGATGACCTCGGTACATTAAATTTACTTGATGAGGCGTTACAAGGAAAACCAGGAAGGCCGTTAGAGAGAAATAGACGGAGTGATAAAATTGTGAACAATGTTCACAATAAAAAAAGAAAAAGTCCTGTTGGGAATAACCGTCAAGCCAGTATTCGTCGTCTTCGCAAGCATCGTCCTGACTTGTTGCAGCGTGTTCTTAACAAAGACATTTCTGTTAATCAGGCGATGGTCGAGGGTGGATTTAGAAAAAAACAATTAGTCGTAATGAAAGACACTAAGCTCGTCGCAAAGATGCTAAAAAGTAACTTCACTCAAGATGAACTCGAAGAAATTATTACTGAATTGCACAACCAAAACGATGAAGGGGAACAAAATGAGTGACACAATCGCGGAGATCAAAAAATTTGTCGGCCAAGGCGCCCTAGATGATATGATTATCGATCAAGCATCTGTTAAGTACAAAATCGAACTGTGGGGCGGAAAAACTACCGTCTATGTTATTGGACAGGAGAGTGAAGAGGTTTACGAATGGGGGCGTAGCTGTCGCTACAAGTGGATAGCTAAATTCAAGTATGATTTTAAGTGGCAGAGCGGTTATCACGCCTGGGCCGAGCTTGCTTTACGTGATGGCCTTATGATAGGCGCCAACCAAAGCGAAATCGAAGAAGAAGTCTGGGAAGATGTCGTCGGACCGATGACACGTGCAGACGTACGAGCTAATGAACTTTTACCCCAATAATAAATAAAAATCGGCCCACTCGATGCCAACTTGCCGGAAGCCATCGGAGCAACCCCACCCCCCACCCGACCCCCCCCACCAAACCCGCGTCTCCGCTACACCGCCCGTTTCCTTGAATAGTTCAGGGGGCACTACAGAAAGGAGTGTGACAGATGAGCAGCAAAGATTATTATGCCTCAATTATCTCCACAATTGAGAGCATTACCAAAAGCGTTGCTAGGGAAGCCTCAAACATGTTTGAGGCTTTCTTAACGACCTTACGTGAAATTTTTGGCTTCCCCGATGACACTCCAGAGGCGCATCTTCCATACAGTTACATCCGTGATCATTGTTACGATTGGGATGCATTCTGCGCTGATGTGGGTTTAAATCCACGCATTCTTGATGAGGGACTCGCTACAGGTAATGAGTTGTACATAGCCAAAATCACCGTGTTTCAAAAGCACAATGTCTTAAAATGACCTCCCCCTCCCCTGAAGCGCAAACGAGGTCGAGCGATTGTTAACGGGTTGACCAGCCGCCTCGGGGGCGTGTGCGGCGACGGGTGAGTAAGAGTGTCACCGCTCCGATTTCGGAGATGGTCACGGTGAATGTGAGGGTTTAGGGCTGCAATTGCAGCCCTTTTTTGTTGTCCAAAGATAAAAATGTGATGTTTTTGTGACGTTCTTTAAACGAAAATGTGACGCTTTTGTGGTATAGTGTGAGCAGGTTGTTACTATCCAATGTATTGTAATGAAAGGAAGGTAAAACAGTGAGTACCAGTGTTCAAGATGTACCAGTCGACTTGGACTGGTTGAAGAAGCAAGCAGAGGCAAAAATCAAAGAACTTGGAAATGCTACGCAATGGGTTTTAGATAAAAAATCAACTCAGCCGCCAGTAGGCAGTAACCCAGATTTCCCGCTCGTGGAGGCCGCGGAAGGTGGCGGTGGGCCTCCCTACGAGGCGCAGGACGTGGTAAGTATCTATGGAGCTGACCCATCCGTATCTCCGCAGACGGGGTGTATATTTGAAATTAATTCAGATGATATGGCCGCTGGCGATGTGAAGATTACATTGCCGACAGAAATTCTAGGAGGAAGTTATGAGAAAACTCCAATATGGATTGAATTCAAAAATAGTATAGTGATAAAAGGTCCAGATGGATGTAAAGATCATGGAGTTTGGACTTTTGCGGTTTCTTATTTTGTCCCCGACAAATCGTTTGGTGTTTGGTTGAAATGGTACCCAGATAATCAATCCCCCGTCCCATATTTCATACAGTTCAAATGGGGGTTTATATGGAAGTTTGAGTCGCAAGAAAGTGAACAAAGTATTACCTGGCAGCGCTACCAGGGGATGGTGTGGAGTGGTTATTTAGTTCGTGGTCAAGGACAGGCTGAGTCGAATGAGAAGTTGGAGTGGCAGTTGTGTCAAGTAGGGTGATACTAGGATGGGAACAGCAAAAGCAACCTCAACTCATCGATACGTACAAAGATGATAACGCTAGAGGCAATTGCTAGCCCCACCCCAAATTATCCTTCAACGACAAAATCGACCGCTTCTGGTAAGGAAAAAAGCCCAGCGTCATGACGCTGGGCTTCGTTATTTTCATTAAGACTGAGGGCAGATGTGTACAAAGGAAGGGTTAGCCCTCATTCAGATGGGCCGGGTCGGACTCGAACCCGCACGCCATTGTCTTCCTCGCCCACCCTCCCCAACAACTTCGACACCGCCCTCGTCATCTACGACGAGAAGAACACCATCTGGCCGTGGCAAAAGCGGGACGAGGGTGTGGAGGTGTAGCTGAAACGCGGCTGACGGAGGGGGTTGACCCGTCCGGCCTGCTCGGGTACAATCACTTGTACAGGAGGCAATGATGGCAACGAAACCAGATATTTCTGAGGGCAAGAGCGGTAGCCCGATCTTTAACGACAAATGGGAATTGGTGGGTCTCTACAATGATGCTGACGGCGTCATCCGTTTCGACGATTCCCGCGTCCCTCTGGATGCTATCGTGATTGCCTTCAAGCAAGGGGCTGCCCCCGAGGAAATCGCCTCACAATACCCTACGCTTAGGCTGGCCGATATCTACAGCGCTATTGGCTACTACCTCAACAATCAAGACAAAACTGAGGCCTACCTCAAAACCCGACAAGCGAACGCTCAAAAACTACGCCAGAAGGTCGAAGCCCATCAGGGTGATCGCCAAAGCCTCCGTGAACGACTACTCGCCCGTAAAGCCGAAACAGGTTAAGCAATGCTTCGCTTGCTGGCTGATGAAAACCTGAATGCAAACATCATCCGAGGTGTGCTCCTTCAACGGCCCGAGGCTGATTTTGTCCGGGTTCAAGATGTCGGGCTAGGCGGGGTTGATGATCCGACCATACTTGAGTGGGCGGCCAAAGAGGGGCGGGTCATTGTAACCCAGGATGTCAACACGATGATCGGTTACGCCTACGAACGGATAGCGGCGCAGAAACCAATGGCTGGAATGTTCGTAGTTCAGCAAGCCGATTCACGAATTGGCCTAGTCATCGAAACGATTGTCCTCGCGATTGATTTGTCGGAAGACATCAAGTGGAAAAATCGGATCGAATATTTACCCTAAAACAGGATAGTCACCCCACCCCCTTCCCCCTCAATCGAACAATATTCCGCCCTCCGCCCCACCCACCAAACAAAATTCATCAGTCCAATCGGCTCAATCAGGCTGGGCACCGCATAAAATGAGTGGAATGCGAAGTAGAAAAACTGTTTTATTTCGCTTTAATCCCCTTACCCGAAATAAAATTAACGGTGTTAAAATACAATTGACTTTCGAGTAAGTTTGTATAAAGTTGCTATTTATGGAATTACTATGGTTGAGTTTTATTGTAATTTTGACAATGCTTGGCTCGTGGTGGCTAATTAATGTATCACGTCGTCAGGGGGAACAGTTCAAGAAAGGACGAATGATTGCTAGCATCTTGAGCCTGATTATTGCTTGTGCAAGTTTCCTGGTGCTTCAGATATACTGGGAACAACAGGTAAATCAAAGTTCAGGTGGGCCTTCTGGAGCGATAGCGGCTGGTGCAGGAGGAGCTTTTTTGTTATTAGCTACAACGATAATTTGTTTTACTAGCTTTATCGTGATAATGATAGTTGTGGCATTAGTCCTAGATATACAATACTGGTATCAAAGAAACCAATGATCAATTAAAGATAACCAACAAAAAAGGCGCAGGCCGAGGGGCCTGCGCCTTTTCGATTCCCCTGGTAGCCGCACCAGTTTAATCACACCCCGGCATAAATAATATAATTGACCGTCAAATATGGCTGCATATTGTTGTGAGCATTGTCGCTGCCAGTGTTGTTATTTGTCTGTACTGTTCGATTACCACCCGACTCCGCCGCCACATCGGCTCCGTTATCTCCTGTGCCTAGGCCAGAGCCATCACGTACGCGATAGGGGTTGTGGGTATGGGCGGGTAGCTCGCTCTCGGTCAGCGTATGCGTCTCCGCCCCGCTGTTGCCGCCCAATGTGTCGGCCTGCCCACTGGTCACCCGATTGGCCGAGGTGCCGCCCATATTGTCCTTGCCGAGTGGGATGCGCCCCCGTAGGTCAGGCACGTTGAACGTGGTCGAGCCATTCCCTGCCCCGTAAGTCGTCCCCACCACCGCAAACAAATCGGCATAGGTCGTCCGGCTCACTGCCGAGCCGTCACAAAGGAGCCAACCTGGTGGGGCTGTATTCGTGGACCACGGCAGCGGGCCGATACCTATGGGTAAGGCCAAGGTGTCCAATTCAGCTTGCAATGTCGCCCGATTCATCGGGTCGGTTGTTTCTAAAGCCATAATAACTCCTTAATTCAAAGTAATCGGCTGGATCGAGTTGGCCACCTGCGCCTCAAACTGGATCAAGCCCCGCCCCTGCGTGCATTGCACCTCGATAATGTGCTCTTTCTGCAAGGTCGTTTCAGCTAATAGGTGGCTGGATATATCAATCGTATACTTGCCATCGCCCAGCGCAATATCAGAGGCAATCACGATGCCGTTCAGTCGCACGGTGACGGTGTCGGGTAAGGCGTCCTCCTCAAAGAAACCAAACACTGTTTGGATCTCTGGCATATCGTGAGTATGTGGGTTATCGTGCCTATGTGGGTTATCGTGTGTGTGTGGATTGTTGTGAGAGTGAGGCGCGAAGGACGGCCCCCCATTTATATTAACATTCGTCCCGTAGTTGGCTACAACTGAGGCGTTCTTTAGATATAATGGGACACCCGTATCTGCGTTTGGGTCATCTATAATAGACCAGGGGTGACCGTGAATTTGTTCGTCGTCCCCAGTTTCATTATTACTCGGTCCCCCAGTCTCATTATTGCTCGGTCCCCCAGTCTCATCATTACTTGGCCCACTCGTGGTTTCCGACAATTGCACCGACTTCACATTCCCCTTAAGCGGCCCACCGGTCAAGGTGATAAAGCAGTAGTAAAAGGCCAGTGTCTCCACCCCAAACGTAATCGAAAACTTGGCCCGTACCTCGGGGTCGTCTACCGTGGCCGCTGCTGCACCTTTTTCGTAAGGGCCAACGGTATAGGTGTTGGTGGTCGGCTGTGGATGGATACGGCTTTGCTCAAAGGCCCGGATCGTATTGGCCAACAGATCCTCGGTTGTCTCCTCGTGGACCGCGTTCTTATTAATCTTGAGCGTGGTGCTGGCTCCGGCCCCGTAGGTGTGGCTCATCTCCAGGATGTAAAACTCGTCATCCAAATCAAGCCACTCAGCCGTCCCGTATCGCGTTTGAGAGACGCCTTGGTATCGAACCCTAATCTTATCCCCCTCGCGCACTGAGCCAGGCGTCAGGCCGGTGACAGCCAGGCTGTAGACCACCTGCCGATCCCTCAAATTTAACAGGCTGGCCAAGGTGGCCTCGTATAACACATTGGCTGCGAATTTCCGACTATCGGGCGTGTTACTAATCGGGCGCAGATCCTTACGCAGAAAACGCCGCTCGGTCAACCCCCACCTATTCATGCTGTCGGTGTCACGGATGTAGTAGTACTTGGTGCCATCAGGTAACAATGCCTCGTTGCGCGGGTGCCCTGGTTGAAAGGTGTCGGCCTCGCCGAGTGAGATTGTAGCCACACCCAAGGCCCCGCCAAAGGGGATCAGGCTATTAACCACCACGTCCGATTGATAATCGATATCCAGACTCGTAATCTTGCACACGTTGGCATTGCTATAAATCTCTGGGTGAATGGTCAACCCTTTACCACCAATCGCCTCAACGCCACTGCTCGCGCCAAACACACCAAAATCCAAAGTTTCAGGGATGCGACCCTCACGAAAATGATACCCAAAGGTCTGGGCGATGATAGAGACCCCGTCAAAAATGGTCTCATACCAAAAATCCATCGGGGCGGGCGTAGTAATGGTATCAACATCACCCAACGACCAGCCCGACCGCAGCGGTACAATCTCGGCGAGGACGTGATTGACATCAGCCGTTGCTCCGTCAAAGCTCCGTTGTAGGGTCGTTTCTCGGCTTAACTCACGCAAGCCACCTGCCGCGTTGACGGTCACGGTTTGGCCGGTGGCACTGAGTTTGTGGTTGAGGTACGAGGCTTGGCCGAGGAGGTAAGATTGCCCTCGGTTTTCCCAATAAATCTTGAAGTCCTTGCCCTCAATCTCAGGGTAAGCGCCATCAGCCACCGACATCGGAAAGGACCATTTACCAATTCGACTAAGTGCTCGGGTCTCAGTGACCTGTGAGGCGGTCAGGATTGAGGTCTTGCCTGTTTTATTGCCCGTGACCGGGTCGTGTAGATCTATTCTAAAAGCCATTAATACCACGTCCTCGCAAAATAAAATCGCACCGTGCACGTGCCTACACTGTCAGCCGTAAGGGTCAGGGTGTTATCCCCCGGCCACAGCTCAAAGGGCACCACCTTACCCAGCGTGATATTTGGCCATTCCACCGGCCAGCCGTTCCGTTTGGCCTGGCGCTTGCCCAGGTAGATGGTCAGTCGCTCGCTGTTGTTCAGTGTGCCGGTCCATTTAATCGAATGGCCCGTGCGTTTATTTATAATCGCAGGGTTAGTCACCCCGCCGTCAAACTCAATAATCCCATCGGTCACGTTGGCGTTACCGCTGTTGGTCACCGTCCAGCTTTCGTTGGGGCTGGCCAAGGCGCGCTCGACTACCCCCTGACCCCAGATGTAACCCGCTGCCTCAACATCGGCCCAGGTGTGATGATCGCCGAGGTACAGCATATCGTGATAGGTCCACCACTCAGGCACCGACCGCTGCCAGACGATATCAACCGGCCCCACCCATAGGTTACCCACGTTCACCACCTCCATTGTCCAGCGGGCCGAGGTGCACTTGGCCCAGGTGCAGCGTTTGGATAGGTCGGGGAGTTGGGCAATCAGTAGGCGGGTGCCCTCGTTGGCGTCGTTGGGTGATTGCATCATGGCACCGACCAGGTCGTCAATCGCGCCCTGTAAGTCGTTGACATCATCCACCGTCACATAAAACCGCTTGTTGATGGTGTCACCAGCCATAGAGTCGGGGGCCGTACCGTTAACATCAAAGAAGCCATTGACCCCTGGCAAAACCTGTTGATCTGGTCGCCGCTCGGCTCCCTGCGTTTCCGACATCCCTGGCTGATCGGATTGAAAGTGGTAGTGCCCAAATTGAACAATATGCATTAGGCAAACCCTCTTAAGGCGTCTTGCACGCTGCGGGCTGTTTGCTGCGAGCCTGCGTAGCCTTGTCCCGGATTATTATTGTTGACGATAATTGTATTATTGGTCGTTTTGTTACCCCCACCCGCTGCGCCAGGATTGAGGTGGAAGTTGCCGGGATTAATGTTCTGGGGCAACGCTTGCGGGTTACCGCCTTGTTGCAAGGCGTCCAACTCTTCCCGCGCCGCTTTCTCTTGTTCGACCAGTTTATCAAGGTGAGCCTGTTGCTCGGCCTCAACCTCAGCATAATGGGCCGCCAGCTTGTCATTCTCTTGGCTGGCCCAATAGTCAAGCGCCTCTAAACGATCCTCAAGGTTGCGTCGTTCTTTCTCCAGGGCCTCTTCAGCTTTAGCCACTTTCTGAGCCTCGCGCTCGTCGATCTGGGCCAACTCAGCGTCGTTTCGTTGTTGTAATTTCTCCGCCGCCTTTTCCGCTGCCTCATCCTTTTTGGTGATCTCACGCTCAAGACGTGCCTCTAATTCATCCTCACGCGCTGCAAACTGAGCGACTTCTTCCTCGCGCTCGCGCTCCCGCTCCGCCCTGGCTCGTTCTGCATTCTCTTGAGCGGCAGCACGTTCTCGTTCGTAACTCTCTTTAAGATCGGCCTCACGCTGCTTTAACGCCTCCAGTCGCTCGGCTCGATCCTCCTCAAGGGCCTGGCGTCGTAGCTCGGCATCACGGGTCAGCCGCTCGGCCTTTTGTGTCGCCTCTCGGTCTAAAATCTCTAGCTCACGCTTAACCCGATCATCAACCAAAGCCAACTCGGCGTCATTGTCCTCTTTGAGCTTGGCCTCTTTCTCGGCCTTACCCTCCTCAAGGAGACGCAACTCCTCATCTTTGTTAAACTTAAGAAGTTTTCGGGCAAAAGGATCGGCCTCGGCAAATTCATCAGAGAAACGGTCCTCAATCGCTTTGCGCTCGTTTTGGTAATTCTCTTCAAGCTTTAGCAGTTTGGCCGCTGAGTCCTCGCCTCGTTTCACCCGCGCTTGCTCGGCCTTGCTGATGATATCAGCCCGTTTATCTGCGGTATCCTGTTCTAAATCGGCCAAGGTGTTGGCTAATTTAGCGGCGTCAGTGGCCAGTTTTTGATCGGTATCACGGTTGACCTTGGCTCGGTCTCGGTTGGCCTTGGCCAGATCGTCTTTCAAATCGGCTTGCAGTTCAGCCAGGGTGTCGCCTAAATCTCGCTCGATCTCGGCCAACTCCGTGGCCGCGTCCCGTTGGGCGCTGGTCCGGTCAGCATTGAGTTTGGCCACATTCTCATTAAACTTGCGGTTGATCTCGGTTTTATCTGAGGCCAGCTTGCGCTCGATATCAGCCAAGCCCGACTCTAACTTTTCATTAGCCTTAAGCCGGGCGTCCGTTGCTTCTTCGGCAGCCTCGGCAATTGTGGCGGTCAAATCTTCTTGTAGGCGGGCTACTCGCTGGTTGTGATCAAACCACAGCTTATCTTGCTTCTCGACAAATTTCTCGCCTACCTCAGCTAAAGCGTCGTCATATTCGCCCGCCGTTTCAATCAGGGCGTCTTGCGCTGAACCGGTAGCCTCTTGTAAATTTTCGACCGCATTAGCCGCCGCATCAATAGCGGCTTCTTGCTCGCTCCAGACTTCCTTACTGGTTGAAATTCCGTCATTCATTAGTTGGAACGATTCGCGGAAATTCTCCCCAAACGACTCTCGGATATTACCGCCGATGTCGGCCACATCAGCCTCAAACCGACTTGACGACTCCGCCCAACTATCCTCAAAGGCGGTGAAGGGGTTCTCAAAATTTTGCAGGGCCTCACTACCAGCTTGGAAGGCTCCAAAAAATGCTCCGAGCCGCTCTTGGGCAACCTGCACCCCTGTGTCCACCCCATCAACCAGGGCGTTACTAAGGCCTGCCGAGAGGGAGATGGAAAGTTGAAAGCCACGATTGATGGTGTTGATCCGGTCAGCGATCCCGGTAAAAACTTCCCCCGCATCACCGATCCCGGTGATTGATTGCACCAACTCGTAAACATTGGCTGCATAACCCGCCGCGACTTGGGTATAGCCAATCATTATGGCAATGGTATCACCCGCGCTGTTGGCCAGCTCTAAAATTTCCTCCCGATTTTCACGGATAAACTTCGCCACATCTTGCAGCGAGTCTTTCCACTCCTCGGCAATCGGCTCCCCAAAAACCGCCTGGAATTCAGTACCAAAGGCCCCGATCTCTTTCTCTAGTCCGGCAATAGTGTTTTTCTGGGCCTCAAGCAGCCCCTCGTCGAAGCCGATGTCGCCTAGACTATTTTTTAGGGCCTCAGACAATCCAGCTAAATCGCCACTGCTCTCACTGACAAACCCTCTGATAAGAGATTTGGTAATGCCAAATCTCTCATTAAGAGAGGTCAGGTCTGTCCCCCCCGACGACACAAACTCAGAAATGGAAAATGCGGCCCCGCTAATGCCCTCTGCCGGGTTGACGGCGGCCAGCAATTCGGCGGATTTTAGTAGACTACGAAACTCATCATTGACCCCGCCGGTTTGCACCACGAGTGATTGAGAGGCCGCTGCCAATTCACCAAAAGGTACCCCGACATCGGCGGCCTCTTTTTTAAGCTCGGCAATCAAGCCGTTGGCCGCGCCGACGCTACCCAGCAGTTTGGTGAAAGTGACGGTCAGGGTCTCGGTCTCTCGATTGAGGGCCACTCCGCCCTTAGCGTAGTTGAGAAAAAATTCACCAGCCGCTATGGTTAGCTCGAGAAACTTATGACGAAGATCGGTCACAATGTCGGATAATTGCGTATCCTTAAATCTTTCACTAAAGAAACTAGATAGCGCACTACTAGCCCCGCTGGTTTCATCTTCGAGGGCGTCAAATTTGCTACCCAGGCCATCTAAATTGTCCTCTAGCTCACTTGACTTTCTAAGAAACCCATCAAAAGTGGCTGTAAAGCCGTCCTTGAAAGTAAGTGAAGCTATTAGATCAGCTGTCATAGATTTTTAGCCTTGCGGAAATCCCCGACATAGTGTCGTGGGGGGTAAGGCTTACCCCTTTCATTTAAAGTTGGCCTGAATCAAAAACAGGCAGTGATAGAAAGCCCCGATTGGGGGCACCTATCGCTACCTGTTTTGTGTTCGTGGGTATTATATCAGATTGTGATTAGAGTTTCAACCGCATATCGCGACCTACTCCACCAGCACCGCCCCGGCGGTGGCGGGGTCGAAGTCGTCGGGCCAGCGGGTGGTGGTGGAGTAAAAAACCCAAATCTGTGGGTTCGAGTCCCACCCGACCCATCTGAATGGGGGCATCCTCTCTCAGTGACACGCTCCTTAACCGGGAGCCACTCCCTTATAGGGTAGAGAAACGACCTTTGTACACAATAATGCCCTCATTCTTTTTTGGATAACGAAAGGCCAACCGAACAATCGGTTGGCCTTTTTTGTTAATGTCTAGCTTTTCTTCTTGATCTTCGTGTAAATTTCCCTTGACAAACTGTTTTTGTGTATGTATAATATGTGTATGTCTAGGTGGCTCAGTTTTCTTATGCCTTGGTGTAGCAGCGCTGGTTTTTTAGTGCTACTTAGGGAGTACTCCAAACACTGGTGTACTCCAAATCACCAAAATTAACCAACCTTATGGAAAGGAGGTGCACACACATGTTAGAGACCCTCTCTACTCATAAAAAGGATAAAGAAGATTTAGGTGTAAAAAGGTACAACCTCGTCCTTCCTATGTCTTTATTTATCCAACTCCGCGACGTTGCTGATGCAGATGGAGAGTCGATTGTCACTATCTTAAAGCAGTTTATTCGATTGGGATTGATGGTTGTGGAAATTTCAAAAAACAATCCAAATGTTGAGATAGTAATCAGAGATGGTGATGATGAGAAATCCATAATTCCTATGTGGTAAAACGTTGTGGGGTCAAAAATAAATCCAGTAATGCAAGCTAAAAGCAAGGAGTTTTATAGTGAATTCACCAAAGCCAAGCGACCTAGACAGCCGCGTAACTTCTGAAAAAATAGTGGGCAGATTAATGTCAATTATCACCGAGCAGTGTGGTGGTGATGTAGACCATTGTGATATGTCCCAGACTGTTGAAATTGAGATTCTGTTCAAAGAGGTTGCCCAACCTAAGAGCAAGATTGCTATATTCAGCCAGAATATTTTTACCTTTCTGGTCGGTGTAGGAGTTGGGATTAAGCTTGTCTCTGTTAGTCCTAAAACAGCAGAAACCCTTGAATCGTTCTTAGACATTGCAACAATTCTATTTCAGTAAGTTGTGTTCATTTCCACAACCTACAAATAAATAAAAAAAACGGATTATTCATAGTCCGTTTTTTTTATTCCCAACTCCTCAAACCCTCACATTCACCGTCACCACCTCAGAAATCAGATTAACCTCACTCACTGACACCCGCCTCGTGACCGGAATACAAACACACTGACACCCACTCGACCCGCCCCCGGTGCCTGGCTCGGTGACCGTGTCCCCCTCCGGTCCCACCCGCATCGCCCGCCGCGCTTGCTGGGCGGCTTCGGCAACCTTCGGAACACAAAAGCACCTCAGTTATTAACTAAGGTGCTTTATAAAAAAGGGGTGCCCCAGGTGGTAAGGCTGGGGACTTATACAACATCCGCACAAATTGGATGGCATTGCCACCCGATTATATCATAGATAAGATGATAATCCACCCCTAATTTATCGAATTGCTTGACTGATAATCCGCTCAATGGCCCCAGCTTCAAGGCGCGGCAGTTGTTTGCTAATGGCGTAGTAACGTTGCAATTCACTGTCCAGAAACCAAGCGGTGTAGCGTATAAATTTTAATTGGTGGTTCACATCGCCCGTGGGCGGAGGTTGATCGACCGGAGGGGTC
>JANQQF010000170.1 GCA_028285035.1 Phycisphaerae bacterium
GATTATTCCGATGTTATCATTCCGTTTATGGGTGAGTATCCTAACCTCATTGAGCCTCTAACCAATGATGAGCCATTTGATTGGGAGTTGCCCGTATGAACCTGCAAAAACTTTCCGACCCCTTTGAACCCAATGACATCGAATTCCGAGCTGGTGCCACTACCAAAGATAAAACCAAAGCCTTGGCCCTCCCCTACATCACCAGTCGGGGCGTAATGGATCGCCTTGATAGTGTCGTCGGCCCTGAAAATTGGCGGGATGAATACCGCGAAGGACCACAAGGCGGAGTACTGTGCGGTATTTCGATCCGGCTTGAAGGTGAATGGATTTGCAAATGGGATGGGGCCGACAACACTCAAATCGAGTCCGTCAAAGGCGGTCTGTCTGATGCCTTCAAGCGGGCTGCGGTCAAGTGGGGCATTGGGCGGTATCTCTACACCCTGCCCGCCGTTTGGGTCAAAGCCGAACAACGGGGCAAAAGTGTCACGATTGATGAGGCCGAGGCCCGACGTCAGTTATTTGGTAAGGCTAATCCCAAACGAGGCCGAGATGTCATCACGATTGTGAACAGGCCAACCCCAGTCAAGAATGGAAACGGGACAAGCCGACAAGATTACATTAACCGTATCCGAGAATTGGAAAAGGAAATCGAGTTCTTTAACCAATCAGTGGACATCAAGCCCGAATTTTTGGAGAAGGCCAGCCTTGAGGAACTGACCGAATTTGGTAAGGGTCTAGGTCAGCGAGTAAACCGCCTGAGACGAGAAGCAAATAAGGTGTATTAAACAAAAAGGGGAGACGCCTTTGTCTCCCCACCAATTGGACTAATCCTATGAAAAAAATTATCAAAGCTCATAAAATTGAACTGTACCCAACCGAAGCCCAAGCCCTTTATCTCTGGCGAGCCTGTGGTTCGGCACGTTGGGCCTTCAATTGGGGCTTGGGAATGTTCAACCGTGCAAGAGAAAAAGGTGCGAAGACGAGCGTTGGGCGACTAAGAAAAGCTTTTAATAAGGTCAAGCCCGACTTTTTTTATGAGGTCACTTGCTGGGTGTATCAAGGGGCGTTTAAAGATCTAGAGGCTGCAATCAATCGTTACTTTGATCAAAAAAAGAAGGGTAACTTAAAACCACCCAAAGGCTTCAAGCCCCGTAAGGATGGCAAGCCATTCGGCTGGCCCCGCTTCAAGAGCCGTCGTCATTCAGTCCCATCGTTTTATATCGCTAATTCGTCCCTAAAACTTAAAGGAAAGTGGCTCCAATTTGATAAGCAGCGTTGTGGTGAAATTAAAATGGCCGAGATGTTGCGTTTTGAGGGTAAAATAATGGGCGCTCGGATTCGTCATGAGGGCGGGCGCTGGTGGATTTCAATCCAAGTCGAGTGCAACGAGGAACTACCCACCCCACCCGAAAAACCCGAAACTGTCATCGGCGTTGACCTTGGCGTCCGCTATCTGGCGACAACCAACAGGCCCATAAACATTGATGGAAAGCTATCGAATGAAATCAAAAACCCAAAGCCGCTCATTGCCGCACTTCGCAAACTACGACAGCTTCAACGACGATTAGACCGCCAACGACGGGCCAACAATCCCGACAATTACAACGAGGACGGGACAGTCGTTAAGGGGCCAAAAACGTGGGTGTCATCCAATCGGCAACGGGCAACAGAAGAGCAGATTACGGCGGTCTATTTTCGGATAAAATCTATCCGAGCCAACGCTTCTCATAAGTTAACCAAGGCCCTGGCGACCCAATCCGACGCGATTGTAATTGAGAACCTGAATGTCAAAGGGATGTTGAAAAACTGTAAACTCGCCAAGCACATTGCCGACGCTGGATTTTATGAGAAACGACGACAAATCGAGTACAAAGCGCGGTGGTACGGATCACATGTGCATGTCGTCGACCAATGGTATCCTTCCTCGAAAACTTGTTCAGGTTGCGGTTGGATAAAAACCAACTTAAAATCAGAAACTCGTTGGACTTGCCTTAACTGTGGACAGGTCAACAAGCGCGACCAAAACGCCGCTGAAAACTTGGCAGCGGTTGGACGTGAGATATTTGGAGTTTAATAATTGAACATCTCGCCGCCGGGTCCGGTGGAGAGGCAAAACGGACGGTCGTTAATTCGGGGGTTGCTCTGATTGGCCGTCAAGCCCCACGAAGGTGGAGGTGGACCGTATACACCGACCATCCTGCAATTTCAATACGCCACTTTCTAAGCCCCGCCGGATCAGTCGCACCAGCTCCTGAGCCAGCGGCCGGCACGATTGCGCTTGTACCACACCTAGATCTATTTTGCCGCCAATTTCTTCGATTCGTATATCACCCACTAAGCCATGCCTCCAGCCGCTCGCGAAGATCTAAGGCTTGGTGAATTTCAAACCCACTGGGAGTTAGGTGGACGATGTAACTATCCTCAAAGGCCAATCCCGTATTACGCTCGACAATGAGCCGGTAAAGTGAAAGCTGTAAGCTGTAGGTGTTAAATTCGCTGGCTGATAAGTCGTCAAATGGTGGCAATAGCTGCTCAAAATTGTTCTCTAAATTAAATCGGCCTGTTTTCCAATCCCAAATTGAGTGCGTGCCCGTTTCGCCCCGATACAGGAGCGCATCCACCGTCCCTGCCAGTTTTAACTCACCATCCCCAATTACCCATTCAACCTCGGCAACCTCAACACCTTGCGATAATTCTGACCAAAGTGTTTGGAATTGCTCCACTTCAGGCGTAGTTTTGTTCAGTGACAAAAACGGATGATCCCCCACCGACTCGCCTTCACCTCGTAAAATCCGAGCTATTTTCTCGTGAACCATCGTTCCATAATCTCGCTTCGCTTGCCACTCAGCCTTAACCTCATCAACGCTCTGGCCAGACTTTGCCGCTACCCGCGCCGCAATCGCATCTGCATCAAACGGTGGTTTGATTTCGCCTAGTTTCTTACTCACACTCGTGAGGCGTTGCCCGTTCAGGGTGTATGAAAAATATTCCTTGTTAAACTGGATACCTTTAAAGTTTGTCTTCACAGTAGTCTCCTTGTTTATTAATCAATTGAAATAATAATTGCTCAGTATGGGCCACAAACGCCTCAACCTGCTCCGGTTTGGCGTAGTCGTATAAAACATCTTGGTATTCAATAATGAACTCACAGGCCTCTATTCGCTCACTATGTAGTAGTTGAAGCTGCGGCCACAACACATCGCACACGGCCTGCAAGACCACCCCATAAAACACCCGCAAGATCGGGTCACCATCATACTTATTGGATAGCGACCTAGGCCGCCGTTCAACCCACATCACTGAACGGCCCTCGCAATAGTACCAAGCGATTTACCTGTCACATTAGCCAGAACCAACGCCTTAAAATCTACCCGATTAACGATAAAATCACCCTTCTCGCTAAACAGCCACACCCCAAACCGTTTCCGTTTGGGGAAGCCAGTCACCAGCACCCCCCGCCCACCCCGCTGCCGAGCTGCACCGAACTCAATCGGCCCTGGGGCACTATTCATCGGGATGAGCCAGTATCCTGTGTCGGGCACCTTGATCACCCCGGCCTGCGCCGTGTAGGCCACGGAGAGGTATTCCAGAAAGGCACCCCAGCGGTTAAAGGTCTGAGCCATCTCAAAGGTAAACTCTGGCTCTTGTTCCTCTACCACCTCGGGCGGTAACCCCAAATAGTCGCGCCAGTAGGCAATCTGTCGGGTATGATGCGCTCGCCAGCTCGCCGATTGGCACCGCTCGCGTAGGTACTCAAAATCACGCAGACGGCCACGGGCGTGGGTGATGGGGTCAAACGTTGTCATTATCACCCATTCTCTTGATCCCAACGATCCAAGATATCATTGTAGGCTTGCCAATTGTCAAAACAGGTTGGACGAGTATCTTGAGCAGAAACAACGCAGTTAAGGTGGTGAGCTGCAACAAAAGCCCTCAAACCGTGTTTTCCGTAGTGAGTAGCGTTTTCTGCCGCTGCTACAAAAAAACCTTTAACATCGTCTGTCTGATACAACACCCCTGCACTGGGATCACAGGGAAGATGTCGTAGACGAGGGTGTCGATAGATGTGATTGACATCGTGAGTCCACCAGCAAGTATTTGCACCATAGTAAATCATCTCTGGTTTGCTATCTAGAATCTCAATAAAAGTGATAGCGTTCGTAAATCGACCATTTGGATTTAACTTTAGTTGGAAATCGCCGACTTGTTTCATCTTATAACTTCTCCCTATTCGGCATAGTGTGTTGAAAACACCTTAAAAGTTGGTTTCACGAAATATCTAATGTCCGTCTAAAACCAGCCGAAACACGTGTATTCGGGGTTTTCGTCGTGCGTCTGTTGGAACGAGCTATTCGGAACACGTGTTTTTAACTTATTCCACTTTTCTACAAATTCAGGTGTTGCCCCCTTCTTGAAGAAAAATAAATTTTCCCAGCCGTTGTCTAATTTTTTGTCAATTCCATAAGCTTTATCCTCAATCGGATTTTCTCTCTCACGCTCTTCAACGTGAACATTCCAATCTGGGGGAAAAGAACCTATATTTTTGAGCCCAAGCTCATTCATAACTTCGTAGGCTTTTTTTACGCTACTAAATGATAATCCCATTTTTATCTCCATTTCTATACAAGTCGGCTAAAAACACAGTATGCCGATTTTTAATATGATTGTATTTACTATCCAACAACACACTATGCCGAATAGCCTAATTTCTCCCTTGATTTAAACTCTTTCCAATTCGGCTTCATTAGGTTCGCGACCATAATCCTCAACCGAAGCCCGATAATCACACCCATCACAAAAATAAATTCTGTACGGCTCGTCAGTGACAGGGTCCACATCAAAACCTGCGACCAGCGCCCCTTCACATAGCGGACAAGACAGCTTGGGTTGATTGGTGTTGGCGGACCGACTCGGCTCTTCCATCAGTACCGGGTCAGTGATCGGCGTGCTATTTATGTAGCCACTCCGTTGATTGAGTTCCGTGTGCATAAATGACAGATCCCGGCTCACCAGCAATCTCTCACAGTACACATCGATCCAACTGGCCATCATCTTATTGATGGTCCGAGCCTGGACCCCCGCCTCGACCAACTCGGCACAGCTGGCCGGATCAACCACCGACGTGGCCTCGGCCTTGAGTAAATCCGGCTCCTGCACCGAGGGCAAGGGGAGGCCGTAGCATACCCCCAGCTTACTGACACGTGGCTTTGGATCTAGACTGTTACCCACGCAGATTTGGCCAAACGCTTCACCATTCCCCGCATCCAACCAAAGCGCCCGATCATAGTCAGACAAGCTGTGATTTTGAGTGTGCTTTCCCATCGCCACGTGGATCGCCTTGCGGCCCGCCGCGTTATCCACACAGCCCACAACCAAGACCAACGTCGTTTCGTTCCGCGAACGCTCAGGGCGATACATCTCGACCATTTCAGGCCGAAACGACGCCACCACCGGCGCGATTTTTAGCCCATAGGCAAAGGAGTATCGCCGAGCCAGGCTAACCGCCTTCGGTAGGCCCACTTCTGCCGAGCAGAAGTTCTGCCGAGCCACGTTCTTCAGCTCAACCATATCGGGGTCGATGAAGACAAGCTGAATGTTTTGCTCAACCTGCTGGGTGTAGGCCAACTGCGCCAGGTGCAGCGCCGCATAGGAACCGGTTCCGCCACAGCCGACCAGCAAGATGGTGATATGGTCAGGCTGACCTATTTCAAATTCATAATAGTTTGGTACGTTCATAAGCGTCCTCAAATGGGCCTAGTCCTTCAAACAACGTTGAGGCAGGTAATTCCACAAAATCACCATAAACCCCCAACCGTAATCGAATTTCAGGCCGGTCATAAATTCGGCCAATGACAGCGTAGAAACGAAATCCCTGCTCGTCTTGGTCATCTGTCTCACTAAAATAAGCATTCATAGTATGATGACTATGTAAGTCTAGAACAATACTTGGCGCATCTCCACCTTGATAAGTTACTCGGCCCGCGCTCGCATTTTGTTTAGGCGCGGCTACTCGCCACTCCTTATCAATCCAATGAAAGTGATACATCTGCTCGACAGGGGTCAAGGCCTCTCCAGCACATCGGGCGTGACGAAGGACCGCCCCCAAACAAGAGAGGGGAATACGAGGCAAGGTGCACACCCACTTAGGTTTGTCTACCGGCAAGCCCGTAATTCGCCCCTTAGCCACGCTGACACTCGCTGCGATGTAATCACTCTTGGCTACCTTTAGCACTCCACCGCCGTGTAACACATAATCATAGAGTTGAGGCCAAAGAACAGTCCCTTCTTCATAAACGTGATACTTGACCGGATTAGGCAACGTCATCAAATTTCAGCCTTGCTCCTTTCGCTCAGAATTGGCCCGAATTTAAAACAAAAACAGGCAGTGATAGAGAACCCCGGTTGGGGCCATCTATCACTGCCTGTTTTTATGTATACGTATTATATCAGAACGTATGGTCTAGGTCAAGGGGTTTGGTCGTGACCTACTCCACCAGCACCGCCCCGGCTGCGGCGGGATCGAAGTCGTCGGGCCATTGGGTGCGGCGAGTGTATCTGGCATCGGTTAGATTGGCCTCACTCAAATCGGCTCTATTCAGATTAGCTCCACTCAGATCAGCTTTCCTAAGATCAGCTTCCTTAAGAATGGCTCCCCTTAGAATGGCTCTAACTAGGTAGGCTCTAAACAGTTGGGCTCTAAACAGATAGGCTCCATTTAGAAGAGCTCTATTCAGATTAGCTCCACTCAGATCGGCTTCCCTAAGATAAGCTTTAATCAGATTGACTTCCCTCAGATTGGCTCCGCTCAGATCGGCCCTCGTAAAATCTAATTTGCCTAGCCGAGATTCATATGAGAACTTTACCTCCTGCCACGAGGTAAGTCGCTTTACATCCTGGATTGTTAGACCTTCGAAACCTAGCTCACCCGTCTCGTAAAGCTCTACTAGTTGTTGGGCCAACTCATTCGACATCTGGAATAATAAAACCACACTGCCCTTTCTTATGTAGGCTACCTTGATGTTGTTAGGGGATGTATTGAGGACACCAGCAAACGCTCGTTTGGCCGCCTCAATCATCTCATTAGAATATTCACCCTCAACCGTGACCTCGACTAAGCGGGAACCGGCACTAGCTTGTAATTCCTCTAATTGTGCCTCTAAGTTCTCAAGTTGCTCATTAATTTCATCAATATGGATTAACTCACCCGGCGGCATATGATCAATGCCCACCCGTGCCTTTTTCTCTTCAAGAATTTGCAAATGGCGTCTGTGCTGTTGGATTAGCTTGTTAATTTCATCCTGCCGCGACTGGCTCATTATGTGGCTCCTATGGTTACTCCGTCACACCCTCGTCCCGCTTCTGCCACGGCCAGATGGTGTGTTCGTCGTAGATGACGAGGGTGGTGTCGAAGTTGTCGGGGAGTCTGGCGTCAGTGAGGTTGGCTCCGCTTAGATTGGCTTCGCTCAGATCAGCCTGCTTCAGATTGGCTCTCATCAAGTTGGCTCGCTTCAGATTGGCTCTCGTCAGATCGGCTTCCGCCAGCTTGGCCCTCGTCAGGTCGGCTTCCGCCAGCCTGGTTCGCTTCAGATCGGCTCTTCTCAGATTGGCTTCAAGTAAATCGGCTCCCGTCAGATTGGCTTCGCTCAGCTTGACTTCCCTTAGATTGGCACTCATCAGATTGGCATCCCTCAGATCAGCCCTCATCAGCCTGGTTTCAATCAGCTTGGCCGCTCTCAGATTGGCATTCCTCAGATTGGCATAACTCAGATCGGCATAATTCAGATAGGCTCTCATCAATCTGGCTCGCGTCAGATCAGTTTTCATCAGGTCGGCTCCCGCCAGATTGGCTCCCGTCAGATAGGCCCCCGTTAGATTGGCTTGCTTCAGATCGGCTCGCTTCAGATCGGCTCCCGTCAGATTGGCTTCGCTCAGATCAGCTCGCTTCAGATCGGCAGCTCTCAGATCGGCATCGCTCAGATTGGCATAACTCAGCTTAACTTCCCTCAGATTGGCATAACTCAGATAGGCCCCCGTCAGATCGGCCCCCATCAGATTGGCTTCGCTCAGATTGACTTCGCTCAGCTTGGCTTCCATGAAATCTAATTCGTCTAGCCGAGACCGATACGAGAACCCAGCCTCTCGCCATGAGGTAAGTCGCTTTAAATCCTGAATTGTTACCCCTTCTAAATCCAACTCGCCCGCCTCGTGAAGCTCGACTAGCCGCTCAACCAACTCGTCAGACATCTGGAATAATAAAACCATACTTCCCTTTCTAAGGTAACCAATCTTGATGCTATCAGGCGATGTATCGAGTATAGCAGCCACCGCCCGCCTTACAGTCTCGATCTTTTCTTTGGAGTACTCGCCCTCAATCGTGACTTCGAGTAAGCCGTAATCTTCCTCTAATTTCGCTTGTAACTGAGCAATCTCAGCTTCTATATCTTCGATTTCCATCAAGATATCGGGGGGTGTATCTGTCCCTTTGGTGGCTTTCTTTTCTTTTAGAATTTGAAGTCGACGCTGAAGTCTGGATATTAGTCTATTTAGCCCGTTTGTATTAACGAAGTTACTCAACACTACCCCCAGTTAAATATTCAATTGTATTTTAACTGAGTTGGGTGGGATGAGTCAACAGGATGTACAAGTAGGCAACCGCGTGACTATGAATAGGTCACAAAGGAAAAAGGATTTTGCTGCAACTTTTTAAGATAATCAACGTAGTGTGTAATGTTAAGTAATAGTTTTATACAATTCAAGAAAGGGGAATCGACATTGTTATCATTAGAGAATGAGGAAAAAATATTGAGTAGGATGTGTCAACGTTTACAAATTCTCAAGGAGCGAGCGGCTATCAAAGGGTATTCTGCACCTCCGGAAATGATTATTGAAATTGAAGAAATTGAAGAAAAAATTAAGGGGAGTAGAGGTGAAATGAGTTCAGAACAATTAAAACACTTCATACAAAATGTTGAACAGGTGATAGAAATTTATCAAAGACTTAATCACAGACAAGGAACTGCTGAGGTGACTGAAAGACCTAATGGTGTTAAAAATATTAGGTTAACAGGTAAATCGTCCTGGCGTAGATCAGAGGGGGGTAAGACCTCATTTATACTATATAAATCTAAAAAAACTAAGGGGCCGGAGATAACTAAAAAAACGGGACCGAGTGAGGAGATAAGAACGGGGTAAATGCACTCCCTACCCCGAACCCTCCTCTACCTACCTTCTTTACCTTCCCACTCAAACTTTATTTAAATCTGGGGATTCTATTAAAAACTCTCGGCTATTACGAACGGGCTTTGGCGATATTTGAGAATGTGTTAGGGGCGGACCATCCGAACACGGTTATTGTGCGGGGGAATTTGGCGGCGTTGGGCAAGTAGCCCCACCCCCAAACAAAAAAGCCCCCGGCTCCCCGAAGGCTTTCCACGCCTACCCCGCCCCAATCCCCTAAACAATCCCCCATTTTTGCGGTATAATCGACCCTATGACAGACAAACTAACCCGCGAAGATGTTGAAGGCATTGTAAGAGAGGCGCGAGAAAAAGGGGAGAGGCCGAAACTTATTGGGTTGAATCTTAATAACTTAGACCTCAGTGCGATGGACCTTAGTGAGGTAGATTTCAGTTTTGCGAATCTTTTCCTTGCGAATCTCCATTATTCGAATTTGAGTGGAGCGAGACTTGTAAAGACAAACCTCCGTTTTTCGATATTGAGTAGGGCAGACCTTAGTGGCGCATACTTCGTTGAGACAGACCTCTATGAGGCAAACCTCAATGGAGCAGACTTGAGTGAGGCATACCTAGGTGAGGTGAAGTTGCAAAGAACAGCCCTGAGTGATGTAGACCTTAGTAGAGCGATTCTTTTGGATTCAGCTCTCTTACATCTTGATCTCCGCCAGGTAAAGGGGCTTAAGACGGTAAGTCATGATGCCCCGTCATATATCAGTACAAGCACATTGGTCAAATCCCAAGGTCAGATTCCCCTTGAATTTCTACGTGGCTGTGGACTGAGTGATCTTGATATTGAATACAGTAAGCTCCATAATCCAGACCTTAGTTTAGAACAAGTTACAGACATTACTTATAAAATTCACGAAATAAAAGTAGGGAACGTAGTCCAACTAGCCCCCTGTTTTATCAGCTATAATAAAGCGGATCAAGCCTTGGCCGAAAGGCTCTATACTGACCTGCAAGCGGCTGGGGTACGCTGCTGGTATGCGCCTAAAGATTTGAAAGTACGGCGTCATCTGAAACCACAAATCGATGAGGCGATCCGAAAATATGATGTGATGTTGTTGATTTTGAGTGAAGCCAGTATGAAAAGTGACTGGGTCCGAGATGAGATTTCAGAAGCGATTGTCAATCACGCCTTGAAAACAAAAGAGGCATTTTCGGATGAGGGGTACTTACTCCCCATCCGATTAGTTGGCTATGAGCAGGTTGTCCAGATGTGGCAGGATTTTCACTTTAACGAGGACATTCAGAAATATTACATTCCTGACTGGCAAGACTGGCAAAATGATGAAGCTTATCAGGACTTATTTGACCAGTTATTAGATGGTATTACGGAATAACCAACCCCACCTCTACCCGCTCCCTTTCGGAATACAAAAAGCACCTCAATCAATGACTGAGGTGCTTTATAAAAAAGGGGTGCCCCAGGTGGTAAGCTGGGGACTTATACAACATCCGCACGAGATGGACTGGTTGCCGCCTAATTATATCATAGGTGACAATCCACCCCTAATTTATCGAATCGCCCGCCGCTGTTGTCGAGCGGCCTCAGCAACCTCCTTGTAGGGCTGATACGTCTTGTAAAGGTCGGTCAGGTTGCTCACCACCTCCGATAAGCTGGTAATGATCTCGTGCAACGTACGGTCACCCGTCGCCGCCTCGTGCTGCATCGCGGCCAAGCTCATCTGGCTCATTAGATAGTCAATCCGCCACGCCCAATCTTCTCCCGTAATATCTTCGCCCCGAATAAGGTTGACGCCGACCATAATCCGGTCATATTCGTGATCAAGACTATCCAGCGCATACAATTCAAAGGCATCGGCTTGAATGAGGTAGCTGTATTGCTCAATCCGCTGTTGGAGGGCGGCTTCGCGGTTTTCGGCGGGGGTGTCCTCGCTTACGAGGGTAGGCAGTTGGGTAGCAGGCAGGGCGAGGGCAGCGGCGAGGAATTCGCGGCGGCTTAAAGCACCCGCTTGCCTTGGGGTAGGGCTGTTTGGTACAATAGCATTAGCTGACATAATGATACCTCCAGTATCGTTGTGTTGGTTAGGTCCGGGTAGCCAGTGTGCCAGCACTGGTCCGGGCCGCTCAAATTTAGACTTCCTCCCAACTAAGTTATTGCTTAATATGAATTATTAAATCGTTGGGTTCACACTCAAAGAAATCCAATAGATTATCAAGTGCATCGACAGGCATACGCTTGATTTTATTATTAGCAATTAGACTAAGGGTATTTAGGCTAATGCTTGTAGCCCCCCGGATCACCTCATAAGTACAAGGTTCGCCAGACTGTCGTTCTTTTTTTGCCATCAATTCTTTTAATGCAAATTGCACTGCCATACCTCCCTAATCTAACTCCTTTCTATTATATCAAATAAATTTACGTTGTCAAGGAATATTTTCTTTTTAGAAGAAATTTCTTCGCTTTAACTATTGACAATCATACCGTTTAATGGTATAATTTTCTTGTAAACAGAAAAACAACGGCAATAAAAAATTACCCATTGCAACGGCCTCGGAAACCAAACAATGGGTAACATCAAAAACACCCAAGAAAGGGCTATTCAATGACAATCTTAGCACAAACGTTCACAAAAAACAACCCCCAAAACGGCGTCCGATGCATCGCTGACTACATTACCAGCCGCGATTTCGCAGGCTTCCACAATAACGAGCGCGTCACATCAATCTACCACAGCCACGCCGACGCCCACACCGCCTACACTGAATGGCTACGCAGCGAGGACAACGAGGCGGGCTTCTGGAAAAATGCTCACATTCCCGTCCTCACCCCCAACGGCTTCGCGGAGGTGGCATAATGACCATCATCATCCTCTCAAATGGCGAATGGGTTCCGGTCCCCGAGGGGGCCGACCCTGACGCCTTCCGGCAATCACAAGAAGCCCAACTGACTTACTTCCGCGAA
>JANQQF010000174.1 GCA_028285035.1 Phycisphaerae bacterium
TAAGCAGATGAACAAAATTAATTACATAGAATTTCCTGGTTGTAAACTACCTGAGTCCTCTGTTTACATCCATTGATTTGATGTTATTAGTCCGTCCTATCTCCACCGAAAGCTTACGCTTATTGCATCGGATTTATCACAGTAGTCGCCATCATCAGGTCAGACAACGCGCCCATTGCCTCATTTTGTTCGCCCAGGGTTGGCCCCCCTACACCTTAGCCTCCCTTTTTAGTGTGAGTCCTAAAACGGTTTACAACTGGCTTAAGGCTTGGAACAACCGAGGATTTGCAGGACTCTATAATCACCCAGGTCGAGGTCGAAAACCGATGTTTAATCCCGACCAACAACAGCAGATTTATGAGTGGACTCAGGCATCTCCCATCCAACTCAATCAGGTGTTAGCTCAGATTGAACAACAGTGGTCAGTACGCGTGTCAAAGGCCACAGTTAAACGCGTCTTGAAGCAGATGGACATGAGCTGGCATCGCTTTCGCCAAGGGACATCAGGCCAGCCTTTATATGCCCACTACCTCGAAAAAAACAGCAGTTAGAACATCTCAAGGAACAGGAAGAGAAGGGAGACATCCATCTATTCTTTATGGATGAGAGTGGTTTTTCGTTAGTCCCCTGTATTCCCTATGGATGGCAACCCATAGGGACGTATCTGGAAATACCGACTCGTTCAAGTAAACGCTTGAATGTTCTGGGGTTTTTGAGTCGACGACAAGGGCTACATGCTTATACATCAGAACAGACCATCACCAGTGAGGTTGTCAGTCATTGCATTGATACCTTTTTTGCTGACGTGGAGTTGCCCACCGTCATTGTGGTGGATCAAGCCCCTATCCATACGAGCCAATCAATCTATGAGATGAAAGCAGAGTGGGCCGAACGGGGAATTACCTTGTTTGAGTTGCCAAGCTATTCTCCCCATCTAAATTTGATTGAGCGTCTGTGGCAATTCATGAAATATCAGTGGATTGAAATGAGTGCCTACTGGGGGTGGTCATCTTTGGTCGAATATGTGGAAAGAGTTTTGAAA
>JANQQF010000037.1 GCA_028285035.1 Phycisphaerae bacterium
ACTAATTGGATCAAGCACCGGGGTCACATTGACTTCATCGACCGTAATCTCGACCACCTGCTCGTCCGTCAACGAGCCATCAGAGACGACCACGGTCGCACTGTACACGCCTGGTCCATCCGCTTCGGTGGTCGCCCACTCGAACAGACCTGTTGTCTCACCGATGGTGGCGCCTGCCGGAGCACCGCTCAGGCTGTACGTTAGGGTGTCATCATTACCATCCGTTGCGACTGCGGTGAAGGTTAGTATCTCCGTCTCGTCGATGTTTTGCGGCCCAATGAGGGCAAGAACTGGTGCAACAGGTGCTTCTGTTACGGTGATGTTGACGATCTGAGTATCGGTCAAGTCTCCGTCAGACACGATGACTGTTGCCGTGTAGACATCGGGTCCATCATCCGCATCGGTTGGCCAGCTAAACAGGCCACTTACTGGATCGATTGTAGCGCCAGTCGGCGCGTTACTCAGACTATAGGTCAGCGTTTGGGTCGGCACGTCACTATCGGTTGCTGCCGCCGTAAAGGTAACTGTCTCGCCTTCAAGCACCGACTGATCGTTAATCAACGTCAGCACCGGCGCTTCATTGACCTCATTGACGGTGATCTCAACGATCTGGCTATCGGTCAATGATCCGTCGGAGACAATGACCGTCGCCGTGTAGACGCCTGGTCCATCAGATTCATCGGTAATCCAACTGAACAAGCCAGAAGTATCACCAATGATCGCACCACTTGGGGCGTTGCTCAGGCTATAGGTCAGCGTTTGGGTTGGCACACCACTATCGGTTGCCACTGCCGTGAAGTTGACGGTCTCGCCCTCATTCACGCTCTGGTCCCCGATAGTCGTCAGGACAGGTGGCTCATTGACATTCTCGATCACGAAGTTGGCAGTAACGACTGTTTCTTCCGTCACCGTCACGGTCAACGGATTAGCATCGCTCTCACCAAGATCGCCGCTCCAGCCAGTAAAGATGCTGTCGGCATCGGGAGTCGCGGTCAGGCTAATGACCGTGCCATAAGGCAGCAATTCACCACAGTCGTCCCCACAGTCAATGGCCGGGAGCGCAGTTGTCACCTGCCCGCTGCCCGTGCCCGTTTTGGACACTGACAGGGTATAGCTAAACGGATCAAAGGTGGCGATAATGCTCTGGTTGCTCGTCATCGTCAGAGTGGTAGTTAGGGTTGTGTCACTGCTCGCCCCACTCCAACCGAGGAAGTACCAACCCAAGTCCGGTGAAGCCGTCAGGGTTACCTCTTGCCCATAAGTATAGGTTGGCGTATCAGGGTTCACAGTGATGCCACCTTCACCAATCCAGGATGAGGCTAAGGTGTAACTCTCGGCCTCAAACTCGGCCAGGAGGGTCGCATTGCCGGTAATGGTGAATGACTGGGTGGCGGTCATACCACTCAGATCAAGACCCCAACCACTCAAAGTCCAGCCCGGATCGGGCACAGCTGTCACCGTGACCAGATCACCATAGTTGTAGCTCGCCTGATCTGGCTCGACAACGATGTTACCGTTACCCAACACAGAAGTCTCTACACTGTAAGTGTCAGTGGCAAACAACGCTGAGATCGATTTGTTGCCATCGATGGTCAAGATTTCGACCAAGGCATTGTCGCTTAGATCACCACTCCAGCTATCCAGAGTGTAGCCGGGATCAGGCAGGGCCTCGACCAAGACCTCATCCCCATAAGCGTAACTACTCTGCTGCGGACTCAATGTCACATCACCATTACCCGTGATCTCAACGTCCACTGTGTAAGCCTCTGGGGTAAAGGTGGCTGTGATCACTTTGTTGCCATCAATACTCAGGCTCTCGCTAATGGTGTCACCGCTCAAATCACCGCTCCAGCCAGCAAACTGCCAACCGGTCTCGGCAATCGCCTCGACAGCAACCCCATCCCCGTAGAGATAACTACTTTGATCAGGATCGATGGTGATGCTACCGCCACCGACCACGTGGTCAACCAGGGTGTAACTCTCCTGCACAAAGATGGCTGTCACACTCTTGTCCTGATCCATCGTCAAGTTCTGGCTCGGGGCGCTGCCGCTCAAGGCCCCACTCCAGCCGCTGAAGCGCCAGCCAGGATCAGGTGTGGCTACCATCGTCAGTTCGGTGCCTTGAGTATAGTCGCCGGCGGACGGCGAGACCACTCCATTCCCAGAGATGTTGATGGTTAAGTTTTTCGGTTGCTGCTGATTGGCTGGACCACCCAGATTGGCAATCGTTCCATTGGCAGCACCATCGCCATCACCTCGCTCACCATCAACGAGGTAGAGAATAATCCGTTCATCAGAGATGATCTCAGCTCCGGTGTCAGTGGCGTTATCATAGAGGAAGGTATACCAGTCGTTGCTTGCGTCATACTGACCGTAGCTGTTAATGTTATGGGTCCCACTGATGAGTAGGGTGACGTTGGCGTTACCGCCCACGCCCATACCGGCCAGATCAAAATCAAGATACCCCAGTGGGAAGGCGATACCCGCTGGCTGATCACCATCCCCTTCGGCAGGGGCGGCTGTTAGACTAACATTCGTTAGCGTCATACCGGAGCTGGCGACCACCGTAACATACTCATTCGTCACGGGGCTAGGTAGAGAGGCAACGTGCATCTGGGCTTGATCCAGCACACCGTCGTTGTTGCCATCCCCGCTGTTGGGCGCACCCGCTTCGATGTCACTTGCAACACCGTCACCCTGCACGGTCACGTCAAAGCTGATGGTCTGGCTGTCAGCAGTAATCGTTACTTCCCGCGTCCCTTCTGCACTGCCCGGGGGCAGGCTCCAGTACCAGATACCATTCGTCTGGGTAACCGTCCCTTCTGAAGCCAGCCATATCAAGCTAGCATCTGCCGGGCCATAGGTGCCACTGTTCATTGCAGTCTGGCTTTCATAGGCCATCACACTACTCTCGTCGACATCCAGGCTGTAACTTAACCCACTGACGGTCAGACTCTTTGAGGCCGCAACGTGGGTCCCATCTTCATCGGTCAAATTGACCGTGATCAGAGGCTCGGAATACTCTAATCCATACGTATGAGACAGCGTGCCACCCCCTAGGCTCGCGAAACAATCCTCACTATTACCATCACCCCAATCCAGCGTACAGGCGGTGACGGTGTCGTCACCGGGATCGATGACCTCACCCAAGGTCAGGTTGTAGAGAACGCCGTTAGGCACCGTATCAGCCCCCGTAATGGCGACCGTAGGCGGCACATTTTCAACGGTCAGCGAGATCACCTTATTGAGAAATAGGCCTCCCTCGCCAACCTCTGCTATCCAAGTGACAGGTTGACTCTGCTCCGGTCCATCGGTGGTCGTGTAGCTCCACACCCAGGTCAAATCTTCGGCTGTACGAAAATCGGGGCCAGTGACTTCGCCGGGGGTGGGATAGAGTCCAAAGTATATGTCTAACGGATTCGTGTCAGCCGGGACAATCAACTCGCCACTGGTGGTGATAACCTGTCCTTCTTGGATTGTCAGGCTGTCTGAGTCGGACACCAGATCATACTCGATGTTAAGCGGTGTTACCTCAGTGGCCTGGTTGTTGGCCGTGATAACCTCGGTCGCCCCAGCTAAATCTTCAATCGTTACCAGTGTATTCACAAACAAGTCAGTTGATATAAAATAGCTGGCTTCCAAAGCAAAGGTCACCACCCCGCTCTGACCAATGTCCAATTGGTCCAACGCTTGGGTACAAATACCATTTACTCCAAAACTGTTGATGACAGTGCTATCACAGTCCCAACTAGACGCTCCTACCGAATAATCAACAGTACCAGCACCACTCCATTCAACCGTTAACCCAGGCTGGGCTGGCTGGGTCCCCGCGTTGGTGTAGCTGATGGTGTAAATCATCGGTGGAGCCTCACCAGCACCCGAAGCATCATACGGAATGGCCGTACCATCGTCAGCGATGGAGACCGCCAGATCAACCCCAGCATTAATGGGTATCTGGTGGGTGTCGCGGTTATCGCTCTGGTTACCATCTGCCCCATCTGTCCCAATTAAAACCGTGTTGGCAATGGACGTTGTCCCCGCACTCCAATCATTGTTCACCATCACAGTGAAGGAGATCGTGTCGCTAGCTCCGGCTTCAAGATCGCCCACAGCCAAGGTACAACTGCTGCCAGCCGAGCCATCAGGCAAGCAAGCCCAGGCGGGATCGCTCAGCGTTGGGGCAAAGGTTGTATCAATCGGAATGATTTCGGTGATAACCACGCTCGTCGCTAGGGCGGGGCTGGTATTGGTGTAGCTGATAGTGTAGCTGATGGTATCGCCGTTTGCAGCCAGGGTCACATCGCTCTGTTTGCTAATTTGGACATCTGGCGCAACCACGGCCAGATCCCAAGCCCCCTCAACAAAACTGCTGTTGCCGACCTCATCCGTTACCCGCAGATCGATTTTGTATCCGCCGAGAGGCAGGCTGGGCAAGGTATAGTCCCAAGTGGAGAACAGTTGGCCGTTATTATCAAGGTTGATTGGGGTCCAAGTGCCTTCAAATTGACCAATGTCAAATTCTTCCTCTTCATAGGATCGAATACGTAGCTCTAATTCAGTGACGCCGACATCCAACGGATTAGCGATGTCGTAAATCGTTTCATCACTCAAGGGTTGACCATAGATCACCAATTCATCCAGTGAACCGGCAAAAGCGTTACTACCCTGCATTTGGCCCACTTGAATGGCATCAGTGCCGCCAAAGATACTATGTCCGGTAGAAGTGAAACCCAGCGTCCCATTAACAAAGAAGGCCCGCTCACCACTGGTCTCACTGAACCGCCAAGCGACGTGCACCCACTCACTGGTCGGAATTGAGTTGCTCATAACGCTGCTGTCGCTGTCGTGGCTGAGAATGGGTTGACCATTCTGCAAGCCCAAGAAGAAATCATCCGTTGCCGTGGCTGGGCTACTGCCCAGAATGGCTTGATCACCGCTCCAGTTATCACCCTTAACCCAAGCCATCACGGTAAAGCTACCGCCGCTCAAACCTAACTGTTCGACGGTGGTGGAGGTGGTGATGGCCTCGTTGCGTGTAAAGACCAGCCCATCGTCAACGCCATCAAAAGTGATGGCCTGACCGCGCTGCCCGGCAACGCCCGTCGTCGGGCAAGTGTCCGCCCCAGCAGCACATGCCATCGTGAACCCTGTATCCGTGCCATCGACCCACAAGCCCGTTCCCGGCTCAAAGTGGAGATGGAGGGTGCGTCCACCGGTGCGGTGGGGCACATCACTGGCTATACCGGTGATGGTTTTGATAGTGGTTGGATTGATATAATTTTCATCATCGGTCACGTCGGCATAGGGGGGCAGGCCATCCAGTTGGAATTGACTGCTGGTACTGGTTTGATTGCCCACCTGATCCACGGCGCTAACCGTGGCGGTGTAACGACCATAAGGAATATCCAGGAAGGGTTGGCTGGCGAGCCAGTTATTCCCTTCTATCGTGGCGGGCTGATTGCCGCTGACAGGCTGTCCAGTCCGATCCACAGTAGACAAGATGACTGCATTGTTGGGCAAACCGCTCTCGGTATCGTTGACCGTACCGCTAAAGATATAATTACTCAGCGCTTGAACCGGACCACTGGGCGTGTCTAAGGTCAGGGTCGGGGTCTGATCATCAACCAGGACTGCGGCCGAGGCAATGGTTGAGACATTACCGACCAAGTCAGTGGCCTGGGCTTCGATCGTGTATGATCCGGCGGCTTCCTCAAAGGCGAAGAGCCAAGCCGAGCTATTTGCCGCGTTACCACCATTGGGTGTAGCCTCTTGCCATGCCCCACCGTCAATACGATATTCAACCTTGGCTGCAGCGCTGGAGGCATCTTCCGCCCCAACATACATGACTGTCTCAGCCGCGCTGACAATGGCCGGGATCAAGGTTAGATCCACCGTTGGCGCATCGGCATCAACATAAAGTGGGTGATGATTGATCACATCAAACCACGCCGCTTGATAATTGTACAGCTCAGCCACCGCTTCAGCTTCCAGCACCGAGGGCATCACATTGACCTCATCCAGGACACCGTTAAAGCTTTGGCCCAATTGGATGGGGTTGGTCGCCGTACAAACGCTGTTGCCTGTGGCTGTGGTGGTCCCGGCCAAGGCCCCGTTGATGTAGAGTTTCATCTCGCCATTGACCGAGTCGTGGCTGGCAAAGACGTGGTTCCACTGATCTTCGAGCAGCGGATTGGTCGCATCAACGGTGTGCCAATTGCTATCACTGCCAGCACAACTACTTTGCCGATCAAAGCGAACGGTCAGCGTGTTGTCCAGCAACCATAGCCGGAAGTTGGCATTGAAGAAGCTGCTATCGGCTTTAGTCATCAAATATTGAGGGGCGTTGACCGTCTTGGTAGGTTTGACCCACAGCCCGGCGCTGAAATCTGTCAAGGCCAGATCAGCCGTGTCAGCGAGAGTCAAATGATCGTCGGCCCCATCAAAGATGATTGCTTCGCGCATCTGGCCTTTATCGCCCGGTTTGGGGCAGGCTGAGCCACTACAGGTGGCGGTGTAACGATTCTCGGTGTCGTCGGCAAAGCTGGTCAGACTCAAATCTTCATCCAAGTGCAGGTTGACCACCGGCACCCGCTCGAAATGGGCCTGCACTTCCGCCTGAGTCACAGCCCGTTTGACCACTGTTAGATCGTCCAGCAAGCCGTCAAAATAATTACCTTTTGTATCCCCCCCAATACGCAAGCTGCTGGCAAAGTTGGGTCGACTGATGTAAGCTGTGCCAACATTTTCACCATTGACGTAGAAGGTGTAGGTCCCATTGTTGAAGACATAGGCCAAGTGATACCATCGCTTTGCCACATTATAGAGTGAAAAGTCGGTATATCGTACCCCAAGATCACCGTCTCCATACAACGCACCAAAAAGAAGTCCCAAGTTATACTCGTTATCTACCCTATCTTTACCTACCTCGATCAAGGGCATTAACCCACCGCCTTGGCTGTTCCAGAAGGTATCTGGTTTGATCCACATCATCACGCTGAAGTTGCTCTTGGAGGTACCCAACTCAGTGGATGAGGTGCCGATGGTCAAGTAATCATCCGTCCCATCGAATTCGAGGGCTTGGTTAAACCGGCCAGGGATACCGCTGGTGGGGCAGGTATCGCCGCTACAAGAGACAGTTACATAGTTGCCCGACTCGTCGGCAAAGAGGTCTGCCCCCGGCGCTTCGTCAAAGCGTAGATCTAGAGCCACCGAGGTACCGTTGTAGAGGTCGGTCACGACCCCATCATTGATGGCGTAGTTATAGACCCGGAAATCGTCCAGTTCCCCCTGGAAGTAGTCGTTGAAGACGCCGAAGTAGAGGGTACCCAGAGATCGGTCTTCGTTATTGCTGGTGGGGGTCTGGTCTGGCCCCTCGAAGTTGTAGCCCTGCAAGCCCAGATAGGTGTTGTTTTTGATATTGGTCAGGTGTTTCCAATTGTCATCAGCATCCTTCGTGAAGGTGGAAGCTGACTCAAAGGCGGTAGATTCCTTCCGGTCATTCTCATATAGCCGTATCCACTGGGGGGTGTCCTGGACGAAGAAATGATGCTCAATGTTCTGGACCCCGGTGCTGCTGATACTTTTTTCCCAGACGTTACCATTAGTCCCATCATTGTTACGGTTGAGACGAATCTGCGCAGTGCGAATATCAGCAACACTCTCTGAGTCATCTATTCGGGTGACGTTAACCCGGTCAACCCAGGCATAGCCGTAGTCGTTGGGGCGACCAATGTAAAAATCGGATAGGGTCGGCGGCACAACGCCCGCGCAACTAGGCCCGTCAACGCCGCCAGCAACTGGCTTCCCATTAACATAAAAAGTAAAGTTGGACCCATCATAACTAACAACCAAATGTTGCCAGACACCACTTTGGATCAGGTTGTTAGCCTTGGTTGTAATTTCACAAGCAGGTGAATTATTGGCCATGGTCATCCGCAAGGCCCCGTCACTACTCACGAAAAGAGAGGGATAGATGGTGGTCGCATAGGGCCAAGTTGGTTGACTGCCGTTATAGACCATATTGCCAAAAACACCTTGCCAATCCCGATCCGTGTCTTTACCATAGACTCCACCAACCGTGGAGTCGAGCGGGGCGGGGCGAGCCTGCGGCTTAATCCAGGTCGCAAAGGCGAAGGCATCGCCAGACAAATCGGGGGCGGTGACGGTCAGGTGATCTACCTGACCAAAAGACGCTCCGTTTCCACCCGCTGCCGGACAAGCTGCCCCACTACAGGAAGCGGCGTCGCTGCCCCAGGTTATGCCATCGCGCATGTCAAGCTGTAAAACTGGAGTGGCATAATTAGCCAGAATAGTCGCTTCATCAAGAACTGTCGGGAAAATCTCAACTTCATCGAGCTCACCGATGAAGCCAATATGTGGACCAGACTCACCATAACGTGCACCGATGTAAACGGGATAATCCGTCTGACAGGGTGTCCCACTATAGGCCGTGGAGTCGACCAGAGTACCATTGAGATAAATCTTTTTCGTGCTGCCATCATAGCTAGCCGTGATATGACTCCATTCATTCAAGGGCAGCGCTGGTGTGTTAATAAAGTTGTAGCCATTCACCCCACAGCCATTGTATGTAATAAAGTGCACCTCATTAGCCGAGGTTAGGTTTAGCTGATAATTCTGCTCAAAACCGATGTTGGAGGTTTTCGCCATTAAGGTTCGATTATAAGTGAGGGAAGTCGTCGGCTTGACTGCCAGAGCAATCGTGTACTGACTCATATCCAAATCATCACTGTCGGGAACAACGATAGCATCATCACCATCGAAGACGAGGCTATCACCGTTTCCTGTCGGACAGTTGTCGCCGGAACAGGTGCCGTCATGTTGTAGATAGGAGGCGTCAACAAAGGTGGTGCTGTTGGTTGGCTCATTCATATGTAGCCACAACACCCGCCCGGTGGGATCGTCCAGGCTGGCCCCAGCACGCAGCCCCATATCCACCGGGCCACTGCTATTCAGGCCCGCTTCTGCCGCGCCCACACTACCATTGACCGTGACCGCGCTTTGCGGAGCAATGACTCCCGTTGATTGATAACGCAGCACGTTGTCTAGGGGGAGTTCTGTTTCCAGCAACCCCAGTGCGTAAGGCAGGCGTAGTTCATTGGTAATCTGAGTGGTATAGCTGATGGTGCCCGTGGGCGAGATGAAGGGCATGACCCCGCTGTCAGTCTCAATTTGGGAGTCGAGCCGGAGTACGTTTAGGGTAGAGGCTACATTGGGGTTATAGGCGTAGGTGCGCTCTTGCTGATCGGTCAAGGTGTCATCATCGCTGTCAAAGTCATTGGGGTCGGCATTAACCCAGGTGATGAGCGGATCGTTGTTGCTGTCGTAGTCGTAAACAATCGGCCAGCCACCGCTGTAGTCGGCGTTGTTGTCGGCGCAAGCAGGTGCGTTCGCGTTGGTGTACCAGCTATTTTCATAGGGATTAAGCCGATTGGGGTGAAACATCTCCTGTCCATCCAGCAGGCCATCACCGTCACTATCGGCCCGATCCGGAGCGGTACGGTAAAACAGTTCGTAGTAGTCAATCAGGCCATCACAATCGCTGTCCGCCTGTTCAGCATTATAACCTTTGGTGTTTAACTCAAAATAATCATTTAAGCCGTCACCGTCGCTATCAGGTGTACTGTCGTTGGGGTCCACCCCACCCATGGCCTGACTACGCAGACCATCACCATCGGCATCAGCTAAGATCGGGAATTTGGTATCCCAAGCCAACCTATACCCGTTGTCGCCAGCCTCATTTGTCTGTGACGCCAGAACCCGAAACTCATCGATGGTACCGGGCAGCACATCAAAGATAAAGCTATCTGTCAGCAAGCTGTGTGAGGTGTTATCAAATTGACTGAGCGAGCACTTAATAACCACACCAAGAAGCCAGCAATTCTGCTGGCGGACGGTAAAGCCCTCTGAAAAGTAAATAGGTAGCCCTTGGTCGATACCTGGTACAGTCAGATTGTAAGTAATCGCCTCAATGGGCAACTGATTCCGAAAACGGGCATCATTGGCACTAACCGAGTAATCTTTTTTATCGGGTACATCCTGCCAAGCAATACTTTCCAACGCAACCGAAACATCCTGTTCACTGGTTTGCAGTTTGTATCTAAAGGCCGCATCATCCAGGGAGTCATCGGTCCACTGCCAGGCATAGACATAACCCATCCAGTTGGGGTCATCCATATAGAGGGTTGTGGTCACATTGCCGCTAAACGTGATACTATTACCAACAATAACGCCGTCAAGTCCAGAGTCGTTGTTAAGGACGGGTGAATCCAGCAACACCGTCAGCCGCTCATCATGCTCCAACTCTACCAACGGGGTGGTATCGTTGAGGACATAAGAATAGAGCTTGGCAATGGCCGCAGTAATACCGTTGCAAACCCACTTTTCTACGAATTTGCTCTTGTTATTAAATGCCTCACACACGGCAATAATCACCGTATCGATAACAGCCAGGAAAGCCAGAGCGATAGATAGGGCAAAGGTCGTCGTAGTCAGGGCCGCGAGGTATAAGATAGCCAAAAAGGATTCGACCGCGACCGAGGCAATCTGCTCTGCCAGCAGGCGACTAAAGGCAGGGGAATCGGCCTGAACCTGCCCCGAGGCCAGGGCAATACCAATCGTCACCGCCCCGGTACCCGCTGCAAAAACCACGCCGGAAACGGCCATGACCTTTACCTTGGTGGTGATAGCCTTCGCAATCAGCGCCTGATTGGACGCAATGCTCCTTTCGAGACCCCCTCTCCTACTAGGGCTCAGATTTTTGCTGAGTAGTCTTAGACGATCATCACTGATTTTACCCTTCAGCTTATCGATTGTTTTGATAATCTTCCTCTGGGTCTTGAGCAGTAAATAGGTGCGCTTAGAGACAGAATAAATGGCACCTACTATCCTCCCAGTGCACTCGACGACCCGACATTGCTCATTATCGCCTTCAGTAGGGACAGATGTACCAAAAATATACGGATTTACGGTACCCGAAACGTAATCACTAATAATATTATTAATAATATAGTAGACCCCTGAATCAAGCAGGTTGGCGGTGTTTATTGTCTCAGGATAATTTTGAATTTCCAGCAGGGCCAAGGCCGCCGACGAGGCTGTATTGCCTTGCAAGACATCGCCAAAGCCTTCCAGGATGGCTCCCTTCGAAGCCGCCAACTGCGCCCAAGCCGCCGCCGCACTGGCCGCCTTCTCGTTTTCCACGGTAGGAATATCCAAATCATTCAGGTTGAGCAGGCCGAAAAAGGTTTTTAGGTTCGTGGCGAGCCGCTGTACAATGGCTGCAGCTGGCTCCGCCGGACGCTGATGATCAACATTCACCAAGAGGGCACCGTTGAGGGGCTGGCCCTCAATAGCCACAGGTAAGGCCGTGGGCAGATACAGCCCCAAGTAATAATGTACGGCCAGCAGCACCGCCCCATCTTGAGCGCGATCTACATCTATGACCGGGTCACCGGCCAACAGCGTGGTCATCACCGGCGTGGTGAAAACGCCCTCCAGATCTGTTATGAGATCCTGCAAGAAGGGGTCAATGTCCACCGTATCCCAACCCAAGCCAGCGGTATATTGGTAGGGTTGCAGACGCATTGCCCCATTGGTTTCCAGCGAGGTCGAGTTCATGTCGACGGTGAAGGTGTTATTGGCAAAGGTAAAATATTCTATCGAGACCAGGTCGTTGCCATTTTCAATAAAATCTACGTCGCCCATGGTGCGCAGACGGCGGGTCTCCTCGGACAGGAGCATGACGTTGGCCACGGTGCCATCTGCCGGACTAGTGTAGACGTTATCACGCAAAAAGGCTGGGACAGCATCCCCGGTGACAGCGTTCAACAGGGCCACATCGTCAGCTAAACCCGTGATGTGATTAAAGGTCAGGCTGTTGCTACCCATGCCCCAACTGGTATAGGTGGTTGGGATGTCGGCCAGGGTAAAGCGTTGGTTATTGACCGTTTGGGAGTCGAAATAGGCATGTTGAAGCGTGTCGGCCAGGTGCCATAGTTCCGGCTCATAATGGCCGGTATTGTTGCTTTGCGCCACCATCATGGCTTCAGCCCCGTGATGCTCTTGCACCTGCAGGCCGGTCACGATAAAGTCATCATAATAGCTTTGTAAAATTTGGGGCAAGCCTTGCTGACTGGCTGAAGCATCATTCTGCCCACTGACAATCCAGGTCAATTTAACCTGATGGGCCGCGCCCCAATCGCTGATCCCGGCAGCCAGTTTATAGGGCATGCGGGCGTGCCAGGCCACAGGTGACCCGCCGTTGGGATCGGTGGCTACGATCAAGGGGACATAAACCACCCGGTCACCACTCTCGGTTGAGACAATACTAATCGCATACTCATTTATCACATTAGTATCCAGCCAGGTTGAAATGGGCGTAGTGTGATCGATTGTTCCTATGCTTACACCATTGGCAATGGGCAACGCCCCGGCTGGGTTAGCGGCAGAGTAAGGAATGACGATTTCCAACATGGGGATCAACTCTATATCGCCATCAGGGGCCAAGGTATCGGGTGTGGTTCGCTGAATTTGGCCGCTAGTATCCCCATCTGGCCAGTTGAGGACACTGTTCGTCCACCACAGATGGCGATCATCGGTCGGTCGAATCTGAAAATCAACCAAAAGGTTAGTATCGGCCGTTGCCCCAGTGATTTCCAGATTAAAAATTTGATTAGTGACCGTTTGGACATTCAGGTGGGCCAAATCGGAACCGTCTGGCACACCATCACCATCATCATCAAAGTCGTGGACATTGGGCACACCATCGCCATCGGCATCATCGCAGTCATCAAAAAGGGGCGTCAATAAGGTCGTTGTTATCACATCAACCCGGCCAAAACATTCGCTACCATCATCCAAGCCATCGCCATTGCTGTCAGCGCTGCGCGGATCGAGATACCACGACTGTCCGCCGAGGCTAAAGCCAGTCACCTCAGTTTTATCGCTGATACCGTCATCGTCGGTATCAATTTTGTCGATGCGCGTGCCTAGCTCGTAGATTTCGACGTTGTCGGTCAGGCCATCTCCGTCACAGTCGCTACTGGCGGTGATAACACAAGAGCCTTGTAGCTGGGGGATGAGTTGCCCGTCCTTAGTTCCTTCAAAAGGAGGGGAGGCTATTGTTTCCTCTTCCTGTGGAAGGGAATTGAAGGGAGGATTAACATTTTCCAATGGACTCTGGTTAGGATTGAAGGTGGGGGCAGCGTCTTCCTCGGTTTGCGCAGCAGTTTCTGCTTGGTGTTGCACAGCCTCGGCTTGGCGAGCGTAAAAACGGGTGGTGGCTGCGTGAACCTGCTGCGATTGCAACAGGGGCGTGACCAACATCAGGGCGATCATTGATACACTGATGGCCGCATAAAATTTAGGCGAGCGACGATGGGTGATGGCTAGTAACGCCAGCGCGGCCAGCAATAGACTCAAGCCTAACAGGATGCCAAAGGCTTGCAGATCTTCGGGCTGAAGTCGGGCCAGCGGAGTATGAAGGTTGGGGAGGAGAGAAAGGGGGTTACTGGCTAGGATAGACGGATCGTCGATCACTCTCGGAATGGCCTGAAGTAAGGCATACGTGGGGCCAGGCTCTTGCCAATTGTTAAAATTGGTGGTGATTTCAGCTTCAACCCAAACATCGGCGCCAGGCTCGGGCGGAAATTCCAGCCGGATAATCTGGCGCATCGGCAAGCCACTATCGCTGATCCAAATTTCGCCATGGCCGGTCAGATCTACATATTGATGGGGCGTTTGGAGTGACATCCCCATCGGGAGTTCACCGCGCTCGCGCAAAGCCTGTTCCAAACTACCTCGCATATGCTGCGCATATTTAGGGCCACTGACATCAAATTGGTAGCGAGTCATCGTATCGGCCAGGCTGACCGGGATCAAATCTGCCGGGAAATACTCATCGGTTGAGACCAGGTTACTATTCTGGTCGATTTGTTGCACATTTTCAACCACAGACAAAAAGCCCAGCGGGTCGCCGCCAGGCGCAAACAGATCGGACCCAATCTCGATTTCGGTCCACTCTTCCATCCCTTCTACGCCGCTCATACGGCCATAGGTCAGGCCCTGTTCTAGCTTAACTTCCAACGGGGCCTGGTCAGCCATAGCGATGCTCATGGTCAGCAAATCATCGGGCCGATCCAGTTCGCCCTCGATCATGAAATGCTCACTTTGAGCGGTGCGGCCCACGTTCCCCAAGGTCAGGGTAGGGTGGTTGGTCTGCACCACGCTGGTCTGGTAGTCGTAACGCCCGACATCAGCGGCCAATTGCCAAGCTCGGGCCAGGTCGTGCCGAGCGGTGAGGGGCATTGCCGCCACCAGCGTGGGCCAGAGATAGAGCGTGACCAATCCAGCCACAGCCAAAGCCAAGTAAATCTTTACCGAATGACGCTTAATAAATTTCATTGGAAATTTCTCCTTACGCTATCCAAGGAAGACTGATAATTGAGTGTATCTGAACCGTAAACTCTTTATATTTCACTACGTTACTATAGTATTGCTTTTCTTATAATTTGTCTGTCATGGAATTTGAGCAGTCTTGTGGCAATTTTGTCATGAAATTGGGTCAATTTTTGAGGTGGTAGGTAGTTGGTCGTAAAGTTGAAGGTCGTTTGTTGGCCCAAGTAATCAAACAGAATGTTTTTATAAAATAGCCACCTTTGAAAGGATACCAAAGTGACGTGACAAACTCGTGACCAACGATCATAAAAAGCGTGACCAACTATCGTACAAAAGTATTAATAATGCCCAAACTAGAGGCAATGGGGTATAATGTGGGCAAAACAGGAGGTTTGAGATTACAGATCAACTAACCTTAACCTTTCTGGGATCATTCGCGGTTCATCTTAAGGATATATTGATTACCCAGTTCCGTAGCGACAAAGTACGGGCGTTGTTGATTTATTTGGCCTTGAAACCAGATCAACCCCACCAGCGACGAACATTAGCTGGTCTACTGTGGCCGGAAGTCGCTGATAAACAGGCGCTGGAAAGTTTACGAACCACCCTCTATCGATTACGACAAAGTTTGGATAAGGTCAGCCCCGGCCTGAGCAAAACGTTAATTACTGTTACCCATCAAACCATCGACTTTAACACAAACATCGCTGTAAAAGTTCAAACCGATGTCATTTATTTCCAAACGCTCTTAGCCGCTAGTGAGGCACATCCCCACGACCAATTAAGTGATTGTTTAATCTGTCTGGAACAATTAACCCAAGCCAGCAAGTTGTATCAAGGTGAGTTATTACCAGGGTTTAGCCTAGCTGATGCGCCGGCCTTTGAAGAGTGGCTACTGTTTCAGCGTGAAATGCTTCATCAACAAGCCCTGTTGGTGTTTAAGCACCTGGCCGATGCCTATGAAGCCCGAAGCGATTATGACCAAGCGCATGCTTATACCAGCCGTCTGCTGAAGCTGAGTCCTTACCGGGAAGCGTCCCATCGGCAACTGATGCGGCTCTTGGCTTATCGAGGATTACCCGATCAGGCATTGGCCCAATTTGCCATATGTCAGCAACTTTTGCGGGATGAGGTGGGGGCGGAGCCGGAAGCGGAGACGATGGCTCTAGCTGAACAGATTCGGCAGGGAACGTTGAGCCACAGAGCGTTGTTGCCGGTAAAGGCCGCAGATGAAGCGGCTCGGGAACAAACGAACGATGTCCACAACCTAAAATCCAGACGCCAAAAACGGCACAATTTACCTGCCCAGATCACGGCCTTTATTGGGCGGACAACGGAGCTGGCCGAAATTCGAGAAAAGCTGTCTCGGCCAGAGGTACGTTTGCTGACCCTCACCGGACCAGGTGGCACCGGTAAAACCCGTTTGGGGTTGCAAACTGGCCTGGAACTTCTTGATGACTTTGCCGATGGTGTCTTCTTTGTGACCCTGGCCCCGATTAGCGACTCGCTGTTGGTTAATACTGTCATTGCCGAGACGTTGGGGGTACATCCAACGGGCGATAGGCCCGTTATCGAGCGCCTAAAAGAAACCTTACAAGATCAACATCTGCTACTGATCTTGGATAACTTCGAGCAGGTTTTAGAAGCCGCACCGATGGTAACAGAGTTGTTGGCGGCTGCCCCGAAACTAAAAGTGGTAACGACGAGCCGGACTCTATTACGACTGAATGGTGAGTGGGATTATCCCGTTCCACCGTTGAGAGTGCCCAACCCAAACAACCTGCCGTCACTCGCGCACGTGACAGAGTATGAAGCAGTGCAGATGTTCAATGAGCGAGCCTTGGCGGTCAAAACGGATTTTGCCCTCACCGAGGACAATGCCCCAGCCGTGGTCGAGATATGCATCAAGCTGGACGGCCTACCGCTGGCGATTGAGTTAGCGGCGGCTCGAATCCGTTTGCTGCCGCCGCAGAATATTCTAACCCAGTTGAGCAGCCGCTTGAAATTTCTCACCGCTGGGGCCAGAGACTTACCAGCCCGACATCAAACCCTCCGCAATACGATTGATTGGAGCTATAACCTGCTAGAAACGGAAGAAAAAGTCCTATTCCAACGGCTGGCCGTCTTTGCCGGAGGGTGCACCATCGAGGCGGCTGATGCAGTGAGTAATATTGATGAGGATATGGATGTGCTGAATGGCCTGGAGTCGTTGGTAGATAAGAATTTCATCAAGCAGTCCGTGAGAGATGAGCCTCGCTTTGGTATGCTGGAAACCATCCGCGAATATGGATTGGAACGGCTGACAGAACATGACGAAGCGAAGACGATCCGAAAGGCCCATGCCCAATATTTTATGGAATTGGCCGAAGCGGCCGAACCCCATATGTATGCGAGAGGACAAGTGACATGGGTAAAACGTCTGGAGACAGAACATGATAATCTGCGGACAGCCCTGCAATGGTCAATTGAGAATGATGTTGAGATCTGCTTACGACTGGCCGGAGCCTTGGGATTCTTCTGGCATATTCACAGCCATCATCTTGAAGGTCGGGATTGGCTGTTGAAGGTCTTGGCTCAGACCGAAGATAGCGAGCTAGATTTAGACAAATTTCGGGCTAAAGCTTTGAACAAGGCGGGCTATTTGTCGATGTTTTTAAGCAATATCCGTCAGGCAAATGCCTTATTAGAAAAGAGTGTAGCGTTATGGGAAAAAATAGGAGAGCAACTTGGTCTGGCCCATGCGTTGTGTGATTTTGGCGCAGCGTTACAAGTTCAACCTGATTTGCCCAAAGCCCGGGAGGCCTTGGAAGCAAGTATTGCTATATTTCGGCAATTAAATAATAAGGAAGGACTTGCCCGATCCCTTTTCTGGCATGGGCACGCCACAATGCAACAACGGGACTACGAGCAAGCACGGGCGAGTGCCGAAGAATGTATTCTGCTATCGCGAGAGATTGGCATGACGACCCACATCGGATCAGCCAGCCTGACTCTGGGGCGCGTAGCGGTAGGGGAGGAAGATTACGCCACAGCCCAATCATTCTATGAAGATAGTCTGCGGATATTCAAAGAGATGGAAGACAAACCCGGTGTCGCCATTGGACTCGACTTATTGGGAAGCCTGGCCTACCGGCAAGCTCATTATCAACAGGCCAAGACCTCTCTTGAAAAAAGTTTGCTGATTTGGCAGGAATTAGGCAATCGCATGAGCGAGGCCTGGGTATCTTACATTCTGGGCTATATTGCGATTCATCAAAAACAGGGACAACAGGCGGCTTCATATCTTAATAAAAGCCTTCTCATCTATCAGGAACGAAACAAACTGACAGGCATAGCTAGATGTTTTCTTGGCCTGGCAGAGGTAGCCAGCCTTGATAAAGAAACAGATCGAGCGGCCCAACTCTTCGGCATAGCAGAGGCATACTTGGAAGTTAGCCAAGTAAAGTTAGGAAACGCCATTAATGACCTGTTTGACCACATCGCCGCGATCAGTCATGTCGAATATGAGCAGCTAGTAGCTGCTGTGAGAGCTGAATTAGATGAGGCATCCTTCGAGATCGCCTATGCCAAGGGTCAGGCCATGTCACTGGAGGAAGCGGTGGCTTATGCGCTAGGTCAATGATTGGTCGCCAAGATCTCCAACTTCGATCATAGATGTCCATCATACCAAAGCTGCTCTAACAGGTCTATTGTAAAATTTGAGCAGCTTTGTCATAACATCCGAACAATTTGATAAACAAAAAAACGGGATGTCCGTCTGGACATCCCGTCTTTCACATAGAGCCAATCAACGGTTACTGCTGTATCACAATCGGGAGGAAGAGTGTTGTTGTCCCCGCTTCAACCCCCAAGCTGGTATCATCCAAGGCGTGGACCTCATCAGAGTCATCTTCGTTATCCTCATCGTCCTCGGCCCGATCCTCTTCTTCCGGCGAGTCTGGCTCCTCAATGTCAGCCAAAGCAATCGTGGTGGCCGTCACCTCAACCGCGACCTCCCCGCCGATGGCGAAGGCATCGATGTCTCGGTCGAAGCCGTACTCCTCGCCCGCCCAGTACAGGCTGAACTCACATTCGGTATTCACGCCGAGTGAGTCAGGGCTACAGATGAAGATATCTGTGCCTTCGCCTTCCAGACCAGGCACGTCAAACCGACGATCAGTGGTCAGGTAGATGTCACCGGTCGCCTCATCAATCTGTCCCCCTCGCACATCTTCGCGCCAGCTTCGTAAGCCCACATCCGAGCCGTCGAAGTATCGTTCCCACGTCCCGCTGGTGTTCTCGCCCAAGCTGGTCGGGGTGAAGAGGATCAAGTCCTCGTCTCGTCCCCCAATGCCCGCTACTCTGAAGCTACCAATGGTACTGATCAATAGCTTACCCTCGCTGGTGACCGAGATTGCGTCCACATCCTCACCCCCTCGGGTCAG
>JANQQF010000052.1 GCA_028285035.1 Phycisphaerae bacterium
CGATACTTCGACGGCTCGGATGTGGGCTTACGAAGCTGGCGCGAAGATGTGCGAGGGGGACAGATTGATGAGGCGACCGGTGACATCTACCTGACCACCGATCGACGGTTTGACGTACCTGGTCTGGAAGGCGAAGGCACGGACATCTTCGTCTGTAGCCCGACCTCACTCGGCGTGAACACCGCTTGTGAGTTCAGCCTGTACTGGGCAGGTGAAGAGTACGGCTTTGACCGAGACATCGATGCCTTCGCCATCGGCGGGGAGGTCGCGGTTGAGGTGACGGCCACCACGATTGCCTTGGCTGACATTGAGGAAGCAGACTCGCCTGAAGAAGAGGATCGGGCTGAGGACGATGAAGACAACGAAGATGACACCGATGAGATCCACGATCTGGATGACACCAGCTTGGGGATTGAAGCGGGGACCACAACACTCTTCCTCCCGATTGTGGCAAAGCAGTAACGGTCAATAGATTTAGTGAAAGACGGGGTGCCCAGATGGACATCCCGTTTTTTTTCAACAAAGATAACCACGGATTTAGAGGAATTCACGGATTTTTTGTAATAGCCAGAGACAGGTTGTAGTTGGTGTTACGTGCATTGCAGCAGCGAATTGCGGAAATCAACAAATAAACTCGTAATGTAAGTATAATTCGCTTTTTTCATCCATTCGTTGTTGTCGCTTTTTTGCTTATCTGCGGTTCTTGCCGCTAGCAACACAATCGGGTTTTGAGTCTAATTCTCCACCGCTCCCAACGCCTTCAGCGCCGACCGCTGCGCTTCGGTGATACCTGTTGCCCCGCTGATGTTCATTCCTTCATAGGGGCCGGGGATCTCCCAACTCTCCAGACATGTTCCAGTCGCTGGATTCCAAAATTTGATCGTGTCATCTGTGCCACAGCTAGCCAAAGTTTGCCCGTCGGGGCTATAGGCCACATAAAGTACCCAACCGGTGTGGCCTGTCAAGACCTGACGGGGTTGCCCTGTATTTACATCCCAAAGCCGGATGGTTTGGTCATAGCTGCAGCTGGCTAGCGTTTGGCCATCCGGGCTAAAGGCGACGCCCTGACTTGTTTGCGTGTGCCCCTCAAGAATGTGGCGACATTCGCCACTGTTTGTATCCCACAATCGGATGGTTGTGTCCCAACTGATACTAGCCAGGAGCGTTCCATCTGGGCTAAAGCGAATATTTTGGATGCCCTTCTCATGCCCAGTCAAAACCGTTCGAACCTGCCCAAGCGTTACATCCCATAGAATGATACTCTGGTCACCACTACTGCTAGCGAGGATTTGTTCATCGGGGCTAAAGGCCACAGACTGCACCCAATTTGTATGGTGTTTGAGTGTTTGTTTTAACACGCCCTGCTTGACGTCCCAAAGATAAATAATGTGATCCATCCCACTACCGGCCAGAGTTTGACCATCAGGACTAAAGGCGATACCTTGTAGGCTATCTTGGGGTCCGTGCAAAATTTCTTGTAGCCGCCCGGTCTTAGCATTCCACAAGCGTACTGTGTGGTCATAACTACTGCTGGCCAACGTCTCTCCATCTGGACTAAACGCAATGTGCCACACCCAGTTTTTATGTCCCTGTAAATTATAACGAAGCTGCTTTGTCGTTATATCCCATAACCGAACCAGCTCATGGGTGTGGGCACTGGCCAGCATTTGGCCATCAGGGCTGTAAGTGACCGCAGTGGTGACATTACTATATCCCTCAAAGGTCTGTCGTGGATAATGACCAGGTTGCTCAACATCCCATAGCTGAACAGTCTGGTCCCAGCCGCCACTGGCCAGCATTTGACCATTAGGGCTATAAGCTACGGTTCTAATCCAATGCTTATGTCCTTGTAAGATTTGCGTGGGTTGACCGGTCTCTACATTCCATAACCGGATGATATGGTCATTACTGCCACTGGCTAAGCTCTGTCCATCTGGGCTAAAGGCCACGGCTTGAACGCCATGCGGCTGTGTTGTTAGGGTCTTACTGGGCGTGTTAGGATAAGGTTGCGATTCCTCTAACCGGCTCAGATCCCACAAATAGATGGTGCCATCCTCGCCACTGCTGGCGAGAGTTTGACCATTTGGTGAAATAGCCACAGCATTGACCCAGCTGCCATGTTCTTGAAGGATGTATTTGGCTTTGCTAGAGGAAACCGAAGGGGTGGGATCGCTTAGATCCCATAGTCGGACTGTATGATCTCGACTACCACTCACTAAAATTTGACCCTTTGGATTAAAGGCTACGGTTTGAACATTATTGCTGTGGCCGATTAACGTGTGATAGGTTTGCCCACTTTTTATGTCCCATAACCGGATGGTATGGTCATTACTGCCACTGGCTAAGCTCTGCCCGTCTGGGCTAAAGGCCACAGTTGATACCCCATCAGCATGACCTTGCAATGTTTTGAGTCGTTGCCAAGTGCCCACTTCCCATAAATAAATGACTTGCTCATCCCCGTGGCTGCCATTGCTAGCTAGGGTTTGACCATCGGGTGAAAAGGCTACGGTCAAAACGGTGGGGGTCTGAGCATCTAGCAAAGCAATCGGCTGACCTGTGGCCACAGACCATATTCGAATACGACCATAAACGCCGCCTGCTGCCAGCAACTGTCCATCTGGGCTAAAGGCAACGGAGTAAATAACATCGAAAATATCAGTAAAGGTTGAGCCACTGAGGTCGGCTTGACTAAAATTGACGCCAGGAAGCAGTTTGCCTTGTAGATCTGCCTGCCATACCTGTAGCCCGGAAAAATCATAGTTGCTTACCTCGATCTCAAGATAGAGCAGCAGATTGAGGATGTTGCCTGCGGCATAGCTAGCCGGTAATGATGATTGGCGTGACTGATCAAGGAAATGGCGGCAAATCTGGTCAAACCCAGCCAGGCCCAGCTGCGCCTCGAGGCGTTCGGCAATAGGTTGGAGAATGAGACGGCGTTGGCTCTGGCGCACATAGGTTTTGGCTTGGGTGTGCAATAAGGCGTGGCTGTGCAACAAGCTCAACTGCCCTTGCTCAATCTCTTGGCTAATCTGCTCAACTAAATAATCAGTCAAGTATTCGATGATGACATTTTGCAGCCTAAATCCAGCTTGGTCTCGTTCCAGTAGTAAGCGTTGTTGGAGTGAATGGAGAGTTTCGAGTAATTCTCGTTGCCTTATAGGTCGGGCCAGAAGTGCGGTCAGGTCAGGTGGAAATAGCGGCTCACGGCTAATGGCCAGCCATAGCAAGATATCTCGCTCCAACGGTGATAGTCGGTTGAACTGTTCATCCAACACGCTACGAATATCATCAAAAATAGGTGTTTCTTCATTGAGAAATGCCTCAATACTACCAAAATAGATGTCTTGAATGGTTTGGCTAACGAGATTGAGGGCCAGTGGGTTGCCAGAATAGCGGCGGGCTAAGTGATGGGTCTCTATTTGATTTACGGTGACACCTTGCACCTGTAGAATTTGGTGAGCTGCTCCCACATCTAGCCCATTTAAAGCCAAACTTTGGATACCAGGTAGGTTGGTCTGCTTCAGCGAACGATTCTGTGGTCGTTCCCGGCTGGTCAACAACAAGCAGCTTTGGTGTTGGTGTTGGGCTATGGTTTCGATTAGCTGTCCATACGCCTCATAGCTAGAACGATATTGCCCGGCCAGACCGCTTTGTAAAATGGTTTCCAGATTGTCCAGCACCAGTAGACATCGTTTTTGGCGCAGATGATGCAGGAGCAGCGAGAGCTGTTCATCTAAGCTATCAGGATAATCAAACACAGGGCTACCATTCAAGGTTTGCAGTATGCTGGGCAGGATTTCATCTAATTGGGGGGCATTGAGCAGCGAGTGCCAGGTGACTACGTCAAACTGAGGAGAGACAGTGTGAGCCAACTGAACCGCTAAACTGGTTTTACCTTGGCCGCCGATACCCAAAATGGTCACCAGACGGCAACGTTCTTCAACGAGCCACTGCTGCAACTGGGCCAATTCATTGCTACGGCCAAAGAAGGTTCCCATCAACGGTATCTCTGTCCAACTAAGCTGGGGCGTAGCCGTTTGTGTTTGAACGCTTCGGTCCAATTCGCCCCGTCTAATCTTTTCGGCCAGCGCCGCTGTTTCTGGCGATGGTTCCATCCCCAATTCCTCAGCCAGAACTTGACGACAAATCTCAAATTGGGCTAGGGCCGCGGTTTGTTGACCCGTTTTGGCCAAAATTTCCATTAACTGACTGTGAGCAACCTCAGACCAGGGTTCCAACGTTAACTGCTGACGAGCATATTGTTCGGCCAGTTGGTAATCAAGCTGATTGTGCGTATTCGACAGATGATAACCCGCCAAGCAATTGAGCAGGCTTAACATCCGTAAATGGTATTTTTCCTGCTGTTCCAGCCGCCAAGCTTCAAATGCTTCGGCGTTTTCCACCCATAAATCGCTCAAGAACTCACCCTGATATAACGAAATAGCTTGAGATATGGCCTTTGCACAAGCCGGTATGTCTATTGGGGTATCACCTGACTCTTCTTTGTATTGGGTCAACAAATCGTCAAACACCTTGGCATCAACCCAGTGGTGGGCCGGATTAAGGTTGAGTTGAATGGTTTGACGGGTGGTGGTAAATAGCGGCGTATCGGCCTCAAGGGGGGCCAATAGCTGGCGTAATTTGGCAAACGTGGTGCGTAGATTGGTTCGGGCTTTTTGGCTGGTTTGGTCACCCCACAGTAATGTGGCTAGAGAGTCGCGGGAGTGAGGCCGGTTGGCTTCCATCACTAGATAGGCCAACAACGCCCGGGTCTTACTTGAGTGAAAGCCGGTTAAGGGAACATCATTGAGAGACGCTTGAAACGAACCAAACAAGCAAACTTTAAAGGCTTCAGTGTAATTCATGAGGTCGGTAACCTCGTTATGATAATCAATTGAGATGGTTAGGTTTATTGTAATACAACCCAACTCAACTGTCTGTCGTTAATTTGGGTTAATTACCCTTTTTCTCTTAGCGAGCATGGCCCGCTACGTTTTCGCTACGGTAGCTTGGTATTATACAAAAGCGACAAAAATACACCAAGGCCTAACAGGCCTGACAGGTAAATACAACATCAGCCAAGTCCGCTTAAGAGCTCAGTTGACCTTATGGGTGTGGTGAGATACTCCCCATACCCTACCTGAAGCCGCAGGCGGCGATCAGTGATATGTCCTGATTAGGACACCTGGTTTGTTAGGACCCAATGTTTGGTTGAATTTTTGAACCAAATTGCCTCGAATGTCACGAGCAGTTATCTATTTCCTCAGAAATTGCCTTAATTTCATGACAAGATTGTCACAAAACTGCTCAAATTCCATGACAGACAAATTATAGAATTAGTAATATTATAATAACGTAGTGAAAAAATAAATGCTGAAATCCCAGATGATTTTATCAGCGCCCCTTGAATAACGTCAGGAGAAATTTTTATGAAACTCATTAAGCGTCATTCCACAAAGCTTTATCTGGCCCTAGCTGTGGCTGGATTGGCGATTTTGTATGTGTGGCCGTCATTGGTGGCCGCTAATCCGCTCACGGCCCAACAGCATTTGGAGCGGGCCTGGAAATTAGCCAACGACATTGGGGTGTACACCCACCGTAGCGAGATTGTCCAGACCAGCCACCCCACGCCTCGGTTGGAAAATGCCGGACGTTCGCCCAGCGTGGACCAGATGATCCTCTCCGGGTTTATGAATTTGCCCGAACGTGAGATGCAGTTGACGATGGAAGGGTTGGATAGCCAGCAGCAGACGATGCAGATCAAGGTTGAGGATGGCCAGAGCTACAGTCGCCATCTTGCCTCTGACGAATGGACAAAGCTGGATGAAACCGTTGATATGTTCTCCACCGGTGGCGACCCGTTGGGCTTCTTAGTCGCAATGGAGAATATTCAAGAGGTCAGCGAGACCCAACCGCTGGTGGCTGAGGATGCTACCCTTGATGACTGGTTGACCAACCCGGAAGCGGTCTATCCAGCCTCCTATACGCGCTACACCTTTGATATCAACGGGCGACGTTACGCGCAATACATCGCTACCCAAATGGAAGATACCCTCCGCGAGCGGGGTGAACTCCCCTCCGGAATCAACCTGGGCTTGGCGGACCAATATTTAGGAATGAAAGCGCACGGTGAAATTTGGCTTGACGAGCAGGGTTTACCTGTGCACCAAGTGGTGCATTTGGAATTCCCCGCCGCTCGTAACGCCTACGATTGGTATGAAGCTGAGATTACTACCACCTTCCAGGGCTGGGATATCACTGCCTTGGAAAATCAGCTTTTCTGGGCTATTCCCCGCGTGATCGAAGATCCCGCGATTTTGGCCAAGGACCCAGGTTCTTTGTTGCCAACAGTCAAAGCGATTGACGCAGAAGCAATGCAGGTGATGGGCATCGTATTTGGCGTCAGCTTACTGCTGGCCGCCTTTGTATTATTTGTCTTCACCCACCGACACTCGAAGAAAATGCACGCTGGGTTTGCCTTGGCCATAACGGTTTCAATGCTTGCTACCCCGTTGCTGCAATCCAATCAAGCCTACGCCTTTTCTCGGCAACAGCACAGCCAACTGGCCGAGCAAGAAGAGCAGCAAGCCGTCCAACGCACGATTGAAACCAATCAGGCTAAAGCTGCCGAGCGGGATTTCGATCCCACAATCAATCCGTTGGCGGAGGTTGGCCCTCCCCCTAACCCCCTCCCACTGGGAGAGGGAACAACGGCATCCCCTATGGAGGGGACTGAGGGGGGGCTATTCATCCCTCAACTACAAGACACCGACGACTGTACCAACCGCGTTTCGGCCACGGATTGTGATGGCGATGGCCTCTCTGATGAGATTGAAGTGGTTAAACTGGGAACCGACCCCGACAACGTCGATACCGATGGTGACCGCATTAGTGATAAGGTTGAGGTCGAAGGCTTCAATCTCAATGGTCAGCAATGGTATTTGGATCCAACCAATCCCGATAGCAACGGCGATGGGGTTCAAGATTTTCTGGAGTGTCTTAATTTAGCCGATGTGGGCGTTGATGGCATCTGGCCCATTACTCAGCTTGGCTCAACCTGTGAAAATACCGATGGGGATACAACGCCCGACGTATTTGATTTTGACAATGACGGCGACGGCGTACCCGATACCTTGGATGCCTCGCCCAACTTTGCCGATGGGGTGACTAGTAATGCCCAGAGCCAAATTCGGCTTGATTTGAACAACGTCACCACTAACAAGACAACCTTTGTTGATTTCCAAATCCGCCCCAAAAATCCAGATAACCTCTGGCAAAATAACAATGTTTTTGACTGGCCGGAAAATGATAAATCAGGGCAGATTACCCGCGTTTTTACCACCACCTTTGCAGATCTCAGTGACAGTGACAACCCAAATCCCAAATTGGGCCGAGGGGATGTGATGTTGAGTCCGATGCTACAGATTAAGGTGGCTGATCCTGACGTCAACACAGCGAACCCATCAGGTGGTTTGCCCGTCGATGCTACGTTCAGCGGTGATATTGCCACGGCGGTCTATACAGAATGGCTTGATATTGATGTAATGAATGATCACGTCATTTCCATCAGTGAAGATGAGGTGGATGGGGCACTTTATGCCTACGTGCCGTTGGCCCAAGTGACCGACCCTGTTGGTGATACACCCGTGGCCTGGGCGGCCCGCATGGTCTACCGCCCCGAGCTAACGACGTGGGGGCAAGCGCATCAAGTCAAGCTTATTTGGCTGGTCACGGTCCTACAAGATCGGTGTGACACCAGCGGGATGTCGAACCCCGATGACCTTGATGCCCGAAAGACGTGGTGTGCCGATTATAGTAATTGGGTCACCGAGAAAAGCGTGATCCAAACCTATTACGAAGATTTTCATCTGACTGGTTTAACCGTGACCGAAGATCATGGCTCTAAAACGGCGGTGATTGCCCAAACCGATGCTCTCAGTGTTACGCCTGAGAAACATCTGTGGCAACTGGCGACGAAATTGCAAAGTAGCTTCCTGGTCGGGGATAAAAAAGATAGCAACACCCGCTTTGCTATTGAAGAGATCAAACATCGATTTGATAAAGATACCACGCCCTATAATACGGGTGATGCAAAGTTGTGGGATATTCCCAATGATAAACTTATCGTTAAAGATGGTAGTGCTGCCGACCTCCCGACGGCCCTGAGCAATCTACAAACCACTGTGCCTGACCTGTTGAACACGGCCTATAGCGGCGCAGCGGTTGGTGATGTGGTCAACTTGCTTTTTGCTCGTGAGGATATGCTGCGTTCAGCCATTCTGGAAGAAACTGATTTGGTCACGATCAATGGAACGGCCATCAGCGTCGATCTTTCAACAGCCCTGCTGAATACCTACGCTAACATTAATTGGACTCCGTATCAACGCGGCAGTGCGAAGTGGAATGCCTATGATGCCATCGATTATGCGATTGATGAGTTGGAGCCAGCCCTCCAGACAGATTTGACCCTCAATGATCTCAACACAATTGTGGGTGGAGATGAGATTAGTAATGAGGCTGCGGCTAGAGATGGGGCGATCCTGTTTCTTCAGATTTACTACCTCACCTATTATCGTGGTCTGGCCGACCTTGTCGAGATTGATGGGGAAATTGTGGGCACAGATATTGTTAACGATGCTGACTTTGCCCTGAATGGCCAGGATCCGGTTGTTCTGGTTGCCGCTGATATGGTCGACCTATTAGCCGCGCTCATCGAGTCAGAGATCACGCTGAAGGTCAATGGGGAGGTGGTTGCCAACAGTAACTTTGAGGCAACACAATTGCGGAGCTTCCTGTTGGAGAGTGCCTCCTTTGGTGATGCCTTGCTGGGCACCATTATTGCTGAGTCGGGCGGGACCCTGGTCGGAGCGGGTGTGGAGTGGGTTGCCAAGAAAGTCTATAAAAAACTCAACAATTTTTCCAAGACTACGCCGACCTATGGAAAGTGGGTTAAACGCGGTGGCACAACATTGAGCGTTGCCTCTGTTGGACTGGCCTTGGGCAGTGAGTTTCTGATAAAGGATGAAAATCTAAAACGAACGGCTCTGCTCGTAGCTACCGGTGCTACGTTTGGCTCTGAGGTTTTTGGCACAATCGGGGCCTATAGTAAGTTGGAGAATTTGGCCAGACTTAAGAGTTTGAGTACTACGAAATTTGGCCAGGTTTACAAAACAGCGATAACCAAGCAGATGATTGCCATCAAAAAGGTGGTTGCAGTTGGGGCCGTGATGGGCTTCGTTGTTGAGACGGTTGTGGTCTTTGGTTTTCTCATTGCCACGCACCTACTGGATGGGATCGAACTTGGCTCCATTCAATCCAACTTATTGATTTCAGAGTCAATTGGGCAGTTCGTTGTGGCCGTCATCACGGCGGCGATCTCCCTAACGGTGGTTGGGGCGATCCTGGTTGGTATATTTGCCGCGATTGATGCGGGGATCGGCCTCATTTGTGAATTAGCCGGGGTTGACCCTAATTCTGATGTCCGCAAGTGGGTGTGTGGCGGCTTTAGCGGGGCAATTGCCTTGGGCGTGTCCTATCTCATCTACGATTACTTCACGCCCTATGATGTCAATAATGAGGATCGGCTTGAAATCGAGTTTGGCATAGGCCGCCTCTTGAAAAATACCGATACGGTTGGTTTTGTGGCTGGCAATGCGCTGGAAATCAGCGCGACAATTTCAAACACCATCAGTTTGGCAAATCCCGAACGGGTGATTATCAAAACCAGCTATTTGAAGCCCGGTACAACCAAGTTGGATCGGGAGCGGTTGAAGGATATTGGCAAAACATCGACCTTTGTTTACAGTATCAATGGGAACCCCGCCCCAAATGCGGGTGATAATCTGGGTCTCAACGGCACAAGCTGGCAGGGGGACACCGCCCGGTTCGACCTCAACGATCAGGTGGTTTTAAGTGAAGGGGTGAACAGCTATCCTCGCGTTTACCTCAATGAGGCCTATAGCTTGGCGACGATTGAATGTTGGGGCTTTATTGGGGCGGATGAAAAGGCCACCTGTGATGAGACAAGACAATTCAATGGAGCCAATGATACCCTTATCGGTAACTTGTTTACCTATGATGTGTTGCCGACAACGGTTAATGGCTTCCCCAATTTCATCCTGTCTGCTCACCCCCAGCTTGATGTGGACGGGGATGGTCTACTGGTTAGAGGCAGTGGCCTGATTGACCCCGATGATACCACTTGGGATACAGATGCAGACGGGCTTTCGGACTTCTGGGAAATGAATACAGCTGGGTTTAACCCAGAGACCCAGGATAGCGATGGTGACGGCTTGAAAGATTACTGGGAGGCCCTTTACCGCACCCGCCCCGATGTGCAAGATACGGATGGCGATGGTCTGACCGACGGTGAGGAGTTCTTCCACTCCAATGCCTTGCACCCCTATCAGGCGGACAACTCTACCTGGAGTGGGGGCTGGACCATTGTTTATGATTACAACGGCAATCAAAGTTTGCAAACAGGTGTTTCTGCCGACCCATTTGAGACCGACTCCGATCAAGATACGATTTTGGATAATTTGGAACGGGTTTATGGCTATCATCCGGCGTTGCCCTCGATCAAGAACGTCCTCACCCTTGATGCGCGAGCAACCTCATCTATCTACAAACCGGGCAGCACCATCGGCTACACCGCTACGGTTAAAAACGAGCTTGACAATCGGGTGGCTTATGGTTTGCTTGAAGCCGAGTTCCCGGTAGACAACCTCGACGATCAGCAAGTGATCAATGCGATTTATCCAAAGGTTAAGGCTGAATTGACCGGACAGGTCACGGCCCCTAACGTCAACACCTCAACCACCCAGGATTTGGTGGTACGAGCCGGGGCCTTGATTGAAACCTCGGCGGTGAATGAAGTCTTTGTGCTGCCCTTTGATGGCACAACCACTGACACCGCCTTCCTCGATGCCACCTCGGCCCGCAAGGACTTTGTTTGTTACGATAATTTAGACAATTGTCCTACAACAAACGGTGGGACAATTACATTCGACGGGAGTGATGTGATTTCTCGTGGCCACGACCCTGAAGTTGATCTACCGATCTTTAGTATATCAGCCTGGGTCAAACCGACGGCACGAGGCGGTGAGATATATGGTGACGTTGGTGACTTCCGAATTGAGCAGACAAATGATGGCAAGGTCAAAGTGATTGTCGATAATAGTCGGAGTCTGGTGTCAACAGCCGCGTTAACGCTTAACCAGTGGAACTATGTCGTTGTGACGTATAACAATGGCACCGTTAATATCTTTGTTAACAGTATCCGCTCGGCTACATCAACAACTATGGGGAGCACTACGCCTCAGAGCAGTGTGACCGGCATCGGGTATCAATTCCAGGGTGAGATGGACCGCATTGCCCTACATAATGTTGAACTAACAAAAGAAGATATCTTTGAGGTCTATGGTGGTTTGGTCGCACATGTAACGCTAGATGATGGTGTTGTTCAGGGGAATGGCAGCTACTGTGGCTTTACCGACTCCATCTCGCAACGAGAATTTGCCTGTCATCCCACGGCCCAACGTCGGCATTTTCTGCGAAACACAAACACGGCAAACAATGAACAGTTCGCCCCCAGCCCCGATATTTTTACAGGCGTGGTGGGTGATAGTATCCATTTGAAACGAACCATTGGGCTTGAGGATGCTGATTTTCCGCCCCCGAATGTCGAATACTACGATGCAAGCACCGACAACTATCTACACTTCCCTCATCAGTTGGAGATGGCTGGAACCACGCCTGGCGAAAATGACAATGCCTTCAGTATTGCGATGTGGCTCCATCCTTCACAGCGTCCGTATGGCTATACTGGCCCTAATGGTGGAACTCAAGAAGCACTCCTGACGATGCCCGACCGGGAAAACGCGGGCGAACCCTACAACAACACGCCGCCAATGTCGGCCCGTAGCGGTGATGGGGGCCAGGTACGGATATGGACCACCGGGCAAGGGCGTCACCTTAAAGCGAAGGTGGGCGGTTGTACCACCGCCATCGCCGCCGATTTCCTGTTTGAGCCAACTGACTACTCTCAAACAGGTGTTATCTTCATCAACCCCGTCAATCGCTGGACGCACGCCGTCGTTGCCTATGATGGCAGCAGCACCTTAAGCATCTACAAAAACGGGCAGGAGGTTGTCTCCGTACCCTGTTCTACCAGCACCAGCTTCGAAACCGTCGATGGCTTTACGATTGGGTACGCTTCACTTAATAATGATTGGCGTCATTATCCAAATACATTTGCAGGCTGGATCGATGAATTCCGCATCTACAACTACGGCTTCACCGAAGCTGACGCTGAAGACCTCTATCAAGGAACAAACGTTAAGTTCGACTTTAATGGCCGGACTGGACAGAGCTTCTTTGAGAATAGCTCAACCAACAGCGTGACTGGGACCTGCTCAGGGAGTAACTGTCCTGAAAGCGGCCTGCCCAGTATCGACAACCAAGGTGTGCGCTTCGATGGCAATGACTATATCGAACTGTCAGAGAATGCGTCTGAAATGGGGTATGGTAGTGGTGATTTTACCGCAATGGCCTGGGTTAAAGGATATGGGGCTATCTTTGGGGCTGAAGCGGATGGTACCAATAATGGCTTTCTGATGGGTGTGATTGACTCACGCCCCTATATGGACTTCTGGGGATCAGATCGTACGCTGTATCCTGGCTCCTCGCACGACACCTCAAAATGGAATCACATTGCCTTCCGCTACCAAGAAGTAGATGAGAACAATAACTTTATCGGCGAGATGGCCATCTATCGGAATGGGGGACTTGTTCAAACTAAAACTGGCGTAACGTTGCCAGCGAATCAAGGTAGAACCTGGATCGGTCGGGCTTATAACGGTAATGGCGGCAGTCAAACGTTCATTGGAATGATTGACAATGTTGTGATTGCCGAGTATGCGTTGGGTGAATATGAAATTCGAGATTATATGGAACAGGCACCGCGTACGAGCCTCCACTTGGATGAGGGGCTTGAAAATGTGGTGCAAAATATCACCAGCTATAGCAGCGATGGCTACCGTGAGGTGACCGCCACCTGTTCGGGTGATGGTTGTCCTGTGGCCGGTAGTCGCGGCCAAATGCGTGAGGCTCCTGTGTTTGACGGCAATGATATGTTGACCATCAATCATACGACCTTGAATTTACACCTATACAGCATCGGGCTATGGGTTAAGCCAACACAGGAAAAGAACGATTACCAACCGTTGATTGTGAAACAAGACAGCAACGGTGATAATCGAAACTATGGCTTGTTCATCGCCCCCAATAGTATGAACGTCCATTACAGTTTGCAACACGAGAATGACTGTGACACCTATGTCTCTGCGGATAGCACGGGGGAACTGAACAAAGATCAGTGGAACCACGTGATGATGACCTTTGATGGGTGGGAGTCAAAAGTTTATATCAACGGGACGCTGCAAGGGACCACGGCTTATACGGGTGCCCCCTGTTGGAACAATAATCAGCCCGTTAAAATTGGTGGCGAAGTGAATGCCTACACCGGGTTTGAAGGTAGCCTTGATGAGATTGCCATCTACTTTGGGGCACTCAATGCCGAAGCCATTAAAGACCTTTACGATTATCAATCGTCCTGGTTTGATACAACGGTGCATCAGCAAATTAAGATTGATGCGGCGGCCCCACAGGTTGATGTTGGCGACTCGCCCATGTTCCTTGATCAACAAACGCGAATGCTCAGTCTCGTCGCCTACGATGGGGACTCTGGGCTGCAATCTGTTTCGGTCGAGATTACGGATCCACAAAGTGGTGTCTCCACGCAAGCGGCGACGCTCAGTGATGAAGCAAATTCATCGGCCTGGTTCTACAACTTCGCCCCGGATCAGTCAGGACGTTACACAGTCAAAGTCACGGCGACCGATGGGGCTGGATACACCACAACCCAAACGAAGCTGATTGATGTCGATAATACCTCACCCCGTTCAACCCTGACTGGCAGTAACTACAATGGCCAAAATAAAGAACTCTCTCTGATCGGAACGGTGAAGGATCCGTCAACCCCTAGGAGTGGTTTGGCTCACAAGACAATGACGGTTGATGTTAAGGATCGAAATGGCAACAGTGTTTCAGGATCAATAGCGGCAGATATTACGGACAAAATTGGGAATATTATACTCCCAGTACCTGTCTGGAGTACGGCCTACCCATTCCCGGTCATACCGTATGGCCAATTTACGGTGCAGGCGAATGTGGCTGATAACGTTGGCAATGTTTTCGACAATGGGCTGGAGAACGGGACAATTCTGCTTGATGAAATCGGCCCGATTGCTGACGTCGTCACCGACCAGTACATCCTTGATGCTGGAACAACCTCAATCGGTGGCACGGCCAGTGACATTGGCTACGGTCTGACCGAACAACAGACAGTAATGCACTTTGAAGAAATAAGCGGGGCCACCGAGTTTATCGATGGCTCGCCAGGGCAAATCTTGGCCACTTGTGTTAACGCCAGTTGTCCGACGGCTGGTGAGGCTGGTCGATATGGCTCGGCAGCCAGTTTTGATGGGGTGGATGATATTCTGACGCTGGGAACAACCCCCGCGATCTCTGGGACAGACGCCTTTGCGATCTCAGCCTGGATAAAAACCAGCCACAGCGGCAGCAACCAGGTGATCCTCCAGCAGCGCGACACCGACCCAATTAGCAATGGTCAGCACCAGTTTATGATCATCTCCAGTGGACACGCCTACTGGTGGAGCTATGGTGATGATGGTTTTGGCTGGCAAATCCAATCCGACCAGACTGTGAATGATGGGCAGTGGCACCATGTGGCCGTGGTTCGAGAGGCAGATGGGACCGGACGTCTCTATATCGATGGGGTGTTGGATGAGGTGAAAATCGGCACACCCCGCAATCTGTTGCCAACTCAAACTGTTTATATTGGCGGGGACTACCCCTCAAATGGACAGCTATTCAACGGTTTGCTTGATGAAGTGACCATTTACAGCGGTGCGCCTAGTGCGGATGAAATCTACTATATGGCTAACCCACTCAACAGCACCATCACTGATGTCGAGGTGCGTTTCCGTAGCTATGACGAGCGAGACATTGGGCAGGATGAGGGCACGTGGATCACTGCGAGCCTGCCGACCAGTGAACAGAACTTCGCCAAGTGGTCGGTGTCAGTGCCAACCTTAGTGGCAGGTGAACTTTATAAGATTGACCTAAAGGCCACGGATTCGCAGGGCAACACGCGTTACATCGGTGATCTATGGACTGGGGTATACAACTCGTATGATCTTGAGTTGACAGCCGAAGCTGATGTTAGCTCAGTTGTGCCGGGAGACCAGATTACCTATACGGCCACCTACACCAATGCCAGTCTCAGTGCGGTTGATGATGCGACGATTACGATGACGGTGCCAACAGATACCAGTTTCAATACTAGCCTGAGCCATCCGGCTTGGAGCTGTGTACCAGATACCAAGACCGATAGTGTCTGTACTTATTCGGTCGGTACACTCGCTGTTGATGAAAGTCGAACCGTAACGGCCACCTTGAATGTGGCTGATAAAATCTCAATAGGGGCAGCCGATGTCTCAAATACAATGACCATCGCCACGGCTAATGTTGAAGAGACCTTGGCCAACAATAGCGAAACGGTTATTACACCGTTGACTGGCACCACCGTTGATCTGGTTGTCACCAAGACCGACAACGGCGGGCTACAGAGTTCAGAAGGTGATATCAACTACACCATCTCCATCAGCAATACGGGTAATCAGGCGGCGACGGTGATGATTACCGAGACGGTGCCGAATGAAACCTACCTGAACCCATTTGCCTCGTGGAACTGTTTGCCTGATCGCTTTGCTGGCAGTACCTGTGTCTATAATGCAGGTGTGTTGACTGCGGGCGAACGTATTGATGTGCCTTTCCCCGTCTTGATCGCGGGAGAACTTGATGGCGACGTGGACATCACCAACACAGTTGAGGTCGACTCTGCGGAAGGCAATGAGGTTGATCCGAGTGATAACACCTTTAGTATGACCAGTGCGATCAAGGGCACCAAGTTTAATGTAAAATTTCCCACCCTAACTGTGAAAGAAGGTGAGGTTATTAGCAATACTGGTGATGCTGTTTGTATCGGAACATGTGAACCATTCATCTGGTTGGCTGACGGGCCCGGGGCCGTGGCCGAATATGATCCCTGGAGTAACCCACCCGATACCACGTGGACCTGGAACTACACTGCGACGGACGGCTTGGAAACGTTTGATGTTGTGGTCGAATATGCCTTAGACGGGTTTCCGCTCGAATGGGGCGGTGGTGAGTCATCTCAGTTCATCACCTTCACCCTAACGGTCGTAAATGTGGCCCCGACCATCGCCATTACCGGTGATAACGAGGTCCAAGTGGGTAATCTGTACACCCTAAATCTTGGCGACGTGGTTGATCCAGGCGACGATACGGTTACAGCCTGTACCGTTAACTGGGGCGATGGCGATAGCGAAACCTGTTTCTCTGCCTTGAATGGCGGTAGCATCGACCATACCTACACCACGTTTGAAGTATCACGGACGATTACGGTTGATCTGACGGATGAGGATGGCACCCACTTAGCCGCTGGCGCAAAGGTGATCAACCTCATTCAAAGCACCCCACCGGTCCTCGATCCCATCGCTGATCAAACTGTGACTGAGGGTGAAACGGTCAGTTTTACAGCGACAGCCAATGACAGCGATATACCGGCTCAAACGCTAACCTTTAGCTTGAGCGATGCCCCAGCGACGGCCAGCATCGAAAGCGATGGTGACTTCACATGGGTCACCAACGAAGATGATGGTCCAGGCGTGTACAATGCGACGATAATTGTGTCTGATGGCACTTTGACGGACAGTCAAACCATAGAAATCACGGTCAATGAAGATCCGGGGGCGCCCGTCTTTGATGCCGTGGCGATCCAACAGGTCAATGAAACCGAGACCTTAAACTTCACGGTCTCAGCCGTTGACCCCGAGAATGACACCTTGACGTATGGCTTATCCAATGCCTCGACGGGAATGAGTATCGACAGTAGTACCGGTGAGTTCAGTTGGACGCCGACAGAAGCCCAAGGCCCAGCCGCTTATGTCGTCGGCCTGTTGGTGACCGACACCACAGGCTTGACAGATACAATGGTGGCAATGGTCAACGTGACAGAAGTGAACCAAGCGCCTGTACTGGAGGCAATTGCGGCGCAGACCCTGCCAAAAACACAACCGTTCAGTCTGACGGTCGTGGCCACGGATGGCGATTATCCAGCCAATGGCTTGAGCTACACAATGATCAATGCTCCGACGGGTGCGGCGCTTGATGAAAGCAGCGGGCTGTTTAGCTGGACGCCGGAGGACACGCAAGGGCCAGCCGAGTACACCATCACCTTTGTCGTAACAGACGATGGGACGCCCGTACTGAGTGATACGCAGGATGTGACCTTCACCGTCACGAAT
>JANQQF010000066.1 GCA_028285035.1 Phycisphaerae bacterium
TCTGGGTTGCCTCTCGTTTTTGGGTGCCGATTTGTTTAACCTTTTCGCTCAAGGTTTTGTTTTGTTTCTTCAGGGTGTCAACCTGCTGGAGCTGCTGCCGAATGATCATCCCCTGACCGTGGCTGTGCATGTGGTAATCGCCAAACATGTCGGTGAGTGCCCCAGGTGAGAGATTTAGACTGGTGGACCCAATCCAGAGCAGGTCATCGAGTTCGCCGCGTTGAAGCCCTTTCTTCCAATGGGCCATGAAGGCCTCTTCATCACAGTCCCCCAACTCGGCAATTTGACGCTTGTATTTATTCTCCAGGACTCGTTGGATGCGACGCGAGACGGGGCCTTCCCCCTGCCCACTATGCACCAAGGCCTGGTGAATTTGGTAATCGGTGAGGCCAAAAATGGACACCCCTGATTTTTTGAGAATTTTCTTTTGCTCGGCCAAAGTTAGGCAGGTCCCCACCACTGGGCATTGTAGGTTGGTGCGTATCTCCCAAAAACTTTTTCGGGTCTTTTGAAATTTCATAATAGCCTCTCTCCAAAGAGGAATAACCGCATTGTTAACCCCATCGTCTCACTCGGCTGGTGCCAGAACTGACTTGACATGTAATGAATTCTCTTCGACGTGAGATGGCTCAAGGGGAGGGTGTATCGTTTGATAGGGCAAGCAGACAGGCGAGCCACTACTCGGGTCGGTGACGATATTGGCCTGCACCTGAAAAACATCGGCGATTAAATTGATGGTAAGAACATCCGTAGGCGATCCATCAGCCACAACCTGCCCATCTTTCAGTACAATCATTCGGTTGCTGTAGCGGGCCGCTTGATTGAGATCATGCAGGACCAGCAAAATCGTCATCTGGCGTTCGCGATTGAGCTTTTCGATCAGCTCCATGACCTCAAGCTGATAACCGATGTCGAGATAGGTCGTCGGTTCATCCAGCAGCAGAATGGGCGTGCTTTGAGCCAAGGCCATCGCAATCCAAGCCCGCTGCCGTTGACCACCGGAGAGCGTGTCGAGTGGGCGATCGGCAAACTCAACCATATTGGTGATGGAAATCGCCTCACGGGAAATCGTCTCATCTTCCGCCGACCACTGCTGAAAAAAGCCTTGATGTGGGTAGCGGCCTTGAGCAACCAATTCAAATACGGTCAATCCTTCGGGGGCAGTCGGACTCTGTGGTAAAATGCCAAGCTGTTTTGCCAGTTCTTTGGTCGGCATCTGATGTATGGCTTTACTATCAAGCAAGACCTCGCCCGTTTGGGGGCGCAATAGCCGCGCCAACCCCCGCAACAAGGTCGATTTGCCACACCCGTTTGGCCCAACCAAAGCGGTGATTTCTCCAGCCTTGATGGTCGTGCTGAGTTGATTGATAATTGGTTCTTTGTCATAGCCGAGCGATAAATTCGCTGTGTTTAATCCATCCATGTTTTTCAGTAATCAGTCGTTGGTAGTCGGTTTAGTCTCCGTCCTAAACAGAGTTTAGGGCAGATCCTGCCAACAAACTATGTTTGCAACCTTACGAAACAGAGTTTCCTGTCCAAAATCGTGCTCAAATTAGAGTTTGGGCACGAGGAAAAATAATTACCAACTACTGACTCACCGTCCTTTCTGATACAACAAATACGCAAAATAGGGGGCACCGATGATGGCGGTGGTCACGCCGATGGGAAGTTCGCTAGGTGAGATGATCCAGCGTGAGGCCAAATCGGAAACCACCATCAACAGGGCACCCGTTAATACCGTGCCAAGCAGCAAGCCCTCGTGCGATGGTCCCACGAGACGGCGGGCGATGTGGGGTGAGACAAAGCCGACAAAGCCAATCGTCCCAGCAACCGTGACCGTGATGGCCGCTAGGGCCGAACTCAAGGCAATCAAAAATAGGCGCTGTACCTCAACTTGCATCCCCAAGCCCTTAGCTAAATCATCGCCCAAACCAAGTGTGTTAAGCTGGCGGGCGGAGAAAATGGTGATCGGGATGAGCACTGCGAGCCACCCCAAGACCATACGGACCTCGCCCCAGGTACTGCCGTAGACGCTACCGGTTAACCAGACATAGGCTTGTTGGGCCTCAGTGACTTCGAGCCGGGTCAAGAAAAAGCTGATCAAAGATCCGCCAAATGAGGCCAAGCCGACCCCAATCAAAATCAGGCGTAGGGAGCTACTGCCATCGCTCCAGGATAGGCCGTAGATGATGGCTGAGGCCCCAAGGGCACCAGCAAAAGCCAACCACGGCAGTAGGGTGGACGATGGGGACTCCGCGAAAAGGATGTAGCCCACGACGACTACCCCCGCCCCGGCGTTAATGCCGAGTAAGCCTGGATCAGCCAAATCATTCCGGGTGATGCCCTGAATGATTGCCCCCGACGCCGCCAAGGCCATGCCAATCATCAACGCCAGTACAATACGGGGCAGGCGAAAGGTGCGAACCACCAATTCGTGGTTTGAGTCGTCTGTTTCAAGGCCGATGACTGCTCGCACCACGTCCAGGGGAGCAATGTTGTACTCGCCATAACTGACGCTCATCACCACCGCCAACAGGAGGCCCAGCCCCAACATTAGGATGGCGAGTGGAGCGCGACGATCTATTCTCAGAGATAATGGTAGCCAGGTTGGTCGAATAACGAGCCAGGTGGGTCGGGGAAAGGAGGTGTTTTTCACTGCCTTAATTCCATTTCGTTTATCATAATAAATGCAAAATCGAATAATTAATTGTTGAACTGATTAATTGCTGAATAATCAATGAGGTTAGTATGGAGAGTCATTAATCGTTCAACAATTCACCCATTAATCAATTAATTATTAGTGTCATCGTATCTTCCAGCGGGCCAGATAAATAAAAAAAGGTGCGCCCACAAACGCCAGCATCATCCCGATGGGTATTTCTTGGGGGCGGAGGGCAATCCGGCCTAGCGCATCGGCTAACGTCACCAAAATGGCACCGGCCACGGCTCCGTAAGGGATGATCCAACGGTAATCAACGCCGCAGATGGTTCGTACGATATGGGGGATGACTAAACCGACAAAGCCAACGGGTCCCGCAATTGCCACCGAGCCACCCGCCAAAAGAATGACCATTACTGCGGCAAGGGCTTTGATGAGGGCGGTATTTTGGCCTAATCCTTTGGCCACATCTTGCCCCAAACTGATGGTTGTAATCTGGCGGCTGATGAGTAGGCTGCCGATGAGGCCGACAAAGATGAAGGGTGAAAGCCAGTTGATGATCTCCCAATCGCGGCCAGCCAGGGAGCCGACGGTCCAAAAGCGGATTTGGTCAAAAGTGTTTTGGTCGAGAACTAAGATGGCGGTGGTGAAAGCGGTGGTGAAGGCGGCAAAGATGACACCAGCCAAGGTGAGCTTGACAGGGGTTGCCCCGCCTCGGCCAATCGAGCCAAGGGTGTAAACGACCACGGCGGCGATGGCGGCCCCAACAATGGCCAGAATGCCATAAATGATCAGGGGCGGCGCACCGAGTAAATAAACTCCCAACACAACGGCGAAGGAGGCACCTGCATTAATGCCCAAAATGCTGGGTGAGGCTAACGGATTACCTGTCAAGCCTTGCATGATCGCCCCTGCTACGGCCAAACCGACCCCAATCAGTACCCCAGCCAGCACCCTCGGCAGGCGAACCGTGCGAATGATCAGGTGGTCAAACAAGGTCTCGTCATATTGAAATAAGGCTTGGAACACCGTACCAACGGTAATTTCGGCAGCACCCAAGGTAATGCTAACGGCCAAACCGAGGAGTAGCAGGGCTAAACTAATCAACAGCCCCGTAAAAAGAAAGGCGGCCGGACCAATTAAACGTGTTCGATTAACAGATGCCGAGGTCATCTGGGTCAATTTAATCGCTCTCCCAAATTAGATTCCTGTCATTTGGCCAATCGGCTGGATGCCCAAGCTAAGGCATCCGCTTGCTTTGAAAAGACAACCGATGGATAGGGGGTCGGGTTGATCCGTATTCTGGCCCGTTGGGCCGCTTGGCTGGCCAGCGTGTCAGCAATGTAGGCCTTGCCCAAGCACTTATCATTTAAGAGCGCCTCATTTTCAACGAGCCACTCTCGTTGTTTCTTTAAAATGCGTTTACGATCGATTGGGCTTTCTTTTTTTGATCCAGTCAGATCAATAATCATCACGTAGGCTTGATTTCGCTTGAGAATGGTGGTGTAGCGACGGATGTAGGTCTCAACATCTTTCTCTGTCAGTTTATCTAGCCACTCGACAATAAAAATGGGCCTTGGTTTTTCTTGATGAATCCTAATCATAACGCCCTCCTAGCCTTGTAACTCACTTGGCCGAGAATACTTGAGATTTTGCGTTGTATCAATAGCTTTTGGTTAAGGGAAAATTGCAAGGTAGGTTTAATGAAGACTATTGAATAGTTAATTTCGCCAATGTGTAGGGTAAACACAATTGATAGGCAAGGGTTACCAAATAAATTTAAATGGGGTTAACTTTTACCAGCCCATCAAATTGCGTTGTATTGGTAGATCTAAGTCTATCGGCGAGAGTAATACTCAATGACTAAGGAGACCTCGCAGATGACGGGGACTTCCTCTCGCTTGGGTAGGTAAACCAGGGTGGTAGACATCTGTTTTTTGTTGCGGGTCAGATAATCAGGCGGCTCTCCGGTTGTTTCCAGAGCCTCAGTAAAGCACGGGATTTTCTGGCTTTTGGCTCGCACCGCAACCACATCATTCGGTTTGACAGCATAGGAGGCGATATTCACTCGCTTGCCATTGACCTCGATATGACCGTGGGATACATATTGACGGGCCGCATAGATGGTCCGGGCCAAGCCGGCGCGGTAGACCACGGCATCGAGCCGACTTTCCAGCATCTGGACCAAGTTGTCTGGGGTGTTGCCATATTGCCGGGAGGCCTTGCGGAAGTAGTTTCGCATTTGGCGTTCGTGGATGTTGTATTGAGCCCGAAGTCGCTGCTTTTCGACCAGTTGACGTTTGAAGTCAGATTCCTTACGCTTGAAGCGTTGAATACGGCCGTGTTGCCCCGGCGGATAAGACTTCTTCTCCATAATCTTGGCCGCTTTGGGGGTCAGGGGCACGCCCAAGGCGCGTGACACTTTTACCTTTGGTCCATTGTATTTCATTGTAATATCCTAAAATCCAAATTCTCTTTGGAGGAGCATTGTCCAGGCATCGAGCCGAACTTCAGTCCAATCCGATTGATTTTCCTCATCTAAGGGCAGCCCCATAAAGCCGCTATCCTTAAACCCTTCCTCAAACAGGGCGCGGGAGTCGTCAAATTCGTAGTTGTCTGGGTGCCAAGTGCCGACGAGGTTGCCCCCGTTAGCTAGAACCACTTTACCAATGGTGCCGACGGCATCGATAAATGAGTCGGGGTAACCCCGAGAGTCGCCATAGCCAAAGAGAGCCACAGTCTTGCCCGCAAAGTTGACCTCTTCAAAATCAGAGAATTGGTCATCCCAATCCTCTTGTAGCTCCCCAATATCCCAAGTGGGGCAACCAAAGATGAGGTACTGATAGTCTGCCATCTTGGCCACCCCATCGGTGATATTGTGTAAGACCACCATATCTTCTTCAATCGCATCAAAGCGACCTTTGATTTCCTGGGCTGCATACTCCGTGTTGCCGGTGGATGAGCCATAAAACAAGCCGATTTTTGGCATCTTAATTTGCCTCCAAATTAAATTCTTTGATCAACTGTTTAACCCAAGTCTGAACCCGCTCCTCGGTTAAATCAGATTCGTTGTCATCATCAAGGGCCAGCCCCATAAAGTGGCCATTACGAACCGCGAGAGATTCATCAAATTCATACTCATCCGTCGGCCAAAAACCCACCAGTTGACCTCCTTGCTCCTCCACCTTTTCTCCAATGATGCCGAGGGCATCCTGAAAGTTGAAGGCATAGCCCATCTGGTCGCCCGTGCCAAACATCGCCACTTGCTTGCCCTTCAAGTCAACATCATCCAACTTCTCAAACAACATATCCCAGTCAGACTGTAGCTCACCGACATTCCAGGTGGGACAGCCAATGATGATTTTGTTGTGCTCGCCCAGTTGAGATAAATCATCCAGCTCCGCCACATCAATCAACTCGACTAAATCGGCTTGAAACTCATCAAATTGCTCCTTCATAAATTGAGCAGCGGCTTCAGTATTTCCCGTAGTACTCCCATAAAAGATCGGTATTTTTGCCATCGTCGTTTTCTCCATAAGCTAGGTAGGGAATGGGGATCAAAAAAATAGCCTCAACATATGAGGCTGTCTGATTCAGAAACTCACCTTGGCGGAGAATACCGTACATTTTGGGCTGTTTCAATAGCTTTGGGTTAAGGAGAAAATTGAAGCTGTTTTGAATTAGGATGATGTTACAGTTAATCTGGTAGGTATATCAGGTGATGAAGATTAGTAAGTAAGGGTTACCAAATTAACTTAAACAGGGTTAACTTTTGAGGAAATGAAAAGTGCGTTCGGCAAATTCTGGCGAACGCACTTTTACTATAACAACCAGGGAGAAGTTTTGGGTTGTTCAAAAAGGAACTAGTTCAACGAAAATCGATTGTTCGTTGAAGCCCGGGCGGTTCGTTCTTGGGCCAAGTTGACGTCACGGAGCGAGTTGTCAACGGGGTGCATGTTGTTGACCAGCGGTAACTCTGAGTAGGCCGTTCGGGCTAGCTCGGCAAAAATCATAAAGTCGGCTGAGGAGAGGTTGATGGACATATTACGTATCCACACCTGAAAATACCCCTTCTTTTTGAAAAAAACGTGGCAGTGCTTGTGTTGGACCCGACTTGGTTCATGTAAGAGGACCGCTTTGTCTAAAGCTTCAATCAGGTCCCCGAAAATCTCATCATCCAAATAAATCGTGGCCCAATCCCAATTCAAGTGAATGGTTCCGTGCTCACAACGGCCAATTTGACGGTAGTCATTGCTGTGGGCCAGTGTTACAATATGCTGACACATAAATTGCTCCTCTAACTTAAATTTTCTGTGAAAGGGTAACCCACTTTCATCATGCAATCAATAGCTCTTTGTTAATCCTGAGAACGAAGAACGCACAAACTTCTTTTTTTCTAGACAAAACTTTGAAATTAACACAGGTTAGATTGAGATTGAGGAGTGGGTAAGTGTAGGGTTTACTCATCAAAGAATTAGGCTTAACGTCAGGCTATTGGCTTGAACCGTAGAGTACGATAATCTACGGCTATTGCTATTGAGGAGGGGGGAGTTCTCACATTGTCCGAAAAACCGTTGAGCGAGTCAAATGAGATGTATTTAGTGACGGTTTATCGGCTAACAGAACAGGCCTCGACCGCATCGACCAAAGAGATTGCGACCCATCTTAAGGTTAGTCTGCCCAGTGTGACCGAACAGCTAAAGCGGTTAGACCAACGTGGGTATCTGAAATACGAATGGCGAGTGGGCGCGACGTTGACCGAGAAAGGGCAACAGGTGGCGCTGAACTTACTGCGAAAACATCGCCTCATTGAGACCTTTTTGGTCAAGATGGCAGGCTATCGACTGGATGAGGTGCATAAAGAGGCCTGTCAATTAGAGCACGCCATTTCTGACCGCTTGGCCAACGCTTTGGAAGCGATGCTGGATTTTCCCCGCACCGACCCGCACGGCCACGCCATTCCAAATGGCGAGGGGCAGATTTCGACCGAAGTGTTTGCCCCCTTGTCAAGCATTACCATTGGCCAAAGCGCGATTATTCAGGCAGTGAGTGATGAGAACCCATCAGAGTTAAGTTATTTAGTTGACCGTGGTGTCGTGCCCGGCACCAAAATTACAGTGACTGATATTGCCCCACACAACGGCCCATTTGTTGTCGACGTCGAGGGGAAAAGTGTGGCTCTAGATTATACCCTAGCGGAGAAAGTTAGCATACATCATGAATCAAGCAACAATCTGGATTAATCAACTTGACCCTCAGTTCCATTCTTGGAAAGAAGAAGTCGCTCATATTTCTACAGCAGAGACAGAATTTACAAAATGGCTCTTTATTCAGGTGGCCAGCGTGCTGTTTGCCGATAAATCGGGAGAACTGCTGACGATGCCCCACGGCCAATTTGGTTTAAGCATTGGGCAGCGCATAAAACATACCGCCCAGCTGGCTAGACGGTGGGGATGCTGCCAAATGTTGCTCAGCCAGTCACAATACTCGGTAAAGATCATTTTCTATCGCCCCGAACGGGTCCAAGCGGCCCTAGATGAAATCCCCAATTATTTATGGCGGGGGCGATTAGGGTATGCTGCAACTCGGCACCCCATTACATTTTTGGCCGAAGTGGGCCGCCGCTGGCGTGCCTCTGGTGAAATCCCCCACGAAATTGGCTTGGCGTTGGGCTATCCAACTAGAGATGTATTAGGGTTTATGAATCTGCTTCCCTTGGAATTTATTGGGGCCTGTGGTTGGCGAGTTTATGATGATTTGACTAAGGCGATGCGCCGTAGCGAGGAATATATGCGGGCCAAGCAAATGGCCACCGTCTTCTTGGCGATTTAGTCCCTTTGATCTTGCGTACAATAAAAAAAGCCGTTTGGTCTGACGCCAAACGGCTTTTTGAGTTCACGAAAAATAAGACTTAGTTTGCGGATGGGGCCAAAATCGCGTCAACAGGGCACTGTGGGATACAGCGAACGGCTGACATGTTTTGGCAGTTGTTACAAGCATCCGCATCAACAATATAAGTTGGCTCAACTTCCGCCACACTAATGGCATTGCGGGGGCAAGCGGGTCGACAAGCATCACACATTACACACAATTTTGGGTCAATCCAATGTTTTGTTAAGTTCACGATAGCACCTTCCTTCATTTTAGAAACTTGATTTTTAACCAAGGTTAATTTATTTATAAACCTATATTACAAAATAAGATAGCTTTAGTCAATATTGAATTTTGACTTAGGGTGACCTAATTGAAAGATTGTTTCTTTATTCGGTGGTCATAGGATTGGGCTGAAATAAATAGAAGAAAACAATGGATAGCAAGGCCAAACTGCCCCAAAAGAAGAAGGGGGTATTTGGACCAAATGCTTCAGCGAGGTAATTACCGAGGGGTGGGGAGAGGAAGCCACCGATTTCCTGAACGAGGAAGATGAAGCCAATTGCTGTGCCAGCGAGGGCTGGACCGACATTTTTGATCTCTGTCGCCGCAGTGATCGAGATACCCATGAAGGCATCAAACATGATGCCACCAATCATCACAATCGCGATAACCACCCAGCCATCAGCAACACCCATGACAGTGATTGCACCGCCAATGAGGAGTGGGGCTAGGATTAAAAACGGCTTGCGTACTCCCCAGCGATCTGAGAGCATTGATATTGGTATTGAGCCAACAAGGCTGAAAGCAAAGAAGATGGCGAGAGCGGAGTCGGCCCAGTTTGGTGTCCAATTGAGTTCGCGTAGATACAGTGGTAAATATCCCCAAAACCCGCGTAAGCCACTCCATAAAAATAATTTTCCAAAAGCGATCAGCCAGATGCTTGGTAATTGAATCACTAGGGGAAGACCCTTGGTAAGAGGAATAGCAGTGGTCTGATCATCATTTGTATCCCTCGGCGCAACAATAAACCAGATGACCCCGATGATGATAGAGATGGCGCCAAAGAAGTACATGGTTGGTCGCCAACCGCCTAGGGCGGGGGCTAAGACACTGGCCCCGAGTAATGAGCCGAGGAGAAAGCCGGAGGCGAAGCCCGCCGAAATTACCCCATTGGCTAATCCCAACTGACGGCGGCTAAACCACTCACCCGCCACTTTGTGCAAATTGACACCCACAAAGGGAGCGAACAAGCCCATCATAAAACTAGTGATCATAAAAGAAACGAAATCGACAGCCAGCCCACGAGTTGCTCCAAACACGCCAATCATAATGCACGCAATGGCTAGAACCCGTCGCGTGCCAAAGCGATCACCCAGTACGCCACCAATCAAGCCGATAAACATTCCGGTCAACGAGCTGATGCCCCATACCCAACCAACTTGTACCAAGGTTAGATTAAGTTCGCGGGCAATTTGATCAAACAATACAGGGAGCGACATCATCGGTAAGGCAATGACTAAGAGTGAACTGAACATACACAGGATTAGCATAACCCAGCGATAGTTGCTGGTGTGGCGAGGCATTGTGACTGTGGCCATTGACATTTTCCTCTCGCAAAAAAGAAAAGTAGGAAGCTGGCCGTTCGCCAAACTTCCTACTAAATTACTGCCGTGATTGTACAGCAGTTCTATTAAACTGTCATATTCTCTTTAGCCAATGGCAAATTGGAAGCCAATCATCGCGATTGTTGCGATACTAATCGCAGCAGTTACCGCCTGACGTGAGATCCCTTCCATTGCCTCTGGTAACAGTTCGCGGAAGACCATCCAGATCATTGCGCCAGCCGCCAAGCCCAAGCCGATGGGCAAGAAGGGACGGAAAACGAGGACAAACAAGAAGGCTAGTACGGCCATAATCGGCTGAGGTAAACTGGAGAAGACGCTCCACCCGCCAGCTTTCCATACGGATACACCGCGTGGAATGAGAATCAAACTGATGGCTAACCCCTCTGGGATGTTGTGAATGGCAATCGCGGTGGTGATGAAGGTTCCAAAGGTTTGCCCATCACCATAGGCGACCCCAACCCCCACCCCTTCCGCAAATGAGTGGGCCGTCATGATACCCACAATCATCAGCATCTTTCGTAGGTCCGCTTTTGTCGTCATTGCCTCAACATCTAGCTCGGCGTGGTCGCTGAGCAGGTGTCGCGCAAGAACAATCAAGACCAAGCCCAAGACCACCCCAATCACCAAGCGAGTTGCGCTGAACTCAATCCCCTCGATGATTAAACCGATACTCGCGCCGAGCATTAGACCCGCTGCAATTGCATTCCCGAGGCTAACCCATTTTTCATTAATATCTTTTACAAAAAGGAAGGGGAGTGCCCCTAATCCTGTAAAAATTGCGGTTATTGTTGATGCAATTAGAACTTCCCAAATCATGGTTACACCTCCAATTGTGTCTATCCATTAGACGCAAATTCTTGCGTTTCATGACCTATTATTAACCAAGGTTAATTTTTTTATTACTTCTTGTTACCTACACTGGTATTCTAGATTAATAATAAATTTTGTCAAGTTTATGTTTATTTTTAGCCCTTGATTTTGGCTCTCTTGACCACAGTCCTCACCCCCTAGCCTCCTCTTCCAAACTCGGGAGAGGGAGAGGCTAGAATGTAGCAATAGATGGGCACGAAGGTTTTATTCTGTATGGTTTTTCTGTTATAATCACGCTTCCAAAATACGATTTAAAGTTTATGAGAAGCAAGGAGGCTTTGTATTATGCCGAGTATTGAAGAAACGGGTTATCCTTTGGTGTTTAAGGTAGCCAATGATCTGGCTTCGTCCCCAGCCAGAGAGGAAAATCAGACGGGTCAGCAGACCACCGTACGGGCGTATGTTCGGGCGTTGGAAGGAATGCAGAAGGAGGCAGTGGTTGCCTTCACGACCGAGACCGGGCAGCAGAATTGGCGGATGGTGTGTGATGAGGGGCCATACCTCAACGGCACCGATTTGGCCCCCTTTCCCCTTGGCTTTTTCTCTGCGGGAATGCAATTCTCAATCTTGACCGAGATTTTGCGCCACGCCAAAGCCCAAAATGTGACTTTGACGGCTCTTTCCTTAGAGCAGGATAACTATTACACAATGAACGGGTCAGCGCTGAGAGGGACGATGATTGGGGGGGCAAAGCCTGTGGAGGTGCGCCTGAAAATCGAATCGGATGCTCCCTCCGAAACTATCGCCGAGATTGTGCGGTTGGCCGAGCAAAGTTCCCCCGCCCACGCCTTGATGCGGGATGTTTTGATCAATTCATTTTCCCTTGATTTCAATGACACCCCCCTCGCCTTGGCCGATTTACCACCCTCACCCGCTAGCGATACCAAAGACCCTGACACTATTTTCGTGGGTAGTCACCCCGACACTGCCTCCGCCTATAGCAATGACTTGATTGTGAAGTTGGACGCCGCCGACGTGATTGAAGGGGTGGAAGGTGGGGCCTCCAGCAGCTTGAAGGCCGAGCAGAAACGAACCTTGCGGGTTCGAGGAGCAGCGAGATGGATTGAAGGGAATTTGATGGAAGCAACGGCCCAAGTGACCAGCCCGATTGGGAGCAACTTCCGCTTTTTGTGTGAGGCCGATCTTGACGGCACCGCCCAAGCGAACGACCCCGCGACGGCAACTGCCCCGCCCCCCTTGGCCTACTTCTCCGCCGGGGTTGGCTTTTGCTATATGACTCAAATTGGTCGCTATGCTCACATCACCAAGCAAGCGATGAAAACCTACAAAATCATTCAAGACAACACTTACGTGACAGGCGATGTGGCTCAGGCGCTGCCTTTTGACACCCGAGTGTTTATTGAGGCTGATGAGTCAGATGAGGTGGCCGAAAAAACGGTCAGTATGGGGGAACGCACCTGCTTCCTACACGCCGCGATGCGTGATAGCTATCTCAGCCAGATTGAGATTGAGCTGAATGGTGAGGGGATTTTGTTCGAGGAGGACTGACCTGGATATAGTCAGTAATATAACCTCAAATTTGGAGTCCATCCCACAACTTATTTGGGATGGACTCCAAATTTTTTCATTACAACTGTCTCAATTTTACCTCCTGCAAAGCCTCTAAATGATCTTGCAACCGATGAACTTCTTCGTTGATTTCGACAGCCAATGAACTGTAATCGGCAATATGATGGGCAGATTGACCGACCAGAAGTTGAGAATAGATGGTGCCCAAGGCGGAGAGGGTACTTTTAATCTGAATTTCTGCTTTTTGTGCCATCACATCAAGCTGACTCAGCGCAGCTTGGTATTTGTGATAATTCTCCAGCATTTGGATGGTTTCAGCTTGCCCCACATCTACTTCATTTTCTTGGAGTTGTGTTTCAAGACGTTGGATCATTTGGGGGATGACTTCAATATCCTGTTGGATTAGAGGGTCTTGCTGCAATGTCTCAATTTGTTGGGCTAAATTTTGAATGGCGGTGACCCAATCTCCTACCTGCTGGATGATATGCTCAAGCTCTGTATTGGACGATTGAGTGGGTCTTTGATCGACCAGCCGTTTGATTTGGGTTTCATACTCAAGGGCCTTATTGACTAATGGCTCGGTTTTGCTATATTTTGAGCTGTCAATCTCAATACCTGTCTGGTTGGTGTTCATCACATTTGGGAGATCAACCTGGGACACGGTTGGCCTCACCTTCAAACCTAAACTCATTTCTGAATGTGGCTTTGCTGCATAGTTGGCGATTACTATCTTCTCTTTATAATGCAACATACGGGTGAAGACAACAAAGCTAAAAGCCATAAATACAATCGATAAGATTGTCATACAAGGAACAAATACTTCCATAAAATCATTCATCGATTAATCTTCTCCTTGGTTCTGATGGGCAATCCGGTGAATAATGATGAGCCCAATTCCAAAGAACATAGGAACCAGACCTATTAGTGTTACCACGATTAAAATTTCGGGAGTCTCTGTGAATAGGGCGATAGAGCATATGCCAAGCGTTAGGGCCATACCGACCGCAGTGATGATAATTCCCCAACGTAGCGTATCCCGTCCATTTGTTCCACCCGCGTGCTTTGGGTGAAGTAATCCTTTCTCAGCTAAAGCAATGGTCTCTTTGTATCGTAGGTAACGCATAAAGGCGGCGAAGCTAAAAATCATAAAGAAGATACCGATAATCACCCCGGCTGGGATCACCATTTCGAAAAAGTCATTCATTTGCCTAAATCCTCCATAATTTAATTAAAATTTTGATGACCTGTTGTATTGAGTTAGACCATCTAACCCGAAAAATGTTTCATCTCTTTAAAGTTTGATAGAAATGAAACCTTTTTGCCCAACATTGGTCTAATTACATACACAAGGTGAGGGCGATGGGAAACACTGAAGCGGAACTAATTCGACAGGCTCAAGCGGGGGATATGACGGCCTTTGCTGAGCTTGTCGAGAAGTATCAAGCGTTTGTTTACAACCTGGCGATACGCACGCTAAACCATCCGCAGGAAGCTGAAGATTTAACTCAGGAGGCATTTGTCCGAGTCTGGCGGGCCTTGCCCCATTTTCGTCAGCAGGCTAAATTTCAGACGTGGCTCTATCGGATTGTGACCAATCTTTGTTACAATCGGCTGCCCCATTTGCGACGCGAGTTAACTGCGTTGGGGCAAGAGATGCTTGATGATATTCCTGATGAAACCTTTACCGATCCAGCTCACCAAGTTGCTACAAAAGAACAGCAAATGTTTCTGCATCAACAAATCGATCAACTCCCGGAAAGCTACCGTTTGCTGATCTCGTTACGATACCACAGTGGGTTGTCTTACAATGAGATTGCAGAGGTTTTGGGTGTACCGTTGGGAACGGTTAAAACTGGGATATTTCGAGCACGTGCTCAACTACGTCAAGCCTTACGTTATTTTGAGGAGTAAATAATGAAAACCAACGATCAGGATGAGTTATCTGCTTATCAAATTGTAGATGAAGCCTTACAAAGTTATCCGCTGATCACTTCCCCGCATAAATTAGATGTATCTATTTTGGAACAAATTCAGCAGTGCGATACCCTGCCTCGTTTTCGGTTGCATTGGTTTGATTATGCCATCAGTCTATTCGCCGCCGGAATGGCAGGCTTGATCCTTCTTTTACTTCATCTCCTCTCTCAAGAGCCTGTGTTGCAAGATCGTATTGTGATTCTGGTCGATATTCTGGATCAAAGTTATCTTTGGCTTATTATCCTTGGTGGTACGGCTTCCATGACCTGCACCTTCCTTGTCGCGTTTTTTATTTTTACCCAAACACAACCAAGGCCTACGGCTTGAAGTTTGGTCTATGGAGGGAAATAGAGAAATCCTCTGAAATACCTGATTGTAGAAATATATGAAGGGAGATTTGCCTTAAAATAAATCGTTTATATAATAAACTATATTGATTTGCATTATCCAATGATGGAGTAAATTGTGGCGCTGTCAGAGATGAATGTTCACACAAATGGGCAATCTGTTGATCCCCAAATTGACTATAGCTACTTCCCCCAATTGAGCGGTCACTTGCTGGGGCTGGCTCACCTTCGGGCCACCCAAATCTGTATCAAAGTGCTTGAGCCGCTGAAATTGACCCCAAAACAATATGTGGCCATCGAATTTATCTCCAAGAACCCCCATATTTCTCAAAAAGAAATTGCAAAACATATTGGCACAACACCGACTGTTTTGGTCAATGTGCTTGATGTGCTGACCAAACGAGGCTATGTGCAACGACAACCTTCATTGCGAGACCGTCGCCAACATACTGTGGCGGTGACTGAAGCAGGTTTAGCGATTTTAGATGAGGTTCGCCGCATGGCGTTTGAGGCAGAAGAGCTGTTTATTGAAGAGACAGGGTTGACCCCTGATGAGCGAAGTCAGTTGCTCGTGTTGCTGCGGAAGATGACGAAACGATAAAAATTGGTGACATAGGCATCCTTGCCTGTGAGCGGACAGGCTAGAAGCCTGTGCTACTATTATTTAGAGAGGATCAAAAATGATTGAAGCACCCATCTCGACAAAAAATGACAATCAAGCAGTGAACAATATTTTGACTGGGGAGCAGTTTCTGGAAACTATGCGAGATGGCCGGGAGATTTGGTTTGAGGGTGAGAAAATCAAGGATATCACAGCCCATCCGGCCTTTCGAAATTCAGCTCTTAGTGTGGCCCAACTGTATGATGCAATGCACGATGATGAGCAGAAGGACAAATTGACTCGGGTTGATAAACTGGGTATCACTACCCACAAATTTTTTACACCAAGTTACAGTGCGCAGGAACTGGCTGAAGCCCGCGAAGCCATCGCCATCTGGCAACGAATGTCGTATGGGTGGATGGGCCGTACGCCCGATTACAAGGCGGCCTTTATGGCCCAATTGCTTGAGAGCTACGATTTCTATGATCCCCACGGAGGGAATGCGTTAGAATGGTACAAAAGGTGTGCCGCCCAATGTTTATTTATCAACCACGTGCTGATTGATCCACCCATGGATCGACATAGAGCACGGGTAGATGTGCGTGATGTCTACTTGTCGGTCGACAAGGATGATGATAAAGGGATTTATGTGAGTGGAGCCAAGATGGTGGCCACAGGCTCAGCCCTGACCCACGCGACCTTTGTGGCGGTGAATAGCGGCACTGCGGCTCGGATGGAAAAGGGGCGTGATGAGGATATGGCCCTTGTCTTTCTAATCGAGATGGATGCACCTGGCTTGAAGATGATTACCCGTCCCTCTTATGAAAGGAATGCGATTAGCCCCTTTGATGCGCCATTGGCTAGTCGATTTGATGAGAATGACGCAGTACTGGTCTTTGATAACGCCTTCATTCCGTGGGAGAACGTGCTCATTTATAGGGATGTGGAGAAGACCAAGGGCTTCTATTCAAAATCGGGCTTCTTCAATCGATTCAATTTACAATCGGCGGTCCGTTTGGCCACCAAGCTGGAATTTTGTGCGGGTTTGCTGATGAAAGGTACGGATGCCTCGGGGACCTCGCAGTTTCGTGGCGTTCAAGCCGCCATTGGCGAATTGATTTCGATGCGAGAATTAATCTGGTCGTTGACTACAGCGATGGTTTACGATCCCGAACCTCATATGGGTGGCTCGGTTGTGCCGCGTATTCAAACTGCCGCCGCCTCACGAGTCTACACCACCCGTTCCTGGAATCGTGTTCGAGAAATCTTTGAGACTGTGCTGGCTGGGGCACCGATCTACACCATCTCCAGCGTAAAAGATTTGAAAACCGCCGAATTACAGCCGCTTCTGGATCAATATTATCGTGGCACAGGCCTGACTGGCCCCGAACGTATCAAACTATTCAAGCTGGTGTGGGATGCCCTCTACTCTGAGTTCGCAGGGCGGCACGGTCTTTACGAGCGGAACTATGCCGGGAATCAGGAGCAGCATTATCTTGACACGCTCAATTGGGCTAAGGTGAAGGGTGATGCGGACCGGTATCGGGGGATGGTGGATCAGTGTTTGGCTGACTACGATGAAGATGGCTGGCAGGTTGATTATTTGCGGAATGGACACTGAGTTGGATTTACGATTTTGGATTTTTGATTTACGATTATAGGTGATAAAACGATAAGGAGTCAGAAAGTGCACTTTCTGACTCCTTATTTCATTGGAGTTTAGTATGGCAACCGCATCAATTCCTGATTCGAAAATTTTACGTTTGACCTTGACGCTAAGTAACTATCCAATTTTGGCCGAGAAGATTCGGACCCGAATGCGGAATGAGTTATTTTCCAAAGGGATTGTGTTGCCGACGTTGTTTGAGGAGGAGGTCGAGCGTAAGGCCATTGCCACCCAGCGGACCGAAGGGTTGACCGACCCGCTGAGTCAGGAGTCGGAGGCTGTTTGGAATATTCGAGTGGGCCGCATTCGCGCCCACCTGACCGATTTTTACTTTGCCTACAACCTGCCCTACAGACGGTTTGAGGAGCTTGTTGCTGAGACCGTGCGTGAGAACAGCTATGGTGAATCCGCTGCTTCGGAACAGCAAATCTTGACCTTCAACCCCTCCTTAGCCCCGTGGGATATGTTGTTTGCTCAAGCCGAGCGATATGCCAGCTATTCGGATGAAATGTATGAAAGTGTTAAACATCATCTTCACGAAATTGTGGTGGTGTTGTTGAAGGGGTTGGTGAGCGATCAGCTCGAATTTATTCGGATCGCTCGTAGATTTATGACCGTTTTTGACCTCAAGGAAGTGAGACAACACCGGATTGGTCGCGGGAAAATTGGGGGAAAATCAGCGGGAATGTTTCTGGCCTACAAGATTTTGCAACAGCCAGAACCGGAAGACGAATTTGATTTTCAAACGCAGGTACGATTACCCGAAACCTACTTTTTAGGGAGTGATGTTTACTACGAGTTCAAGGCGGCTAACAAATTTGAGAAATTTATCGGACAGAAATATCGCTCTCGTGAGGAAATTGCTAAGGAGTACACCAACATCTCCGATGCTTTTGCGCAAGGACGTTTTCCGGATGACATTGTTGACCGATTGCGGGCATTACTGGTGCAAATTGGCCAAGTGCCGATTATTGTACGCTCCTCTAGTTTGCTTGAGGATAACTTTGGTAGTGCCTTCGCCGGGAAATATGATAGCTTCTTTTTGCCCAACCAGGGAACCTTGGAGGAAAATCTTGAGGCTTTGCTGTTAGCCATCAAGCTGATTTATGCCAGTGTCCTTAGGCCAGATGCCTTGTTCTATCGTCAGATCCAAGGTCTGATCGATTATGATGAACGAATGGCCATTTTGATCCAAACGGTGGAGGGCGAAAAACACGGTCGCTATTTCTTCCCATCAATTGCTGGCGTGGGCTTTAGTCGAAACCCCTTCATTTGGAACAAGAAGATTCGACCAGAAGATGGCTTTCTGAGGCTCGTTTATGGCTTAGGCAGCCGGGCCGTGGATCGGGTGGACCGGGATTACCCACGGATGATCGGCTTGAGCCACCCCCAACTCCGCCCCGAGAGTAAGGCTACCGATATTGTTCGCTACTCCCAGCATATGGTGGATGTGCTTGATCTTGAGAATAATGAATATAGAACTGTTTCTGCGGTAAAGTTACTCTCAAGCGATTTTCCAGGCATTCAATACCTAGTGTCAATCGAGCAGGGAAACTACGTTAAGCCAATCTCATCGCTAGGCAAGCAAATTGCGCCTGAGGATATGGTCTTGACCTTTGACAATCTCCTCAAGCAAACTGATTTTGTGAAGCTAATGAAAGCCATCCTCAAAAAATTGGAGCGTCACTATAAACGTCCGGTAGACATCGAATTTACCGTTGATTTAACCCCAAGCTACCCCAAGCCTGAGTTAAAACTTGTGCTTTTGCAATGCCGCCCTTTGAGTAAACGAGAATGGGCTGCCGATGTCACCATCCCCGAGGTGGCTGAGGCAGACAAACTCTTCACAGCCACCCACCTAGTGCCGCAGGGGATTGTTGAAGGGGTGAAGTATATCGTCTATGTTGACCCTGCGTATTACAATCAGGCCCCTAGTGCGACGGTTCAAATGGAAATTGCCCGGATTATTGGCCGACTCAATAAACGATTGGAAAACGAGACCTTTATTTTGATGGGACCAGGTCGGTGGGGGAGTTCAAATATCGATTTGGGGGTGAAGGTGAGCTACGCCGATATTTACAATGCTCGGATGCTCATCGAAATCGCTGTGGCTCATAATGGGCAAACCCCCGAAGTCTCCCACGGCACCCATTTTTTCCAAGATTTGGTCGAGAGCAACATTTATCCACTTTCACTTTACCCCGATGAAGCCAATATTACCTTCAAGACCTCATATCTTACGGATACCCCTAATCAATTAGCTAACCTCTTGCCTGATGACAGCGAGTATGTTGACTACATCAAAGTCGTTGATGTTCCTACTGTAAGTAATGGTCGTTTTCTTCGGGTAGTGATGAATGCTGAGGAGAGTCAAGCCTTGGGGTATTTGACGGGGTGAGGGACTCCCAACGTGGGCGCGAATGATGTGCGAGCCCACGTTGGTGTGCAACGCTGGACCGAGATTGGAGTCACGTCGTGGCCTTGCTCACCACTCCCGTTTAGGCGACCCATAGAGATGGGCTGTTTCCCGCAAGGCTTGGCGTTCCCTGACCACATTGACTGGGTCGCCTAAAACGGGTTGTTAGGTACATTACACTTTCTATATCCCGTAAAAAAGTAGCTTTGCTTTGTAAGGTTTATGTCTTCACCACGTAAAATAGTAACGCTGTACCGTTGCTGTAAAGCTTACTATTGGTAAGTTCCAGGTGTGTTAGCTCGACCTTTTTAGAGAAAAGCGGTATCCCGGCCCCAAATAGAACTGGATTAACTTTGAGAATAATCTCATCAATCAGATTTTCTGCAAATAGCGTCGAAGCTAATTCACTTCCGCCACATAACCAAATCGCCTTCCCTGGTTTTTGCTTCAATATCTGCACTACCTCAACCCCTTTTTCTGAAACTAACTCAACCTTTTCATCTGGGCTTTCTGTCATTGTCCGCGAAAAAACGTATTGTTTCATCATCGGATAGGGGCTAGTTTTCCCTTCCTTTAGCCCAACTTCATAGGTTTTTCGTCCCATCAAAACGGTGTCAAACCAGTTAAAGGACTCAAAGAAATCAGCTACAACTTCATCATTCCACAGAAATCCATCAAATGAGCCATCAGCGTGGGCAATGAACCCATCTAATGACATAGCAACATAATATTTCAATATTCGCATCTTTGACCTGCCTTTGTTAAAGATAAAAGTAAATTTATGGATAAAATTCAGTATATGACTTTTGGGTCAAATATGCTTGGAAAAAATTTACCTCTTTTGATAAATCGGAATAAAGTTAGGAAACTCACCTTTCTGGGCTAGGTAATTTTGAGGTCCCATCCCAGAAAAAAACTTGAAGTCATTGATAAGATGGGCCTGATCATAATAGCCACACACATAACTAATTTGAGACCAATCTAGGTTTCGTCGCTGGTCAACTTCTCTCAATACCTGGTTAAATCGGGCAATTCTTTGATAATATTTGGGGCTGACCCCAACATGCTGTTTGAAGATATGAATAAACTGTTTCTGGGAATATCCCAAGTTTTCAGCCATTTGTCTAAGACTGCTTGATCGATTGCTCTGGTTGAGGTGAGAAACAGCTACCTCAACCGTGTGTTGCTGTTGCTGAGAATAGGCTAAGCGATCCATCAAAAACTGTTCGACCAGTAAAAACATAGCTTGTGGCTCACTTAGCTCTAACAGTTGTTCTCGCAACAAAACAATCGGGTAACCTAAGACCTGTTCCGCCTCGATAAACAAATTGTTAAGTTCAAGTAAGGGCAGATGCAGAAACGGATAACTCCCTCCGGCCTTAAATTTGATTGCAAATAAACTGTAGCCGGTGGCGTCAGCATAAATGTATTCTTGTTGGACGCCACAAATTATCGCTTTTTGATAAGTAAAGGTGTTATGTTTACTTTTGTAAAAAACGCGTTGAATATCATCCAAGAGAATGAGGAGTTCAACACTGCCATCAGGCAAAATTCTTGTGGCCGAATAGTCAGGATTGTATTGTTTATAGTAGGTAAATAATGCGATATATTTGTTTAATGGAGGGGATGGAATATATGTCCTTAAATACATTTGTTGACTGCCCATACTTACATTTCCTGAATTTGCGGCCTCTTGCACCTATGGTGTGATCGAGGTGATTTCAAATGCAACCATTACTGCGGCTCTAACGACGATACTGCCTGGATCAATGGCTTGTAATGGCCCTCCATCATCAGGGTCTAATTCACTCATAACATGACCTTCATATCCTCTTAAGCTATCAGGATTGACATCCTCTATGTGCAATACCTGGCTTAAAGTTACATTCGCTGTCTCACAATATATTTCGGCTTTCTCACGTGCCGCAATGACTGCTTTTTGACGGGCTTCTTTTCTCACTTCTTTTAATCGACTGGTTTGAAATGTGACCGAATTAATTTCATTAACACCCGCATCGACAATCCCAGATAAAATTTCTTCAACTTGGTCTAAATCCCGAAGCAGAACATTAAAGGCAACTTTGGCAATATAGCCTTCAAAACGGTCTTCCCCACTGATATACTTACGCTTTTCACTCAGAGAAATATGGGAAGCGTTTACATCAGGTACGTGCGTTTGTGCCAAATAGGTACGTACTTGCTGGGCCAATATTCGTGTTTGAGCAAATGCTTCTTTCGGGTGTTTAGCTAAATGAGATACTGCAAAATCTAGAGAAGCGATATCAGGGGCAGTGCGAATTAAAGTTGAGCCAAAAACGTTGATACCAAAAGGCGTTCGAATAGCCTGATTTACCATCATATTTGTTCTTCCTTACCAAACATCTATTTCAATTCTAAAAAACGAGCTAACTCCACCGACACCCCCAACGCCGCCATTGAGCCGACCGAGCTGTGATGACCACCTTATGACAAGTCTAACGCCGAAAAACCGTGCTCTATCGGTCGGCTCAAATGGCCTTGTTAGGCTGCCTGTTAGTACGCTTGATCTGCCCATTCCCACCAGACGAATGTGCCGAACATACCTATCAGACCTGTAAAAATCACAATAACATAGCTGACTATTCCAAGTTGGGCGTACTCTGGCCCAGCCACACCTGCATATAAAGCTGGTATCGACCACGGGAAATATTCCCCCCAACCCGTCGCAGCGATGATTTGAGCCAGTATCACCGCTACTATCGCTGCCCCCATCGGGGGCAAATAACCACGCCCCGCACTGGCAAAGAAAGCAATAGGCGGAGCAAGGGCCATCGTCAAACCGGCGGTCATCGCTAGGGTGGTTGTGTTTTGCCATAATATCTCGGCTGAAGTGGAGGGCAGAGTCATCGCTGTCCCGACACCCAGACCAATCAGATAGATGACCCCCGTCAACCCGGCTGACCACAGCGTGACCACAATAAACTTGGCCAACACGATCACAAACCGTGGGGTTGGCAAGGCCAGCAGGTCTTTGATGGTCTGATCCGAATATTCTCGTCCGAAGACCCAACTGCTGATGAAACTAAACAGGATGATACCGCCAACTGCAATGGCTTGCGTCAGTAAGCCCAGATAAGTCGGCCAATCAGCAGTGCCAGCCATGATCTGCGCTTTGGCACTGATGATGCCCAGGCGACGAGCCAGGTTGGGATCTTTCATGACGATCATGAAAAAACCACCGGCGAATGGGGCCAGCGAAAATGCTAAAACCGTCAATAATGGCATCTTGGAACGATGCGCTTTGAGCAGTTCGACCCAAATGGCTTCAGAGATGTTGCTCACTTTGGGGTCTCCGCACCCAGACCGACGAGCCGCAAAAAGTAAGGCTCCAACTCTTCTTGTTCGATGTTGAGCATCATTGGCGGATGTCCGGCTTTGACCAAGCGAGTGGCAAGCTCGTCGGGACGCTCTAGGGCGACATCATCCTTCACTTCAATGCGGTCATCGGCGCTAAGTTCGGCGCTGAAACCGGCGCTAACAAGGACAGCATGCGCCGCTTCACAATTACGTGTCCGAATCACAAGCCACCGCTGCCGATTACGTTGCAGATCAGCGGCATCAAGTTCTTGCAGCAAATAACCTTGGTGGATGATGCCGATGCGATGGGCCAGCCGAGACACTTCGCCAAGAATGTGACTGGACATGAACACCGTCACGCCCTGTTCGCGGGCAAGTTGGCGGAGCAGGTTACGAATTTCGACAATACCTGCCGGATCCAGCCCGTTTGCCGGTTCATCAAGAATGAGGAGTTCGGGTTGGTGCAAGAGCGATTTAGCCAGCCCCAGCCGTTGCACATTGCCCAGGGATAGGGTTCTAGCACGCCGATCTGCATAAGGAGTTAATCCCAGGCGGTCAATGACCTGATCCACCGCTTGCCGCTTGGTGCCCGGACGCAGACGGCGCATCACTTCCAGGTTTTCACGCACAGTCAGTTCTGGATAGGCGTGCGGGCTTTCAACTAAATACCCGACTGAAACCCACGGTTTTCTCTCACCAAAACGAATTCGGGTGCCGAGGACTTGCGCTTCGCCCGCTGTCGGCTTGACCATGCCCAGCAGCATCCGAATTGTGGTTGACTTGCCCGCGCCATTGAGACCCAAGAAGGCGTAGATTTCACCGCGGGTTACTCGCAATGATAATCCAGCTACAGCCGTGACCTCACTGTATTGTTTTGCTAGATTGTGGGTTTCGATAGCTGCGTTCATTCTGCTCTGAATAGGAGTGATTATCCATTGATATCCAGTCTGCTAGCGGCCTAACGCCTAAGTTGTGCTGCTGCCGGGTTTGCAAGGCACTGCTATTTTACGACAACTTCACCAGCGAGATAATCCCAAAAATCGCAGCGGTAG
>JANQQF010000072.1 GCA_028285035.1 Phycisphaerae bacterium
CAGCCGATTGAGCCTGAGCCTCCCTTAGTCACGTCTCATTCTTTTTCTCCTGTCAGTTAATTCTTATCTGTCAGATTAAGTCGAGTCTATTACAGTTAATTCTTATCTGTCAGATTAAGTCGAGTCTATTACAGTTTATGGTATCGCATCCGTCAAGCTCTACCCTTGATTGAACGATTTCGCCAACACTTACAGGCTCAATTGGGTATTGCTTATGAAGAATTACGGAGTTTAGACAGTTTACCGATTGTGGTGGCGATAAAATAGTCTCGACCGGGTCAAGGCAATGGTTTTGATCGAGCCGAGGGCGGTTATTGCGCTAGCAAAGACCTAACCTATCACGGTTTCAAAGTTGGGATGAGCATTACCCCACAAGGCATCCCAGATGCTTATGATCTGTTCAGTGCTCGCCCACACGATATAAATTTACTTGATGACCTACTCGATGGAGCCTACCAACTCATTGCTTTGGCTGATAAAGGCTTTATCTCTGATCCAAAACGAGATCAACTGGCTCAAGATCAACAGGTTATTTTGATTACCTATCGTCGCTCTAACCAGATTGTCCAGAACTCCTCCTTGGAAAGATGGGCTTTGGGTCAATATCGTCAATTGATTGAAACGGTCTTTTCTCAACTGGCTGGTCATATGCATCTACAAAATTGTGGGGCCAAGTCTGACGTTGGCTTAGTTAAACACATTGCTGGTATTATCACCGCTTTTACCTTAGCCATTTATCTCAATGCCTTGCTTGGTTGTCCTTTATTAGCTGTTAAAGAACTCTTCGCCTAATTCGCATAATCCGTTAATCTACTATTTTTGTTCAGTACGGTTGTCCTGATTTAGGATGATGCGCTCCCTGTAGTTATTGGCAATCCTTCACCCGCCCATTCTGACATCGAACCATCATAGACAGAAACATTGTTGTTTCCCACCATTAGATGAGCCATTGCATTCACCGTTGCCACGATACCAGCACCACAATAGGTAATGATTCGCTTGTGTTGGGCTTCTTCCTTTAGGCGAGTAGCTAAGTATTCATCCGGTAAAAATGCAGTCATATCCTGCATCAAGTCATTACAAGAGAGCAAGGACGAGCCACTGATATGCCCCTGTTCATACATTTCAGGGGTTAAGGCATTGACGGTGCATACCGCATCATGGTCCATCACCGCTTGAACCTCTTCTTTGCTGGCAAACATATTTGGGCGTAGGTTACCCTCAAATTCTGCGGCAGGATATTTGTGCCCACCCTGTTTAATTTCACCACCAGCCTCTTGCCAAGCAGCAAGCCCACCATTTAGGACGCGGACATTATCATGTCCAGCGTAATGGAGAAGCCACCAAGCTCGGGTGGCAGAGGGAAGCATGGCACTTGTATCAAAAATCACCTCTGAGTCTGGAGCGATACCGATGTTGCCGATTTGAGTAGCTAATGCCTCTTTGGGTAACACCATATACATATAGGCGCTGCTTGCATCTGAAAAATCATCGTGATTGAAAAAGGCTGCCCCTGGAATGTGTGCTTGCAAATATTGTTCATGGGCTGTCGGGTCGGCCTCTTTTCTGAAAAACAGGATGGTGGCATCGTAAATTCGAAGATTGGAATTACCTATTTTCTCTAACAGTTCATCTGCTTCAATTAACATATCATCACGTTTCATTTTGGACACTCCTTGCCATGATAACTTTTATTTCAGACTACAGTAATCATGATGTTCTGATGACTCTACTTTTCCTTCAATTGTGTTTGCCTTTTAGCTTATGCTGTTCAATTCCTTTTGCAGCGGCAACTGTCGCAATCGCTGCCCCGTGGCATCAAAGACTGCGTTGGCAATGGCAGGCGCAATCGGGCCCATGGGTGGTTCGCCTACGCCGGATGGTTTTTCGGCACCCTCCATCAAAATGACATTGACTTCTGCGGGGGTGTCCACAAGCAGGGCCATAGGGTACTGGTGGTAGTTGCTGGCCGAGAACTGTCCATCCACCACCACGGTTTCTTCATAGAGTGCCGCGCTGATGCCCATCATGACGCCGCCTTCGACTTGCATCCGCACGCCTTCAGGGTTGATGATGATGCCTGGATCAATGGCAGAGGTCGCCTTCACCACGCGAATCTGCCCATCCTCTACTTTGGCTTCAATCACAGTGGCGGCGATGGTGCCGCGATCTTCTACCGCGGCCAAGCCACGGCCAACGCCTTCTGCTTTAGGCGTATCCCAGCCGCTCTCCTCACGCAGACGAAGAAGTGCCTCACGCACGCGCCGCACCTTTTCTTCTTCGCCATGCAGATGAGCCAGCCGCAAATCAAATGGGTCCTGATCGGCGGCATGAGCCACTTCGTCCATAAAGCTCTCGACAGCAAAGCCATTGGGGAACATGCCAACTGCCCGCCAAATACTTGTTGGGAAAGGGTTTTCGACATGCCAGATGTTGGCATTGCGGTTTTCCACTTCATAAATGAAGGTCGTACCGTGTCCTGCGCCGATTATATCCGCCCCAAAAATAGGCTGTAACGGAACCGGAGAGGGTAAAGCGAACAAGACGTGATCCCCGGAGGCAACGTGATGTTCAATGGCGACTAGCGCACCCGTATCGTCTAATTTGGCTCGCAGGGCATTATGGGTTGCCGGTCGCAGGATGCCGGAGAGGAACTCGGTTTCCCTGTCCCAAAAAAGATGGACAGGACGCCCTGCAATCCGTGAAAGTCGTGCTGCATCAGGAGCGGGGCTGAGGTTGTAACGCCGCCCAAAGGCGCCACCCAAAAAGCTATTCTGTATCTCAATAGTTTCGGCGTCAATCTCTAAAGCGGCTGCGACCTCGCGGCGCACTACGTCATGTGCTTGGGTGCCGGTGATAATCAATACCTTGTCACCTTGGGCGCTATCTTGCTGGAAATGGGCAATCGCCCCATTGGGTTCTATGTGAGCATGAGCACCATAGGGGGATCGGTACTCAGCCTCTATCAACGTGCCAGAACCATCAGCGAAGAGGGTATCAACATCGCCATCGCGTTGCAGATTCACTGGTGAACTTTTGCCTACCGTGGTTCGCTCTTCTAGTTCGGCCTGCTGCCACACTTTTGGAACATCCCACTCAGCGTTAAGTGCGTGCTTACCCATCTCGGCTGCGTAGCGATTTTCGGCCAGCACAGCCACTAGATCTCCATCTTCGACCACTTGTACTACGCCTGATATGGCTTCCGCGGCCGCAACATCCATGCTTTTAAGCGTGCCTTCGATGAAGGGGCATTTGAGGATGTTGGCATGGAGCAGGCCAGGTAGCTCTTTGTCTAGCCCAAAAATCGGTTCACCCATGACTTTGAGCTCTAGATCGATGCGCGGTTGCTCGGTGCCAACGATTTTGAAGGATGAGCTTGGTCTAAGCATTGGGGTTTCGGGGATTTCCCATTCAGTTGTAGAATTGACTAGGTCGATGTAGCTCATCTGCTGGCCACCCATGCTCACCATGCCATCCGCAGTGCTGACTTGGGAGACATCGACTGCCCATTGCTTGGCAGCCGCAATTTTGAGCATTTCGCGGAAGGTGGCGGCGCTTTCGCGGATGGGAATGTATAGGGCGCTGGTCGTGGCGCTGGATCCGGTGCCTAATGTATCGATCACACCGCTGCTGGTCGAGTTAGGCAGCACTTTGATCTGAGTTAACTGGACATCAAGCTCTTCCGCTGCCAGCATGGCTATCCCAGTATAGACATCCTGACCCATCTCAACCTTGGCCATCCGCATCAGTACGGTATTATTTTCTTGCATCTCGAAGAGAAAGTCTGGCTCTAAGGTGCTGATTCCATGGGGAAGATCCATTTCGCCGAGAATTCGGGCAGCCTGTCGCCTAAGAGGAGTGCGGCCAAAATAGAGCGCAGCAGCCGACCCACCAACAATGATAGCCCCTCCAATCAGAAAGTTGCGTCGTGTAAAGACACGCCTTCTTTTCTTTTCTGTTTTCTGATCTTGTTCGCTATTTTGATTTTCCGTGTTCTGATTTTTGCTTACCATGTTTTCCTAACCTTCCCGATTTAGCTCTGCTGCACGGTGGATCGCTTTTATTATCCGTGGATGGGTACCACAGCGGCAGATATTAGAAATGCTCTGCTTAATATCCTCATCGGTTGGATTGGGGATATCGGCAATCAGCTTGGCAGCGGCCATCATAAAGCCGGGCTGACAGTAGCCGCATTGAGGCACATTGATCTCCATCCATGCCTGCTGGATAGGGTGCAGGTTCTCATCGCTTTCGGACAATCCCTCAAGCGTCGTCACCGCTTTGCCCTCAGCCTGTTTCACCGGATAGGAGCAAGAGCGAAAGAGATCGCCATCTACATGCAGCGAACAAGCACCGCATATGGCCTTGCCACAGCCATACTTGGTCCCTTTGAGGTTCAACTCATCGCGTACGACCCACAGCAGCGGCATCATTTCATCCACATCAACCGTTATCGGTTCACCATTTATCGTAAAGTTTATTTCCATAATCAGTTCCTTTGAAAGTGCAGAGTTGCAGGGTTACTAGTCTCTTTAGGCGAAAGTATTTCGATAACGCCAATTATATGAGACGCATTTTTGGAAATCAAGCGTCAATTTGCTATATTTGTGTAAACTTGAACAAATGCTGAAGTTTGTTTCATCCCAAACAGCTGAAACCATCAGGAGATAA